>DATIZK010000068.1:0-27465 GCA_035517095.1 Burkholderiales bacterium
GCTTCGTCATGGCGCACGGCGCGCCGCAGATGATCATGAAGGCGCCGGTGGTAAACCACACCGACGCCGAGCTGATCCTGCTCGAGAGCCTGGTCGGGCGCCGGCCGGCGTTCTACGGCAAGCAGTACGGCGGCTACTAGCCGGCCTCGGACGGCGGAATGATGCCCAGGCGCCGGTACAGCGGGCGGATCTCCCGGCGGATCTGCGGCAGCTTGGAGGCGTAACAGGCCGCCGCGCCGGCCGCGCACAGGCCGCCCAGCCCGAGCGTCAGCGGCGGGCCGACGTAGCGCGACAGCGTCCCGGCCAGCAGCGCACCGAGCGGGCTCATGCCGAGAAAGGCCATGATGTACAGCGCCGCGACGCGCGCGCGCAGGCGGTCTTCGACGATGGTCTGCAGCACAGTGTTGGTCGAGGCGGCGGTGAGCATGATCCCCATCCCGGTCAGGAACACGAGCGGCAGCGCGAGCCGCAGGTCGTGCGTGAAGGAGAAGCAGGTCAGGGCCAGCCCCGCGCCCGCGGCCGAGAGCGGCAGCCGCCGCAGCAGCCCGCGGATCGTGCTGCGCGTGGCGAGGTAGACCATGCCCGATACCGCGCCGAAGCCGCCGGCGCCGATCAGCAGGCCGAGCGTGGCCGAGTCGCCGTGGAACGCCTCCTTGGCGAACCAGGGCATGAGCGACTGGTAGGGCTGGGCGAAGAAGCTCACCGCGGCGAGCAGCAGCAGCGCGCTGCGCGTGGGCAGGAAGCCGTAGGCGTAGCGAAAGCCCGCCAGCAGCTCGCGCGCCCAGCCGCCGGGGCGTGGCTGGGGCGCGCGCGGCGCGGTGCGCATCGCCGCCAGGGCGCCGAGCACCGCGAGGTAGGACACGCTGTTCAGGCCGAAGCCCCAGGCCACCCCGGCCGCGGCGATCACCGCTCCGCCGAGCATCGGGCCGACGAAGCGCGCGCCGTTCATTAGCGCCGAGCTGAGCGCGATCGCGTTCGGCAGGTCCTCCCGGCCGCCGACCAGCTCGACCAGGAAGGACTGGCGCGCCGGGCTGTCGAAGGCGTTCACCACTCCCAGAACGAGGTTGCCCGCCACCAGGTGCCAGGGCTCGACGCGCCCGCTCGCGACCAGCGCGAACATCACCAGCGACTGCGCCAGCGCCGTGCCCTGGGTCGCGTACAGCACCCGGCGCTTGACCATGCGATCGACCAGCACCCCGGCCACCGGCGCCAGCACGAGGAACGAAATCTGCAGCGCGAAGGCCGCCAGGCCGAGCAGAAAGGCCGAGCTCGAAAGGCGGTAGATCAGCCAGCTGGTCGCGATCAGCTGCATCCAGGTGCCGATCTGCGAGATTCCCTGGCCGAAGAAGTAGAGCCGGTAGTTGCGGTGCCGGAACGCGCGCAGGCTGGGCGGCGGGGCCACGGCGCGGGGCGCGCCTAGGCGCGCGGGGAGAGCTTGTCGAGCTGCTCGCGCAGCTTGCCGAGCGTCGCCTCGAAGCCGGCCAGGCGCTCGCGCTCCTGCGCCACGATCTTGGCCGGCGCGCGCTCGACGAACGATGCGTTGCCGAGCTTGCCGCGCGCTTTGCCGATCTCGCCCTCCAGGCGCGCGACTTCCTTGCCCAGGCGCTCGCGCTCGGCCGCGACGTCGACCTCGACGTGCAGCATGAAGCGGGCTTCTCCGACGACGGCTACCGGTGCATCCGCGTTGGGAAGCTCGCTCGAGATATTCACCGTCGACGTCCGCGCGAGAACCTGGGAATAACGCGCGTCGGCTCGGAGCGCGGCGTGTTCCTGAGCGCCTGCCGCAATGAACAGAGGCGGGCGTTGCGCCGGCGGAATTCCCATTTCGCTTCGCAGATTTCGCTGCGCGTCGATGCCGGCCTTGAGACGCGAGACTCTCTCCTCGGCGCCCTGATCGATTTTTTCCGGCTGCGACTTGGGATAGGGCGCGAGCATGACGGTCGGTCCGGTCTTCCCGGCGAGGGGCGCCACTTTCTGCCAGAGCTCTTCAGTAATGAAGGGGATGACCGGGTGCGCGAGCCGCAAGACGGCCTCCAGCACCCGGACCAGCGTCCTCCGGGTTCCGCGCAGCTCCGCTTCATCCGACGACTGGAGCTGCACCTTGGCCAGCTCGACGTACCAGTCGCAGTATTCGTCCCACACGAAGCGGTAAATCGCGCTGGCGACGTTGTCGAGCCGGTAGTCGGCGAAGGCTTGCTCCACCTCGGCCTCGGTACGCTGCAGTCGGCTCACTATCCAGCGGTCGACGTACGACAGCGTCAGCGGCTTGGAATCGTCCAGCGCGCAGTCCCTGCCTTCGGTATTCATCAGCACGAAGCGGGTCGCGTTCCACAGCTTGTTGCAGAAGTTGCGGTAGCCCTCGCAGCGCTTGAAGTCGAAATTGACGTTGCGCCCGAGCGTGGCGTAGGCGGCCATGGTGAAGCGCAGCGCGTCGGCGCCGAAGGCCGGGATGCCCTCGGGGAACTCGTTCCTGGTGCGGGCGCGGATCTTGGGCGCGTCCTCGGGCTTGCGCAGCCCGGTGCTGCGCTTCTCGAGCAGCGCGTCCAGCCCGATGCCGTCGATCAGGTCGACCGGGTCGATCGTGTTGCCCTCGGACTTCGACATCTTCTTGCCTTCGTGGTCGCGCACGATGCCGTGGATGTAGACGTCGCGGAACGGCACGCGGCCGGTGAACCAGGTCGTCAGCATGATCATGCGCGCGACCCAGAAGAAGATGATCTCGTAGCCGGTCACCAGCACGGAGGAGGGCAGGTAGAGCTGGTAGGCGAGCTTGTCGGCGCCCTGCGGATCGGGCCAGCCGAGCGTCGAATGGCACACCAGCGCCGACGAGAACCAGGTGTCGAGGACATCCGGATCGCGCGTCAGGGGCTTTCCCGAAGATTGTTCTAGTGCGTCTTCGTAAGTTCTCGCGACATAGACCTTCCCTTCTTCGTCGTACCATGCGGGGATCTGGTGGCCCCACCAGAGCTGGCGCGAGATGCACCAGTCCTGGATGTTGTTCATCCACTGGTAATAGGTGCTGAGCCAGTTCTCGGGGTGGAACTTGACCTCGCCGTTGCGCACCACCTCGATCGCGCGCTGGGCGATCGACTTGCCCTCGGCGCCGGGCCTGGACATGGCGACGAACCACTGGTCGGTCAGCATCGGCTCGACCGCGGCGCCGGTGCGGCCGCAGCGCGGCACCACCATGCGGTGCGGCTTGACCGACTCGAGCAGGCCGGCGGCCTTGAGGTCCTGCACGATGCGCTCGCGCGCCTCGTAGCGGTCCAGCCCGCGGTACTTGCCGGGCGCGTTGTCGTTGATGCGCGCATCCAGCGTCAGCACCGCGATCTGCGGCAGGCCGTGGCGCTGCCCGACCTGCCAGTCGTTGAAGTCGTGCGCCGGGGTGACCTTGACGCAGCCGGTGCCGAACTCGCGCTCGACGTACTCGTCCGCGATCACCGGGATGCGCCGCCCGGTGAGCGGCAGCTCGACCTCGCGCCCGACGTAGGCGCGGTAGCGCTCGTCCTCGGGGTGGACCATCAGCGCGACGTCGCCCAGCATGGTCTCGGGGCGCGTGGTCGCGACCGTGAGGCTGAAGCCCTCGCCCGGGTAGCGGATGTGCCACAGCTTGCCGTCTTCCTCCTCGCTCTCGACCTCGAGGTCGGACACTGCGCTGCGCAGCACCGGGTCCCAGTTCACCAGCCGCTTGCCGCGGTAGATCAGGCCCTGCTCGTGCAGCCGCACGAAGGTCTCGAGCACCACGCGCGAGAGCTTCTGGTCCATGGTGAAGTACTCGCGGCTCCAGTCGCAGGAGTCGCCCATGCGCCGCATCTGCTCGGTGATGGTCGAGCCCGACTGCGCCTTCCATTCCCATACCTTGGCGACGAAGCCCTCGCGCCCGAGCCCCTCGCGGCTCGCGCCCTGCTGCTCGAGCTGGCGCTCGAGCACGATCTGGGTCGCGATTCCCGCGTGGTCGGTGCCGGGCAGCCACAGCGTGTTGTCGCCGCGCATGCGGTGGTAGCGCGTGAGCGCGTCCATGATCGTCTGGTTGAACGCGTGCCCCATGTGCAGCACGCCGGTCACGTTCGGCGGCGGCAGCTGGATGCAGAACGCCGGCCTGCCGGGATCCGCGCCGGCGACGAACCAGCCCGCCTTCTCCCAGCGCCGGTACCAGCGCTGCTCGACCGCGCGCGGATCGAAACTCTTGTCGAGAGACATCGGCTTATTTCAGGCTTGAATCCTGCGGCCCTTCGCCCAGCGTCTGCGCGACCGAAACCGCGATCGCCTCGCGCACCATCATGTGCACGCTCGCCGCAAGCTCGGCGCGCATTCCGTTCAGCACCTGCTCGAGCATCTCGCCCAGCGTCCCCGCCAGGCGCTCCTCGAACACCCGGTCCAGCTCCGGCGCAAGGCGCAGCAGCACCGCGCTCTCCAGCTCCTGCGCCAGCGCCTCGACCGTGGCCCGGTCCACGCCGCGCGCGGGGCGCACGGCCTTCGGGTCGACGATTTCGGTCAGCACCGGAACGTCCTCGTCCCGCTTGGGCGCTTCCTGGTGCCGCCGCAGCAGCGCGTCGACGCGCTGGATCAGCGGGTTGAATTCCTTGCGCGGATCGTCACTCACTGCGCGCGGCCTCCCCGGCGAGATCGTGGTCGCCGATCGGATAGCCCCGGTCGCGGTACCAGCGGTAGCGCGCGCGCCCGGCCTTGCGCTCTTCGTCGTCGCGCGCGACGATCTCGAGCAGGCGCTCGAAGCGCTCGAAGTGCGGCGGTGCCTCGGGCGACAGGTTGAGCAGCACCTCGCAGGCCTGCGGCGCTTCGCTGTCGCGCGCGATCAGGACCGGGGTCTGCGCCGCCTCGGGATCGTGCGCCAGGCAATGCGGCACGAACCCGGTCGGCGGCCAGGTCCACAGCATGCGGTCGAGCCGCTGCGCCGTTTCCGGCTCGGGCGCGTAGATCAGCAGGCGCTTTTTCTGCGCCAGCGCCTTGCCGGCGAGGCGGCAGGCCACCTGCAGCTTGTCCTCGGCGTTGAAGTAGAAGTCGATGCTCGTCACTTTGCGCCCGCATGCCGCAGCACGAAGCGCACCAGCAGCGGTACCGGGCGCGCGGTCGAGCCCTTCTCGCGCCCGCTCTTCCAGGCCGTGCCGGCGACGTCCAGATGCGCCCAGCGCAGCTTCTTGGCGAAGCGCGACAGGAAGCAGGCCGCGGTCACGCTGCCGGCCGGCCGGCCGCCGATGTTCGCCATGTCGGCGAAGTTCGAGCGCAGCTGCTCCTGGTAGTCCTCCCACAGCGGCATCTGCCAGACCCGGTCCCAGGCGTCCTCGCCCGCGGCGCGCAGCTCGTCGGCCAGCTTCTGGTCGTTGGCGAACATGCCGCTCGCGACGTGGCCGAGCGCGATCACGCAGGCGCCCGTCAGGGTCGCGACGTCGACCACGACGTCCGGGTGCAAGCGCTCGGTGTAGCTCAGCGCGTCGCACAGGATCAGGCGCCCCTCGGCGTCGGTGTTGAGGATCTCGACCGTCTGCCCCGAGAGCGTCGTCACCACGTCGCCCGGCCGGGAGGCGCCGCCGCCGGGCATGTTCTCGCAGGTCGGCACCACGGCGATCGCGTTCACCGGCGCCTTCATGCCCGCGAGCGCGCGCAGCGCGCCCAGCACGCTCGCCGCGCCCGACATGTCGTACTTCATCTCGTCCATCTCGGCCGCGGGCTTGAGCGAAATGCCGCCGGTGTCGAAAGTGATGCCCTTGCCCACCAGCACCACCGGCTTGCTGGACTTGGCCGCGCCGCTGTAGCGCAGCACGATCAGCTTGGGCGGCTGGTGCGAGCCGCGCGTCACCGACAGCAGCGCGCCCATGCCGAGCTTCTCCATGTCGCGCCGCTCGAGCACCTGCAGCCCGAGCTTGTACTGGCGCGCGAGCTTCTTCGCCTCCTCGGCCAGATAGGACGGGGTGCAGATGTTGGGCGGCAGGTTGCCCAGGTCGCGCGCGAGCGCAGCGCCGTCGGCGGTGGCGAGCGCCTCCTTCAGCGCAGCCTGCGCCTGCAGCGTCACCGGCCCGCTGCTCTGCGCCAGCGTCACCGCGGCGAGCGCGGGCGCGGGCGTTTTCTTCTGCGTCTTGAGCTGATCGAAGCGGTAGAACGCCTCGCGCATGCCGAGCACCAGCTGGCGCAGGCCCCAGGCCTGGCTGCGGCGCCCGGCCTTGAGCTCGCCCAGGTAGACGGTCGCGTCCTTTGCGCCGAGCTCGCGCAGCGCGTTCGCCGCGCCGCGCACCGCGTCGCGCAACGGCTGCTCGCCGAAATCCCTGCGCTCGCCCAGGCCGACCAGCAGCACCCGCTGCGCGGCGAGCCCCGGCAGCTCGCGCAGCAGCAGCGTCGTGCCCGGCTTGCCCGTCAGATCGCCGAGCGCGAGGGCGCTGCGCAGCGCGCCGTGCGCCGCGCGGTCGGCGAGCCGGGCGGCGCGCGTCAGGGCGCCGTCCGGATACACGCCGAGCACGAGGCAGCCCGTCCTGGCACGCTCGGGCGCAAGGGTTTTTATGCTAAATTCCACCGCACTCTCCGTCGTTTTCGGACGGCGCAAATGATCGCATGTTTTGCAGCCGACTGTGAATCGAAGGCGAGGCTCGAGCGAAGATGATCTTTCAACGCGCGCTGATCAGGGAATTCGCGAGCCTCGCGAGCGCGGTGTTCCTGACCCTGTTCTCGATCGCGCTCACCACGCGCCTGATCCGGCTGCTCGGCGACGCCGCCGGGGGCAAGATTCCCTCCGACGCGGTGGTTGCCTACCTGGCGTTCTTCTCGGTGAACACGCTGCCGGTGCTGCTGTCGCTCACGCTGTTCGTCTCGGTGCTGCTCACGCTGTCGCGCAGCTACCGCGATTCGGAGATGGTGATCTGGTTCAACTCCGGCCTGTCGCTTACGGCGTGGCTCGCGCCGGTGCTGAAGTTCGCGCTGCCGCTGGTGGCGCTGATCGCCGCGACCTCGCTCTTTCTGTCGCCGTGGGCGGCGCAGATCGCCCAGCGGTTCAGCGCCGGCATCCAGGCGCGCGACGACGTCTCGCGCGTCGATCCCGGCACCTTCGGCGAATCGGGCGACCACGACCGCGTGTTCTTCGTCGATTCCGTCGGCGCCGACAAGACCACGGTGAACAACGTGTTCGTGAACTCGGTTCAGCACCAGCGCGAGGGCGTGATGATGAGCCGCACCGGCCGCACCGAGACGGCGGCGGACGGCGACCGCTTCCTGGTGCTCGAGGACGGCCAGCGCTACGAGGGCAGCCCGGGCGGGGCGGACTACCGCGTGATGCGCTTCGGGCGCTACGCGACCCGGATCAGCAGGAGCGAGGGCCCGCGCCCCGCGGCCTCGCACCAGGACCTCTCGACCCTGGCGCTGATCCGCAACCCGACCGACGCCAACCTGGGCGAGCTGGTGTGGCGCATCGGCATCCCGCTCTCGGCGCTGATCCTGGTCCTGCTGGCGATCCCGATGAGCTTCGTCAATCCGCGCGCCGGCCGCTCGGTCAACCTGGCGTTCGCCCTGCTGACCTACGTCGTGTACTCGAACCTGCTCTCGGTCAGCCAGGCACGGGTCACGCTCGGGCGGCTCGATTTCTCGGTCGGCTGGTGGCTGGTGCACGGCGCCATGCTGGTGCTGCTGCTGGTCCTGTTCGCGCGCCGTATGCAGCTGTTCCGCCTGCGGCTGGCGCGTTGAGGGGCGCCGGGCGAGATGCGATCCCGCACCCTCGAGCGCTACCTGGCGCGCCAGATCTTCGTCGCGGTGGGATTCGTGCTGCTCGGCTTCCTGTCGCTGTTCGCCTTCTTCGACCTGATCCACGAGCTGGGCGACCTCGGGCGCGGCAACTACCACTTGCGCGAGGTGTTCATCTTCGTGCTGCTGTCGGTGCCGGCGCACGCCTACGAGCTGTTCCCCGTGGTGGTGCTAATCGGTACCCTGTACGTGCTCGCGCACCTGGCGAGCAATTCGGAATTCACCGTGATGCGCGGCTCGGGGCTGTCGCCGCGCGCGGCAGGGTACGCGCTGGCGAAGGTGGGCCTGGTGTTCGTGCTCGCCACCTTCGTCGTCGGCGAGTGGCTCGCGCCCGCGGCGGAGGAGGCGGCGCAGAAGCTGCGCATGCACGCCATGAGCACCCTGATCGGGCAGGAAATGCGCACCGGCCTGTGGTTCAAGGACGAGCACTCTTTCATCAACGTGCGCGAAGCCCGCAGCGCGAGCTCGCTGACCGACGTGCGCATCTACCAGTTCGACCAGGACGACCGGCTGCAGCTCGCGCGCGCGGCGGCGCGCGGCGAATATCAGGGCGGGGGGCGCTGGAAGCTGATCGACGTGGCGCAGACCGAGTTCACGCCCGAGGGCCCGCGCGTCGAGCGCCTGCCGAGCGTGGAATGGCGCTCGGCGGTCAACCCGGAGATGCTGGAGGTGCTGATCGTCGCGCCGGAGCGCATGTCGGTCTGGAAGCTGTACAAGTACACCGAGCACCTGGCCGGCAACCAACAGAAGACCGAGCGCTACGAGATCGCGATGTGGAAGAAGCTGTTCTATCCGCTCGCGGTGCTGGTGATGATGGCGCTCGCGCTGCCTTTCGCCTACATCCAGGCGCGCGCCGGCATGGTGGGCATCAAGGTGTTCTCGGGCATCATGCTCGGCACCTTCTTCCACATGCTCAACAGCCTGTTCTCGCACATCGGATTGCTGCAGAACTGGCCGCCGGTCGCGGCGGCGGCGGTTCCGAGCGCCGCGTTCTTCCTGGCGGCCGTGCTGATGATGTGGTGGGTAGAGCGGCGCTAATTCAGCGCGGCACGGAAATCAGCCGCGTTCCCGCGAGGCGGTCGTGCAGGAACTGGCGCTCGGGGTCGAACAGCGCCCACAGCAGCGAGATCCCGCTCGGCAGCAGCAGCGCGGCGAGCGCGAAGCGCAGCAGCGCTTTGCCCGCCGGCACGCTTTCGCGCCCCGGCGCCACCAGCCGGATATGCCAGGCCTTCATCGCGAGGGTTTGACCGCCGCGCAGCCAGCACCACAGGAAATAGCCCGCGAACACCGCAGCGAGATAGACCTGCAGCGCGAGGTGGCGCCAACCCTCGAGCGCGGAGGCGCCGCCGCCGGCGAGCAGAAACAGCGCGGTCGAGGCGAAGGCCACGGCGAGCAGAAGCGTGCCCTCGTAGGCCATGGCGGCGAGCCGCCTAAGCAGGCCCGGTGCGCTCACTTGCGCTGCTGGGGCTGCAGCGATTCGTATTCCTTCCAGCTCTGGCGCAGCGCCTCGCGCTTGGCCGGGGGCAGCTTGTCGATGCGCTGGTATTTCTTGCGCGCTTCTTCGCGCTGTGCGGGGGTCAGCTCGGCCCACTTGCGCATCCGCGTCTGCACGCGCTTCTTTCCGATCGGCGTCATCTTGGGGTAGCGCTTGGCCACGCCGAGCCACTCCTTCTTGCGCGGCGGGTCCAGCTTGTCCCACTCGCCGGCGAGCGGCGCCAGGATTTCGCGCTGCTGGGGCGTGAGCTCCGACCAGGACGGGTTCTTGCTCTGCGGCGCGACCGCCAGCGCGCTCGAGGCGAGCGCGAAGAGCAGCGCGCCGCACAGCGCGGCGAGGCGGCGCGCCCCCGCGCTCAGCGCGCGGCGTGCTTCTGGAGCCAAGCGTCGAAGCCCTTGTCGAGGTAGGCGTCGATCGGCAGGTCGTCGGCCAGCAGCTGGCTGTCGATGTCGGCGAACTCGGCCATCTTCTGGTTCTGCTGCCAGCCGTAGATCGTCGTGAGCGCGATGCCGAGCAGCGCCACCGGCAGCAGCAGCCGCAGCGACAGGCCTCCCAGGCCGCCCAGGCGCCCGAACACCCCGCCCGCCCAGGCCAGCGCCGAGGCGCGCTCGGTCGCGCCCCGCGCCAGCGCCAGCCCGCGCGCCGCGCGCAGCCGCTCGGCCACGCGCGGGTCGAGCTGCGCGCCCTGGTTCAGCAGGTGGCGGATCTTGTTGCCGAATTCGGGTTCGTTCATATGTGCTTGCCGGACGCGTGCTGCGCTACAGCGTGATGCCGCGGGCCTTGAGCGCCGTCGCCAACGCGCGCGCGGCCCGGGAGCAGTGCGTCTTCACGCTGCCCTCCGAGCACCCCATCGCCATCGCCGTCTCAGCCACGTCCAGTTCCTCCCAGTAACGCATCAAGAAAGCTTCTCGTTGACGTGCGGGTAGCCGCGTGATCTCTTGCTCTATTATTTCAATGACTTGCGATCGCTCGAGCAACTCACCGGGCGCGCCGGCGTAGTGCGAGCGCTGGTCGACTTCGATCGTCTCGAGTGGATCGCGCTCGTCCTCCTCGCCGCGCGCAGGGTGCAGCGACGACAGCAGCGTGGACCACAGCGAACGCACTTTCTGGCGCCGGTACCAGTCCCGGATCGCGTTCTGCATGATGCGATGGAACAGCTGCGGCAACTCCTCCGCCGGTCGGTCGCAGTACTTCTCGGCCAGCCTAAGCATCGCGTCCTGCACGATATCCAGCGCGGCCTCGTGGTCGCGAACCGCAAACACGGCCTGCTTGAAGGCTCGCCGCTCGACACTCTCGAGGAACGCCGAAAGCTCGCTGCGAGTCGCCAGGGTAGGCCCTTTTGTCGTGCGCCGTTGCGCGTTGTACTGCCTTGGCGGAATGTTACCAAAACTGCCGCCGCGGCTCGTTTCGCTCCCTTGACCGCATCGCAACAAGTCTTTATCGTTCAAAGTTTTCCGCCACTTTTCGGCAACAAAGTCATGGATCGAGCCAAAGGGGTTGCGCTTACCGGCGCCGAGATCGTCGTGCGCTGTTTGCAGGAGGAGGGCGTCGAGTACGTCTTCGGCTATCCCGGCGGCGCGGTGCTGTTCATCTACGACGAGCTGTTCAAGCAGGACAAGGTCAAGCACGTCCTGGTGCGCCACGAGCAGGGTGCGGCGCACGCCGCCGACGGCTACTCGCGCTCGTCGAACAAGGTAGGCGTGTGCCTGGTCACCTCCGGCCCGGGCGTAACCAACGCGGTGACCGGGATCGCCACTGCCTACATGGACTCGATCCCGATGGTGATCATCACGGGCCAGGTGCCGACGGCCGCGATCGGGCTCGACGCGTTCCAGGAGGTAGACGCGGTCGGCATCACGCGCCCCTGCGTGAAGCACAATTTCCTGGTCAAGAACGTGAAGGACCTCGCGGGCACGATCAAGAAGGCGTTCTATCTCGCCAAGACCGGTCGCCCCGGGCCGGTGCTGGTCGACATCCCGAAGGATGTGACCATCCAGAGCTGCGAGTTCGCCTATCCCGAAACGGTCTCGATGCGCTCCTACAACCCGGTGCGCAAGGGCCATCCGGGGCAGATCAAGAAGGCGGCGCAGCTGCTGCTCGGCGCGCAGCGGCCGATGATCTACACCGGCGGCGGGGTGATCCTGTCGGACGCCGCGCCGCAGCTGGGCGAGATCGTCAGGCTGCTCGGTTTTCCCTGCACCAGCACCCTGATGGGGCTCGGCGGCTTCCCGGCGAGCGACGCGCGGTTCCTCGGCATGCTCGGCATGCACGGGACCTACGAAGCCAACATGGCGATGCAGAACTGCGACGTGCTGCTCGCGATCGGCGCCAGGTTCGACGACCGCGTGATCGGCAATCCGGCGCACTTCGCGCAGAACCCGCGCAAGATCATCCATATCGACATCGATCCGTCGTCGATTTCCAAGCGCGTCAGGGTCGACGTGCCGATCGTCGGCCACGTGCCGGACGTGCTGCAGGACCTGATCAAGCTGCTGGCGGCGGAGGGAAGCAAGCCCGATATCGCGCCCTGGTGGAAGCAGATCGGCCAGTGGCGCGCGAGGGACTGCCTGAAGTACGACCGCAGCTCGAAGATCATCAAGCCGCAGTTCGTGATCGAGAAGCTGTACGAAGTTACCGGGGGCGACGCCTTCGTTACGTCGGATGTCGGCCAGCACCAGATGTGGGCCGCCCAGTTCTACAAGTTCGAGCAGCCGCGCCGCTGGATCAACTCCGGCGGCCTGGGCACCATGGGCTTCGGCCTGCCGGCGGCGATGGGCGTGCAGCTGGTCAACCCCGGCGCGACGGTGGCCTGCGTCACCGGCGAGTCGAGCATCCAGATGTGCCTGCAGGAGCTCTCCACCTGCAAGCAGTACCGGCTGCCGATCAAGATCGTCAACCTGAACAACAAGTACATGGGCATGGTGCGCCAGTGGCAGCAGTTCTTCCACGGCAACCGCTACTCCGAGTCGTACATGGATGCGCTGCCGGACTTCGTCAAGCTGGCCGAGGGCTACGGCCACCGCGGGGTGCTGATCGACAAGCCGGCCGACGTCGAGCCGGCGCTGCGCGATGCGTTCAAGCGCAAGGACGAGCTGGTATTCATGGACTTCCTCACCGACCAGACCGAGAACGTCTATCCGATGGTGCCCGGCGGCAAGGGCATCTCGGAAATGATCCTGGCCGAAGACCTGTGAGCCGGCACATCATCTCCATCCTGCTGGAGAACGAGGCAGGCGCGCTGTCGCGCGTGTCCGGCCTGTTCTCGGCCCGCGCCTACAATATCGAGTCGCTCACGGTCGCGCCGACCGAGGACCCGTCGATGTCGCGCATGACGATCGTGACCACCGGCTCGGAGGACGTGATCGAGCAGATCACCAAGCAGCTCAACAAGCTGGTCGAGGTCGTCAAGGTGGTGGACCTGTCGGAGGCCGAGCACATCGAGCGCGAGATGATGCTGATCAAGGTGCGTGCCGGCGCCAAGGAGCGCGAGGAAATGAAGCGCATGGCGGACATCTTCCGCGCGCACGTGATCGACGTGTCCGACAATACCTACACCATCGAGCTGACCGGGGACGGCAGGAAGCTGGATGCGTTCATCCAGGCGCTCGACCAGAGCGCGATCCTGGAAACGGTGCGCACCGGCACCTCTGGCATCGGGCGCGGCAACCGGATTTTGCGGGTCTAGAGACTGGGGGAAGACGATGAAGGTGTACTACGACAAGGACGCCGATCTCTCGCTCGTCAAGGGCAAGAAGGTCACCATTCTCGGCTACGGCTCGCAGGGCCATGCGCACGCGCTCAACCTGCACGACTCCGGGGTCAAGGTCACGGTCGGGCTGCGCAAGGGCGGCGCGTCGTGGGACAAGGCGAAGAAGGCCGGACTTAAGGTCGCCGAGATCGGCGAGGCGGTCAAGGGCGCCGACATCGTCATGATGCTGATGCCGGACGAGCACATCGCGGCGGTCTACCAGTCCGAGGTCGAGCCGAACATAAGGAAGGGCGGCGCGCTCGCCTTCGCGCACGGCTTCAACATCCACTACGGCCAGGTCCAGCCGCGCGCCGACCTCGACGTATGGATGGTCGCGCCGAAAGCTCCGGGGCATACCGTGCGCTCGACCTACGCCGGCGGCGGCGGGGTGCCGATGCTGATCGCGGTGCACCGCAACGCTTCGCGCAAGGCGCGCGACATGGCGCTTTCCTACGCCGCGGCGATCGGCGGCGGCAAGGCCGGCGTGATCGAGACCTCGTTCAAGGAGGAGACCGAGACCGACCTGTTCGGCGAGCAGGCCGTGCTGTGCGGCGGCTGCGTCGAGCTGGTGAAGAGCGGCTTCGAGGTGCTCACCGAGGCGGGCTACGCGCCGGAGATGGCGTACTTCGAGTGCCTGCACGAGCTCAAGCTGATCGTCGACCTCATGTACGAGGGCGGCATCGGCACCATGAACTACTCGATCTCGAACAACGCCGAGTACGGCGAGTACGTCACCGGGCCGAAGATCATCGACGCGCGCGTCAAGGACGCGATGCGCGCGGCGCTGGCGCGCATCCAGTCGGGCGAATACGCCAAGGACTTCGTGCTCGAGAACCGCGCCGGCGCTCCGACCCTGCTCAGCCGCAGGCGCATGACCGCCGAGCACCCGGTCGAGACCGTGGGCGCCAAGCTGCGCGACATGATGCCGTGGATCCGCAAGAACCGCCTGGTTGATCAGTCAAAGAACTGACGGATGGCGGCGGGCTATCCGCATCCGCTGATCGCGCGCGAGGGCTGGCCGTTCCTCGCCGCGGCGGTGCTCGCCGCGCTGCTGGTCGGCTGGCTGGCGGGCGGCTGGTGGTCGGTTCCGCTGTGGCTCGTGGCGCTGTTCGTGCTGCAGTTCTTCCGCGACCCGCGGCGCGAGATCCCGGACGACCCGCGCGCCGTACTTTCGGCCGCCGACGGGCGCGTGGTCGCGGTGGAAAAGGCGCGCGACCCCTGGCTCGAGCGCGACGCGCTCAAGGTCTCGGTGTTCATGAACGTGTTCAACGTTCATTCCAACCGTTCGCCGGTGGACGCCGCCGTCAGGCAGCGCTGGTACCACGCGGGCAGCTTCCTAAACGCCGCGCTCGACAAGGCCTCGCTCGAGAACGAGCGCTGCGCGTTGTGGCTGCGCACCCCGGACGGGCAGGACGTCACCTGCGTGCAGATCGCGGGGCTCGTCGCGCGGCGCATTCTGTGCTACGTCGACGCCGGGCGCGAGCTCGCGCGCGGGGAGCGCTACGGCTTCATCCGCTTCGGCTCGCGCGTGGACCTGTACCTGCCGCTGGATGCCGAGGTCACTGCGGCGCTGGGCGACAAGGTGTACGCTGCCGAGAGCGTGCTCGCGAGACTGGCGCAAAATGGCTGAATATCCGCACGGCGTGCAGGGCAAGCGGCTCCCGATCGGCGCCCTGCGCCGGCGCGGCA
This sequence comes from Burkholderiales bacterium, assembly GCA_035517095.1. Taxonomy (GTDB): domain Bacteria; phylum Pseudomonadota; class Gammaproteobacteria; order Burkholderiales; family SG8-39; genus DAHVFK01. The sequence continues at coordinate 14,673 of DATIZK010000068.1, forward strand.
TCTACCTGCTGCCCAACCTGTTCACCACCGCGGCGCTGTTCGCCGGCTTCTACGCCATCGTGCAGGCGATGAACCTGCGCTTCGAGATCGCCGCGGTCGCGATCTACATCGCCATGGTGCTGGACGGCCTCGACGGCCGCGTGGCGCGTCTCACCCGCACCCAGAGCGAGTTCGGCGCCGAGTACGACAGCCTGTCCGACATGGTGTCCTTCGGCGCGGCGCCCGCGCTGGTGATCTACGAGTGGTCGCTCAAGGGCCTGGGCAAGCTGGGCTGGGTGGCCGCGTTCGTCTATTGCGCCGGGGCGGCGCTGCGCCTGGCGCGCTTCAACACCAACATCGACGTAGTCGACAAACGCTGGTTCCAGGGCCTGCCGAGCCCGATGGCGGCCGCTCTGGTCGCGGGACTGGTGTGGATCATGAACGACCTCGGCTTCGGCGGCGAGACCTGGCTCTCCTGGCTGTCGTGGTGCGTGACAATGTTCGCCGGCATCACCATGGTGACCAACGTGCCGTTCTACAGCTTCAAGGACATCAACCTGAAGAAGAGCGTGCCGTTCTGGGCGGTGCTGGTAATCGTTGCCGGCCTGACCGTGATCGCCACCAAGCCGGCGCTGGTGCTGTTCCTGCTGGTCGTGGCCTACTCGGTCTCGGGCTACGTGCAGTGGGTCCTGAAAGGTCGTCCGGGGCGCATCGTCTGAGCGTGCGATCCGCGCTTTTCAACCTCGGCTTTCGCCCCTTCTACCTGCTCGCCGCGCTGTTCGCCGCCATCGCGGTGCCGGCTTGGGTCGCCGAGCTCGCCGGCCACGGCTGGCCCGCCGGATACCTCGCGGGGCTGGCCTGGCACCAGCACGAAATGGTGTTCGGCTTCGTCCTGGCGGTGATCGCCGGCTTCCTGCTCACCGCGGTCCGGGCCTGGACCGGGCGGCCGACGCCCTCGGGGTGGCCGCTCGCGCTGCTCGCCGCGCACTGGCTCGCCGCGCGCGTGCTGATGCTGAGCGGGCCGGGCTGGCTCGGGGCGCTGGTCGACGGGGCGTTTCCGTTCGTGATCGCTGCGGTGCTTGCGCGGGTGCTGTTCGCCGCGCGCAACAGGCGCAATTACTTCGTGCCGGTGCTGCTCACCGCGCTCGGCGTGGCCGACGCCTGCTTCCACCTCTCGACCCTGGACTTGATCGAGCTGCCCGCGTCGCTCGCGGTGCAGGGCGCGCTGTACCTGATCGTGATCCTGCTGATCGTGATGGCGGGTCGCGTGGTGCCGTCGTTCACCGCCAACGCGCTGCCGCAGGCAAGGCAGCGGCGCTCGGCGGGGCTCGACCGCGCCGCGCTCGCGCTGTCGGTGATCGCGTTCGCCTGCGCGCTGGCCGAACTCGGCGGCTGGCTCACCGCCGCGCCGGCGTTCGCGGCCGCGGCGCTGCATGCCGCGCGCCAAGCCGGCTGGGCGCCGCTCGCCACGCGCGGGCGCCCCATCCTCTGGATCCTGCACCTGTCGCATGCCTGGATTCCGGTTGGCTTCGTGCTGCTGGGCCTGGCGGCCTTCGGCGTCGTGATCGGCGCCGCCGCGCTGCACGCGTTCGCGGTCGGCGCGGTGTCGGGCATGATCGTCGGCATGATCACGCGCACCGCGCTCGGCCACACCGGCCGCCCGCTGGTGGCGGGCGGCGCGGAGACCCTGGCCTACGTGCTCGTTCTCGCCGCGGCGCTGCTGCGCGTCGCCGCGGCGCTCGTGCTCGCGGCCTACATGCCGCTGGTCATTGCGTCCGCCGCGCTCTGGAGCGCGGCCTTCCTGGCCTACTTCGTAGCCTACGCGCCGCGCCTGGCGCAGCCGCGCCTGGACGGCAAGCCGGGCTGAAGGCTTGCGCCGGCCCGGGTGGCGCGTTATATTGCAGGCCATGGCTTCGACCTTCAGGCTCGAGCTTGTCCTTTCCGGCGCGGCGCTTCTGCTGGCCGGTCTGCTGCTGCGCCTCGCGCGCACAAACTAAAACCTCCCATTCGGCAGTACCCGTCCCGCCCTTCGCGGCGGATAGGCATTCGCACATTCGCACCCAAGGAGCGCACCATGAGCGGCAACACAAACCTGATCATCTTCGACACCACCATGCGCGACGGCGAGCAGAGCCCCGGCGCCTCGATGACCAAGGACGAGAAGCTGCGCATCGCGCGGGCGCTGGAGCGCATGAAGGTCGACGTGATCGAGGCCGGCTTCCCGGCGTCGTCCAACGGCGACTTCGAGGCGGTGAGGGCGATCGCCAATACGGTCAAGGACTCGACCGTGGCCGGACTGTGCCGCGCCAACGACCGCGACATCCAGCGCGGCATCGACGCGCTGAAGGGCGCCAGGTCCTGGCGCGTGCACACCTTCATCGCGACCAGCCCGCTGCACATGGAGAAGAAGCTGCGCATGACTCCCGAGCAGGTGTTCGAGCAGGCGCGGCTGTCGGTGCGTTACGCCAAGAACGCCTGTCCCGACGTCGAGTTCTCGCCCGAGGACGGCAGCCGCTCGGAGCCCGACTTCCTGTGCCGCGTGCTCGAGGCGGTGATCAAGGAGGGCGCCACCACGATCAACATCCCCGACACCGTCGGCTACGCGGTGCCGCAGCAATTCGGCGAATTCATAAGGATTCTCAGGCAAAGAATCCCGAATTCGGACAAGGCGGTGTGGAGCGTGCACTGCCACAACGACCTCGGCATGGCGGTGGCGAACTCGCTCGCCGCGGTGATGGTCGGCGGCGCGCGCCAGATCGAGTGCACCATCAACGGCCTGGGCGAGCGCGCGGGCAATACCTCTCTCGAAGAGGTGGTGATGGCAGTGCGTACGCGCAGCGACTTCTTCCACCTCGCCACGCGCATCGACGCCACCCAGATCGTTCCGACCTCGCGCCTGGTGAGCCAGATCACCGGTTTCGTGGTGCAGCCGAACAAGGCCGTCGTCGGGGCGAACGCCTTTGCGCACGCCTCCGGCATCCACCAGGACGGAGTGCTCAAGGCGCGCCAGACCTACGAGATCATGACCGCCGAGGACGTCGGCTGGAGCGCCAACAAGATCGTGCTCGGCAAGCTCTCGGGCCGCAGCGCGTTCAAGCAGCGGCTGAAGGAAATCGGCGTCGAGCTCGACTCCGAGGACGCCTACAACAAGGCCTTTCAGCGTTTCAAGGAACTGGCCGACAAGAAGGCCGACATCTTCGACGAGGACCTGCAGGCGCTGGTGGCGCAGGAGGCCGGCGCGGCGACCGAGGAGCACTGGGCGCTGGTGACCATGAGCCAGGCCAGCGGCATGGGCGAGCGCCCGCACGCGACCGTGGTGCTGTCCGAGGCGGGCAAGGAGCGCAAGGCCGAGTCGCAGGGCGACGGCCCGGTCGATGCCACGTTCAAGGCGATCGAGAGCGTGGCCAAGAGCGGCGCCGAGCTGCTGCTGTACTCGGTCAACGCGGTGACCCAGGGCACCGAGTCGCAGGGCGAGGTGACGGTGCGCCTGGCCAAGGGCGGGCGGGTGGTGAACGGCGTCGGCGCCGACACCGACGTGATCGTCGCCTCGGCCAAGGCCTACGTCAGCGCGCTCAACCGGCTCTCGAGCAAGATCGAGCGCCTCAACCCGCAGCACCAGCTCTAGGAGCGCGGCGATGAGCCTGGAAATCACCCCCGCGGCGCGCGCCGAGCTCGCGCCCGCGGGCAAGCTGCGCGTCGGCCTCAACATGCAGAACTTCCTGCTGGTGAACAAGGACCCGAAGAGCGGCGAGCCGGTCGGTATCGTGGTCGACCTGGCGCGCGAGCTCGCGCGCGTGAGCGGCCTGCCGCTCGAGTTCGTGCTGTTCGAGCGCGCGGGCAAGCTGGCCGAGGCGGTGCGCCAGGGCGCCTGGGACGTGGCCTTCCTCGCCGCCGAGCCGGCGCGGGCGAAGGAAATCGCGTTCAGCCCGGCCTACCTCGAGATCGAGGCCAGCTACCTGGTGCCCGCCGGGTCGACGATCGGCAGCATCGCCGAGGTAGACCGCACCGGGGTGCGCATTGCCGCGGCCGAAAAGAGCGCCTACGACCTGTACCTGACCCGCACCCTGAAGCACGCCACGCTGGTGCGCGCGCCGGGGATCGACGCCTCGTACGAGATGTTCGTCGCCGACGGGCTGGAAGTGCTCGCCGGCCTCAAGGCGCGGCTGGTGGCCGACGCCGCGAAGCTGCCCGGCTCGCGTATCCTCGAAGGGCGCTTCACCGCCGTGCAGCAGGCGATCGGCACCCCGGTCGGGCGCGACGCCGGCGCCGCGTTCCTGCGCGAGTTCGCGGCCCATGTCAAGGCGAGCGGGCTGGTGGCGCAGGCGATCGCGCGTCATGGCGCGCGCGGCGTGTCGGTGGCACCATAGGAGAGCGATGCACGTCATCTTCGGCGCAGGACAGGTGGGCACGCCGCTCGCGATGAAGCTGCTCGAGCACGGAGAGCGGGTGCGCGTGGTGCGGCGCTCGCACGGCGAGATCGCGCCCGGCGCCGAGCTCGCGCCGGGCGACGCGCTCGACCCCGGTTTCTGCGCCCGCGCCTGCGAGGGCGCGAGAGTCGTCTACCACTGCATGAACCCGGCCTACGACGCGGCGCTGTGGGCCAAGGTCGTGCCGCGCACCATGGACAACCTGATCGCGGCGGCCGGCGGCGCCGGCGCGCGCCTGGTGGTGCTCGAAAACTTGTACATGCTGGGCCGCACCGGCGGGCGGCCGATGAACGAAGACACGCCGATGAACCCCTGCAGCAGGAAGGGCGACATCCGCGCCCGCGCCGCCGAGCGGCTGCTCGATGCGCACAGGAGGGGCGCGGTGCGCGCGGTGGCCGGGCGCGCCTCGGACTACTACGGCCCGCGCGGCACGCTCACCTACCTGGGCGATTTCTTCTGGAAGCCGGTCATGGCCGGGAAGAAGGCCCGCTCGCCGGTCGATCCCGACGCGGTGCACAGCTACCACTACATTCCCGACGTCGCCGCCGGCCTGGCGCTGCTGGGCGGCGCGCCCGACGACGCGCTCGGGCGCGCCTGGATGCTGCCCTGCCAGCCCGCCGGCAGCATGCGCGAGCTCGTCGAGCGCTTCGCCAAGGTGCTCGGCCGGCGCATCCCCGTCGGCAGCATCCCGAAGCCGATCCTCAGGCTGGTCGGCCTGTTCGTGCCGCTGATCCGCGAGATGAACGAAATGCTCTACCAGTGGGACGAGCCGTTCGTCGTCGACGACCGGCGCTTTCGCGAGCGCTTCGCCGCACACCCCGTTGCGGCCGGCATCGCCGCGCGCGAGACCGTCGCCTGGGCGCAGCGGCACTACGCCGCCAAGCAACGCCGATGAGGTCGACCATGCGCTTTCTGCTTGCCTTGCTCGGCGCGGCGCTGACGTCCGCCGCCGCGGCGGCGCCGGTTCCGCTGATCAGGGCGCCCCAGGTCGATACGCCCGCGCGCGTGCTGTTCGTGGGCAACAGCTACTTCTATTACAGCGACAGCCTGCACAACCATGTGCGCCGGATGGCGATCGCCGCCGATCCTTCGCTCGAGAAGGAGTTGCATTACAAGTCGGCCACCATCGGCGGGGCCTCTTTGGCGCAGCACGACATCGAGTGGCTCACCAAGCCGGGCCAGCTCGGCATCGAGCAGCCGTTCCAGCTGGTCATCCTTCAGGGCGCGAGCTCCGAGCCGCTGTCGGAGGCAAAGCGTGCGAAGTTCCGCGAGACCGTAATAGCCTTCAACAAGGTGATCGCCGAGCGCGGCGGAAAAACGGCGCTCTACATGACGCACGTCTATGTCAAGCCGAACAAGAATGCCAACCCGCGCAATATCCGCCTCACCCAAGACCTCTATGTCTCGGTCGGCAACGAGATCGGGGCGCTGGTCATTCCGGTCGGGCTCGCGTTCGAGGAAGCCTACCGCCGCCGGCCCGGCATCAAGCTGCAGCAGGCCTACGACGGCTCGCACCCGACCCTGATCGGCACCTACCTCGCGGCCTGCACGGTCTACGCCAGCATCTACGGCAAGTCGCCGGTCGGCAACAGCTACGACTACTTCGGCGCGATCGACAAAGACACCGCCGCATTTCTGCAGCAGGTCGCGCAGGACACCGTGCGCAAGTTCTACGGGCGCTAGGCCGGCGCGGCTCCGAACTCGCGACATGCGCGAAGACGGCAGCAATCCGGTGACGAACGCGCTGCAGGCACTGGCCATCGTCTGCCTGGTCTTGATGCTGTCGGTGATCCTGCACAAGGGCGACACGGATGTCTCGCTCATCGCCGAGCGGCATTCGGGCAGGGAGTTCTGGCTCGCGCTGGCGCGCCACATCATGCTGAATCTGTCCGGTGGCTAGCGAGCCAGTAGCCGGGCCGCGCTATTCGCTGCGCCCGGCCGACGAGAAAGACGTGCCCGGCGTGGCGGCGTGCGTGCACGCGGCGTACCGGCACTACTTGGCGCGCATCGGCAGGCCGCCCGGCCCGATGACCGACGACTACGCGCAGGTCATCCGCGCGCGCCGGGTCACGGTCGCCGAGAGCGCCGGCCGCGTCGTCGGGGTGCTGGTGCTCGCGCTCACGCCTGAGGGCTTTCTGCTGGAGAACGTCGCCGTCGACCCCTCATTGCGCGGCACGGGCCTCGGCAGGACGCTGCTCGAGCTCGCGGAAGCCGAGGCGCGGCGTGCGGGCTTCGAGTCGATCTATCTCTACACGCACGAGAAGATGAGCGAGAACCGGGCGCTCTACGCCAAGATCGGCTATGTCGAATACGACCGGCGCTTCGAGAAAGGGCTGGCGCGCGTGTATATGAGAAAGTCGCTGCGTGCAGTCGCCGCCGGCAAGGTGGTGATGTTCGACCTCGGCGGCGTGCTGGTGGAAAACACCGGCGCGGCGGGGCTCGCGGCGATGCTGCCGGCGCCGCTCGAGCCGGACGAGCTGTGGCGCAAGTGGCTCGGCTCGCCGGCGGTGCAGGCGTTCGAGCGTGGCCTGACCGCGCCCGAGGCATTCGCGGCCGCGTTCATCGACGAGTGGCGGCTCGGGCTCGAGCCGGCGGCCTTCCTCGAGGCCTTCGCCGACTGGCCGCGCGGCCTGTACGAGGGGGCCGAGGCGCTGCTGAGGGAGCTGAAGGGCCGCCACCGCCTCGCCTGCCTGAGCAACACCAATGCGCTGCACTGGCGGCGCCTGCCGCAGCTGCCGGGGCTGCTCGATTGGTGCTTCCTGTCGCACCAGACCGGCTTCGTGAAGCCGGACCGCGAGGCCTTCGAGCACGCGCTCGTGCGCCTCGGCGCGGCGCCGCGCGAGGTTTATTTCTTCGACGACCTGCTGCCCAACGTGAGCGCTGCGCGCGAGCTGGGGATCAACGCGTTCCAGGTCGCTGACTTCGCCGCGATCGAGCCGATCCTGCGCCGCGAGGGGCTGGTCGGCGAACCGGAGCAACGATGAAGCCAAGCAGGCTGGAAGCGTTCAGCGACGGCGTGCTGGCGATCATCATCACCATCATGGTGCTCGAGCTGAAGGTGCCGCACGGACAAACGCTGCACGAGCTCGCGCCGGTGGTCCCCGTGTTCCTCTGCTACGTGCTGAGCTTCGTCTATCTCGGCATCTACTGGAACAACCATCACCACATGCTGCACACCTGCGAGCAGGTGACGGGGGCGATCCTGTGGGCCAACCTGCACCTGCTGTTCTGGCGCTCGCTCATTCCTTTCGTCACCGGCTGGAAGGGCAGGGTCTCGCCGCTGCTCTACGTGGCCGGCATCCTGCGCGCGTTCCGCTGGCAGTGGGCCGCGCAGGCGGTCTACGTTCTGGTCGCATTGATCTGGCTCATCCCCGACCGCCGCATCGAGCGGGCGCTCGACGCCGATCGCGCCGCGAGGTAACGTGCGGCAACAGGGAGCGAGGCGATGTCCGACGGATTCATTTTCTGGCGCCGGCCGCTGCGCGTCGCGGGGCCGCGCCCGCCGCAGGAGGCGCTGGCGCGGCTGCGCATGCTGATCCAGGGCCGGCGCTTCGGCGTCGGCCTGCGGCTCATCGGCACGATCCGCGGCCCGGACTCGGCGCCCGCGCTCAGGCTCTGGCGCAAGGGGCTGCTGTCGGCCGCAGGCGACGTGATCGAGTTTCGCGGCACGTTGCGCGCCGATGGTGCGGGCAGCGCGTTCGAAGGCGAGCTGTGCTACGCCTTCGGCACCAAGTTCCAGTTTGTCGGTCTGCTGCTGGTCGGCGCGGTGCTGCTGTTTGCCGGCGCGGTGCGCGAGCTCGAGGGCGCCGCGCGCGACACGGGCATGCTCGGCATGGGGCTGGTGGTGGCGGGCGTGGCGGCGGTCTGGATCTACGCCAGCAGCCGCACCCGCAGCGACCAGATCCGTTTCATCGAGGAGCACCTCGAGACCTGCGCGGACGGGGGATGAGCCATCCGCGCCGCACCTGGCTGTTCGTCCCCGGGGCCGACGAGAAGGCGCAGGCCGCGGCCGAGCGCAGCGGCGCCGACGTCCTGATCCAGGAGCTGGAGGATTTCACGCCGCCGGCGCTGCGGCCGCAGGCGCGCGCGCTGGCGGCGGGGCTCTACCAGCGCTGGCGCACCGCGGGCGCGCTCGCGGCGGTACGCGTCAATCCGCTTGAGACCTGCGGCCGCGAGGACCTCGCGGCGGTGCTCGCCGCCAGGCCCGACATCGTGCTGATGTCGAAGGTCGCGCGCCCGGAGCAGGTGCAGGCGCTGGCCGCGCTCGCGCACGGCGTCGAGCTGGTGCCCAACATAGAGAGCGCGGCGGGCCTGGTGCGCGCGGGCGAGATCGCGCGCGCCAGCCCGCGCGTGAGCGCGCTGCTGGTGGCGAGCGAGGACATGGTGGCCGACCTGGGCGCCGAGCGCTCGCGCGGCGGCGAGGAGCTCGCCTACGTGCGCGCGCGCTTCCTGCTCGAGTGCCGCGCCGCCGGGGTCGAGGCGATCGACTGCCCGTACACCTTCGGCGACGCCAAGGGCGCTGCGGCCGACGCGCGGCGCGCAAAGCGCCTGGGCTACCGCATGAAGAGTATCGTGCATCCAGTGCACGCCGCGCCGGTCAACCGCGTGTTCTCGGTCGAGGCGCGCGAGCTCAACCGCGCCAGGCGCATCGTGCGCGCGTTCGAGGAAGCGCGCGCGCAGGGCAGGGAGCGCGCGCAGGTGGACGGGCGGCTGGTCGAGGTGCCGGTCTACGCCGCGGCCAGGCGGCTCATCGAGTCAGCCGCGCGTACGCCAGCGCTGCGGCGAAGAAAACGAGGCTGAGCACGATCTCGGCCGCGGCCAGCGCCAGCGCCGCGCCGCGCTCGGCCCAGGCGCGCACCGCGCCCTCGACGAAGTAGGCCAGGATCAGCATGCTCGCCCACTGGTAGGTGTAGCGCCTGCCGCCCAGGATCCCCGCCAGCGGCAGCGCGAGCGGCAGCGCCTTGAGCGCGATCAGCGACCCGCCGGGCCGCAGCGGCGCGAGCCACAGCTCCCAGGCGAGGCACAGCACGATCAGCGCGACGAGCGAGGCGCTCGCGACGAGGCGCGCTGCATTCATCGCGCCAACTTCAGCGCGACCTCCGCCAGGCGCCGGCCCTGCGCGATGCACAGCGCGCGCTCGTGCGCGTCCAACGCCCGGTCGTCGGCGATGCCGGCGAAGTGGCTCGGGCCGTAGGGGGTGCCGCCGTCGCGCGTCGCGTTCAGCTCGGCCTGGGTGTAGGGCAGCCCGACGATCAGCATGCCGTGGTGCAGCAGCGGCAGCATCATCGACAGCAGCGTCGTCTCCTGCCCGCCGTGCAGGCTGGCGGTCGAGGTGAACACGCAGGCCGGCTTGCCGGCGAGCGCGCCGCGCTGCCACAGCGCGCCGCTGCCCTCGAGGAAGTGCTTGAGCGGCGCGGCCATGTTGCCGAAGCGCCCCGGACTGCCGAGCGCGAGGCCGGCGCACTGCTCGAGATCCTTCAGCTCGGCGTAGGGCGCGCCCTCGGGCGGCACCGGCGGCGCCGCGACCTCGGTCAGCGGCGCCACGCGCGGCACCGTGCGCAGGCGCGCGGCCGCGCCCGGCACGCGCTCGACGCCCTGCGCGACGAGCTCGGCCAGGCGGCGCACCGATCCGCCCGCGCTGTAGTAGAGGACCAGGATTTCGGGCACGGAAGGTATGATACCGGCATCCCATGAGCGAGCTTCCCCCTCAAGCCCCGGGCCGGCGCGAACGCCTGATCGTCGCGCTCGACCTGCCGAGCGCGGCCGAGGCGCGCGCCCTGGTCGAGCGTATCGGGGAGGCCGCCTGCTTCTACAAGATCGGCCTCGAGCTGTTCACTTCCGGCGGCGCCTTCGAGCTGCTCGAGTGGCTGGTCGCGCGCGGCAACAAGGTGTTCGCCGACCTGAAGCTGTACGACATCCCCGAGACCGTGCGGCGCGCGGTGGCCAACCTGCGCTCCAGCGGCGCGAGCTTCCTTACCGTGCACGGGCAGCGCTCGATCCTCGAGGCCGCGGCGGGCGAGAAGGGTGCGCTCAAGATCCTCGCGGTGACCGTGCTCACCAGCTTCGATGCGAGCGACCTGGCCGAGATGGGCCCCGGCGCGGACGTCGGCAAGCTGGTGAGTTCGCGCGCGCGCCACGCGCTCGAGGCCGGCTGCGACGGCGTGATTTGCTCCGGTCTCGAGGCGCCGGCGATCAGGGCCCAGTTCGGGCAGCGCCTGCTGGTGGTCACGCCCGGCATCCGCCCGGCCGGAAACAGGCCCGGCGACGACCAGAAGCGCACCGTCGACGTGGCGCAGGCCTTCGCCAACGGCGCGGACTACATCGTCGTCGGCCGCCCGGTGCGCGACGCGGCCGACCCGCGCGCCGCGGCCGAGGCGATCCAGGCCACCATCGGCAGCGTGTTCGCGCGCTGACGGTCTGATATCCTTCGGGCGGAGTTTCGCAAGGAGGGCGAACAGTGAACCCGCTTTTCGTCGACGATATCGGCAAGCTCGTCCTGCGCCTGACGCTGGGCATCCTGATCCTGTTCCACGGGGTGGCGAAGATCCTGCACCCGGACGTGCTCGGCTTCATCGGCGGCAAGCTGGGCGACCTCGGGCTGCCGCACTGGGTGGCCTACCTGGTCTACTTCGGCGAGGTGGTCGCCCCGCTGCTCATCATCCTCGGCGTGTACTCGCGCATCGGCGGGCTGCTGGTGATGATCAACATGATCTTCGCGCTGGTGCTGGTGCACTCCATGCAGCTGCTCACGTTGTCGAAGACCGGCGGCTGGGCGCTCGAGCTGCAGGGCTTCTACCTCTTCTGCGGCCTGGCCGTGCTGCTGCTCGGCAGCGGCAAGGTGGCGATCCGGCCGGACTGAGGCCGGCCGCGGGTCCGCCGCATGGAGTCGCTGCGGGCGAACGAACATCGCAGGGCGGCGACCCGGGCCGGGCTGCGTTACGTCACCGACGGCGTGGCCGGCATCCGGCGCAAGCGCTCGGGCCGCGGCTGGGCCTACTACGCGCCCGGCGGCGAGCGCATCGCCGACCCGAAGGCAAGGCGGCGCTTGAATTCCCTCGCCATACCGCCGGCCTGGACCGAGGTCTGGATCTGCCCCGACCCGGAGGGCCATATCCAGGCCACCGCACGCGACGCGCGCGGGCGCAAGCAGTACCGCTACCATCCTTCATACCGCGAGGCGCGCGACCGCTCGAAGTTCCGCCGCATGCTGGAGTTCAGCGAGGTGCTGCCGGCGCTGCGCGAGCGCGTCGAGCGCGACCTGCGCGTGGGCGAGCTGAGCCTGCGCCAGCTGCTGGCGACGGTGGTGCGGCTGCTCGACCGCACCCTGATCCGGGTCGGCAACGACGAGTACGCGCGCGAGAACCGCTCCTTCGGCCTGACCACGCTGCGCCGCCGCCACGTCAAGGTGGAGGGCTCGATGCTGCGCTTCAGCTTCCGCGGCAAGAGCGGGGTGGAGCACTCGGTGGCGCTCGCCGACCCGCGCCTGGCGCGCATCATCCAGCGCTGCCAGGACCTGCCCGGGCACGAGCTGTTCCAGTACCTCGACGCCGAGGGCAAGCGCCAGACGGTGAACTCGGACGACGTAAACGCCTACCTGCGCGAGATCACCGGGCGCGACGTGACGGCGAAGGACTTCCGCACCTGGGGCGGCACGATGCTGGCGGCGGTGCAGCTGCGCGCGATGGGGCCCGCGGCGAGCCGGCGCGAGGCCGACCGCAACGTGGTGCGCGCGATCGACGCGGTGGCCGCGCGCCTGGGCAACACGCGTGCGGTGTGCCGCAAGTACTACGTCCACCCGGCGCTGGTGCAGGCCTACCTGCTCGGCATGACGGTGCCGCAGCCGCCGGCGCAGCGCGGGCGGCGCGGGCGCGCGACGCCCGCGCTGCGCCGCGACGAGGTCGCAGTGCTGCAGTTCCTGCAGGAAAAGCTGCCGCGCTGAATCAGGGGATCGGGACCGCGGCGACCAGCTGCGCGCCGATGTCCACCCGCCGCGCGCTGTCGTGCGCCGGGCGCAGCCGGTGCGTGGCGACTCCCGCGAGCACCGCCTGCACGTCCTCCGGGATCACCTTGTCGCGCCCCTCGAGCAGCGCCCAGGCGCGCGCCGAGTGCAGCAGCGCGAGCGCGGCGCGCGGCGAAAGGCCGGTCGCGTACTCGGGCGAGCGCCGCGTGTGCTCGACGATCGCCTGCACGTAGTCGAGCAGCGCGGGCGCCACGTGCACCGCGCGCGCGCTGTCCTGCAGCGCGACCAGCTCGGCGGACGACATGCAAGGCTCGAGCTCGGCCAGCAGGTCGCGCCGGTCGGTGCCCGAGAGCAGCGCGCGCTCGGCGCCGCGGTCGGGATAGCCCAGCTCGATGCGCATCAGGAACCGGTCGAGCTGAGACTCCGG
>DATIZK010000069.1:0-27535 GCA_035517095.1 Burkholderiales bacterium
GTACTCGCGCGCGGGCTGCAGCCCGGCCTCCAGCGAGAGCGCCTCGAGCGCCTTCTCGGTCGGATCCTGGCCGTCGCTGCACAGCAGCGCGGCGCGGGCGAACTGCTGCTGCGTCGCGGCGCCGAGCACCACCTCCTGCACGGTCATCTCGTTGCGGGTGAGCGTGCCGGTCTTGTCCGAGCAGATCACCGTCACCGAGCCGAGCGTTTCGATCGCGGGCAGCCGGCGCACGATCGCGTTGCGGCGCGCCATGCGGCGCACGCCGATCGCGAGCGCCACCGTCACGATCGCCGGCAGCGCCTCCGGGATCGCCGCCACCGCGATGCCGACCGCGGCGAGGAACATGTCGGCCGCGCTGAAGCCGCGCAGCCAGTAGCCCAGCGCGAAGGTGGCCCCGGCGAGCAGCAGGATCGCGGCCGTGAGCCAGCGCCCGAACACCGCGAGCTGGCGCGTGAGCGGGGTCGCGATCTCCTCGACCGTCTCGAGCAGCGCGCCGATGCGCCCGATCTCGGTCGCCGCCCCGGTCGCGACCACCACGCCGCGCCCCTGGCCGTAGCTCACCAGGGTGCCGGAGAAGGCGAGGCAGGCACGATCGCCGAGCGGCGCCCCGGCGTCCACCGGCGCGGCCGACTTCTCCGCCGGCACGGATTCGCCGCTGAGCAGCGCCTCGTCGATCCTGAGGTTGCGCGCCTCGAGCAGGCGCAGGTCGGCGGGCACCTTGTCGCCCGAGGCGAGCAGCACCACGTCCCCCGGCACCAGCTGCTCGGCGGGCAGGCGGCGCCGCTCGCCGCCGCGCAGCACGAGCGCCGAGAGCGACAGCATGTTGCGGATCGCGTCGAGCGCCTGCTCGGCCTTGCCCTCCTGGATGAAGCCGACCACGGCGTTGATCGCGATCACGCCCGCGATCACGCCCGCGTCGACCCATTCGCCCAGGGCCGCGGCGATCGCCGCGGCGGCGATCAGGACGTAGATCAGGACGTTGTGGAACTGCGCCAGCAGGCGCGCGAGCGGCCCGCGCCGCGGCGGCGGCGGCAGCCGGTTGGGGCCGACCATCTCGAGCCGCGCCTTCGCCTCGGCCGTCGAAAGCCCCTCGCGCGAGCTCGCCAGCTCGGCGAGCGCCTGCGCCCCTTCGAGCGCGTGCCAGTCCCTGCGCTCGGCCATGCGGGATCAGGGCTTGATCGGGGGATCGATCGGCGGCAGGTCCTCGAACGCGGGCGGCGAGCCGCCCTTTTGCGCCGCCGTCGCGCGCGCGATGTCCTCGATGCTGAACACTCCCGGCTGCAGCGCGTTCAGGTAGGCGAAAGATTCGGCCACCGAGTGGTCGCGCGCGTAGCCGATCATCTCCTTGCTCGCGGCGACCGCGGCGGGCGCCTTGGCCGCGATGCGGCGCGCGACCGCCGCCGCGCCCTCGAGCAGCGCCTCGTGCGTCTCGAACACGCCGTTGACGAAGCCCAGGCGCTCGGCGCGCTCGGCGCCGAGGCGCTCGCCGGTGTAGGCCAGCTCGCGCACCACCGCCTCGGGCAGCTGCTTGGGCATGCGCTGCAGGGTGCCGACGTCGGCCATCATGCCGATGTTGATCTCCTGGATCACGAAGTAGGCCTCGCGCGTGCAGTAGCGCAGGCAACAGGCGGTGGCCAGGTCGACCGCGCCGCCGATGCAGCCGCCCTGCACCGCGGCGATGACCGGGAAGCGCGCGTTCGCCAGCGCGTCGAACGAGCCCTGCAGCGCCATCAGCTGCTGCCGGAAGCGCTCGCGCGCGGCGACCGACCCGGTGTCGAGCCCGGCGCCGTCGCGGAACAGCGACAGGTCCATTCCGGCACTGAAGTGCTTGCCGGCCGAGCACACCAGCGCGGCGCGCACGCCGCCCCCGGCGTCGAGCTCGCGCACGATGCGCGGCAGCTCGAGCCAGAACTCGCGCGTCATGGCGTTCAGCCGCTCGGGGCGGCTGAGCCGTATGGTGGCGACCGGGCCGTCGCGCGAGACCTCGAAGCATTCGTAGCCCACGGCCCTTTATACTTGCGCCATGCGGCAAGTCAAGAAACCCAAGCCGGCGGGCGCGTGCACCGTCTGCAGGGCGCCGACCGAGCTGCACGAGTCGCTCAACAACCGTTGCCGCAGCACGCTAAACGGCAGGCGCTGCTACGGCGTGTACAAGAGCGACCTGTCGTACATCTGGGACGAATGCGGGTCCTGCGGCGGCACGGGCATGGTCGGGACCCAGGTCTGCGCCGAGTGCGCCGGCTTCGGCTGGAAGCTGTTCGGCTGAGCGCATGGAGCCGATCGCCTCCAGGCTGCGCCGCGCCGGCTTCGCCGCGGTCGCGTTCGCGACCGCCCTTTCGCCCTCGGCCTACGACCCGGCCGCGCGCCGGGTGGCGGCGCGCCAGATCTACTTCTCGGGCTGGCAGATCCTGCCCGGCTTCACCCTGGTCTGCGCCGCGCTGTCCTGGGTGCTGATCCGGATCGTGATCCGCAGCTCGAGCGACTACGGCCTGTCGGGCTACGCGCTCGAGCTCACGGTGAGGGTGCTGGTGCTGGAGCTGATTCCGCTCTTCGCGGCGCTGTTCGTCGGGCTGCGCTCGGGCGCGGCGATCAACACCGAGGTGGTGCTGATGCACATCCGCGGCGACCTCGACGCGCTGCAGCGCGCGGGGCGCGATCCGCTGCGCCACGAGCTGGTGCCGCGCGTGATCGGCAGCGCGGTCGCGGTGACGCTGCTCGCGTTCCTGAACTGCGCCGTCGCGTTGCTGCTTACCTACTACGAGATGTACGGCGCCTCGCCCTGGGGCCTGGCGCAGTTCCTGCGCATCACCGGCGAGGTGTTCACGCCGGTGGTCACGGTCGGGCTCGGGCTGAAGACGCTGCTGTTCGGCATCGCCGTGGCGGTGATCCCGATCACCTCGGCGCTCGCAGTGCCGCGGCTGCAGCGCATGGCGGCGGTGGCGGTGCTGCGCGGCATGGTGAGCCTGGTGCTCGCTCTCGTGCTGATCGAAGGCGGCTTCCTCGCGATCACCTACGTATAGCGCATGGAACCCGACAGCCACTCATCTCCGGCGATCCGGCACGTCGAGCTCAAGGCCGCGCTGCTGCTGCTCCTGGTCGCAGCGCTGGTGACCGGGTTCGTGCTCTACGTGCTCTACGCGCGCGGCGCCTTCGAGGACAGCCAGCAGCTGGTCCTGATCGCCGACGACTCGGAAGGCATCGCGGTGGGCGCGAACCTCACTTTTTCCGGCTTTCCGGTCGGGCGCGTGCAGCGCATCGAGCTGTCGAAGAACGGCAAGGCGAAGATCGAGGTCGAGGTGCCGGTCAAGGACCTGCACTGGCTGCGCGCGACGAGCGTGTTCACCCTAGAGCGCGGGCTGGTCGGCGGGGCGCGCCTGCGCGCCTTCACCGGCAACCTGGACGACCCGCCCCTGCCCCCCGGCGCCGAGCGCGAGGTGCTGCGCGGCGACGCCACCGAGCAGCTGCCGGTGCTGCTGGCGCGCATGCGCCAGGTGCTGGACCACATCGAGCGCATCACCGCGGACGACTCGGACCTGAACGCGAGCCTGGCCAACCTGCGCACGGTCACCGCGCGCATGACCGGGCGCTACGGTGCGCTCGGCGGCCTGCTCGGCGGGGACGACAACGCGAAGAAGGTGATCGACGCGCTCGAGCGCAGCAACGCCCTGCTCGCCTCGCTCCAGGGCGTATCGGCCAAGCTCGGGCGCACGCTCGACAAGACCGACGCGCGCGTGTTCGGCGCTGGCGGCGTGATGGACCAGACGCAGCAGGCGGTCGAGCAGCTGAATGCAATGCTCGCCGACGCGCGCGCGAGCCTGAAGAAGGCCGACGCGGTGCTGGCCCAGGCGCAGAAAATCGGCGCCAACACCGCCGCCGCGACCGAGGACCTGGCCGCGCTGCGCGCCGAGGTCGAGGCGAGCGTGCGCAAGGTCGGCAGCCTGATCGACGAAGTGAACCGCAAATGGCCGTTCAAGCGCGACGCCGAAATCAAGCTGCCCTGATCGCGGCCGGGCTGCTGCTCGCCGCCTGCGCGGGCGGGCCGCCGGCGCCCGACTGGCAGGCGAACGCGCACGCTTCGCTCGATAGCTTCGAGGCGGCCTACCTGCGCGGCGACGACCGCGTAGCGAAGCTCGAGTTCGCGCGCGCCCGCGCCGAGGCCTCGCGCACCGGCCGCCCCGAGCTGCTGGCGCGCATCGAGCTGGCGCGCTGCGCGCTCGAGGTGGCGAGCCTGGAATTCGACGACTGCCCGGGCTACCGGGCGCTCGAGCCGGACGCGAGCGCGGCGGAGCGCGCCTATGCGACCTACCTGTCCGGCCGGTGGCAGGAGCTGGATCCCGCGCTGCTCGCGGCGGCGCACCGCGCGGCGGTCACCGGCGGCAGCACGGCGCTGGCCGCGATCGACGATCCCCTTGCGCGCCTGGTCGCCGCCGGCGCGCTGCTGCGCGCGGGGCGCATCGAGCCGCAGGGCATCGGCGCCGCGATCGACGCGGCCTCGGCCAACGGCTGGCGCCGGCCTCTGCTCGCCTGGCTCGAGCTCCAGGCCGGGCGCGCCGCGGCGGCCGGCGACCACGACGCCGAAGCGCGCATCCGGCGCCGCATCCATGTCATCGTCAACCCGTGAGGAAGATCTCTTGAGACCCCAAACCTCGTCCCCGCGCGCCGCCGCGCTCGCCTGCCTCGCCGCGGGGCTGCTGCTCGCGGGCTGCGCCTCGGACCTGCAGACCTACTCCTCGCCGCAGCACCAGACCCTGCGCCTGAAGCCGAACGAGCTCGCCCAGGGCGGCCTCGCGTTCCTCACCCCCTCGACCGTGACCGGGCAGGAGGAGGACAAGCAGTCGCTCGCCTACGTGTTCGCCGCCACGCTCAAGGCGCAACGCCCCGAGATCCGCTTCGACGCGCTGCCGCAGACGATCGGCGCGGTCAACCGCGCCGGGCTGGCGGACGCCTACCGGCGCATGTACCACGACTATCGGGATACCGGCGTGTTCGACGCCGCGATGCTGAAGCAGGTGGCGCAGGCCGCGGGCGTGCGCTACCTGGTGCAGCTCAAGCTGGCCAGCATGGAGCAGGGCGCGCGCGGGCGCTTCAGCCTGCTGGGCCTGAGCCTGCTGAACACCCAGTACGCCAACATGCGCCTGTTTTGCCAGGTCTGGGACAGCCGCGACGGCAGCATCGTCTGGGAAGGCATCGACGAGGTGTCGATGGCCTTCGACACCGGGCAGGAGCGCCGCGTCACCTTCCGCAGGATCGCCGCGCGCGCGGCCGAGGACCTGATCGCCAGCCTGCCCTAGGCTAGCTCTGGCTCGGCCCCAGGGCGCGCAGGTGAAAGCGCCCGTCGCTGTTGAACAGCCAGGTCTCGGTGACCCCGAGCCTGCCACCCTGCAGCCACTGCGGCGGCGGAACCGGCAGCACGCCGGTGCGCACCAGGCTCGCGCGCGCGAGGTGCTCGGCTTCGCGCTCGGGCGTGCGCCAGGTGCGCACGTCGTGCACCTTGCCCTCGCCGTCGATCTCGAAGTGCAGCACGACGACCGCGCGCAGCAGCGGCTGCAGCTTGCCTTCCACGGTATGGCCGCGGTTGGCCTCGAAGATGCGCTTGGCGAGCGCGACCTCGTACTGCTGCATCGAGCGGTAGTACGCCGCCGGCGCCGGTGCGGGCTTGACCACCGCCACCCGCGGCCGCGCCGGCGGGGGGGCGACCGAAGCCTGAGTCGCCGGCGGCTGAACCGTGGTGCAGGCCGCCGCAATCGACCCCAGCACAGCGGCTGCGGCGGCGCGGACCAGGTGCTTGTTCGTCGTGCCCGTCATGATCTCCCCCCAAGCGGCGAATGACAAAGACGGGCGAATATTCACCTGGCCGGGCGCGGGCCGCGAGGAGACATTTCACACCGCGCCGCAAATGCCGACTAATTCACGCCCGGCGGCGAGCGAGAGCGGCGCGAGGATCAGCAGCGCGAGCCGCGACACCGGGGTCAGGACCGCCATCGCGAGAACCAGGGCGCTCCAGAACAGGGCCATGACCCACAGCGCTGCTTCGAGCCCCTGCGCCCGTGCCCACACGCTTCCCGGTCGTTCGGCGGATTCGATGCCCATCGCGCGCGGCCCCGGTTCCTGCCTACGCGCAGGATGGTGCGACCGGCGAGGACCGAAGTCAACGCGCCGCGAACTCAATCCGCCCTACGGCGCCGATCGGCCTGCGACAGGCGCTCGACCAGCAGCCGCATGCAGGCCTTGTTGAACTGCACCTGGCAGGCGTCGCTGGCCGCGTTCAGCGCCGTGGACTTGAGCTCGATCAGCAGCACCGGCCCGGCCGCGCGCACGGTGGTGCTGCGCGCGCCGATGTCGTCGGCGAAGTAGAGCATCCTGCCGAACAGGTCCCCGGCGCCGAGCGTCGCCAGGCGGACGCCGCCGCGCGTCACCTCGGCCCGGCCTTCGACCAGGACGTACATCGCGTCGCCGCGCGCGCCCTGCTCGGTGATCGTCGCGCCGTCCGGCAGCCGGCGCCAGCTCGCGAGGCGCAGCGTCTCCCAGATCTCGATCTCGCGGAAGCCGCGAAAGAACGGCAGGTCGCGCACGGCGTGGAACTTGCGCGCCTCGGACAGGTTCTCCAGCGGCTCGTTCAGGCCGCGCGCCAGACCGGCGAGATCGCGCCCGAACTCGAACCAGCTCTGGTAGCGCTGGCGAAGGTCCTTGTGCAGCGCGCGCGCCACGATCGCCTCCAGCGCCTCGGGCAGCTCGGGGCGCAGCGTGCGCAGGGGCGGCGGCTCCTGGGCCACGATCTTGCGCGCCAGCTCGGCCGCGGTGTGGGCGTAGAACGGCAACCGCCCGCTGAGCAGCTGGTACATCACCGCGCCGAGCGAGTAGATGTCGGTCTGGTGGCTGAGCGGCCGGTCGGTCAGGTGCTCGGGCGACATGTAGGCCGGCGAGCCAACCCCGCTGATCTGGGTGTGGGTCGCGCTGTCGATGCGGGCGACGCCGAAGTCGGACAGCTTGACGTCGAACGGCCGCTCGAGCAGCACGTTGCCCGGCTTGATGTCGCGGTGGATCACGCCCTGCTGCAGCGCGTACTCGAGCGCACGGCCGAGCTTGAAGCCCACCTCGACCACGCGCTCGGGCGGCAGCCTGGTCTCGGCCGAGGTGTGCTGCGCCAGGGTGCCGCCCGCGACGTACTCCATCACGACATAGCTGAAGCCCTGCTCGACCGCCGCATCGAGCAGCGGAACGATGTGCGGGTGGTGCAGCCTGCCCACCAGCGCGGCTTCGTTCAGGAAGCTGGCGCGCTGCGTGCCGCGCGTCAGCCCGAGGTCCCCGGGCGCGTGGGTAAAAAGCTTGAGCGCGACTTCACGCCCAGCGAAGGGATCGTGTGCCAGAAACACGGTCGCCATCGCGCCGCGGCCCAGCTCGCGCAGCAATGCGTAGCGGCCAACGCTTTCCGGCAGGCCTCTCTGGCGGTATCCCATTGGAAGGAGCGATTATGGCCAGCCTTACCCACAAAATCTGTGGACAAAGTTGTGGATTTCCTCTGGATAACGGCGCGGCCCCCGCCTGCGCAGGCGCGATCCTTGCACGGCGATCAGAAATTAAGCAAACGATTCCCGATTGGAAATAAGATGTTGCGCGAGAGAATCGTCCTCTATGCGCGACTGCGCCACGCTCGAACGAGGGAGGCAGCACATGAAACGACTGATTCTGGCGGCAATGCTGTTCGGTGCGATCCCGGGCGCCTGGGGGCGCGACGCGGGCGGATCGTACGCCACGGTGGAGGCCAGATCCTGCGCCGACTACCTGCAGGACCAGCAGGCCCGGGGCTTCGCGTACAACGCGGACGCGGCCTGGGTCGCGGGCTACCTCACAGCCTACAACGCGCTCACCCCCGACACCGGCGATATCCTCGGCAGCACCGATATGACCGGCGCGATGCTGTGGCTGCAGGACTACTGCAAGGCGCACCCGTCGCAGGGTCTGGCCGCGGGCACGGCGGCGCTGACGGCCGAGCTGCAGCCGCGGCGCCTGCGCATGATGGGCGGCGCGGGCCGTTAGCGCGCCGGCGCCGGGCCCAAGCCCGCGCAGGCGCGGCAGGCTCTCGGGATGGCGCTGCTGCAGGTACGCGATCAGCTTCTCGCGTACGTGACAGCGCAGATCCCAGGCATTGTTCGAATCTGGAGCGCTCATCAGCGCGCGCAGCTGAAGCGTGTGCTCGGTGGCATCGGTAACCTGCAGGCCCCAGACCTTGCCGTCCCACATGCCGGAGGCCTGCAGGATGCGCAGCAGCTCCGCGCGCACTTCCTCCACCGGCACGGTGTAGTCGGCGTACACGAACACGGTGCCGAGCAGGTCGGCCGTGACCCGGGTCCAGTTCTGGAACGGGTGCTCGATGAAGTACGACAGCGGCACCACCAGCCGGCGCAGGTCCCAGATCCGCACCACGACGTAGGTGGTGCCGATCTCCTCGATCCAGCCCCACTCGCCCTCGACGATCACCACGTCGTCGATCCGGATCGGCTCGGTAAGCGCGATCTGCACCCCCGCGAGCAGGTTCGACAGGGTCGAGCGCGCCGCCATCCCCGCCACCAGCCCGGCCAGGCCCGCAGAGGCAAACAGCGTCAGGCCGACGTGCCGGATCGAGGGAAAGGTCATCAGCATCAGGGACCCGGCGACGAAAGCGATCACGACCGCGGCGATGCGCCGCAGCAGGTGCACCTGGGTCTCGATCTTGCGCGCCCTGAGGTTGTCCTTGACGTCCACCCGGAAGGCGACGCCCAACACTTCCACCAGCACGTCGATGAGGCGCAGGCACAGCCAGGCCACCGCGCCGATGAGGCCGAGCACGACCAGGTGCTCGATGGGGTCGGTCAGGCTTTGCGGCCAGGGCAGGCCGGGCAGCGCGACAAAGACTGCGAGCAGCGGCAGCGCGAAGCTCGAGGGGCGCCGGCACAGGCGCAGCAGCGCCGCCTTGCCGGCACTCGGCGCGCGTGCGGCGATCCGTCCCGCGGCGTAAAACAGCACCCGGTGGCCCAGCAGCGCGAGCAGCGCCACGCCGAGCAGCGCAAGCACCGACCACAGGTACGGTTGCCACGCGGCCGGAAGCAGCTCCATGCGCTATTCCTCGTCTTAGCGGGGCGCCGGGCCCTGCGTGATCTGGGCCAGATCGTCCGCGCGCAGCCAGCGGGCGTAGGCGGCGCGCACCTGCTCGGCGGTGAGGCTCGCGTAGCGCCGCGCCGCGCGCCGCGGCTCGTCCAGCCGCAGGCCGAGGCCGGCGCGCTCGAGCAGCCCGGCGG
Organism: Burkholderiales bacterium; assembly: GCA_035517095.1. Lineage (GTDB taxonomy): Bacteria > Pseudomonadota > Gammaproteobacteria > Burkholderiales > SG8-39 > DAHVFK01. Next base: position 9,276 of record DATIZK010000069.1, read on the forward strand.
CCACCGCGTCGACGCTCGACTGAGACAGCGGGATCGCGTTCAGCGCGAGCGATTTCGCCTGGCGCAGCTCGCGCTCGTCCGCCGGCTCGGTCTGCATCGCGCGCAGGTCGCGCACGATGATCGCGCGCGCGCGGGAGACGTTGGCCGGGTCGCAGGCATAGCGCACCATGTACACCGAGCGCGTGCGCCCGATCTCGAAGCTGGAGCCGACGTAATAGACCAGGCCGGCCGTCTTGCGCAGGTCGCGGTACAGGCGGCTGGCGAAGAAGCCGCCGTCGAGCACCCGGTTGCCGAGCTGCAGCGCGTAGTAGTCCGGATCGAAGCGGTTCAGCTCCAGCGTCTCGGCCAGCACCGCCTCGTCCTGTACCCGGCTGCGGTCGGGCACTGCGGCGACCGAGGCGCGGCTGGGCGGCACCTGCGGCAGCTCGAGCGGCGGCTGCGGGCCGTGCGCCTGCCAGGCGCCGAAGTATTTCTCGATCACCTCGCGCGCCCGCTGCGGCGTCACCTTGCCGATCACGAGGATGGTGGTCAGGTCGGGCCGGAACACGCGCCGGTAGTACGCGCGCAGCTGCTCGAGCGTCAGCGCCTCGACGCTCTGCGGCGTGGGGTGCCGCAGCTCGGGATCGTGCGGCGGAAAGAGCGCCGCCTTGGCCGCCTGGCGCATCAGGAACCCGGGGCTCTGCAGCTCGCCCGCGAGCGCGGCGGCGGCCTGCCGGCGTACGATCGCGAAGTCCTTTTGCGGCAGGGCGGGATGGAGCTCGTTCTGCGCCAGCAGCTCGACGCCGCGCTCGAATTCCGGCGCCAGCACGTCGAGCTCGAAATCCCTCCCCGCCGACTCGCTCGCCCCGATGTCGTCCAGCGCCTGCTGGAAACGGGCCTGGTCGAGCGACGTGCTGCCATAGGAAAAGAGCTGCCCGAGCAGGGCTTCGACGCCTTCCTCGCCGCGCGGCACGTCCAGCGCCGGGCGGCCGCGGATGTGGCCGTAGACGCTCACGGTGTCGCTGATCGATTCGGGCTGCACGATCAGCCGAATTCCGTTCGGCAGCCGCGTGCTCTGCGGCTGCAGCGTCCAGCGCGGCAGCCACACGCGCCCGACCGCGGCCTGCGCCCAGTCCGGCAGCGCGACGTGCTCCGCCTTCTCCGGCGCGAACGATTCCTTGCCGCCGAAGCCGCGCGCGGAGACCGCTTTGCCCGATGCCTGCGGCGTGAGCACCATCTGGACCGCGTGGCCCGGATCGAGATAGCGCCGCGCGGCCTCATCGACCTGCGCCGGCGTCACGCGCCCGATCGCGCGCAGGTCGTCCTCGGGCGAATCGCGCCCCTCGAGCGCGAGCGCCTGCGACCAGGCCTGCGCCAGCCCGGGGATCGAGTTCTTCGCGAACTCGGCCTGCGCGCGCTCGCCGCGCTTGGCCGCCGCCACCAGGTCGGGCGGCACGCCCTGCGCGGCCACGCCGGCCAGCACCTCGCGCATCTGCGCGAGCAGTTGATCGCCGTCGGCGCCGCGCGGGTACGCGGCGGTCGCGAATCCCAGCCCGGAACCGGGCAGGAAATCGAGCGAGAAATCGGTCTTGAGCGCCTTGCCCTGCAGCACCAGGTCGTACAGCTTGCCGCGCGCGCTCGCCAGCGCGTCGGCCAGCAGGTCGGCCGCGGCGAAGTCCGGCGAGCGGTAGCCCGGCATGCGGAACGCGATCACCGCCAGCCCGTAGGGCAGGTCGGTGTCGCGCCGCAGCGTCCGCGCCGCGACCGGCTGCAGGCGGATCTCGGGCCGCGGCGGCAGCTTGGCGGCCGGGATGGCGCCGAACAGGCGCCGGATCTGCGCCAGCGTCGCGCGCGGATCGAGGTCGCCCACCACCACCAGCACCGCGTTGTTGGGCGCGTACCAGGCGTCATGGAAGCGCTTGAGCATCGCGCCGGTGGTGTGCTGGAACGAATCGCGCGTGCCGAGCGCGTCGTGCGCGTAGGGCGTGTCCTTGAACAGGCCCTCGAGCAGGTCGGTGTACATCAGGTACTGCGGGTTGGACAGGTCCTGCGCCACTTCCTGCTCGATCGCCGGGCGCTCGCGCTCCCAGTCGGCCTGCTCGTCGAGCACGCCGCGCATGCGGATCGCCTCCACGCGCAGCGCGAGCTCGAGGTCCTGCGACGGCACGGTGAAGAAGTACTGGGTCACCGTCTGCTGCGTGTCGGCGTCGAAGTCGCCGCCGATCCCGGCGCTGATCTCGGCCAGCTGCGCCTGCGACAGCCCGGGCGAGCCGCGGAACATCATGTGCTCCTGCGCGTGCGCCATGCCGGGGAAGCCCGCCGGCGCCTCGTTCGAGCCGACCAGGTAGTTGACCTCGGTGCTGACCACCGGCGCGAGCGTGTTGCGCACGATCACCACCCGCAGCCCGTTGCCGAGCGTGGCGCGCACTACCCGGTCGGCGCCGGAATCGGCGCGCGCGGCGAGCGGCAGGACGAGGAGCAGCGCGGCGAGGGCCCCGGCGGCGAGGCCGGACAGCGGCGGCTTCAGGGGGGATGAGTGTGGCTTTGTCATTCCTGCGGCGGCGTTTATGATCGGCGCTGGCGGAGAAAAACACAATGAGCGCGACCGAAAGCTTTCTGCAAGCCCGCGACTTCCTGATCGACAGGCGCGAGGACTACGCCGCCGCTTACGCCGGGTTCCGCTGGCCGCGGCTGTCCGAGTTCAACTGGGCGCTGGACTATTTCGACCTCATGGCGCGCGGCAACTCGCGCTGCGCGCTGTGGGTGGTGAACGAGGACGGCTCGGAGGCCAAGCTCAGCTTCGCCGAGATGAGCGCGCGCTCCAACCGGGTGGCGAATTTCCTGCGCGCGAGCGGCGTCAAGCGCGGCGATTGCATGCTGGTCATGCTGCCGAACGTGGCGCCGTTGTGGGAGCTCACGCTCGCGGCGATGAAGCTCGGCGCGGTGGTGAGCCCGGCGACCACGCAGCTTACGCAGGCCGACCTGGCCGACCGCATCGCGCGCGGCAAGATCCGCCACGTGGTGGCCGACGTCGCGGCGAGCTCCAGGTTCGCCGGCGTGCCGGGAAGCTACTCGCGCCTCCTGGTGGGCGGCGAGGCGCCGGGCTGGACGCCCTACGGCGAGGCCGATTCGGCGCCCGCGGCGTTCGCGCCCGAGGGGGCGACGCGCGCCGACGACCCGCTGCTGCTCTACTTCACCTCGGGCACCACCGCCAAGCCGAAGATGGTGCAGCACACGCACCAGAGCTACCCGGTCGGGCACCTGTCGACCATGTACTGGCTCGGCCTGCGCGAAGGCGACGTGCACTTCAACATCAGCTCGCCGGGCTGGGCCAAGCACGCCTGGAGCTGCTTCTTCGCGCCCTGGAACGCGGGCGCGACGATCTTTCTCTACAACCTGGCGCGCTTCGACGCGAAGAAGACGCTCGACGCGCTGGTGCGCTACGGCGTGACCACGCTGTGCGCCCCGCCCACCGTGTGGCGCATGCTGATCCTGGAGGACCTCAAGGCCTGGCCGGTGAAGCTGCGCGAGCTCGCGAGCGCGGGCGAGCCGCTCAACCCGGAGGTGATCGAGCGCGTGCAGCAGGCCTGGAACATCACGGTGCGCGACGGCTACGGCCAGACCGAGACCACCGCCCAGCTCGGCAACCCGCCGGGGCAGGCGGTCAAGGTCGGCTCGATGGGGCGGCCGCTGCCGGGCTTCGCGATCGAGCTGCTCGACGTGGCGGACGAGCGGCCCGCGCACGAGGGCGAGGTCGCGATCCGCCTCGAGCCGCGCCCGCTCGGGCTGATGACCGGCTACCTCGACAATCCGGAGCGCACCCGCGAGCTGCTCGGCGGCGCCTACTACCGCACCGCGGACGTCGCCGCGCGCGATGGCGACGGCTACTACTGGTACGTCGGCCGCGCCGACGACGTGTTCAAGAGCGCCGACTACCGCATCAGCCCGTTCGAGCTCGAGAGCGCGTTGATCGAGCACGAAGCGGTGGCCGAGGCGGCGGTGGTGCCCAGCCCGCACGCGCTGCGCCTGTCGGTGCCCAAGGCCTACCTGGTGCTCAAGCCGGGCTTCGAGCCCTCGCGCGCGACCGCGCTGTCGATCCTGCGCTTCACGCGCGAGCGGCTGGCGGCCTACAAGCGCATCCGGCGGCTCGAGTTCTCCGACCTGCCGAAAACCATTTCGGGCAAGATCCGGCGCGTCCAGCTGCGCGGCGCCGAAGGCGAGCGCCAGGGCGAGGCGCGGCGCCGGAACGAGTACTGGGAGGAGGATTTCCCCGAGCTCAGGGGCTGACTAGAAGTAGTACAGCGCCTGCAGCACCGCGCTGCGCGCCTGCGGCAGGCTGCCGCGCTCGCTGTCGGCCGTGCCGACGTTCGCGCTCAGGAACGCGCCGAGCGTCCAGCGGTCCGAGAGGTAGTAGCTCGCGCCGAACTGCACCAGGCGCGAGCGGTCGTAGAGGTTCACCAGCGCGAACCCGCTAAGCTCGAGGTGCGGCACGAAGGCGTCGCTCCAGGCCGCGCGCAGGAACAGCTGCTCGCGCGTCATCGGCTCCTGCTGGTCGGCGGCCCAGGCGCGGATGTACCACAGCGCGCCGGTTACCGGCAGCGAGCCGGCCTGCGCCGTGCCGGTCGCGAACCAGTTGCGCCAGTCGGCGCGCGACAGTCCCGCCTGGTGGTAGAGATACTCGGCGTTGACGGTGAGCTTCGCCGCGCCGGTCCAGGAAAGCCCGAGCGCGAGGTCGTTCTGGAATGCGCTCTGCGGGTCGGTCGGCAGCACCGGCGGCGCGTTCGCCGGCAGCGTTCCGGTCGCGCGCCCGTAGGCGAGCGCGCGCGTGATCAGGTTCGGGTAGCGTCCGCCCGCCCACTCGGCGTACAGCACCACGCTCTTGCCGACCACGCGCGAAAGGTTGAGCCCGAGCCGGGTGGCGTCGCCGTCGTGGTAGAGCAGGAGCTGGGGGTTGAGATCGGCCAGCTCGACGCTCCCGCTGAGCAGCACCCGGTCCGAGGCGTTGGTGCGGTCGAGCCCGGCGCGCAGGCCCGCGCCGGGCGCGGTCTGCACCGGCGTAGGATCGTACAGCCGCGGCGCGAAGGCGGCGCTCGCCGAGCCGCCGTCCCAGATCGTCTGGCCGTGCAGCATCAGCGTGCCGAGCCGGTTCTCGCGCAGCGCCGAGGGATCCTGCGAGATCTGGTCCACCAGGCTGCGGGTCTTGAAGAAATCGGTCGGGTTGAACCCCAGCGCGACGCCGTTGCGCAGGTTGATGCGGCCCGCCTCGAGGTAGGCGCGCGGCGCCGGCTCCCAGGTCAGGTAGCCCTCGCGCCAGTCGTTGCGCGGGCTCTGGCTGGAAGGAAAGGCGAAGTCGTTCTGCTCGACCAGGCTCAGGCGGTCGCTCAGGCTGAGCTCGAGATCGTCCTGCAGCCGCCAGCGGCCCCTCAGGTCGAGGCTGGTGCGGTTGCGCGCATCGACGCTCGCGCCGCCGGGCAGCGGCACCACGGGGTCGCGCAGCGACCAGGCCGTAAGCGCGTCCTCTAGGCTGAGCTTCGCGGCGGGCGCGCTTGGCGCCGCCGCCGCGGGCGCGGCCTGACGCACCGCCTGCGGAATGAGATCGACGTCGTCGGCGTTCGCCGGCAGGGCGATCGACCAGGCCAGCGCGACGGTCAGCGCGCCCGCCGTCCCGCGCATCAATCCGCCTTCAGCCGCGGCAGGAACTCGCGCTGGAACCAGGCCTCCGGAATCGTCTCGAAGCGGTAATCCGAGGAGGTCATGGTGGTCACCAGGTTGGGGTCGACCGCGTCGATGATGATGGTCTCGGTCGGCCGCGGCGCCCCGAGCTCGTCGCGGAAGGCGTGGTAGTAGGCGATCTTGAGCAGCCGCCCGCTGTCGGAGTAGTACTTGCCTTTCACCGGGCGGAAGCTCGAGCGCTCGACCCAGTACTCGATGCGGCTGTAGATCGCGTCGTCGGTCGCGGCGGAGAGCTCCAGGCGCCAGCAGGCGCGCTCCTGCCGGTCGGCGTCCTTCACCGTGTCCTCGCCGGCGATCGACGCCTTGTAGTCGCGCGCCAGGTTGACCGTGAGCACGTCGCCGTTGGAGGCCTGGCCGATCAGGCGCTGCTGCGGCGAGATGCGGATGCTCACCTTCGAGGCCGGGTCGTAGAACCACATCCGGGTGCCGTCCAGCAGCACCATCTTGCCCGCGTCGCGCGGCGGCGCGACGTAGCGCACCAGGTTCTTGAACTGGCGCGTGGCCGCGTCCTCCTTGGCGTAGACCGTGAGCACCACGCGGTCGCGCGGCTGGCCGGCGACGTACTCCTGCAGCGTGCTGGTGAGCCGGAACGGCTGGCCCGGATTGCGCACCTTGTCCGAGGCGGCGACGATCTGCTGCGCAGACGGATCGGCCGCGGCCACACCGCTAACAATCAGGAAAACTGCCAGGACAAGGAATTTCATACGTGCCTCAGGGCGTCGACCACCTTCATGCGCGCCGCGCGGTTGGCGGGAATCAGCGCGGCGAGCGTGGCGAGCGCGACCAGCCCGAGCCAGACGCCGATCACGAGCGGCTGGATCCCGCTCGCCAGCAGGCGCAGCGGCACCGGCCGGGCCTGCATCGGCGGGGTCCAGGTCAGGCCCGCGCGGTTGACCAGATAGGCGATCGCCGCGCCGGCGAGCAGGCCGGCGCACGCGCCGAGCACGCCCAGCAGCAGCCCCTCGGCGACGAACTGGCGCCGGATGCCGGAGCGGCGCACGCCGAGCGCGCGCGTGGTGCCGATCTCGTTGACGCGCTCCATCACGCTCATGCTCATGGTGTTGACCACGGTGAACAGCACGATCACCCCCATGATCGCCGCGATGAAGCTGAAGATCGCGCCCATCATGCCGATGATCTGCTTGTATACCGGCTGCAGCTCGGTGAAGTCGTGCACCTCGAGCTCGAGCCCGTGCGCCTTGAACAGCGACTCCAGCCGCGCGCGCGCCGCCGGAATGTCCTCGCTGCGGCGCAGCTGCAGCACGATGCCGACCGCCTTGTGCTCGCCGCGGCCGTAGAGCAGCTGCTGCGCCAGGTCGATCGGCATCACGACGTAGCTGTCGTCGAGCTCCTTGACCCCCTGCGGCTCGGCGCGCGCGACGTACAGGCTGACCACGTTCGGCGCCCCGCCCGCGGTCGCCGCCAGCAGATCGATGCGCGGCAGGCCGCGCTTGGGGGCGGTCCTGGGCAGGTCGCGCTGCGCGAGCTCGCTGAAGTCCTGGACCGAGGGAGCGGACGCGCTGCTCGCGCCCTGCGGCGCCTGCGGGCAGTCGCCCAGCTCGAGCGGCCGGCACAGCCCGAGGATGCGCGCGAGGCCCACTCCGATCACGCCGCGGCTCGGGTCCGCGTCGGACATCGCCGGCGCCTGCGCCGGCGCGGTGCGCTCGAAGCGGTACTCGTTCCACTGCCGCATGCGCTCGCGGTCCGAGGGCACCACGCCCGAGCCGAAGAAGGTCTTCGAGGCGTCGACGTCGAAGTTGCCGGCGATGCCGAACAGCGTCACGTTGGGGGTCACCACGTTCAGCATCGGCTTGAGCACCGGGTCGTCCTCGATCAGCTTCATCACGTCGCGGTAGCCGGTGATGCCGTAGGCCGCGGGGTTGCCCGAGCCGAGCTCGAAATAGCCGCGCTTGGACACCGTGAGGTGCCCGATCCTCTGCACCATGTTGGTCTGCAGGCCGAGGATCATGAACGCGATGTACTCGCCGAACAGGAGCATCGCGCTGGCGCCCACCGCGATCGCGAGCACCGTCATCAGCGAGCGGCGGCCGTTGCGCAGGATGTTGCGCGCGGCGATCTTGAGCAGCAGGCTCATGCGGCCTCCGAGCGGTGCTCGACCAGCTTGCCGTCGCGGATGGTGTATGTCTCCTCGGCGTGCGAGATGAGCTGCGGGTCGTGGGTCGAGAAGATGAACGTCGCGGCCCGCTCGTGCTGCACCTTGCGCATCAGCTCGATGATCGCGGCGCCGGTGTGGCTGTCGAGGTTCGCGGTCGGCTCGTCGGCCAGCACCAGCTCGGGGCCCTTGACCAGCGCGCGCGCGATCGCCACGCGCTGCTTCTGCCCGCCGCTCAACTGGTTCGGGCGGTGGTCGCGCTGCGCCGCGAGCCCGACCGACGCGAGCATCGCCTCGGTGCGCTCGCGCCGCTCGGCCGCGCCGGTGCCGAGCAGCAGCAGCGGATATTCGACGTTCTCGTAGGCCGACAGCACCGGTACCAGGTTGAAGTTCTGGAAGATGAAGCCGATGTGCTGCGAGCGGAAGTCCGACACCGCGTCGTCCGACAGCGCCGCCACGTCCTGGCCGCAGACCTCGATCCGGCCCGAGCTCGGGGTGTCGATGCAGCCGAGCAGGTTTAGCAGCGTCGTCTTGCCGCTGCCCGAGGGCCCGACGATCATGGCGAAGCGCTGGCGCGGAATGTCGAAGCTCATCCCGGCGACCGCGGTCACCCGCAGCCCCTCGTCGTCGTAGGTCTTGACCACCTCCCGCAGCCGCGCCACCTGCGCGGAGGCGGGCCGTTCATCGCCGGACATGAGAGTTCTTTCGTGAATGCAAGCGGTGAGATTGTCCCTGCTGCCGCCGCGCAGCACAATCGCGTTGCGACGAAGCGTTGATTTCGGCGCCTGGAAGGCGGGATATACTTTGCGACAGGGAGGTCGCCGATATGCGCCGCATGATGGTATCGATAGCCGCAGTCGCCGCGGCAGGGTGCAGCGGCACGCTGCCTGCGCCGGAACCGGACAACACGCCGGTGCATCCGACGGCCGTGATCGAGACTCACGTCTCGAGCAACGGCCTGAAGGGCATGTTCCCGTTCGAGACCGACGAGCGGCGCTACGTCCGCGCCGACATGAGCCGCGACGAAAGCACTTTCAAGGGCACCGGCACCTACAGCGGCTTCCTGGTCAACATGTTCGGCCCCAACGAGGATGCGGTCATCGAGCGCCTCGACCGCGACCTGCGCTGGACCATCGACCTGCGCAAGAAGCAGTACACGGAATGCCCGTTGAAGGGCTGCCGCAAGCCGGCCAAGCCCGAGCGCAACGAGGCCGCGGCCGAGAAGCAGAAGCAGCCCGAGGCCAAGCGCGAGCCGGGCTGCGTGATGCACGTGGCGAAGAAGAGCTTCTCGGTCAAGGCGACCGGGCAGAAGCGCGACATCAACGGCTTCGACGCGACCGAGTACCGGGTGGCGTGGATCGTCACGCTGCGCGACGACAAGGGGCGCGACTCGACCAGCTCGCTCAAGATCGAGTCCTGGACCACCCCGCTCACGCCCGCGATGCGCGAGGCGCTGCACCTTGAGGCGGCCTACGCGCGCGCCTACGCGCGAACCGTGCACGAGGGCCGCAGGTCCCGCTCGCGCGAGCCCTCCGAGACGCTGCCGCCCGAGGTCGGCAAGGCCATGCTGGGCTATCTCGGGCAGCTGGGCGCCAAGGACCGCGCGGCGCTGATCGGCGTGGATCGGGAGCTGGAGCGCATCAAGGGCCATCCGGTGCTCACGCGCGTCGAGTGGAACTACGAGGGCAATGCCTGCGCGGCGAACGAGTCGGGCGCAGCGTCACAGCCCGAGGGCTCCAAGTCGTTCATGTCCGGCTTGACGAGCATGTTCTCGAGCAAGAAGGAAAGCGGGGACAAGAGCGCCGGCGAGCCCCTTTTCTCGCTCACCTACGAGCTCAAGGCGCTCAAGATGGAGGGCGTGCACGACGGCGCCTTCGTCGTGCCCAAGGGCTACCAGCGCGTGGGCGGCTAGCGCGCGCCGATCACGCGCGAGAGGAAGGCGCGCGTGCGCTCGTGGCGCGGGTGCGACAGGATCTCGCCCGGCGGGCCGGACTCGACGATCACGCCCCCGTCCATGAACGCGACCGTGTCGCCGGCGTCGCGCGCGAAGGCCATCTCGTGCGTCACCACGATCATGGTCATGCCGTCGTCGGCCAGCGCGCGCATCACGCCCAGCACCTCGCCCACCAGCTCGGGATCGAGCGCCGAGGTCGGCTCGTCGAACAGCAGCAGCTTGGGCCGCATCGCCAGCGCGCGCGCGATCGCGACCCGCTGCTGCTGCCCGCCCGAGAGGTGCGCCGGGTAGGCGTCGGCCTTGTCCGCCAGGCCGACCCGCGCCAGCAGCGCGCGCGCGTGCTCGATCGCCTGCGCGCGCGGCTCGCGCCGCACCCTGAGCGGCGCCTCGATCACGTTCTCGAGCGCCCTCAGGTGCGGAAACAGGTTGAAGCGCTGGAACACCATGCCGATCGCGGCGCGCTGGCGGCAGACCTCGCGCGGGTGCAGCTCGTACAGGCGATCGCCGCGCTCGCGGTAGCCGACCAGCTCGCCGTCGACGTACAGGCGCCCGGCGTCGATCTTCTCCAGGTGGTTGATGCAGCGCAGGAAGGTGCTCTTGCCCGAGCCCGACGGGCCGATCAGGCACAGCACCTCGCCGCTGGCGACCTCGAGGTCGATGCCCTTGAGGACCTCCTCGCGCCGGTAGCGCTTGTGCACCTCCTGCGCGCGCACCATCGGGCGCGCGCCGGGCGCCTCAGTGGGCGGCATGCATCCCCACCCCCGCCCTGCCGAGCCGGCGCTCGAGGTAGTGCTGGCCCAGGCTGGTGATCGTGGTCAGCACCAGGTACCAGAAGGTCGCCACCAGCATCAGCTCGATCGTGTGCAGGTTGGCCGAGGAGATGTTCTCGGCCGCGGTCAGCAGGTCGCCGCCGGCGATCACCGACACCAGCGAGGTGGCCTTGAGCAGCGAGATGAACTGGTTGCCGGCCGGCGGCAGGATCACGCGCAGCGCCTGGGGCAGGATGATGCGCCGCATCGCGAGCGGGTGCGACATGCCCAGCGCGAGCGCGGCGTCGTTCTGGCCGCGGTCGACCGCGATGATCCCCGCGCGCACGATCTCGGCCATGTACGCGCCCTCGTTCAGCCCGAGCGCGATCACCGAGGCGACGAACGGCGTCAGCACGTCGTTGGTGCGGAACGGCCCCAGGTGCTCGAACAGCAGCGCGAGGTTGCCCCAGATCAGGATCTGCACCAAGAGCGGCGTGCCGCGCAGCAGCCAAGTGTAGCAGCCGCTCGCCAGGCGCAGGATCGGGCTGGGCGACAGGCGCATGACTGCGAGCAGCACGCCGAGCACGGCGCCGATCGCGGCCGCGAGCAGCGCGAGCACGACGGTGGTGCGCAAACCCTGCAGGATCGCCGGCGCGAACTGGTACCGCAGGATCACGCCGTGCTGGATGTTCGGGTTGCGCCAGATCGAGAGCGCGAGCAGCGCCGCGACCACGAGCACCGCCGCGCTGCCCAGCCAGAGCCAGGGCCGGCGCAGCGGGACGACGCGGGTCATGCGGAATTCGGCGCGCGCGCTAGAGCTTGAGGTTCGCCCCGCCGTTGATCGTGGCCGAAGTGACGGCGCCGTCCTCGACGCCCCACTTCTCGAGGATCTTGCGGTAGCTGCCGTCGGCGATAAGCGCGTCGAGCGCCTTCTGCAGCGCGTCGCGCAGCTGCGTGTTCGACTTCGCCACGCCGATGCCGAGCGGCACCGGCTGGTAGACGTGCCCCTGCACCACGTCGAAGATCGTCCCGCCGCCCGCGGTCTTGGCGAGGTAGACCATCACCGGCGAGTTGCCGAGGAACGCCGCCACGTGCCCGGACTGCACCTGCAGCCGCGCGTCGGCCGGCTGCGCGTACTGCAGGTTCTCGATCGGGGGCTTGCCGGCGGCCTTGCACTTCTCGTTCGTCTCGTTCACCAGCGTCACCTGGGTCGAGCCCTGCACCGTCGAGACGGTCATGCCGCAGGCGCTCTCGAGGCTCGCGATGTGATGCGGATTGCCCTTTTGCACCAGCAGCATGGTGCCGAGGTTGAAGAAGTCGACGAAATCGATCAGCTTTTCGCGCTCGGGCGTGTCGTTCATGAGCGTGAAGGTGATGTCGATGCGCTTGGCCTCCATCGCCGGCAGCAGGCCCTTGAACGGGATCGATTCGAACGCGATCTTGCGGCCCATCTGGCGGCTCATCGCCGCGGCCAGGTCGACGATCGCGCCCTGCAGCGTGGTGCCGTCGGAAGCGTAGGAGATCATCGGCGGGCTGTTGGTGATCGAACCGGCCTTGATCTCGTCGGCCGCCGCCGCGCCGCTGAAAGCCGCCGCCAGCGCGGCGGCAATGGCGATGTTCCTGACTGTCCGCATGACCCTCTCCTCCTTGTTATCGCGCTCTGAGTCGCGCCGCAACGTTACCAAATGCGAACCTGCCCGGCAATGCGCACGCCCCGCGCGCGGCGCGCCCGAGCTTGCGCCGGACCTTGTTTGCGCGCAGATTGCCCCTGGAGCCGCGCGATGATCCTGATGCCCCTGCCGCAGAGCGATTTCGATCCGTCCGAGGCGGCGCTCACCTGGAAGCTGCTGAGCGAGGCCGGGCGCGCGATCCGCTTCGCGACGCCCTCTGGGCAGCCGGCATCTGCCGACCCGCGCATGCTCAGCGGCGCGGGCCTGGGGCCGTGGAAGGCGCTGCTGCGGGCGCGGCGCGACGCGCGCGAGGCCTACGCGCAGATGCTGCGCGACCCCGCCTACCGCGCGCCGCTCGCCTGGCACGCGGTTTCGCCCGAGGCGCTCGAGGCGCTGATCCTGCCCGGCGGGCACGCGCCGGGCATGCGTCCCTACCTCGAGTCGCCCGTGCTGCAGCGCCTGGTGGCGCAGGTGGTCGCGGCGGACAAGCCGCTCGCGGCCATCTGCCACGGCGTGCTGCTCGCCGCGCGCAGCGCGCGCGCCGACGGAAGATCGGTGCTGCACGGCAAGCGCTGCACCTGCCTGCTGCGCTCGCAGGAGCTCACCGCGTGGACGCTTACCCGCGCCTGGCTCGGCGACTACTACCGCACCTATCCCGGCACCACCACCCAGGACGAGGTGACGTCGCACTTGCGCGCAGCGGAAGATTTCCTGCCCGGCCCGGCGCCGTTGCGGCGCGACGCGCCGGGCCGGCTCGAGCGCGGCTTCGCCGTCACCGACGGCCGCCTCGTCACCGCGCGCTGGCCGGGCGACGCCTACCGTTTCGGCGCGGCGATCCTGGAGCTGCTCGCATGAGCTACTTCGCCGCGCCGGGCGGGAGCGTGCCCGAGTTCCGCGCCCAGGCGCAAGGCTACGATCCGGGCAACGCCTGGTGGCTCGCGCGCTGCTCGCAGCTCGCCTACGAATCCAAGCCGCGCGTGGCCTACGAGCTCGAGGGGGCCGGCTTCGCCGAGGTGACCTTCGTCGACTTCTCGGGCTCGCAGGGCTTTCTCGCGCGCCACCCTCCGAGCGCGCAGGCGCCCGCGGGCTTCGCGATCCTCGCCTTCCGCGGCACCGAGAACGACTGGAACGACATCCTGACCGACATCGACTTCGCCAAGACCAAGCTTCCGGACGAGGACTTGCGCGCGCACGCGGGCTTCGTCTACGCCCTGAAGGACGTCTGGGGCACCGGCGTGGGCGCGCTCAGGTCGGCGGCGATCAAGGTCGACTGGTACGGCATGAAGGGCGTGAGCGACGCGCTCGACGAGCTGCTCGAGGTGCCGGTGTTCTTCACCGGGCACAGCCTGGGCGCCGCACTCGCCACCCTCGCCGCGCACTACTGGCCGCCGCGCGCGCTGTACACCTACGGCTCGCCGCGCGTGGCTTCGCGCGCGCTCGCCGCGGTCTGGCGGCGCCGCCGGCTGCCGGCGTTCCGCTTCGTCAACGCGAGCGACATAGTGCCGCGCGTGCCGCCGGCGGCGTGGCTGTTCCGCCACGTCGGCGAGCTGATGTACCTCACCGGCTCGGGCAAGCTGCTGCGCGGACGCAGGGCGGCGCTGTGGTTCGTGCTCGGCTCGTTCCAGGTCTGGCTGCTGCCGCTGGTCGCGGTGACGCCCTACGCCTGGCTCGCGTGGCTGCGCCCGGGCATGTTCACCAACCACCGCATTTCCGCCTACGTCGGCAAGCTCGCGCCCTGAGTCAGGCCGCGACGCGCTCCGCCGGGACGATCTCCAGCTCGACGCGCGCCGCGCGCCGCACCACGGTCAGGCGGCTCGGCCGGCCGATGCGCTCGGCGCCCAGCAGGCGGTGCAGGTCGTCGATGCCGCTCACCGCCTGGCCCTCGAAGCGCACGATCAGGTCGCCCGGCTGCAGGTCCGCCCGGCGCGCCGGGCCGTCCTTCTCGGTCGACTCGACCCGCACCGCGCGCGCGTTGTCCAGCTCCAGGTGGTGCGCCACGCGCCGCGCCAGCGCGACGTTCGCGCCCGCGAAGCCCAGGTAGGCGCGCCGCACGCGCCCGTCCTTGAGCAGCTGCAGCACGACCCATTTGACGCTGTCGATCGCGGTCGCGAAGCACAGTCCCTGCGCGCCCGGGATGATCGCGGTGTTTACCCCGATCACCTCGCCGCGCGAATCGACCAGCGGGCCGCCGGAGTTGCCGGGGTTGAGCGCGGCGTCGGTCTGCAGCACGTCGTCGATCAGCCGCCCGGACTGCGCGCGCAGGCTGCGCCCGAGCGCGCTCACCACGCCCGCGGTGACCGTGTGTTGGAAGCCGTATGGGTTGCCGAGCGCGATCGCGAGCTGGCCCACGCGCAGCGTGCGCGAGGTGCCGAGCGCGACCGGCTGCAGGCCGTCGGCGCCGACGCGCAGCAGCGCGACGTCGGTGTCGGGATCCTCGCCCAGCAGGTCGGCGTCGCGGCTCAGCCCGTCGGCGAAGGTGGCGCGGATGCTCTTCGCGCCGTGCACCACGTGGCTGTTGCTCAGCAGCAGCCCGTCCGGCGTGAAGGCGAAGCCCGAGCCGCTGCCCTTGGCGCCCGCGCGCGCGAGCTGCACCTCGAGATGCACCACCGCGGGGGCGGCCCGCTCGGCCGCGCGCACCACCGCCTGCGAGTAGGCGTCCAGCAGCGCCGCGTCGCCCGCCCCCGGCGGCCCGAAGTCGAGGTCCATGGCGCCTTAGCTGAGGGTCCGAACGGCGGGCTTCAAGGCCGGCGCGGCGGCAAGGCGGCGCCCCCAGCCCAGGCCGGAGGCCATGGCGAACAGGTTGATCGCGCCGAACGCGAGGTAGGCGGCCGCGGCGATCCAGTACAGCCCGCCCGCAGAGCCGTGCTGAGCGTCGATCCACCAGCTCCCGAGCGCGGCGATAAGCAGCAGCCGGGCGATGCCGGCGGCGAACGGCCATGCCATGCGCCCCGCCCCCTGGCTGGCGAAGTACAGCGACAGGCCCGCGCCGAAGAAGGCGTAGAACAGGCCCACGCGCGAGAGGTAGTCCGCGCCGTAGGCCACCACCGCCGCGTCGCGGGTGAAGATGTGCATCCAGGCCTGGGGGAACAGCGCCGCGGCGAGGCCGATCCCGCCCGCGGCGAGCGCCGAGGCGAGCGCCCCGGTCCAGGCCACCGCGCGCGCCCGGCCGTACTGGCCCGCGCCGACGTTGGTGCCGACCATCGTGAGCGAGGCGGTGCCGAGCGCGAACAGCAGCGGAACCAGGATGTAGTCCAGGCGCGAAGCGAGGCCGTAGCCGGCAATCGCGTCGCGGCCGAACTCGCCCACCAGCCCGGTGGTCGCCACCACCGTCAGGTTGGTGACCACGGTCCCCACCGCCGACAGGAAACCCACGCGCAGGATGTCGGCGAACAGCCGCCACTCGAGCCGCGCCGCGCCCAGCCGCAGCGGGCTGCGCGGCGAGCGCAGGTACAGCGCGAGGGCGAGCGCGGAGGCGGTGTTCAGGCACGCGAGCGCGGTGCCCGCCCCGGCCACGCCCAGCCGCGGCACCCAGCCCCAGCCGAAGATGAACAGCGGCGAGAGCCCGAGCGTGACGAACGAGCCGACCGCGGTCACGATCGCTGGCACGCGCACGTTGCCCGCGCCGCGCAGCGCGGCCGCGAGCAGGCTCGCGATCCAGCCCGGAATCGCGGCGAGGAAGACGACGTCCGCGTACAGCACCGCGTTGGCGAGCGTCGCGCCCGCGCCGCCCATGCGGCGAAACAGCGCCGGCCCCGCGAGCCACACCGCCGCGGTGAACAGCGCGCCGAACGCGAGCGCGAGCACCAGCGCATGCGTGGCGAGCGCGTCGGCGTCGCGCCGGCGCCCCGCGCCGATCGCGCGCGCCACCGCCGAGGCCACGCCGCCGCCGATGCCGCCGTTGGACATCATCAGCATCAGCATGAAGACCGGGAACACGAGCGCGACGCCGGCCAGCGCCGCGGTGCCGAGGAAGCTGACGAAATAGGTCTCGGCCACGCCCACCAGCGTCTGCAGCGCGAGCACCACCAGCACCGGCCACGCCAGGCGGAACATCTGCGGCGCGATCGGCCCCTGCAGCAAGGCATTGGACATGACGGCTTCCCCGCGAGTAACTACAGAAATCATAGTTACTTGCAAAACGATTGTCAATGCCCTATCTTTGCCGCATGGTCAGGTCCTACCGCCAGAACCAGTGCCCGGTGGCGCGCACGCTCGATCTGATCGGCGAGCGCTGGACGATCCTCGTGCTGCGCGACCTGATCCTGCACGGCCCGCGCCGCTACCAGGACCTGCAGGCCTCGCTCGCCGGCGCCGCGCCCAACACGCTCTCGGCGCGCCTCAAGGCGATGGAGGCGCGCGGCCTGATCGAGCGCAAGCTCTACAGCGAGCACCCGCCGCGGCTGGAGTACCACCTGACCGACAAAGGCAGGAGCCTCAGGCCGGTGCTCAAGGCGCTGCGCGAATGGGGCCAGCAGCACGCCTGAGGCGCGGCGCGGCCTCCTGCTGCGGCAGATGGCGCGCGTTCCTGGCGCCCGGGCCGCGGTGCGCACTGACCCGCTTCGGATCGAGCGCTTCGCCGCAGGCCGAGCACACCAGGACCGGGTCGAAATCCCTGCCGCACTCGAGGTGCCGGTGCAGTAGCGGCCGGCCCTTCTTGCCCGCCATGTGGACGTCGCCCCAGTGAACGATGGACATGACGATCGGGTAGAGCTCGAGGCCCTTGGGCGTCAGGCGGTATTCGTGGCGCAGCGGGCGCTGCTGGTACGCCACCTTGGTGAGCACCGCGCTGCGCACCAGCTTGCGCAGCCGGTCGGCCAGGATCGGGCGCGTGACGCCCAGGCGGGCCTGGAATTCCTCGAAGCGCCGCACGCGCAGGAAGCAGTCGCGCAGGATCAGCAGCGTCCAGCGGTCGCCGATCACCGACACGGTGCGCGCCAGCGAGCACGCCTGCCGCTCGAGCCTGTCCCAGCGCACGGCTAGGCCTTCGCTGCGGCCGCGATCGCCTCTTCCACGTCGCGCAGCCGGTCCTTGCCGAAGTAGATCTCGCCGTCGACGAAGAAGGTCGGCGCGCCGAACGCGCCGCGCTCGACCGCGCGCTCGGTCTCGGCCATGAGCGCCTGCTTGAGCGCGGGCGTCTGCGCGAGCTCGAACAGGCGCTCCGCGGGCAGGCCGGACTCGATGAGCGCCGCGCGCAGCAGCTCCGGGTCGTCCAGCTTCTTCGGCTCGGCCCACATGTGGCGGTAGACCTCATCGACGTAGCGCTCGAACACCCCGAGCTCGCGCGCCGCCAGCGCGCCGCGCATGAGCGCCAGAGTGTTGACCGGAAAGAAGGGATTGAACCTGTACTGCGTGATCCCGTGCCGGCGGATGAAGCGCTCGGTCTCGAGCTGCTGGTATTCGGGCTTGTTGCGGATGCCGGCGAAGCTTTCCGCCGGCGAGCGGTTGTTGGTCAGCTTGAAGATGCCGCCCAGCAGCACCGGGACGTACTCGAAGCGCGCGCCGCTGCGCCGCTCGATCTGCGGAATGACGAGGTGGCTCAAATAGGCGTTCGGGCTGCCGAAATCGAACAGGAACTCGACCTTGGGCATGGCTCACCATTTCTCGCCGGAGGGACGGATTTCCATTTCGGAGCTCCAGGCGTCGCGCCGCTGGCTGTAGAGCGCCCAATAGGACTCGGCCACCGCTTCCGGGCGCATCAGGCGCCCGGGCGCGAGGCTGGCGAGCGCCGCCTCCCCTTCGCGCTGCTTGATCCGCTCGCGCACCCAGGCGGTATCGACGCCCGCGTCGATCACGAGGTGGGCGACGTGGATGTTCTGCGGGCCGAGCTCGCGCGCCATCGACTGAGCGACCGCCCGCAGCCCCATCTTGGCCGAGGCGAAGGCCGCAAAGCCGATTCCGCCGCGCATGCTGGCGGTGGCGCCGGTGAAGAAAATGCAGCCCTTGCCGCGCGGCAGCATGAGGCGCGCGGCTTCGCGCCCGGCGATGAAGCCGGCATAGCAGGCCATTTCCCACACCTTGCGGAACACCCGCTCGGTCGTCTCCAGGATCGGGTAGTTGACGTT
>DATIZK010000070.1:0-28852 GCA_035517095.1 Burkholderiales bacterium
CAGCACGACGATGCCGGCAGCTACTATGCCGGCTTCGAGGACCTGAACGCCAAGATGCTGAAGCTGGATGCTGAAGATGAACGAAAGTCGGTCAAGCGTGTAAAGCCGTCGCGCGCTGAGATGATCCGGTTTCTAAAGGAAGAGGCCTCGCTGGCGCTTTAGCCGGCTCGCACCAAGCACCGACGCTGCGCGCACCGACCGCGGCGCCTATACCCTGACATCAACCCGCGGGCGCGTTGCGCCTGCGCGATCCTGGCGCGTTTTGGGAACGTCCCGCCTACTGGACAAGTCCGCCGCCACACGCGCATACTGAGGCCCGCTGAGTCGGATTGAATCTGCGCGGTAGTAGTTCGACTGTTAATCCGCAGGTCGTAGGTTCGAGCCCTACTCGGGGAGCCACCGTATCTCAAGGCCTTAGCTCTAGGCTTGGGCCTTCGTCACATCCGCAGCGAGAACCGGATACCGCCGGGGGCTGTCCAATGTCAGAATATCCGCCGGGGTGTTATGACTCGTTCGCTCTGCGTCTTTTCGGCTGTCCTCACCTTCGCGCTGGCCGGATCGGCATCCGCGCAGGTCTACAAGTGGGTGGACGCACGCGGCATTACGAACTATTCGAATTCGCCCCCGATCGCAACGGCCGGCGTTGCAATCGTTGGCTCCGCCGCGCCGACGCTCTCGAGTTACGCGCCCGATCCATCGCTCATCCAAGCCGTGGGGCGGTTCCGCGCAAGCAGCGACAAGGTCGCAGCGGAAATCGAAACAGCCGCAGACAAACTCCAGGCAGCGCGTCTCGCTGCAGCCCAAACCGCGAGCGCAGCCCGCGCCCAGTACGCTACTTGCATCGATAGCCGTCGCGTCGACTGCGATCAGACCGAAAGCGACTTCGACGGTCCGATCGGCATCTCGCTTATGCGCTTCTTGCCCGCCGCCTACGGCAGTCCCATGGGATTCGACTCGCGGGGGTTTGCCGGCGTTGGCCGCCGCGGCGCAGCCAGCTACGGTTCCCGAGCCCAAGCACCCGTTGCCTCCGGGCCGATGCGCGCAGGCGTTTCAATACGCTAGCGTTGCGGTTGCGGCAGCGCGCGCCGCAGCAGCTCGATCACCCGGCGCGCGGGGTCGACCCGCACCCAGTCTCCGGTCCTGATCACTTCGCGCGCGGGTCGGGACCAGCCTTCGGTGATCGTCATGTCGGCGAACACCGCGCCCTGCACCATCACCGGGTTGGTGACGCCGAACACCAGCGCCCTGGGCGCGATGCCCTTGCACTTGATGTCGTAGAAGGCCCAGCCGGCGGCGATGCCGCCCTTGGCGGTGGGGAAGAAGACAATCTTATCCTTGATCTGCGTGCCCTCGAGCTTGTGGCCCGGCTTGGTGATCACGCCGCTCCAGCGGTCCAGGTCGTAGCGCGGGCTGAAGCCCTCATCAGACACCACGGCCTCGCCCTCGACCGTGGCGCCGAAGGCGCGCTCAACCCGGATCGTGTCGAGGACTCCGCTCACCGCAGCCTGCCCTCGAGCGCGATGTCGACGCAGTCCTGGGTGCGGCGCAGGATCGTGTTGAAGCGGTGCGCGCCGATGATGTTCACGATCTTGGCCGAGTTCGAGATCATGTTGCTCCAGCCGTTGCGCTGGCGCATCTGCGACAGGTTCTGCAGGATATAGAAGCACACGCCTTCCATCAGCGTCGCACCGGCCGCTTCGAGCATTTGCACGTAGCCGAGCTTGCGCGCGGCCGACAGCACGCCGTTGGACGAGGTGACGAAGACCTGCGTGCCGTGCTTGATCTTGCGGCCGTCGAAGCGCTCGGCCAGGTTTTTCAGCTCCCAGAGGGAGAGCTGCGGACCGGAAAATACGATCAAGTCACACCTGCCGTCGCCCAGGTCGTAGCTGCGATAGAGCCGCTCCAGGTCAGCGTTGGTGATCGTGATTTCGCGGTGCGGCCGGTTGCCGCCCAGCGCGGCTTCGACGCTCGGCGCCTCGGGCGTGACGCCCACCATGTGAAACATGCCCATCGAGCCGTAACTTGCGAGCGAAGCGCCGAGGTGCTTGAGCTCGTCGGAGCTGGGCGCACGCCGCACGTCGGTGAAGACCGGGACCTGGAAGTAATTCTGGTTCGGCTCGCCGACCAGCCTGCCGACCGCGCCCCAGTCGGCGAGGTCGGCGAGATCCGCTTGCAGCTTCACCACGAAGGTCCCCTTGCGGTGCCGATCGAGCTGAAAGCCGTATTCGGGCACCCGCCCGGTGAGCGCCGCCGCGAATGCGGCCGGGCCGCTCTCGAAATTGGAGCGCGCGCCGAACACCGAGTTGGCGTAGATCACCGTGCCGGTGTCGCCCCAGGCCACGCGCTCGCCCAGGTGCGGCTGATACAGCGTCTGGTAGTTGATGCAGGTATCGGTGGTGGCGACGTTCATCCGCTGCAGCAGCCCGATGAGCTTCTTCTCCTTGGCCGCCTCGCCGGCGTCCTGCTGCAACTTCTCCACCAGCGAAAAGTCGAACGAGCGCGCGTTGGTGGTGACGTTGAGCGCGCAGCGCGCGTTCTGCCCGGCGGCGCACTCGAGCCACTTCAGCCCGCCGTCGCCCATGACTTCGATGTCACCCATCATGTGCACGTTCGTGACCGGCACCAGCCGCTCGGCGCCCCAGAACTCGCCCACCTTGATCAGGTACTCGATCCCCTGCTTGACCGCGGGGCCGTGCGCGCCGCGCAGCATCGCCTGCTCTTCCGCGGTCAGTCGCATCGCAGCCCCTAGAGCAGGGGCCCGAGCATTGCGACGGCGATGTTCAGCAGCCCGAACGCCAGGTTGATGCCTACCAGGACGCGGATCTGGCCTAGCGCCGCGCCGCCCGCCTTCCAGTCCTCGTGCTGCACCGCGCGCTTCAGTCGCCCGAAGGGCGCGAAGTAGACGTGCATGAAGATCGCGCTCATCAGCACCCCGATGCCGGCCATCGCGAGCACGTAGCCGGGCACCGGCGACATGCGCCCCATCATCGAGAAGCCCGTGCCGAGGATCAGGATCACCGCCAGCCACACCCAGCGAAAGAACCGCGCGAAGATCCCGGTCCAAAGCCGCAGCCGCTGCGGCGGCTCGAGCGCCTCGACCGCGGCGGGCCGCACCGCCAGGTAGGCGACGAACATTCCGCCGACCCATACCACGTCCGACAACACGTGCAGCAGCCGCTCGATCAGCATAGGGCTTCCTCCCGTTGGAGCCCCGATTCTAATCTGGGATACTCGCTCCCTTTTGTGTCGGACCGAAGATGTACGCCTGCGTACGCTTGGGCATCGCGTTGCTCCTGATGACGCTTGGCGGCTCGGGCATGTACGCGGTGGTGGTGGCGCTGCCTCAGCTGCAGGCCGAGTTCGGCGTCGCGCGCGGCGAAGCTTCGCTGCCCTACACCCTGACCATGGTCGGTTTCGGCCTGGGCGGGGTCCTGATGGGACGGCTGGCGGACCGGTTCGGCGTGATGGTGCCGGCGCTGCTCGGCAGCGTGGCGCTGGGCGTCGGCTTCGTCGCCGCCGGCTCGGCCGGCAGCCTGTGGCAGTTCAGCCTTGCGCAGGGCCTGCTGATCGGCGCGCTTGGCAGCGCGGCGACCTTCGCGCCGCTGGTGGCCGACATCTCGCACTGGTTCACGCGCCGGCGCGGCATCGCGGTCGCCATCTGCATCAGCGGCAACTATGTCGCCGGCGCGCTGTGGCCGCCGGTGCTGCAGCACTACTTCGCCAGCGTCGGCTGGCGCCAGACCTACATCGGGGTGGGGTTGTTCTGCGTCGCGGCGATGCTGCCGCTCGCGCTGCTGCTGCGGCGGCGCGCGCCGCAGGCCGTCGCCGTGCCGCTAGGCGGAGGCGCAGCTTCGCGGCCCGAGCGCCCGCTCGGCTTCAGCCCCGGGCAGCTGCAGGGGTTGCTGTGCCTGGCGGGCGTTGCCTGCTGCGTCGCGATGTCGATGCCGCAGGTCCACATCGTGGCCTACTGCGGCGACTTGGGCTTCGGCCCGGCGCGCGGGGCCGAGATGCTGTCGATGATGCTCGGCTTCGGCATCGTCAGCCGGCTCGCCTCGGGCTGGATCTCGGACCGCATCGGCGGCCTTCGCACCCTTTTGGTTGGATCGGGGTTGCAGGCGATCGCGCTGGCGTTGTTCCTGCCGTTCGACGGGCTGGTCTCGCTCTACGTCAATTCGGCGCTGTTCGGCCTGTTCCAGGGCGGAATCGTGCCGTCCTACGCGATCATCGTGCGCGAGCATTTCTCCCCGCTCGAGGCGGGCCAGCGCGTTGGCACCGTGCTCATGGCCACGCTGTTCGGCATGGCTCTGGGCGGCTGGTTGTCGGGCGAGATCTTCGATCTTACCGGCTCCTACCGCGCCGCGTTCCTGAACGGCATCGGCTGGAACCTGCTCAACCTCGCCATCGTCTTCGAGCTGCTGCGCCGCGCCCGACGGCGCGTGGCGCCGGCCTGAGGCGGCACTATCGGCTCAGTGCGTCGCGTGGCGAAGCATCGGCGCGCGGTGAAACAGCCGCGCCAGCGTGAGCAGCGCGTCGGCGATTGCCTCGCCCCGCGCGACGAGTTCCAGCGCATTTACGCGATCGGCCTCGACGATGGGCAGAGAGGCCGGTCTCCTGCGCAGCAGTTTGTTCGAATCTGACGTGGTGGGCATCTTGAATTGAGTCTAGTGTAGCTAAGTGCAAATCTATGAGCTTATTCGGCTGACGACATTTTCGCCTCTATATTGCGACCCAACAAATGATACTTAATTGAGTTATGAATTGGATAACCTATAGCCAAACCACTCGAGCGCTGGTGCTGTGCCCGCCCGTCTTCCTCCGCTGAACGCCCTGCGCGCCTTCGAGACGGCCGCGCGGCTGTTGAGCCTTAAGAAGGCCGCGGCCGACCTGAACGTCACCCCGGCTGCAATCAGCCACCAGATCGAGCTGTTGGAGGACCATGCCGGCCGCCCGCTGCTGGTGCGCAAGCCGCGCGCGATCGAGCTGACCAAGGCCGCGCGCGCCGCCCTGGCGCGCGCGCCGGTGCGCGCGTTCCTCGACTGGCTGCGCACGCAGGCGGCCGATGCTCGATAAGCTGGTCGTCCTGCGCGAGCGCACCGTCTACCATGTAGCCGGAACCCGCCCCGCGGCCTACTACATCGCCGACCGCGAGGCGGGCGGAGTGCTCGTCAACGCGCCGACGTACGACGAGGCGCTGCTGGCGGCGCTTCGCGCGGCCGCTTTGCCCGCCTACCTCTTCTTCCCGAGCCGCCGCGGCGTGCGCGACCTCGAGCGCTGGCGTGCATCGGCGGGCATGGAGTCCATCGCCTTCGCGGCCGAGGCACCGCACGTCGAGGGTACGGTCGACCTCGCCGTCGGGCGCGGCCGCAAGCTCAGCCGCACGATCGATTTTCTGCCGATGTCGGGAGTGACCGAAGGCAGCTGCGCGCTGCGCATCAAGAACGACGGCGGGGTGATCTTCTTCGGCCCGATCCTGGAGCCCGGCGCCGGCGGCTGGCCCGAGCTTGTGCCGCACGACGACGACTATTCGGCCGAGAACCGGCTGATCGGCGCGCTTGCGCTGCGAGACCAGCGTTTCGAGTACGCTTTCACGGACGTGTTCGAACCCGGGCGCACGCGCTTCGGGCCCGGCGCCGGGAGCGTCCTGCGGCAAAGTCTGAGGCGGCTGCTCGAGAGCTAGCGTCGCCTGAAGTACTGCCGCCCCACGACCAGGCACACCACCTCGCCGGACCGGTTCAGGCCTTCCCAGCTGAATTTCACCGACCCGCGGCCGGGATCCTTCTGCGACGGCGTCTGCTCCAGCACTGTCGAGCGCAGGCGCAGGGCCTCGCCCGGGCGCACCGGCTTGAGCCAGCGCACCTCGTCCAGCCCGGGCGAGCCGATGCAGGCCGACTCGAGCAGGTAGCCGTCGCACATCAGGCGCATCATCACGCCGCAGGTCTGCCAGCCGCTCGCGATCAGGCCACCGAACGGTGTTGCTTGGGCCGCCTGCTCGTCGGTGTGGTAGATCTGGGGATCGTACTCGCGTGCGAAGCGCACGATGTCCTCGGCCGAAAGCGGGCGCGCGGGGCTCTCGTAAGTCCAGCCCGGCGCGAAGTCCTCCCAGTAGTATTTGATCACGCGCTATCCCTTGACTGCGCCGGCGGTGAGGCCGGCCACGATGCGGCGCTGGAACGCGAGCATCAGCGCCACCAGCGGCAGCGTAACGATAACAGAGGCCGCCATCAGATTGCCCCAGGGAAGCTCGTACTGGCTCGCGCCGCTCATGAGCGCGATCGCGACCGGAACCGTGCGCTCGGCGTCGGTCAGGGTGAAGGTAAGCGCGAACAGGAACTCGTTCCAGGCCGCGATGAACGCGAGCAGGCCGGCGCTCGCCATCGCGGGCGCAACCAGCGGCGCGAGCACCAGCGCCAGCGTCTGCCACGCGCCGGCGCCGTCGATCAGCGCCGCCTCCTCCAGCTCACGCGGCAGCTCGCGCATGAAGGTGGTGAGAATCCAGAGGGCTCGGTGGTCGGTCTGTCTGGTGTCGATGCTGTTCGAAGTCAGCACGTACACGATATCGAATACCCGCAGCGCATCGAGCGCGCGGAACACGACCGCGACCATCAGCGCCGGCCGGATGATCGTCAGCGTGACGCTTAAGAATTCGCGCACCGGCCCGGCGCCGTCGATGCGCGCGGCTTCGCGGCATTCGCGCGGCACCAGCTGCAGCCCGGCGAGCGCGAGCAAGGCGACGAAAGCGGTCGTCTTCCAGACGTCGACCATGATCACCGACGCCATCGCCAGCCCCGGCTCGGCGGTCCAGGCCAGCGGCCGTGCGACGAGGCCGAGCGCGAGCAGCTGCTGATACAGCGCCAGCCGCTCGCCGGCGGAGTTCGGGGTCGAAATCAGCCGCACCGAATTGCCGCTCTCGCGCGCCCAGCGCCGGGCGCCGTCGCGGCAGAGCTCGCGCTCTACTCCGACCGCGCTGCTGGAGATCGATATTTCGGCGGCGCGGGCGCTTGCGGCGGCGACCAGGCCGCAAGTCAGGGCGATGAAGATCGCCCGCAGCAACCTCAGAGCACCTTGCCGCTCTCGTCGTCTATCAGGTGAATGTTGTTCAGATCGGCGACCAGCTTCATGCGCGAACCGTCGCGCGCGCCGGCATTGGGATTGACGCGCCCGCAGATCTCGGTCCCGCGCACCAGGAAATAGACCAGCGTCTCCATTCCCATCGGCTCGGTAACGTCTAGCTCGACCTCGAACGGGGTCTGGTTGGCCTCCAGGTGCGGGCGCTGCTCCATGATGTGCTCGGGCCGCAGCCCGAACACCAGCTTGCCGCGCCCGACGTAGGGCCGGTAGCGGCTGGTGCGGTTCTGCGGCACCGGAAACGCGAGCTCGTCGCTAAGTCGCACGCGCAGGGCGCCGGCGGCCTCCTCCAGCGCGCAAGGCACGAAATTCATCGCCGGCGAGCCGATAAATCCCGCCACGAACTTGGTCTTCGGGCTGTGGTAAAGGTCGTTCGGCGTCCCCACCTGCTCGATGTTGCCGCCGTTCATCACCACCACGCGGTCGGCCAGCGTCATGGCCTCGACCTGGTCGTGGGTGACGTAGACGGTAGTGGTGCGCACCTTCTGGTGCACCTTCTTGATCTCGGTGCGCATTTGCACGCGCAGCTTGGCGTCCAGGTTTGACAGCGGCTCGTCGAACAGGAACACCTTCGGGTCGCGCACGATCGCGCGCCCCATGGCGACGCGCTGGCGCTGGCCGCCGGAGAGCTGCTTGGGCTTGCGGTCGAGCAGCTCGCTGATGTCGAGGATCTGGGCCGCGTTCGACACCCGGCGCGCGATCTCGTCCTTCGGCGTCTTCTTCAGCCGCAGGCCGAAGGACATGTTCTCGTACACCGACATGTGCGGATACAGGGCATAGTTCTGGAACACCATCGCGATGTCGCGGTCCTTGGGCGGCACGTCGTTCACCACTTCGCCGCCGATCAGCACGTCGCCGCCGGTAATGTCCTCCAGCCCGGCGATCATGCGCAGCGTCGTGCTCTTGCCGCAGCCCGAGGGGCCCACCAGGACGACGAATTCCTTGTCCGAGATGTTCAAATCAATGCCGCGGACCGCCGGCGTCGCGTCGTAGTGCTTGACCAGCTTGCGCAGCGTTACCTCCGCCATACGGCTATCCTTTCGTCGCGCCGGCGGTCAGGCCGGCGATGTAATAGTCCATGAGGAACGCATAGATGATGAGCGGCGGGGCGGCACCCAGCAGGCACGCGCCCATGATCTGGCCCCAGTTGTAGACATCGCCCTTGATGAGCGTGGTGACGATGCCAACCGGCAGCACGAGCTGGTCGGTAGAGACCGTGAACGCCATCGGATAAAGGAACTCGGACCACGACACGGTGAAGGCGAAGATGGTGGCGGCGATGATGCCGGGCAGCGCGACCGGCAGGAAGATCTTGGTCAGCATCTGGATGTAGCCGGCGCCGTCGATCAACGCCGCCTCGTCGAGCTCCCTGGGGATCGACTGGAAGTAGCCGATCATGATCCAGGTGCAGAACGGCACCGTGAGCGTCGGGTAGATGATGATCAGCGCCCACCAGTGATTGAGCAGCGCGATGCCGGTGGTCTCGTGCACCCAGGCCATGATCTTGAACAGCGGAATGAACAGCAGCGAATCCGGGATCAGGTAGGTCAGGAACACCCCGGTCGCGAGCGTGGTCGAGCCCCAGAACTTCATGCGCCCGAGCGAGAAGGCGGCGGGCACCGCGATCAGCATGGTGATCGCGACCACCGCAACCGCGATCACCGCCGAATTGCGGAAGAAGGTCAGGTACTGCGTCGAGGAAAGCAGCGCCTTGAAATTCTCCAGCGTCGGGTGGAAAACCCACCACGGGTTGGTCATCGCCGCGATCTCGCTGCTGGTCTTCAGGCCCATGATCAGCATGTAGACCGGTGGCATGAGGAAGAAGATCGCGAACAGGACCAGAAAGACATAGGACCACCACAGAGCCCAGCGTCGGCTGCGCTTCAGGCTGCTGGGCTTTGCCGCCGCCCTGGGACCGATCGCCTGTGCGGATGCACTCATGATCAGACCGAGCTGCCGCGCCGGTTGATGTCGCGCAGGATGAAGTACGCGGCGACGCCCAGAATCGGCAGCATGAACAACGACACCGATGCTCCCATGGGAATGTTGTTGCCCTGGATGCCGAGCGCGAACGCCCAGGTGGCGAAGATGTGCGTGCTGTTCACCGGACCACCGTAGGTCAGGATCCGAACGATGTCGAAATTCGCGAAGGTCACGATGAGCGAGAACAGCATCGTGATGGCGATGATGTTGCGCATCATGGGCAGCGTCACGTACCACACCTTCTGCCACCAGTTGGCGCCGTCGATCGCCGCCGCCTCGTAGAGCTGGTCCGGCACCGACTTGAGCGCCGCCAGGTACATGATCAGGAAGAACGGCGCTCCGTACCAGATGTTGACCAGGATCACCGAGAAGCGTGCCCAGCCCGGTACGCCGAGGAAGGGAATCGCCTCGATGCCGAACTTGGCCAGGATCCAGTTGATCGCGCTGTAGGACGGATCGAACAGCCAGAACCACGCGATCGTGCTCATCGCCGTCGGGATCACCCAGGGTACGAGCAGCATGCCGCGCCACTTGCGCTGACCCTTGGCCGGCAGGTTGTGCACGAAATGCGAGCTGACGAAGCCGATCAGCGCCTTGAAAATGACGGCCGTGATCGCGAACAGGCACGACTGCTTGACGACCATCCAGAAGGTGTCGAAATGCAGCAGGAAGATGATGTTCCTCAGGCCGGTGAACTGCGACATCGTCCGGTCCAGCATCGACAGATAGACGGCATAGATGGCCGGATAGATCACCAGCCCCAGCACCAACAGGATCAGCGGCAGCGCGAGCGCAAGCGCGGTCGTCGAGCGGCGCCGCATGAGCTTCTGCATCGTCATGCGACGAGCGGGACTGGACGCGGGCGCCCTGGCGGCAATGCCGTTAGCCATCGGATTCCTCCTCCTACCTACTGCAGCGACTCGACACCAGCCGGCGTCGGCCCCTCCGGACCGCGCCGGGAAGCGCCGGCGGGCGCCGGCGCTTCCCGAACCCGGTGTCAAGCTTACATCATCGTATAGGCCTGAAGCTGCTTCTCGGCCCAGCCGATGGTATCGGCCACCGACTGACCCTGGATGCCGACCTTGGCCATCATCTGCGTCATGAGGCCCTGGACGTAGATCTGGTTGGCGACGTGTATCGGCGCCGGCGCCCCGGCGACCATCACGATCGTCTCCGCCTCCGGCGGGTAGTTGTACACCGTGCCCTTCGGCGGTTCCACCTCGGCCCAGGTCTTGAAGTTGCGCATGGACCTGAAGCCGGGGATGTCATAGCCGTAGCTCGCAGCGACGAAGCGCTCAGACGACTGACGCGAGATGAGGTGCGCGAGCAGGCTCTTCGCGGCCGACTTGTTGGGCGAGAACTTCCAGATCGCCCAGAAGAACGGCAAGGCCGGCGCGTAGCGGCCCTTGGGCCCCTTTGGCGACTGGAAAGTCCAGCAGTCCGCGGCGACCGTCGGGGCGTCGCGCTTGGCCACCGCCCATGCGCTCGGCGGGTTCATGATCAGCGAGCCCTGCCCGGAGATCAGGAACTTGTTGTTCGAGGCGTCGTCCCACGCGATCACGTCCTTCGGCAGGACCTTGCACAGCCGCTGCGAATATTCGAGCACGTGCCGGGTATCGTCGGAATTGACCGTCACGTCGCCCTTGGCGTTCACCAGCTCCGCGCCGAAGGCGTGGAACAGCGCGCCCGCAAAGTCCACGCAGTCGGTCGTCTGGCTCAGACCGAGGCCGAACGGGTGCCCGTGCGCGGCGCACTTCTCGGCGATCTGGACGAACGTGTCCCAGGTCCACTCGTTCTGAAGTTTCTTGTCCGAGTGCCCGCCGGGGCCGGCATACATCTTGGTGACGTCGAGCCCGGCGTATTCCTTGAACATGCTGATGCGCGCGCAGGGCGGCTTCACCTGGCTGCCCGTCACCGCCGGCGCCGCGACCCAGTGGCCCTTCTGGTGCGCCAGGTACTCGACGATCGGATACACCCCGCCATGCTCCTTCATCGCCGCTTGCATGACGTCATCGACCGGCTCGAAGTCGCCCGCGTAGGCAGCGGGCGACCACGCATTCGGCTGCACCAGGTCGTGACCAGACTGCGCCAGCTTCTCCGCCGCGATCGTCAGCTCGAGCTTGTTGCCCTGCGAGGTGATGAAGTCGATGCTGATGTCGACTTTGTGCTTCGCCGCCCACTCGTGGCAGATCGACTCCATGGTCTTATTCGCGCCCGGGACCCAATGGTCCCAGAACGCCACCTTCAGGCTGCCGGCGGCGCGCGAGGTGCGGATGTACGGGAACATCGCTGCGGCGGACGCCGCTGCGGTCGTCTGGATAAACCGACGCCGATCGAACTTCTTCGTCATTGCAATCTCCTCCTGCAGTTGATGGAACGGGCTTGCCACGCTCGTGCGTCGCAGTGCAGCGATGGGTGATCCACCTCGCCCGGCGCGACAGAGTCTAGCCGCTTTCCCTATCGGAGAGCTTACGGTTTCGTGCTGCAATGCAGCGAACGCGCGCGCCGAATACCAGCAGCGCGAGCGCGGCCGGCGCCAGCCGCTGCGAACCGCTAGCGCCGGGACGATCAGGCTTGCGAACACGAGGTAAACGCCGACCAGCTGCACCGACGCGGTCACGCTTACGGCGAAGGCGAGATAGAAGCCGGTCGCCCCGAGCCGCTCGCGCGCGCGGGAGCCGGCATGATGCACGCCAGCGCCGCCGCGACCAGCCCGATGGCCGGTCGTTGCATTGCATTCTCCTGGTCAAGTCGTACGGGCCCGGCGCGAGGCCGGGCGGGCATGCGGTGCGAAGCACGCGATCAGCCGGCCGACCTGCGGCGTCGGCGCAAGCAGCGGCCAGGACGCGAGCGCGTGGCCCATCGCGGCGTAGGTGGCGCAGGTCTCGCACGCGGCCCGGACGAGCCCCGGCTTGCTCTGCGCTGCCCACAAAATCAGCGTTCGGCGCAATCCCGACAGGGTCCGGGTGCGGAGCTTCGAAGGCTGGCCCAGGGAAAAAAAAGGCGAAGGATCATGGGGATATTGGCCTAGGTCAAGCTTGCGCGCGGCTTGCATGGCGTAAGATACTTGCCGCAGACCGGCTCGCAATGCAGCACCGAACTCCTAAGAAGCCCGGGCATAGACCAAACCAGCAATCAATCGATCGTTATATTCAGACGGAGCAAAACCATGCGATTCACCCCCGTAGTGCTTGCCGGCGCGCTCGCCCTTTCGCTTTCGCTCGCGGCGCAGGCGGAACCTATCATCGTCAAGGTCAGCCACGTGGTGGCCGAAAAGACGCCCAAGGGACAGGCGGCGCTCAAGTTCAAGGAGCTGGCCGAGAAGATGCTCCCGGGCAAAGTGCAGGTGCAGGTGTTCCCCAGCTCGCAGCTGTTCGGCGACGGCAAGGAAATGGAAGCGCTGCTGCTGGGCGACGTGCAGATCATTGCGCCCTCGCTGTCGAAGTTCGACCGCTACACCAAGAAGCTGCAGGTGTTCGATCTGCCGTTTCTGTTCAACGACATCGCCGCGGTCGATCGATTCCAGCACAGCGCCGAGGGCAAGGCGCTGCTCGACTCGATGCGCTCGAAGGGCATCAAGGGGCTGGCCTACTGGCATAACGGCATGAAACAGCTCTCGACCGACCGCGACCAGCTCAAGCGGCCGGAGGACGTCAAGGGCCTGAAGTTCCGCATCCAGCAGTCCGACGTGCTCGAAGCGCAGTTCCGCGCGCTCGGCGCCAACCCGCAGAAGATGGCCTTCAGCGAGGTCTACCAGGCGCTGCAGACCGGCGTGGTCGACGGCCAGGAGAACACCTGGTCCAACATCTGGTCGCAGAAGTTCTTCGAGGTGCAGAAAACCGTCGCCGAGACCAACCACGGCGTGATCGACTACATGGTGATCACCAACGCCAAGTGGTGGGACGGGCTGCCTGCCGACGTGCGCAGCGGCCTGCAGCAGGCGATGGACGAGGCCACCGCCTACGGCAACAAGGTCGCCAGTGACCTGAACGAGCAGGACAAGCAACGCATTGCCGCCGCGGGCAAGGCGAGGATCCAGGCGCTGTCCAAGGACCACCTGGCCGCCTGGCGCAAGGCGATGGAGCCGGTGTGGAAGAAGTTCGAGGGCCAGATCGGCAAGGACCTGATCGACGCGGCGCAGAAGGCGAACATGTAGCGCGGTCCTGCGCGCTGAGCTGGCGCCCGTGCGCTTCGCCTGGTTCCACCGGCTGGAGGAAGGCCTGATCGCCTTCCTCCTCGCCGTCATGACGCTGGTCACCTTCACTCAGGTGATCGCGCGCTACGTCTTCAACTACAGCTTCGTCTGGGCGCTCGAGCTGGTCACCTACCTGTTCGGATTGCTGATCTTCATCGGCATGTCGTATGGCGTGCGGGTCGGCTCGCACATCGGGGTCGACGCGCTGGTCAAGGCGCTCAAGCCCAGGGCCGCGCGCGTCGCGGGCGCTGCGGCGGCCCTGCTGTGCCTGGTCTACGCCCTGATCATGCTCTACGGCAGCTGGCAATACGTCGCCAAGATGTACGAGATCGGCATCATGGCCGAGGACCTGCCGATCCCGCAGTGGGTGCCTCGGTTGTCGCTGCTGCTCGGCTTCGGGCTGCTGGTGGTGCGCTTCGGCGAGGCATTCTTTCGCATCGCCACCGGGCGCGAGACGCGCCTGCAGGTCGCGGACGAGGCGGTCGACGCGCTGAAGCACAAGGAAGACTTCAGGACGTGACCACCGGCGCGCTGTTCGTGATGCTGTTCGCGTTCATGCTGCTCGGCATGCCGATCGCGGTCGCGCTCGGCCTGTCGTCGGTGCTCACGATCCTGTTCTTCGGCCACGACTCGCTCGCTTCGCTATCGCTCAAGCTGTTCGAGACCTCCGAGCAGTTCACCCTGCTCGCGATCCCGTTCTTCATTCTCGCCGGGGCGTTCATGACCACCGGCGGCGTGGCGCGGCGCATGATCCGTTTCGCCAACGCCGCGATCGGCCATCTGCGCGGTGGTCTGGCGATGGCCTCGGTGCTCGCCTGCATGCTGTTCGCCGCGGTCTCGGGCTCCTCGCCCGCCACGGTGGTCGCGGTCGGCTCGATCGTGATCGCCGGCATGACCCGCGCCGGCTACACCCAGGCCTTCGCCGCGGGCGTGATCTGCAACGCCGGAACGCTCGGCATCCTCATTCCGCCGTCGATCGTGATGGTGGTCTACGCCGCGGCCACCGAGACCTCGGTCGGCAAGCTGTTCATGGCCGGCATCATCCCGGGCATCGCGCTCGGCCTGATGCTGATGCTGGCGATCTACGTCCGTGCGCGCATGATCGACCTGCCGCGCCAGCCGCGCGCCTCGCTGCGCGAAGTGCTGGTGGCCGGGCGCAATTCGCTCTGGGGGCTGCTGCTGATCGTGATCATCCTGGGCGGGATCTACGGCGGCATCTTCACCCCGACCGAAGCCGCGGCGGTGTCCGCCGTGTATGCCTTCTTCGTCGCGGTGTTCGTCTACCGCGACATGGGACTGAAGGACGTGCCGAAGGTGCTGGTCGACGCGGCGCGGGTGACCGTGATGCTGATGTTCATCATCGCCAATGCGCTGCTGTTCGCCCACGTGCTCACCACCGAGCGCATCCCGCAGGTGATCGCCGAGCAGATCGTCTCGATGGGGATGGCGCCCTGGCAGTTCCTGATCGTGGTCAACGTGCTGCTGCTGCTCGCCGGCAACTTCATGGAGCCGACCGGGATCATCCTGATCCTGGCGCCGATCCTGTTCCCGATCGCGATGCGCCTGGGCATCGACCCGGTGCACCTGGGCATCATCATGGTGGTCAACCTCGAGATCGGCATGGTCACGCCGCCGGTCGGGCTCAACCTGTTCGTCACCTCCGGCATCACCGGCATGTCGATCGTGCAGGTGGTGCGCGCGGCCCTGCCCTGGCTGTCGGTGCTGCTGGTGTTCCTGGTGATCGTGACCTACGTCCCCCAGCTCTCGATCTGGCTGCCGGGCAGGCTATTCTGAGGTCCCAGCGAAAACTGTTGAAGCTGAGCGCCTCGCACCCTTGACGCACGTCAATGGCGGCGGCAAGGTTGGTGCAACAATACGTTGGTGCAACAATACAAGAGCACGGTTGGCTGCATTTCCATCGGCACGGAACCGGAGGGATCGCGTGGAATCGAAGCAGCAGGCGGGCTCGCGCTACGTCAGCCATCTCACCAAGGAAACCTACGCGCTCATACTCGCCGGCGGGCGCGGCACGCGGCTGCAGGCGCTGACCGACTGGCGCGCCAAACCGGCGGTGCCGTTCGGCGGCAAGTTCCGCATCATCGACTTCACGCTCTCCAACTGCGTCAACTCGGGCGTGCGCCGCATCGGCGTGGCCACGCAGTACAAGGCGCAGAGCCTGATCCGCCACCTGCAGCGCGGCTGGAGCTTCCTCGACGGCCGCATCCGCGAATCGATCGACATCCTCCCCGCGCAGCAGCAGATCGCGGAGCGCTGGTACAGCGGCACGGCGGACGCCGTCTACCAGAACCTCGACATCCTGCGCTCGGACGGCTGCGCCTACGTGCTGGTGCTCTCGGGCGACCACGTCTACAAGATGGACTACGGCAAGCTGCTCGCGCAGCACGCCTCGAGCGGCGCCGACATGACCGCGGCCTGCGTCGAGGTGCCGCTGCGCGACTCGAAGAGCTTCGGCGTGATGAGCGTCGACGCGGACGGACGCGTGGTGAGCTTCGTCGAGAAGCCCGAACGGGCCGATCCGATGCCCGGCGCGAGCGACCGCTTCCTCGCCAACATGGGCGTGTACGTGTTCAACGCCGCGTTCCTGTTCGAGCAGGTCGCGCGCGACGCCGACGACAAGAAGTCGAGCCACGACTTCGGCAAGGACGTGATCCCCTACGTGCTGCCGCGCTATCGCGTTCACGCGCACCGCTTCGCCGACAGCTGCGTCGGGATGAGCGGCGGCACCCCGTACTGGCGCGATGTCGGCACGCTAGACGCCTACTACGAAGCCAACATAGAGCTGCTCAAGGTCACCCCGGAGCTCAACATGTACGACACCGAGTGGCCGATCTGGACCTACCAGGAGCAGCTTCCGCCCGCCAAGTTCGTCTTCGACCAGGATGCGCGGCGCGGGATCGCGGTCGACTCGATGGTCTCCGGCGGCTGCATCATCAGCGGCGCCACGGTGCGCCGTTCGCTGCTGTTCTCCAACGTGCGGGTCGAGAACCACGCCCGGGTCGAGGATTCCGTGGTGCTGCCGGACGTCGAGATCGCGCCCAACGCGGTGGTCAAGCGCGCGATCCTCGACCGCGGCTGCCGCATCGCGCAGGGCGTGGTGATCGGACTCGACCCCGAGGAGGACCGCAAGCGCTTCGGCGTGACCGAGCACGGGATCACCGTCGTCACGCCGGACATGCTCGGCCAGAAAGTGAACCACGTGCGCTGAGCGCCGCGCGCGCGCGGTGGTAAAATCGCGGCCACCTTGCGCGGCACCCCGTATCGGCTAGACGTCCGGCCCCAACTGCCGCAGCGCCTGCTGCGGCTGGAAGAGCTCGCGAACAATCTCTGGTACAGCTGGGACCGGCCCACGCGCACCCTGTTCGCACGCCTCGACCGCTCGCTGTGGCAGATCATGGGCCACAGCCCGAAGGCCTTTCTGCGCAACGTCGACCAGCAGCTGCTGAACGAGGCCGCCGAGGACCCGGCGTTCCTGGACGGCTTTCATAGGGTCCTTGCCGCCTACGACAGTTACCATGACGCGCCGGGCAACGCCGGCGCGCAATCGCAGCGCGAAGACGTAGTGGCCTACTTCTGCGCCGAGTTCGGCTTGCACGAGAGCCTGCCGATCTACTCAGGCGGACTCGGCATCCTGGCCGGCGACCATGCCAAGACCGCGAGCGACCTCAGGCTGCCTTTCATCGGCGTCGGCCTGCTCTACCGCCAGGGCTATTTCCAGCAGACGATCGACGCCGAAGGCCGCCAGCGCGCGCTCTACGCCGACACCGATTTCGAGCTGCTGCCGGTCGAGCCGGCGCTGCGCGACGACGGCGGCGAGCTGCGCGTCGCGATCGATTTCCCGGGCCGCCAGGTGCAGCTCAAGGTCTGGCGCGCGCGCCTCGGCCACGTCACGCTCTGCCTGCTCGACACGGACCTGCCCGAGAACGCCGCCAACGATCGCGGCATCGCGCACCAGCTCTACGTCGGCAACCTCGAGACCCGGCTCGAGCAGGAGCTGATGCTCGGCGTCGGCGGCGCGCGCGCCCTGGCCGCGCTGGGCGTCGAGCCCGACTGCTGGCACGTGAACGAAGGGCATCCGGCGTTCGTCGCCTACGAGCGCATCCGCAGGCTGATGATCGGCGGCCTCGACTTCGATTCCGCGCTCGAAGCGGTCGCCGCCAACACGGTCTTCACCACCCACACGCCGGTGGCCGCCGGGCACGACCATTTTTCCGAAGCCCTGGTGCGCAAGTACCTCGAGACCGCCTGTCCCGAGCTGAACAGCCGTCTCGACGCGGCGGCCGCGCTCGGGCATTCGCCCTCCACGCGCGACTTCAACATGACCGCGCTCGCGGTGCGCGCCTCGCGCTACCAGAACGGCGTGTCGCGCATCCACGGCCGCGTATCGTCGCGTCTGTGCGCCGAGCTCTGGCCGCAGATCGAAGCCGACGAGAACCCGCTGCGCTACGTCACCAACGGCGTGCACGTGCCGACCTTTCTCGCCGAGGCCTGGCACGAGGTGTTCGACGAGCACCTCGGGCCCGGCTGGAGCCAGCGCCTGCTCGACCCGGAATGCTGGCAGGGCGTGCACGGCATTCCCGATGCGCGGTTCTGGAACGTGCACCAGAGCCTGAAGGCGGAAATGCTGCACCTCGTGCGCCACCGCGTCAGCGCCCAGCACGCGCGCAACCAGGGCTCGGAAGCGCACCTGGACCGCATGCTCAAGCACGCCGACCCGGCCAACCCGACCGTGCTCACGATCGGCTTCGCGCGCCGCTTCGCGACCTACAAGCGCGCCACGCTGCTTTTCAACCGGCTCGACTGGCTGCGCGATATCGTGAGCGATCCGAAGCGTCCGGTGGTTTTCGTGTTCGCGGGCAAGGCGCACCCCGCGGACCAGCCCGGCCAGGAGCTGATTCGCCGCATCGCCGAGGTTGCGCAGATGCCCGAGTTCGAGTCGAAGATCCTGCTGGTCGAAGGCTACGACCTGCGCCTGGGTCGCCGCCTGGTGTCGGGCGTCGACGTCTGGCTCAACAATCCCGTCTACCCGTTCGAGGCCTGCGGCACCTCGGGCATCAAGGCCGGCATCAACGGCGTGCCTAACCTTTCGGTGCTCGACGGCTGGTGGGGCGAAGGCTACAACGGCAGGAACGGCTGGGCGATCAAGCCGGCGTCGGACAAGCTCGACACGGCGCGCCGCGACGAGGAAGAGGCGCGCACGCTGTACGAGCTGCTGCAGGACCAGGTGATTCCTCTCTATTACGATGCGGCCACGGCGGCGGGCCATTCGCCGGGCTGGGTGGCGATGGCGAAGGAATCGATCGCATCGCTGGTGCCGCGCTTTTCCTCGATGCGCATGCTGAGCGCGTACATCGACGGCATGTACCAGCCCGCCATGCGCCAGTGGCGCCGCTACGCGGAGCAGGATTTCGCCGCCGCGCGGCGCCTTGCGGCGTGGAAGGCCAAGCTGCGTGCGGCGTGGAGCGGGGTGAGCCTGCGCCGCGCCGACGAGCCGGTGCAGCGCATCGACTACGGCGGCAAGCTGCGCATCGCGGTCGCGGCGCGTCTGAACGGGCTCGCGCCCGAGGACGTCGCGGTCGAGCTGCTGCTCGACCGCCCCGGCGCCGAGCGCGCGCCGAAACCCGGCGCGCGCCAACGGCTGCTGTACGAGCGCGCGCTGCCCGAATCCGGCGAGCACCTGTATGCGCTCGACCTGTCGCCGCAGATCGCGGGCCGGATCGAGTATCGCCTGCGCGCCTATCCCGCCAACGAGCTGCTCACGCACCCCTTCGAGATGGGAATGATGGTGTGGCTGTAGCGGCCGAGTTGCGGGTGCTGTACGTCACCCCCGAGATCGCGCCGTGGGTCAAGACCGGGGGGCTGGGGGAAGTCGCGCAGGGCCTGCCGCCGGCGCTCGCCGCGGCGGGGGCGCAGCTGCGCCTGCTGGTGCCGGCCTACCCCGCGTTGCGCGCCGCCTTCCCGCAGGCGCGCGCGCGGGCTGATTTCCCCGCCCCCGGCGGCGCGCTGCCGCCGGCCCGGCTGCTCGAGGCGCCGGGGGCGCCGCCGCTCTGGCTGCTCGACTGCCCGCCGCTTTACGAGCGCGCGGGCAATCCCTACCAGACGCCGCAGCGCGAGGACTGGCCGGACAACGAGCTGCGCTTCGGACTGCTGTCGCGCGTCGCCGGCCTGCTCGGCAGCGACGCCTCGCCGCTCGCCTGGCGGCCGGACGTCGTGCATTGCAACGACTGGCAGAGCGGACTGGCCCCGGCCTACCTCGCGCTTGCCTCCGGCGCGCGCGCGGCGACGGTGATGACGATCCACAACCTCGCCTACCAGGGCCTGTTTCCGTCCCGCGCGCTCGAGCCGCTCGCGCTGCCCGCCTCGGCCTTCGTGCCCGACGGGCTGGAGTTCTACGGCCAGCTTTCGTTTCTCAAGGCGGGACTGTATTTCGCCGACCTGGTCACCACGGTCAGTCCCGGCTACGCGCGCGAGATCCAGACGCCGGAGCTGGGATTCGGCCTGGACGGGCTGCTGCGCGCGCGCGCGGCCGATCTGGTAGGCATCCTGAACGGGATCGACACCGAGCTGTGGGACCCGGCGCGCGATCCGCTGATCGCGCAGCGCTACGACCTCGACTGGCTCGAGCGCAAGGCTCCCAACAAGTCCGCGCTGCAGCGCGCCTTGGGCCTGCCGCAGACGGCGGGCGCGCCGCTGCTCGGCATGGCGAGCCGCCTGGTGCCGCAGAAGGGCGCCGACCTGGTGCTCGCGGTGGCCGACGACCTGGTGCGCGCCGGCGCGCAGCTCGCCATCCTCGGCAGCGGCGAGCTTGAGATCGAAAGCGGGCTGCTTGCGCTCGCGGCGCGCCACCCGCGCCACGTCGCGGTGCGCATCGCCTTCGACGAGCCGCTCGCGCACCTGATCGAGGCCGGCGCGGACATGTTCCTCATGCCCTCGCGCTTCGAGCCCTGCGGCCTGAACCAGCTCTACAGCATGCGCTACGGCACGCCGCCCGTGGTGCGGCGCACCGGCGGGCTGGCCGACTCGGTGAGCGAGCGGACCGGATTCCTGTTCGACGAGCCGACGCCGCAGGCGCTGCGCGCGGCGCTCGCGCGCGCGCTCGAGGCCTGGCGCAAGCCGAGTGCCTGGCGCGCGCTGCAGCGCAACGGCATGCAGCGCGACTCCGGCTGGGGAATTCCCGCGCGTGCCTATCTCGCAGCCTACCGGCGCGTACTCGACCGTCGCTAGCCCGCGTCCTCCGCCGCCCCGGGCGGCTCTTCGCGCTGGGCCACCATGCAGTCGGTGGTCAGCACGAGGCCCGCGATCGAAGCCGCGTTCTGCAGCGCGCTGCGCGTCACCTTGCACGGGTCGAGGACGCCCATCTTCAGCAGGTCGCCATATTCGTTGCTGGCGGCGTTGAAGCCGAAGCCGCCGCTGCCATCCAGCACCTTCTGCAGCACGACCGACGGCTCCTCCCCGGCGTTGGCGACGATCTGGCGCAGCGGCTCCTCGAGCGCGCGGCGCACGATCTGCATGCCGGCTTCCTGGTCGGCAGTGGCGCCACGCAGGTCCTTGAGCGCTGACCGCGCGCGCAGCAGCGCCACGCCGCCGCCCGGCAGGACGCCCTCCTCGACCGCGGCACGCGTCGCGTGCAGCGCGTCCTCGGTGCGGCTCTTGTGCTCCTTCATCTCGGTCTCGGTCGCTGCGCCGACGCGGATCACGGCCACGCCGCCGCTCAGCTTGGCGGCGCGCTCCTGCAGCTTCTCACGGTCGTAATCGCTGGTCGCGTCCTCGATCTGGCGCTTGAGCTGCGCCACGCGCGCCTTGATCGCCTGCGCGTCGCCTGCGCCGCCAATGAGGGTGGTGTCGTCCTTGTCGATCTCGATCCGCTTCGCGTGGCCGAGGTCCTCGGGCGAGAACTTCTCCAGCGTACGCCCCGCCTCCTCGGCGATCACTGCCCCGCCGGTGACGATCGCAATGTCCTCCAGCATGGCCTTGCGCCGGTCGCCGAATCCGGGCGCCTTCACCGCACAGGCCTTGATCACGCCGCGCAACGTGTTGACCACCAGGGTGGCGAGCGCCTCACCTTCGACCTCCTCGGCCACCACCAGCAGAGGTTTGCCGCTCTTGGCCACGTGCTCGAGCGCCGGGATCAGGTCGCGTGCCGCGGAAATCTTCTGATCGTGGAGCAGCAGGTAAGCGTCTTCCAGCACCACCTGCTGCTTTTCGCGGCTGTTGATGAAGTAAGGCGAAAGGAATCCCCGATCGAACCGCATCCCCTCCACCACCTCGAGCTCGTTGGCGAGCCCCTTGCCGTCCTCGACCGTGATCACGCCTTCCTTGCCGACCTTTTCCATCGCATCGGCGACCATCTCACCGATCGCCCTGTCGTTGTTCGCCGAGATCGAAGCCACCTGAGCGATCTCGGTGCGCGTGGCGCACGGCTTCGCCAGCCGCTTGAGCTCGATGACCAGCGCCGCGACCGCGGCGTCGATGCCGCGCTTGAGATCCATCGGGTTCATCCCTGCGGCCACGTACTTCATGCCCTCGGTCACGATGCCAGCGGCGAGAACGATCGCGGTCGTGGTGCCGTCGCCGGCGACTTCGGAGGTCTTGGTTGCGACCTCGCGCATCATCTGCGCGCCCATGTTCTCGAAGCGGTCCTTGAGCTCGATCTCCCTTGCCACGATCACGCCCGAGTTGATCACCACCGGCGGGCCGTAGGATTTCTCGAGCACCACGGTGCGCGCCTTCGGTCCAAGCGTGATGCGTACCGCCTCGGCCAGGATAATCATTCCGCCGACGATCTTGGCGTGCGCCGATTCGCCGAACATGAGCTCTCTTGCGGGCATCGATGCCTCCTGTTTCGCGTCACAAAGCCTAGCGCCGCCGCACGCGCGGTACTTGACCGAGATCAAGACCGCATCCCCGGGGGTCCGCAAAGATGGGGAATGGCGAAGATCGTTCCGGGCCCGCATGACGCCCTGATCGTGGTCGATGTGCAGCGCGGCTGGCACCCCCCGAACCATTGCTCCTTCAAGGCGCGCGGTGGAGGTCGCCCGGGCGATGGCGAGCGCGCGGTCGCGAAAATGAAGCAGGCGGGCGCAAGCCTGGAGCCCGCATGAACGTCGAAGCGCGCGACCCCGGCGCGAGCGCGCTGCTGACTGACCTTTATCAGCTCACGATGCTCAAGTCGTACTTCGAGCTCGGCATGCGCGAGACCGCCGTATTCGAGTTCTTCGTGCGCAAGCTGCCGCCGATGCGCAACTTCTTCATCGCCGCCGGGCTCGAGCAGGCGCTCGACTACCTGGAGAACCTGCGCTTCGGCCCGGACGAGCTCGACTGGCTCGCCACGCGGCCGGGGTTCGACGCGCGCTTCATCGACTGGCTCGGCGCGCTGCGCTTCACCGGCGACGTGGACGCCATGCCCGAGGGCACGCCGTTCTTTCCCGATGAGCCGATCCTGCGCGTTGCCGCCCCGCTGCCGCAGGCTCAGCTGGTCGAGACCCGGCTCGTCGCGCTGATGCATTTTTCTTCCCTCATCGCGAGCAAGGCCGCGCGCTGCGTGCTGGCCGCGCCGGGCAAGCTGCTGGTGGACTTCGGCCTGCGGCGCGCGCACGGGGCCGAGGCGGGGCTGCTCGCGGCGCGCGCGGCCTACCTGGCGGGTTTCGGCGGCACCGCGACCGTGCTCGCCGGCGAGCGCTTCGGCATTCCGCTGTACGGCACCATGGCGCACTCCTATATCCAGGCGCACGACGACGAAAGCGCGGCCTTCGCCGACTTCGCGCGCGGGCACCCCGACAACACCACCCTGCTGATCGACACCTACGACACCGAGGCCGCCGCGCGCAAGGTGGTCGAGCTCGCGCCGCGCCTGAGGCGCGAAGGCATCGACATCAGAGCGGTGCGGATCGATTCCGGTGACCTCGCCGCGCACGCGCGCAAGGTGCGCGCCATCCTCGACGCCGGCGGCTGCGGCGCGATCCGCATCTTCGCCAGCGGCGGGCTGGACGAGTTCGACCTCGAGCGCATGGCCTGCGCGCCAATCGACGGCTTCGGCATCGGCACCAGCCTTACGACTTCGTCCGACGCCCCGGCGCTCGATTGCGCATACAAGCTGGTTGAATACGCAGGCATCGCACGGCGCAAGCGCTCCGAAGGCAAGGCGAACTGGCCGGGGCGCAAGCAGGTGTTTCGCTCCGCTGCGGGCGACCTGCTCGCGCTCGAAACCGAGCGCCAGCCCGGCGCGCCGCTGCTGGTTCCTGCGCTGCGCGGCGGCAGGCGGGTCGCGCCGGCGCCTGCGCTGGAAGCGATTCGCGCCCATGCGCGCGAGCAGATCGCCGCGCTGCCCGCGGACCTGCGCCGCCTGGCGCCGGCCGAGCGCGGCTACCGGGTCGAGGTGTCCGACGCGTTGCGCGCGCTCGCCGCCGCCGTCGATCGCAGCGGCACGTAGCGCGTGCCCAGCAGCACGTCCCACAGCGGGCTGGTGACGCCGAAATTGCTCTCGGGGTGATGGTGGTGGATGCGATGGTGGGCGGCCCATCTGCGAATCCGGGGACGGCTGAAGCGTCCGTGGTGGATCATAAAGTGGCTCAGGCCGTAGGTGATGTAGCCGAACGCGATGCCGCTCGCGATCAGCCAGGCCGCGGCCGCGGGCATCAGCAGCGCGCCCGCGCCGGCCGCGCAGAACAGCACCAGGGCCGGCAGGAAAAACGGCAGCGAATCGTAGCCGCGTGGATCCGCGTGATGAGTGGCGTGGCCCTTGGCCAGGAACGGCGGCCAGCCGTGAAACAGCCAGCGATGGAAGACGTACTCCATGAAGCTGAAGACGAACAGCCCGAGGCAGAGCAATAGGGCGGCGCTAAGGGGCGCCACCTGTCCCCGTATGCCGGCAACGAGGAACGCGGCGCCGAGCGCCGCGTCGAGCACGAATTCGAGCCAGTAATTCGCACGCGTGCGCGACAGCCTGAACAGGGCGTCAAGCACGGCACCCACGGGTGTCATTTTCGACTTACCTCCCCTATTGCTTCCCGTTCAAACCATTATATACATTCATTCGACGCCGGGGCGGGCCGAAGGTTCACGACGCGCCGCGAGCAGCCTCCTGAGCTCGGCCAGCGGCCGGCAGTTGAGCACGTCCTTCTTCTCCAGCCAGCCGCGTCGCGCCTGCCCGACGCCGTAGCTCAGGTTGTCGAAGCCGTCCACGCCGTGCGCGTCGGAGTTTATCGACACCAGCACGCCCTCGTCCTTCGCCATGCGGCAATGCACGTCGCTCAGGTCGAGCCGTTCGGGGTGGGCGTTAAGCTCGAGGAACACGCCCTCGGCCCGCGCCTTGCGGATCACCGCCAGCATGTCGACGTCGTAGGCTTCGCGCTCCCCGATCAG
Organism: Burkholderiales bacterium; assembly: GCA_035517095.1. GTDB lineage: Bacteria > Pseudomonadota > Gammaproteobacteria > Burkholderiales > SG8-39 > DAHVFK01. Next base: position 24,683 of record DATIZK010000070.1, read on the forward strand.
GCGCCCGGTCGGATGCGCCAGGATAGAAAGGCACGGCCGCTCCATCGCCGCCAGCAGGCGCTCGGTCTGGCGCGCGCGCGACAGGTCGAACTTGCTGTGCACCGCGCCGATCACCAGGTCGAGGCGCGCCAGGATCGAGTCCGGCAGGTCGAGCGTGCCGTCCTCGAGTATGTCGACCTCGATGCCCTTCAGCAGCGTAACGCCGCGCAGCTCGCGGTTGAGGCGCTCGATCTGGTCGATCTGCTTCGCCAACTGCCGCGGGTCGAGGCCGTGGGCCATGGTCACGCGGCGCGAGTGCTCGGTGATGGCGAGGTAGCGCAGGCCCTGCGCGCGCGCGGCCTCGGCCATCTCGCGCAGCGTGTTGCGCCCGTCGGTGGCCTTGGTATGCGCGTGCAGGTCGCCCTGCAGGTCGGAGCGCTCGACCAGCTGCGGCAGCGCGCCGCGCCGCGCGGCCTCGATCTCGCCCTGGTCCTCGCGCAGCTCGGGCGGGATCTCGGGCAGGCCGACCGCGGCGTAGACCGAGGCCTCGGTCTCGCCCGCGACTCGCTGTTTGCCCTTGAACACGCCGTACTCGTTGATCTTCAATCCGCGCGCCTGCCCCAGCTTGCGGATCGCGATGTTGTGCGCCTTCGAGCCGGTGAAGTAATGCAGCGCCGCGCCGAAGCTCTCCTGCGGCACCACCCGCAGGTCGACCTGGATGCCGCAGGCGAGCACGACGCTCGCGCGCGTGCCGCCGCTCGCCAGCACCCGCTTCACTTCGCCGTAGCCGGTGAAGCGCCGCAGCGCGTCGCTGGCGTCCCCCGCGGTGACCAGGATGTCGAGGTCGCCGACGGTTTCCTGCATGCGGCGAAAGCTCCCCGCGACCACCACCCGCTCGACGCCGCGCGCCGCGCGCAGATGCGCGGCCAGCGGCTCGGCGTACTGGGCCGCGAGCGCGAGCTTGTAGCGCCGCGCCTTGCCCAGATGCGCCTGCACCGCCTCGAGCAGCTTCTGCTCGCTCTTCGCGCCGAAGCCCGCCAGGCCGCGCAGGCGAGCGTCGCGCGCGGCGCGCTGCAACTGCTGCGGCGTATGCACCTCGAGCTCGCGGTACAGCGCCTGCACCTTCTTCGGGCCCAGTCCGGGAATGCGCAGCAGCTCGGTGATGCCGGCCGGGGCACGCCTGCGCAGCTGCTCGCGCAGGCGGCAGGTGCCGCTGGCCGCGATTTCGCGCATCTTGGCCGACAGGTCGTCGCCGATTCCCGCCAGCTTGGGCAGCGCCTTGCCCTGGGCCAGCTGCCCCGCGATGTCCAGGTTCAGCCCGCCGACCAGGCGCGCGGCATTACGGTAGGCGCGCACGCGGAACGGGTTGCCGCCCTCGAGCTCGAGCAGGTCGGCGATCTCCTCGAACACGCGCGCGATGTCGGCGTTGTGAACGGCCATATGGCGATTATTGCGCACTGTCGCCGCCGCGCGACAGCCCGTCGGCTGAGGCGGGTTCCGTCACCGGCGGGGGTTGAGATCCGTCACCCGCGCGCGCCTGGCGAGCGCTATCACCATAATATGGCGCCGTTTTCGATCCTGGCACGGACTTCGCTTCGCTCAGGACATGGCGGCAAGAATCGCTCTCGCCCTGGCTGTCTTCCTCGCGCTCGCGAGTGCTGCCGCGCGCGCCGACCCGCACGACGGCGTTGAGCGCTACGACTCGAACCGCGACGGCTATGTGTCGTTCGACGAATGGCGCAGCATGGGCGGCGAGCCGAGCGTATTCCGGGACTCCGACCTCAACCGCGACGGACGCCTTAGCGCCGGCGAGCTCGACGCGGCGCGGGTGCGCGACGAGCGCGTCAAGGCGGCCGAAACCGCGGGCGACGCATGGATCAGTGCCAAGGTGACCGCGGCTCTCCTCATGGACAGGGAACTTACCATCTCGGACATGCGGGTCACCACGCGCGACGGCCAGGTGCGCCTCTCGGGCGTGGTTCATCGCGACGACGAGGCGCAGGCTGCCGAGCGCATCGCGTGGCGGGTTGAGGGCGTGCGCGCAGTGGTCAATTCGCTGTCGGTCCGACCCTCGCTTTCAGCGCGCAGCCGCTAGCGGCGCTGCCGATCGGCGCGCAACGGCGCACCGCGGAGCGGTACACTTCGGGGCTCGTCTTCGGAGGGAACCGCCATGGATCTGAGCGATAAACTGCTGCGCCTAAAGCCCGAGGCCGTCAGCGCCGAGGAATGGCAGACCCGGCTCGAGCTCGCGGCGCTCTATCGCGCCTTCGACTGGTTCGGCTGGACCGAGCTGATCTTCAACCATATCACCGCGCGCGTGCCGGGCTCGGACCACCACTACCTGATCAATCCCTACGGCCTGTGGTACAGCGAGGTCACCGCGACCAACCTGGTCAAGGTCGACGCCAAGGGCGACACGATCGACGGCACGAGGGCGCCGGTCAACAAGGCGGGGTTCGTCATCCACAGCGCGATCCACGCCGCGCGCGAGGACGCCCACTGCATCATCCACACCCACACCACGGCCGGCAGCGCGGTGGCCTGCAAGAAGGAGGGCCTGCGCTACGAAAACTTCTACAGCGCGCTGCTCTACGGGCAGGTCGCGTACCACGACTTCGAGGGCGTCACCACCGACGTCGCCGAACAGCCTCGCCTGGTGAAGAGCCTGGGCGCGAAGCCGATCCTGATCCTGCGCAACCACGGCCTGCTGGTCGCCTGCCCGAGCATACCCCTGGCGTTCCGCACCTACTGGGCGCTGCAGCGCGCCTGCGAGATCCAGGCCGCGACCGACGCCATGCGGGGCGAGACCCTGTGCGTCGCGCAGGCGGTGCTCGAAACCAACCCGGCGCGCAACGCGGCGGTCGTCGACGGGCCGCGCCCCGGCGGGCTCGAGTTCGACGCCCTGCTGCGCCGCGCCGGCATCCGCTACGAAGACCTGGTCTGAACCAACCGAAGGAGCGAGCATGGACAAACGTCCCCACAAGGAGCGCTTCGACGCCGGCCTGAAGACCCGGCGCGAGGTGCTCGGCGCGCAGTACGTCGACAAGGCGATGGCCGCAACCGACGAGTTCAGCGCGCCGTTCGTCGAGCTGCTCAACACCTACTGCTGGAACGACGTCTGGAACCGGCCCGGGCTGGACCGCAAGACGCGCTCGATGCTGAACTTGGCGATGCTCTCGGCGCTGGGCAAGGAGCACGAGCTGAAGCTGCACCTGAACGGCGCGCTCAACAACGGCCTGACCAAAGAGCAGATCCGCGAGGTGCTGCTGCAGGTGGCGATCTACTGCGGCGTGCCGGCGGCAGTGGTGGCCTTCCGCTGCGCGCGCGAAGTGTTCAAGGAGCGCGGGGTGTGAGCGCCGTGCGCAGCGTGGCCTTCGTCGGCCTGGGCCAGATGGGGCGGCCGATGGCCGCCAACCTCGAGCGGGCCGGCTGCGCGCTGCGCAGCTACGACCTGAACGGCAGCGGCACCTGCGCCTCGGCCGCGGCGGCCGCCGAGGGCGCCGAAGTGTTCCTCACCATGCTGCCCGACGGCGAGGCGGTGCGCGAGTGCGTGCTCGGCGCGAAGCTGCGCGCGGGCACGCTGGTGCTCGACATGAGCTCGTCCGACCCGGTCGGCACGCGCCGCCTGGGCGCGACGCTCGCCGCGGCGGGCGTCGCGCTGGTCGACGCGCCCGTCTCGGGCGGCGTCAAGAAGGCGATCGACGCCACGCTCGCGATCATGGCCGGGGGCGAGGCGCAGAGCATCGAGCGCGCGCGTCCGCTGCTGGAAAAAATGGGCAACCGGATCTTCCTCACCGGCCCGCTCGGCAGCGGGCACGCGATGAAGGCGCTCAACAACTACGTCTCCGCGGCCGGCATGATCGCCACCTCGGAGGCGCTGGCAGCAGGCGAGCGCTTCGGCCTCGATCCGGCGGTGATGACCGACATCCTGAACGCCTCCAGCGGGCGCAACAACACCACCGAGCTCAAGGTGAAGCCGTTCATGCTTTCCGGGACGTTCGACTCGGGCTTCTCGGCCGCGTTGATGGTGAAGGACGTCGCCACCGCCGCGCGGCTGGCCGAGGCGGTGGGCGCGCGCGCGGAGCTCGCCGGCCACTGCACGGAAATCTGGCGCCGGGCGCAGCACGCGCTCGGCCCCGGGGCCGACCATACCGCGATCTATCGCTTCGTCGCCATGCAAGGCGAGCCGTG
>DATIZK010000071.1:0-10759 GCA_035517095.1 Burkholderiales bacterium
TTGCACCTCTCGTCTGGCAGTCAATAACGCCGAGTCGAGGCCATAGAGTCAAGATTTCAGAATTACCTCTTGCCCAAGCCGGTCTCTTCGGGTGTTCGCTCCACGGTCGGCAGGACCCTCGCGCGCCATCTTCGAACCATATGTCGCCCGGCTTGACTATGCGTCTTGTTTCCTTGCCCAGTTCGCCGTAGACGGCAATGAGTTGCTTGTCGTCTTTGTCGTCCGTCATAAAATGAGAAACGTAGCCGTCTCGGTAGCACGGTCTCGTCCCGACACGACCATAGTCGTGGCGCTCTCCAGTCGTGTGGTTGTATGAAACCCAGTGGAAGATCGCCTTGCGGTACCCATTGGGATAGGTAACGCTGTCGCCATATGAAAACCGCATGAGGATTCTTTCGTTGTCCATCCACGCAACCGGATAGGCAACGACCGGCGAATCGACGACCTTGATGCCCTTCGCATCGCCTTGGTCGATTGACGTGCAAGCGAACAGCGCAAGTGCTGCAAATGCGCACACCGACAACCTGCGTCGATCTCGAATGGCTCGCGGCCCATCGAGCATGAAGAATTCCCCCTCGCCGAAAATCTACTCCAACGTCAGCAATTTGTAAGCTAGACATTGGGATAAAACCGCGCCCATACCGGCGCGGGGGCGTGCGGCGCCTCGGGGGATTACTGCTACGAAATAATCCGGGTCTGACCCCGATTACTTAGGGAAAACGTGGTCTGACCCCGATTTGGAAATCGGGGACGGACCTCGGAAAACTTTTCAGAGGTTCAGGGACTTGACCCGCGAAATCGGGGTCTGTCCCCGGTTTACTTTAGGGAGGGGAGGACGAGGCCGGCGGCTTCGCCGAAGCCGATTGTTGCGAAGCCATCTCTCGCGCAGCGTCCTCTTTGCACCAGCTCGTCGCCGTCTTCGACGAAGTTTCTTTGTTCGCCGCCGGGGAGTTTGATGGAGTGTTTGCCGCCCTGGGTGAGCTCGATCATGGCGCCGGCCGAATCCGGCGTCGGGCCGGAGATGGTGCCGCTGCCGAGCAGGTCGCCGGGCCTGAGGTTGCAGCCGTTGCTGGTGTGGTGGGTGACGAGCTGGGCGAGGGTCCAGTAGCAGTCGCGGTAGTTGGCGTGCGACAGGCGCACCGCCGGCATGCCGGTCTCGCGCATGCTCGAGGTGCGCAGGTACATTTCGACCTCGATCGAGAAGCCGCCTTCGTCGCGGTCGTCGGGGTCGGTGAGGTAGGGCAGCGGCGCGGGGTCGCTCGGCGGGCGGCGGAAGGCCTGCACGCGGTAGGGCTCGAGCGCTTCCAGCGTCACGACCCAGGGCGAGACGGTGGTGGCGAAGCTCTTGGCGAGGAAGGGCCCGAGCGGCTGGTATTCCCAGGCCTGGATGTCGCGCGCGCTCCAGTCGTTCAGCAGCACGACGCCGAACACGCGCTCGAGCGCGTTGGCGATCCGCACCGGGGTGCCGAGCGGGTTGCCCGGGCCGCACACGAAGCCGAGCTCGACTTCGTAGTCCAGGCGCTTGCACGGGCCGAAGCTCGGCACCGGGGCGTCGGGCGCCTTGGTCTGGCCCCTGGGGCGCGTGATCTCGGTGCCCGAGACGACCACCGACGAGGCGCGCCCGTGGTAGCCGATCGGGATCCACTTGAAGTTCGGCAGCAGCGGGTTCTCGGGGCGGAACAGCTTGCCGATGTTGGTCGCGTGGTAGAGCGAGGTGTAGAAGTCGGTGTAGTCGGGGATCTCGACCGGCAGCAGCAGCTCGGCATCCTTGAGCGGCACCAGGCAGCCCTCGAGCGCCTTGCGCAGGTTGGGCGCGGCGTTGGCAGCGAGCGCGCGCGAAAGCGCGATGCGCAGCGGGTGCCAGTGCTCGCGCCCGAGCGCGGCGAGCGCGTTCAGCTTCGGCGCCCGGCCCGCGTCGGCCGCGACGGCCGCCTCGCCCTGGAAGCCGGCGACCGCGGCCGCGGCGCTCAACTCGAGCACCTGGTCGCCGATCGCCACTCCCGCGCGCGGCGATTCGAGCGTGCCGCGGCGGCGGAAGATGCCGAACGGCAGGTTCTGGAGCGGGAAGTCGCAGCCGGGGTCGTTGGCCGATGCGACCCAGCTGGTGCGCCTGGGGTCGTGCGTCTCGTCGAGCTGCATTTTTTTATTTTCCGGGGAAGTTCTTGCGAAAGCCGTTCCAGACCGCGTCGTAGTCCTTCTGCCGCTCGCGCGCGTCGAGGGCGAATTTGGTCGGCTTGAAGACCCAGCGCGACTCCCACATGAAGGCGAGCGTGTCCTGCTGCTTCACGGGCTTCAACTCCGCGGCGCTGGCCTTGTCGAAGCTCGCCGCGTCGGGCCCGTGCGCGCTCATGCAGTTGTGCAGCGACACGCCGCCCGGAAGGAAGCCCTCGGCCTTGGCGTCGTACACCCCGCGCACCAGGCCCATCAGCTCGCTCATCACGTTGCGGTGGAACCAGGGCGGGCGGAAGGTGTGCTCGGCCACCATCCAGCGCGGCGGGAAGATGACGAAGTCGCAGTTCGCGACCCCGGGCTGGCCCGAGGGCGAGGTGAGCACGGTGAAGATCGACGGGTCGGGGTGATCGAAGCTCACGGTGTTGATCACCATGAAGCGCGCCAGGTCGTACTTGTAGGGCACGTAGTCGCCGTGCCAGGCCACCACGTCGAGCGGCGAGTGGTCGAGCTCGGTCGCGAACAGGCCGCCGAGGTATTTCGACACTACCTGGTGCTTGCCGCCCGCGTCCTCGAACGCGGCCACCGGGGCGAGGAAGTCGCGCGTCTGCGCCAGCCCCTGCGCGCCGATCGGCCCCAGCTCGGGCAGGCGGAACGGCGCGCCGTAGTTCTCGCACGCATAGCCGCGCGCCGCGCCGTCGGGCAGCTCGACGCGATGGCGCATGCCGCGCGGGACGACGCAGATCTCGCCCGGCGAGACTTCCAGCTTTCCCAGCTCGGAAAAAACCGCCAGGCGCCCCTGCTGCGGCACCAGCATCATTTCGCCGTCGGCGTTCCAGAACACGCGCCTGGCCATCGAGCGGTTGGCGCGGTAGACGTGCACCGCGATCCCGGCCTGCGCCTCGGGGCTGCCCGAGCCCGCGAGCGTCGCCAGGCCGTCGAGAAAATCGGTCGGCTTCGAGGGCAGCGGGAACGGATCCCAGCGCATGCGGTTGGGCTGCGCGAGCGCGTCGCCGAACGGGCCCGAGGCGAGCGTCGCATGCGACATCTTCTTGTAAGGCGCGTGCATCGCCGAAGGCCGCAGGCGATACATCCAGGTGCTCAGGTTCTCCGCGCGCGGCGCGGTGAACGCGCTGCCCGAGAGCACTTCGGGGTAGAGGCCTTTCGGCGTGCGCTGCGGAGAGTTCTGGCCCACCGGCAGCGCGCCGCGCACCGCCTCGCTCGAGAACGTGTTGCCGAATCCGCTCTGGTAGGAAAGCCGCGCTGGCGCGCTCTTTTTCATTTCCCTTATCTCCTTGTCCGACCGAATCCTACCAAAACTGGGGACAGATCCCGATTTGCCAATCAGCCATAGGCATACGCAAAGCAGGGGATTGATTTTCGCGCGGCAGGAGACTACTGTGACAAAAGTCTCGCACGGGACTAGCCGGTCTGGGGAGGCCGGTTCCTTCTTCGGTACTCAGCAGGGGATAGCCATGAAAGCCAGCATCGCAATCGTAGTCGCGTCAGCATTCGCGACCAGCACCGCGTTCGCGCAAAGCGTCCAACCCCAGACCAACAAGGCGCCGGCGCAGGTCGCACCGCAGCAGATGCAGGTCGCCCAGGTGCCAGGCGGCGGAATGGCCACCGGCGCGGGCACGGCGACCGGCGCCGTCGGCACCACTCTCAGCGCCACCGCCATTGTCGCAGTCGGCGCCGGCGCGGCGCTGGTCGTCGGCGCGAGCGGCAGCAACACAACCACCACGCACCACTAGCCGGCGCGCACCTCCTTCCGGCTGCTCGCGCGGCCGGCCTCCAAGGGCCTCGGCATTCCCGGGGCCTTTTTGTTTTCAGAGGCAGGGCGTCCAGCCGTACGGCGCATCCCACACCACCTCGCCTTTCCTCAATTCCACGCCCGAGATCGTCTCGCCGTGGCTGCCGGGCTGCTCGATCCGCACGCCGACGTTGTCGCCCTCGACCGCGACCACCGTGCCGCGGACCCATTCGCGCAGCGCGATGCCGACCGGCATCGCGCGGCAGACTTTCTGCCCGGGCTTCGCCACCGCCTTGCGCGACTCCGCGCGGAAGCGGCGCTGCGCGAGCATCATCGGCGTCGGCGCGCCGACCGGCACGTCGTCCTTCCATTCGCCGCTGTACACGTCGCCGTTGGCGTAGCGGTAGGTGCCCTCGCCGTTGCGCTTGTCGTCGTCGAACTCGCCCTCGTAGCGCTCGCCCTGCCAGGGGCCGCGGCCCCAGCGGTAGGTGCCGCGGCCCTGCTTGCGGTCGTGCACGAACTCGCCCTCGTAGCGGTCGCCGTTGGGCCAGCTCTTCACCCCGCGGCCGTCCTTCATGCCGGCCTTGAAATGGCCGCGGTAGCTCGCGATCCCGCTCGCGTAGCCCTCGCCCTCGGCGAGGCCGTTCACGCACGGCCCCGCGTAGCCGCCCTGCAGCTCGGGGTCGATCACGCGGCAGCCCGCGGCCCAGGACGGGAAAGAAAGAATTGCCAGCAAGAAAAACAGAAATCTCACTCGAGCGACCATGCGAGGTTCACCGATTGCGGGCCGATCACCAGCGTGGGGCCGTCCTTCTTCAGGCGCGCCTGGCGCTGCGCGTCCCAGGCAAGATAACCCAGCCCGTAGCCGATCAGCGAGCTCGCCACGGTGTCCGAGACCCAGTGCTCGCGGCTGCCGACGCGCGCGAGGTTGGTGAGCGCGGCGACGCCGTACAGCCAGGGCATGCCGAACTCCTCGGCGTAGGGAGTGATCGCGGCCCACATCGCGACCGTGTGGTTGGAGGGGAAGGAATGCCGGCTGTCCTGGCCCGAGCCGGGCGAGAAGTCGGCCTTGCCCAGCCCCGCGTCCGGGCGCGCGCGGCCCACCGCGTACTTCAGCCCCTCGGCGGCGAGCAGGCCCACCGCGCCGGCCTCGACCGCGGCGGTGCCGGCGTCCGACAGGCGCGGGCGCGAGTCGTCGAAGGCGAACATGGCCGAGAGCCCCAGCGCCGCCACCGGCAGCGCGTTGCCCAGGCGCACGCCGTCCTTGCTCCAGCTGGAGTTTTCGTGCTTCACCGAAAACCTGTAGGCGGAGGTGTCGAGGCTGCTCGACGCGAGCGTGATCCCGGCGCCGATGAGCGCGGTGCTCCACCAGTCGATCTTGCCGCCCGCGCGCGCCATGCCCTGCGCGTCGCCGGCGACGAACTGCGGCCAGCGCCGCTCGCGCGGCCCGGTGCCGAGCGAGGGCAGGGTGTAGTCGTCGTCCATGTCGCCCAGGCGCGAAAGGCCGTCGCGGAAGTGCATCTGCAGCACGTCGGACTCGGTGAGCGCGTACAGGTCCCCGGGCGAGACCACCATCTGCCCCACGTCGCGCGTCCAGGGCGCGAGCGAAAGGTCGGCCACCGCGCGCGTGTCCTTGGTCAGCAGGGTGTCGAGCGGCATCGCCATGAAGATGCCCTTGTCGTGGTAGGGGCTCGAGGGCGTGCCGGGCGAGGTGATGTCGTTGCCGTTGGTGACCGTGTACCAGGCGCCGACCTCGACCCCGGAGGCGAAGCGGCGCTTCATCTCGAAGCGCACGCCCTCGTCGCGGGCGAGGAAGCGGCCCGCGCGCGCGGTCGCGGTCAGGCCGTGCGCCATGCGGTAGTTGAGCGAGGCGATCGCGGTCACGGTCGAGTAGTCGAGCGTGCCGAACAGGCCGCGGAAGTCGCGCTGCCGGACCGCGTCGACCGCGAGGTCGGCCGCCCAGCGCCCGTCGCCCGGCAGGTAGAGCACCTGGCCGCCCACGCCGTCGAACATCTCCTCGTAGATCCCGCCCGAGACGCGCGCGTAGACCCGCTCGGCGGGCTGGAAGTACTTGTTCGCCACCAGGCGCAGGATCTTGGGCTTGCGCTCGCCCTTGTACTCGGCGACGTCGGTGCGCACGTGCGGCAGCAGGCTGTTGGAGGGGTTGACGACGTCGCTCACGTCCTCCCACACGGTCGCCTTCAGGTCGCCGAGCAGCTGAATCCGGTCCGGGTACCAGTGCTCGTAGCTCGCCACCGCCGAGAGGTCGAACCTGAGCGCGCCGCTCGGGTCGTTGAAGTAGGCCTCGAGCATCGGGTGCAGCAGCAGGGTTCCGCCCAGCACGTCCTCGTCGCGCAGCGAGAAGTAGTTGCCCTCGACCCCGCGCTGAACCAGCAGGCGCTCGGGGATCGGCTCCTCGAACGCCGCCAGCGCCGCCGCGCGGTCCGCGCCTTCGTCGCCGCCGGGCCGCGCGTACTCGATCGAGACCGTCGGCGCGAGCTGCGCGCGCGAGGCCATGCCGTTGAAGTAGCGCTGCAGCAGCGGCACGTCGACGAAGTCGTAGGTCGCGAGCGGCAGCTTGTCCTCGAGCCAGGTGACACGGATCTCGCGCACCTCGAGCGGCGCGAACGATAAGAGCGTGCGCGCCGCGCGCCCCACCGCGCGCGGCATGGACGAGATGCGGATGTTGGTCAGGCGCGCCGAGAGCGTCCCGTTCTCGTAGGCGATGCGCAGGTCGCGGAAGTCCTGCTCGTAGAGCGCGCGCGCGAGCTGCGCGCGGTGCGCGCGGTCCTCGGCCCACTGCGCCGCGGTCGGGCGCGGCACGATCCTGGTGAACGGCGGCGGCTCGTCGATCTTGGGCACGAAGGTCTTGGCCTCGAGCGGCACCGAGACCCAGGCGTTTACCCCGGCCTGGCCGTGCGCCGAGTAGGCCTTCGCGCCCCACCCGTTGCCGCGGTACTCGATCCCGGCCGCGGGGGCCTTCTTGTAGTCCGCCGCGCCCGAAAGGTCGGCGCCGTAGTCGCGCGCGTAGTCGTTGGCGTCGTATTCGGCCACCAGGCTCCAGTTCGGCAGCCGCGGGTCGGTGTAGCGCAAGCCCCCGAAGACGCCGTCGATCCTCTTGCTGCCGTAGCCGAGCGTGAAGTCGAAGTTGCCGAGCTGCTTCGAGGCCGCGCCGTAGAACGCGCGGAAGATGTCCGTGCCCTGCAGGTCCTGCGCGCCGACCGCCACGCTCGGGAAGGCGCCCTGCTCGGGCAGCAGCTGCAGCTTCAAGTCGAACGACTTGTCCTTGTAGTCGCCGTAGTCGAGGTTCGTCCCGGGCAGCCCCTCGGGGAAGCCCGGCACGTGCATGATCCGGGTGTAGCGGAACGAGGTCTCGAGCCAGGGAAAGAGCGCGATGCTCGACCACACCGCCTGGTAGGGGCGCATGAACGAGATCCCGCTGCGCCAGGTGCCTTCGGGGGCGATGCGCGCGTCGGGCATGTTGAGCAGCCCCGTTTGCCCCGTTGCGCTCGGCATGGCCACCGGCTCGGCGCCGAGCGCCGGCGCGCACACGAGCGCCGCGACCGCGAATAAGAGCCTTCTAAGCGCCATCCTGTGGTGCAAAAAAGAAAGGCCCCGGGGTCGGGGCCTTCCGTGAGCTTGCCGCGCGCCTAGTGGTGCGTGGTCGTGGTGCTGGACTTGTAGTTGCTCAGCACCGCCGCCCCGAGGCCTGCGCCGACGATCGCCGCGGCGGTCGCGCCGGAGGCCCCTCCCGCCGCGCCGGTCGCCTCGCCCGCGCCGAATGCCTCGCCGCCGGCCGGGGGCGGCAGCGTGCCCGCGGGCAGCGGCACCACTCCGAGCTGCGTGAACGAGCCGGCCACCCCCGCGGGGAGCTGGCCGGCGCCGATCGCGGCCGGGAGCGTCGCCGCGGTGCCGATGAAGCCGAACTGCCCGGCGCCGAAGGCGACCGTGCCGGCCGCGTTGGTCGCCGTCACCACCCCGTGCACGACCGAGATGTACAGGCTGCCGGAGGCGAGGCTGAAGTCGGTGCCCCGCACGCCGATCGTCGCCTGCGGCGTGCGCAGCTTGTAGTTCGCCGGCTCGGCCCGGGCGATCAGGCCGGTGACGAAGCGCGCCGCGCCCTTGAGGAAGTCGAACACCGAGCGGCCCACGCCGGGCTTGGCCGGGTCGTATTCGTAGTCCACCACGCGGAAGGTGGTGTTCTGGTTCAGCACCACGGCGCTGCCGTCGTTGAACCTGAGCACCGCCTGCGAATCGGCCCCGGTGGTGATCGTGCTGCCGGGCAGGATCGCGGTTTCCTTGCTCGCCGCCATCTCGATTCCCTTGGAGTCGGTCATCTGCACCTGCCCCTTGACCGAGTCGAACGTGCCGTTGGCGTGCGCGACGCCCGCCAGCGCGCCGAAAAACGCGATGGCGGCCCAGCCGATGGCGCGGTGGATGCTGTGCATGGCGATCTCCCTGGATTTGCCCTGGATTTATTGCTTACGGTCTTCCCCTGGGCAAATTCTGCCTCCGAATCGGCCGCCGGGAAAGCGGTTTATCGCGCCGGGCCGGCGGGCGCCGGGTCCACGCCCGGGAAGACGCAGGACGCCGACGGGGCGCCGCTCAGGACCATTTGCTGCGCGATCGCCTCGCAGCTCGCCTTCGCCCCGCCGGGCGGGCCGACCAGCGCCAGCCGCACCCCGCCCGCGGAGACGGTGTAAAGCGGCACCGCGGCCCCTTCGGCGAGGGCCTTCTCGAAGCCGTACAGAATGCTGTCGCAGTCCTGGGATTCCACCACGCAGGTCGGGCAAAGGCGCCGGATCGGGGCCACGAAGCGCTCGGTCGCCTCGCTGCACCGCCTGGCGTCGTCGGTGCGAGCCTGGACCGCCGTGATGAAGAACCCCTCGCTGGTGCGCAGCCGCACCACCGGAAAGTACATGCGCTGCCCGACCTCGAGCGTATCGACCACCACCCCGAGGGCGAACATGAGGCTGGCGAGGACCAGGTAGCGCATGATCAGTAGGCGTTGCGGCGCGAGGCGACGACCGCGACCGTCATGGCCAGGATCCTGAGATCGAGCCAGAGCGACCAGTTCTGCACGTACTCGAGGTCGTGCGCGACGCGCTTTTGCATTTTGTCCAACGTGTCGGTCTCGCCGCGCCAGCCGTTGACCTGCGCCCAGCCGGTGATGCCGGGCTTTACCTTGTGGCGCAGCATGTAGCCGTGGATCAGGCGCCGGTACTCCTCGTTGTGCGCCACCGCGTGCGGCCGCGGCCCCACGAGCGACATCGAGCCCGCGAGCACGTTGAACAGCTGCGGCAGCTCGTCGAGCGAGAAGGCGCGCAGGAAGCGCCCGAAGCGCGTCACGCGCGGATCGTCGCGCTGCGCCTGCGCCACCTGCGGCCCGTCGTCCGACGCGGTCATGGTGCGGAACTTGAGCACCTCGACCACGCGCCCGCTCAGGCCGTAGCGCTTCTGCCGGAACAGCACCGAGCCGCGGGTAGTGAGCACGACCCCGAGCGCGATCGCGAGCATCGGCAGCGCCGCGACGGCGAGGATCGCGCTGCCGAGCACCACGTCCTCGGCGCGCTTGAGCCAGCCGTTCACCCCGTCGAAGGGCGAGTCGAACACGCTCACCGCCGGCAGCCCGCCGAGCGTGGTCCATTGCGCGCGCATCAAGTCGGAGATGAACAGGTCCGGGATCACGTACACCGTCGCGGTGGTGTCGGCCAGCCGGTTGACCAGCTCGACGATGCGCTTCTCCGCGCGCGTGGGCAGGGCGATGAACACGTAGTCGATCCCCCCCGTGCGCGCCTGCTCGATCAGCGCGTCGTAGTTCCCGGCGACCTTCAGCGGTCCGGGCCAGACGGCCGCCGTGCGTTCGGGCCCGCGGTCGTCGTATACCCCCGCCAGGCGCACGCCGAAATCGCCGGTCTCCTCGAGCCGGCGCACGATCGACTCCGCCATCGACCCGGTGCCCACCACCGCCACCGCGCGGATATTGCGCCCGCTGCGGCGCAGCGCGCGCAGCAGCGCGCGCACCGCGAGGCGGGAATACATCAGCAGCGCCGGCGTCACAAGGAACCAGGCGACGATCGCGGCGCGCGAGTAGATCGCCGAGACCTTCAGGAGGAAGGCCGCTACCAAGAGCACGGCGCAAACGAACACCCACACCGCGAGCACGTTCGCGTACTCGTCCTCGCTCGAGCGCAGGCGCCACGAGCCGTAGAGCCGCCGTGCCTCCGCCAGGAGAAGAAATAATCCTATTGCAACGGCGGCGGCGAGCGTGAGCGAGCTATCCCATTCGAGCTCCCGCGCACGCGCGGTGCCCCACAGCGCGAGCGCGATCAGCCCGGCATCGAGCGACCGGTGAAAGACGGAAAGCAGCAGGCTGTTGGATCGGAGCATCGGCATTCGCGGGCAATCACTATCGCGACTCTTGCACAAGTGCGGCCAGCTCGGCCTCGAAGGCACGTAAAACTTTGTCGCGTTCCAGATTCTGCTCTACATAGGCGCGCGCGGCCATCCCATACCGCGTCCCCAGTTCAGGGGAGGTGCCGAGGCGTTCGATGGCATCGGCGAGCGCGAGTGCGTCCCCCGGAGGCACCACCAGCCCGCGCCGGTCGAGCACTCTCCATATCTCCGTGTCCGGCGCCGCGGTCGCGACGACCGGCCTCCCGCTCGCCATCATGCCGATCAGCTTCGAGGGCATCACCAGGTCCGCGACCCCGGCGCGCTGGGGCAGCGCGTGCACGTCCGCGGCCGCCAGCAGCTCGCCGAGGCGCTCCGCGGGCTGGAGCGGCTTCCAGGCCACGTTCGGCCCGCTGCGCGCCGCGAGGGCGTCCCGCCCCGGCC
>DATIZK010000072.1:0-52545 GCA_035517095.1 Burkholderiales bacterium
CCACCTCGCGCAGCGCGGCGTTGCCCGGATCGTAGCCGAGCGCCTCGTACAGCGCCTGCAGGTGCGGCAGGTGCGCCACCAGCACGGCCGCCGGATTGCCTTCCTGCAGCGCCCCGGCCAGGGCCTCGTCGACCCGGACCAGGAACGAGGCGCGGTTCGGCAGGCCGCTCACGGCCTCGTGCGAGAGCGCGCGCTCCATCGCCCGCTCGGCCTCGAGCTGGCGCGCCCGGCGCCGGATCGCCTCTATGCCGAACGACAGGTCGGCCGCCACCTCGTCCAGCAGCTCGGCTTCGTCGCTGTCGAAGGCGTCGGCTTCCGGCGCGAACAGGGTGAAGGTGCCGATGACCCTGCCTTCCACCCGCAGCGGCAGCGAGACCACGGAGGCAAAGCCGCGCCTAAGGATCTCGCCGCGCCACGGCGCGGCGTTCGGGTCGGTGGCGATGCGGCGCACGTACGCGGTCTGCCCGCTGCGGATCGCGTTGCCCACCGAGCCGCGGCCGCGCTCGCTGTCGGCCCAGGTCAGCTCGAGCGAGTCGAGCAGGCCGTCGTCGGCGCCGTGGCGCGCGGCGACTTCCACGGTCTTCGCCTCGTCGTCGCGCGCGTAGCACACGAAGGCGAGCGGGTAGCCGCCCACTTCCACCGCGACGCGGCACATCTCCGCCAGCAGCAAGGCCTCGTTTTGCTCGCGCAGCAGCGTGCGGTTGCCGGCGCTCAGCGTGCGCAGCGCGCGCCGGCTGCGCTCCAGGTGATCGGCCAGCTGGTCGAACTTGGCCGCCAGGCGGCCGATCTCGCCGCCGTGGCGCGCGATTCCGGTGCGCGCCGACAGGTCGCCGCGGCCGAGGCGCTCGGTGGCCTCGGTCAGGCGCGCGATCGGGCGCGCCACCAGGCGCCCGGCGGCGAACCAGCCCAGCAGCAGCGTCAGCGCGAGCGCCAGCCCGGCGCCGCTCAGGCCCTCGCGCAGGCTGCGCGCCGCGTCGCGCTCGACGACCCAGGACGGCAGCGCGAGCCGCAGGTACAGGTCCCGGCCGGGAAGCCTGGCGTAGGACACGAAGCGCTCGAGGCCGTCGCCGTCGGTCGATTCGGTCGGATCCGTGATGCCCTCCGCGATCGCGCTCTGGAAGAACTCGAAATCGGGAACCTTCTTGCCGAGGTAGCTTCCGCCGCCGGGAAAGCGCGCCAGGGTCGTGCCCGAGGCGTCGACCAGCGAGACCACCGTGTCGGCCGGCAGCGCGGCGCCGCGCAGCGTGTCGCCGATCCATTGCAGGTCGACCGAGGCGACCAGCACCCCGAGCACCCGGCCCGCCGCGCCGAGCAGCGGCTGCGCCGCGGCGACGGTGTACACGCGCGAGTCGCGGCCGAAGATCACGCCGCTCAGAGTGAAGCCGCGCGTCGCGAGCGCGCGCCGGAAGTACTCTCGGTCGCGGATGTTCACCGGCTTGCGCAGCGCTCGCGCGGCGCAGCGCACCCGGCCGTCGGGCAGGGCGAAGAACACCTGGTGGTAGATCGAGTAGCTGTCGAGCAGCGCGCCCAGGCGCTCGGCGCAGCCCTTGCCCAGCAGCTCGGCGCCGACCCCCTCGGACGAGCTCGCCATGCCGCCCAGCAGCTGGCGCGCCTGGTCCAGGATCTGGGTCTGCTGCGCGGCGACCACGCGCGCCAGAACGACCACGCGCTCGGCCGTCTCGCGCATTTCCTGCGCGCGCTGCTGGTAGGACAGGAACAGCACCAGCCCGAGCATCGGCAGGATCGACAGCCCTGCCAGCGCCATAGCCCTGGCGCGAATGCCACCGACGGCCATGCAGCACCTCCGAGCGCCTTTTCCAGCTTGTTGTTCTCCCTCCGCAGAGCATAGCGGAAAGTGCGGGCGCAGATTGCGACACGCTTGGCCCAGGGACCTAATTTCACAATGCGATCGCGCGCGATATATTTATCCTCGCGTCCAGCCGCAGGCCTTCAGTAGCCGGCCGCGGCGTCGACCAGCGCTTCGGGCGGCTCGCCGCGCTGCACGCGCTCGAGATTGCGGATCACGACCGGCAGCGCGGTGCGCGGGTCGGTGAGCGCGCCGATGTGGGGCGTGAGCGAGACGCCCGGGTGGCGCCAGAACGGATGCGATGCGGGCAGCGGCTCGGTCTCGAACACGTCGAGGTAGGCGTGCGCGAGCTGGCCCGCGTCGAGCGCGGCGACGAGGTCGGCCTCGACCAGGTGCGCGCCGCGCGCGACGTTGATCACGCACGAGCCGCGCGGCAGGAGCGCAAGGCTGCGCGCGTTCAGGATGCCGCGCGTGTGGTCCGTGAGCGGCAGCAGGCACACCAGCGCGCCGCATTTCGCCAGCAGGCTGTCCAGCCCGTCCGGGCCGGAGAAGCATTCGATGCGGTCGATTTCCTTCTGCCGCCGGCTCCAGCCGCAGAGCCTGAAGTCGAGCTCGAGCAGGCGCTGCGCGACGCTGCGGCCCAGCTCGCCCAGCCCGAGCAGGCCGACCGTGCGCTCGGCGGCGAGGCGCTGCGGCAGCGGCTGCCAAACGCGCCTGCGCTGCTGCGCGCGATAGCGGTACAGGTGACGGTGCCAGTCGAGCACGCGCGCGAGCACGGTCTCGCCCATCGCCGCCACCATTCCCGGGTCCACCAGGCGCGCGAGCGGCACGCCGCGCGGCAGGCTCGGGTCGGCGAGCAGGCCGTCCACCCCCATCCACAGCGACTGGACCAGCTTCAGCGCGGGGAAGGCGCCGAGCGCGCCCGCGGGCGGCTTGGCCACGAGCGCGACCTCGATCGCGGCCGGGTCGGGGATCTCCGGCCAGAGGTGAAAGCGCGCCGCGGGCAGCGCCGCGCGCAAGCCCGGCAGCCAGCGCTGCGGGTCCTCCTGCGGCGCGATGAACGCCAGGTTCACGCGCTGCACCCGTTGCGGTTCATGCCGATTCCTGCAGCGAAAATTTGCTCCCAACGTTAGCGCTAACCATAATGCTTGTCCAAACGAGGGGGCATGGACCGGTTCCGCAGCATCGAGGCGTTCGTCCGGGTGGCGGAGACGCACAGCTTCGCGGAAGCCGCGCGCCAGCTCGGGGTGGCGAAGTCCGTGGTTACCACGCGCGTGCGCCAACTCGAGGATTTCCTTACCGCGCCCCTGTTTCACCGCAACACCCGCAACGTGCGCCTGTCCGAAATCGGGCAAGTGTTCTACGCCCAATGCGCCGAGCTGATCGGGCGCACCAACGCCCTGGTCGAGCAAATGCGCGACATGCAGGAGGCGCCGTCGGGGTCGCTGCGCATCCACGCTCTGCCGGGCTTCGTGCTGGGGCATCTCGCCGCGCCGCTGCGCGAGTTCCAGGAGCGCTATCCGGGAATAGAGCTCGACTTGGTGGTGAACGACGCGGTGATCGACCCGGTGCGCGAGGGCTTCGACTGTACCTTGCAGATCTTCTCCCCGTCCTCCGAGGCGCTGGTCGAGCGCCGGCTGTTCCCGGTGCGGCGCATCTTCTGCGCCTCGCCGCAGTACCTGGACACGCACGCCGAGCCGCGTCAGCCCAAGGACCTGCTCAAGCACCGGCTCGGGCTGTACTCGCGCTATCCGACGCGCGACCGCTGGGAGTTCCGGCGCGGCGACGCGCGCGTGACGCTCGACCTGAGGCCGGCACTGCGGACCAACAGCGTTCACCTGCTGCGCGACTACGCTTGCGAGGATGCCGGAGTGGTGTGCTTGCCGACCGCGGTCGCGGCGCAGGATATCCTGGCCGGCAGGCTGCGCGTGCTGCTGCCCGAGTACCGGCTGTCTTCGTTCTGGCTGTCGGCGGTGTTCCCCTCGACGCACCGCAGCACCTTCAAGCTCAAGCTGTTCCTGGAGACGATTTCCGAGAGCTTCGCCCTGGGCCCGCCCTGGGACCGCCCCCTAATCGAGCAAGGCCTCATCCCGGAGGATGCGTTCGGCTGATTGTTCTGATTTAGAGAACAATCAGGTCGGCGCGCGGCCTCTAGTGCCGCGACGAGACGCTGACTAGGCTGCCGCACAGGAGGAGGTCGGCAGGTGGCCGCGCTGCAAAACAAGCTGTTCATCGACGGGCAGTTCGTCGACGCGGAGTCGCGCGCGCGAATCCCGGTCGTCAACCCGCACGACAACAGCGTCATCACCGAGGTCGCCGAGGCGCAGAAGGACGACGTCGACCGCGCGGTCGCGGCGGCGCGCAAAGCCTTTGCCGCGTGGTCGGGCGCCGCGGCCGCCGACCGGGGCCGGCTGCTGCTGCGGCTGGCCGACGCGATCGAGGCCAACGGCGAGGAGCTGGCGCGGCTCGAAAGCCTGGACACCGGGCACCCGCTGCGCGACACGCGCGGCCTGGACGTGGTGCGCACCGCGGTCACCTTCCGCTACTTCGGCGGCATGGCCGACAAGCTGCAGGGCAGCGTGGTGCCGGTCGAGCGCGGCTTCCTTAATTACGTGGCGCGCGAGCCGCTCGGCGTGGTGGGCCAGATCGTGCCGTGGAATTTCCCGCTCATGTTCACCAGCTGGAAGATGGGCCCGGCGCTCGCGGCGGGCAACACGGTCGTGCTCAAGCCGGCCGAGCTGACGCCGCTGTCGAGCCTGCGCGTGGCCGAGCTCGCCAAGCAGGTCGGCTTTCCCGACGGCGTGATCAACGTCGTGCCGGGCTACGGCAACGTCGCGGGCCAGCATCTCGCAGCCCACCCGGAGGTCGACAAGATCGCCTTCACCGGTTCGACCGCGACCGGGCGCAGGATCGTGCAGGCCTCGGCGGGCAACCTGAAGCGGGTGCAGCTCGAGCTCGGCGGCAAGGGCGCCAATATCGTCTACGCCGACGCCGACCTGGCGGCGGCGGTGAACGGCGCGGCGTTCGCGATCTTCCACAACCAGGGCCAGGCCTGCATTGCCGGCTCGCGCCTGATCCTGCACGAGCGAATCGCCGGGCCGTTCTTGGACGCCTTCCTGCGCCTGGCCGCGTCGATCCGGCTCGGCGACCCGATGGACCCGGCGACCGAGATGGGCCCGCTCACCTCGAGCCTGCACCGCGACCGCGTGCTTGCCTACTGCGAGCTGGCGCGCGAGGACGGCGGCGAGATCCTGCTCGGCGGCGGATTCCCGCAGCGCGAGGACCTGCGCCGCGGCTGCTACGTCGAGCCGACGGTGGTGCGCGCGGCGCCGGAGGCGCGCGTCTCGCGCGAGGAGGTGTTCGGGCCGTTCGTCACGGTAACCACCTTCAATGACGACGACGAGTCGATCGCGATCGCCAACTCGACCGACTACGGCCTCGGCGGCGGGCTGTGGACCCGGGACGTCGCACGCGCGCACCGCGTCGCGGGCGCGATGCGCGCGGGCATGGTGTGGATCAACTGCTACAAGCGGGTGAACCCGGGTTCGCCCTTCGGCGGGATCGGGCGTTCGGGCTACGGGCGCGAGATGGGCTTCGAGGCGATGCACGAGTACACCGAGGCGAAGTCGGTGTGGGTCAACGTCGACGCGCGGCTCCCGCCCTACTACCCTAGGCAGGCGTAGAGTAAACGGACTGGCAAGGAGGAGACCCATGGAGCAACCGCATCCGACCTATTTTGCATCGCTCGAGAAGTGGCAGAAGGGGCACGCGGAGATCATCAGCGGTGACGTCAAGCACTACGTGTTCTCGAACATGTTCGACGTCGCGTCGCGCTCCAGGCCCTACGAGAAGGTGGTGGTGGGCAAGAACCTGGAATACGTGCTCGAGGCGCTGCGCGCCGAGGGCGCCTCGCCGTGGTTCGCCTGCGGCCACGACGAGTTCGCGGTCTGCATGGACGGCGAGATCGAGGTCGAGTTCGTCAAGCTCGACGCGCCCGCGGCGGGGCCGGACAAGAACGGCGCGGTGCTGGTCAAGGGCGAGCCCAAGGGCCGCAAGATGGGGCGCGTGCGCCTCAGGCGCGGCCACCAGGCGCTGCTGCCGGCAGGTTCGGCGTACCGCTTCAGCGCTGCGAAGAAGGGCGTTCTGATGCTGCAGACCATCCTGGGCGATCTGTCGGTCCAGAAGTGGGCCGAGATCTGCGAGAAGTGACGATCAAGAGGAGGCTGATATGGGTGACATGAACTTCAGGCCCGTACTGAGCGAGAGCAAGCCCCAGGTCGAGGTGCTGATGTCCGAGGCGGACCGCAGCACCGGCTACCGCGCGTTCAAGCTGGGCGGCTTCGAGTTTGCGCGCGACGAGTATTTCGTGCGCGTGTCGTGGCCGGCGAAGGGTCAGCGCATCTCGCACCTGATCTCGGCCGACGCCTTCCTGCGCGCGATGATGCGCGACGTCGCCTGGGGGTTCTTCTACGGCTGGGTGAACTTCGACGCGGTGATCGGCACCCGCAACCTCTACGGCCGGGTGGAGCTCTACGGCGGGCGCTACTACGGGCCCATGAAATCCGCCGGCCTGGACCATGTGGAGACTTTCGATGCGCCGCTGATCATGGCGACCTTCAAGGCGATCCTCGCCGACTGGGTCAACGCCGGCTTCGACCCCTTCGCCGCGCCCGAGGAGACCGGCAAGACCGTGTTCGGCGCCAAGAACGGCAGCAACCTGGCCGCGATCGACCGCTACCGCGTGCCGACCAAGCGCATGCCGGGGCTCAAGGGCGACTCGCCGCTGCGCTCCGACGCGAACGGCTTCCCCGTCAACCGCCAGTTCCGCGACGTGCCGCAGGACGAGCCCGAGGTGCAGGCCGAGCCCGGCTTCGAGGGCCAGCTGCACGCGTTCAACCTGTTCAAGTACCTATCGCGCTCGGACGTGACCTGGAACCCCTCGGTGACCGGCGTGTGCCGCGCGAGCCTGGCCTGCCCGACCACCGAGGAGTACATCCTGCCGATCGTGCACGGCAACGACCGCGTCGAGTGGTTCGTGCAGATGTCCGACGAGATCACCTGGGACGTGCAGGACAAGGAGACCGGAGCCTTGCGCGCGCGCATCACGATGAAGGCGGGCGACGTCGCGGCGATGCCCGCCGACATCAAGCACCAGGGCTACTCGCCCAAGCGCTCGATGCTGTTCGTGTGGGAGAACGCGACGCCCAACCTTCCCAAGCTGTACGAGTCGGGCGAGCTCAAGCCCTATCCAGTGGAGTTCTGACGGAGGAGGAAAGTATGAACAAGATCAAGCAAGGCGCCGATTCACGCCGCCGGCAGCTGGTGCTCGGCGGCAGCGCGGCGGCGCTGGCAAGCGCAATTCCGCTGCGCGGCGCGCTCGCGGCCGGCGGCAAGATCCGCATCGGCTACGTGTCGCCGCAGACCGGGCCGCTCGCGCCGTTCGGCGAAGCGGACAAGTTCGTGATCGACGGCATTCACCGGATCCTCGGCCGGGGGCTGACGGTCGGCGGCACGAAGCACACGGTCGAGATCCTGGTGCGCGACAGCCAGTCGAACCCGAACCGGGCGGGCGAAGTCGCCGGCGACCTGATCCTCAAGGACAAGATCGACCTGATGCTGGTCGCCTCCACGCCCGAGACCACCAACCCGGTGTCTGACCAGTGCGAGCTGAACGAGGTGCCGTGCATCTCGAGCGTGGCGCCGTGGCAGCCGTGGTTCTTCACCCGCGGCGGGGATCCGGCCAAGGGCTTCAACTGGACCTACCACTTCTTCTGGGGGCTGGAGGACATCATCGCGGTGTTCCTCAACCTGTGGCAGTCGCTGCCGACCAACAAGTCGGTCGGCGGCCTGTACCCGAACGACGGCGACGGCAACGCATGGGGCGATCCCAAGCGCGGCTTTCCGCCGGTGCTGGCGCAGCACGGCTTCCAGCTCACCGATCCCGGCCGCTACCAGAACCTGACCCAGGATTTCAGCGCCCAGATCGCGGCGTTCAAGAGCGCGCAGGTCGAGATCGTGACCGGCGTGATGATCCCGCCGGACTTCAAGACGTTCTGGACCCAGGCCGCGCAGCAGGGCTTCAAGCCCAAGATCGCTTCGGTCGGCAAAGCGCTCCTGTTCCCCGCCTCGATCGATGCGCTCGGAGACCTGGGCAACGGGCTAAGCTCGGAAGTGTGGTGGAGTCCGCACCACCCCTTCAAGTCCTCGCTCACGCACGCCAGCGCGGCGCAGTTCGCGGCCGCCTACGAGAAGACCACCGGCAAGCAGTGGACGCAGCCGATCGGCTTTGCGCACGCGCTGTTCGAGGTCGCGGTCGACTCGCTGAAGCGCACGAAGGATCCGGCCGACAAGGCCGCGCTGCGCGACGCGATCGCGGCGACCAAGCTGAATACGCTGGTCGGGCCGCTCGACTGGAGCAAGGGACCGGTGAAGAACGTCGCCAAGACGCCGCTGGTCGGCGGACAATGGGAAAAAGGCAAGAAGTACCCGCACGAGCTTCTTATCGTCAACAACGACACGGCCAAGAACATTCCGGTGCAAGGCAAGCTGCGGCCGATCTGAGCCGGCGCCGGAATGGGTGAGCTGCTCCGCCTCGAGGAGCTGAGCAAGTCCTACGGGTCGCTGCGCGTCACCGACCGTCTCAGCCTCGCGGTGGAGGAGGGGGAGACGCTCGGCATCATCGGTCCCAACGGCGCCGGCAAGACCACCCTGTTCAACCTGATCGGGGGCGACACGTCGCCCGAGGCGGGGCGTATCCTGTTCCGCGGCGAGGACCTGACCCGCGAGGCGCCGTTCCGGCGCTGCCGGCGCGGCATCGGGCGCACCTACCAGGTACCGCACCCCTTCGCGGGCATGACCGTATTCGAGAACCTGCTGGTCGCCGCGAGCTTCGGCGCAGGCAGGCGCGAGCGCGACACCTACCAGTCCTGCGCCGCGGTGCTCGAGCGCACCGGCCTGCTGGCGAAGGCGAATCAGCTCGCCGGCGGCCTGCCATTGCTCGATCGCAAGCGCCTCGAGATGGCGCGCGCGCTGGCGACCCGGCCGAAGCTGCTGCTGCTGGACGAGATCGCCGGCGGGCTGACCGAAAACGAGGCGCAGGCGCTGGTCGGCATGGTGCGCGAGATCGCGGCGGAGGGCGTCACCGTGGTGTGGATCGAGCACGTGGTGCACGCGCTGGTCGCGGCGGCCACGCGCCTGGCGGTGCTCGACTTCGGCCGCGTGATCGCGCACGGCGAGCCGAAGCAGGTGATCGCAAGCGCCGAGGTGCAGCGCGTCTACATGGGAATCGAGGTTTGAGCCTGCTCGAGACAAGGGGTCTGACGGCGTTCTACGGCGACTTCCAGGCCCTGTTCGGCGTCGATCTCGTGCTCGAGCAGGGCGAGATCGTGGCCGTGATCGGCGCCAACGGCGCGGGCAAGACCACGCTGCTGCGCAGCGTGGCCGGGCTCAACCCGACCGGGTCGCAGGCGGTGCGATTCGACGGCGAGGCGATCGGCGGCATGGCCGCCTACCGGGTGGCCCGGCGCGGCATCGCGCTGGTGCCCGAGGGACGGAAGCTTTTTCCCAGCCTGACGGTGGAGGAGAACCTGCTGGTCGGCGCGCGCACCGGGCGCGCGGGCGGCTGGAACCTCGAGCGCGTCTACGCGCTGTTTCCAAGCCTCGCGCAGCGGCGCGCGCACCTCGCGCAGCAGGTCTCGGGCGGGGAGCAGCAGATGGCGGCGATCGGCCGCGCGCTGATGGGCAACCCGCGCCTACTGCTGTGCGACGAGGTCTCGCTCGGGCTTGCGCCGCTGGTGGTGAACGTGATCTACCAGGCGTTCCGCGCGCTGTCCGAAGACGGCGTGTCGCTGGTCGTCGTGGAGCAGGACATCGGCACTGCGCTTGCGGCGGCCGACCGCGTGTACTGCCTGCAGCACGGCCGCGTGTCGCTCAACGGCCGCCCCTCCGAGCTGGCGCGCGAGCGCATCTCGCGCGCGTATTTCGGGATCTGAGATGGTCGGCTGGATCGACACGGTGATCCAGGGCGTGCTGCTCGGAGGCCTGTACGCGCTCTTCGCCATGGGCCTTTCGCTGGTGTACGGCGTGATGCGCCTGGTCAACATCGCGCACGGCGATTTCATCCTGCTGGCGGCCTACGTCGCGCTCGTGTTCCAGGGCGCCGGCCTCGACGTCGCGGCCGCCACGCCGCTGGTGGTCGCGGTCATGTTCCTCGGCGGCTACGTCCTGCAGCGAGGCATACTCAACCGCACCCTGGGCAAGGGTCTGCTGCCGCCGCTTCTGGTCACCTTCGGCCTGTCGGTGGTGATCCAGAACGTGCTGCTGCAGATCTTCTCGGCCGATTCCCAGGCGTTGCGCGCCGAGGCGCTCACCACCGCGAGCCTGCGGCTGGGGGATGCGATCGCGATCGGCTGGTTGCCGCTCGGCGTGTTCCTGGTAGCGCTTGCGCTGGGCTTCGGCCTGCAGTGGCTGTTCGCGCGCACCGGGTTCGGGCGCGCCCTGCGCGCGACCTCGGACGACCAGGAAACGGCGCAGCTGATGGGCATCGACCATCGGCACATGTACGCCCTTGCCACCGCGCTGGCCTTCGCGCTGATGGCGCTCGCGGGCGTGTTCGCGGGCATGCGCACCTCGTTCACGCCGACCGACGGGCCGGCCAACCTGCTGTTTGCGTTCGAGGCGGTGGTGATCGGCGGCCTGGGGTCGTTCTGGGGGACTTTCGCCGGCGCCACGCTGCTCGGCATCGCCCAGAGCATCGGCTTCCGGCTCAATCCGGGATGGGGTCTGCTGGTCGGCCATCTGGCCTTCCTCGCGGTGCTGGTGCTGCGGCCCGAAGGCCTGTTCCCGAGGACAAGGTGAGCGCCGGCGCGAAACTGGTCACCCGGGCCACGCGCGCCAGCCGCGCGGCGGCGGTGGCGGGCGCGATCGCGCTCGTCGCCGGTGCCGCGCTGCCGTGGTGGGCCGGCTCGGCCAGCATGCGGCTGCTGATCGAGTTCTACTGCTTCGTGATCATGGCCCAGATGTGGAACCTGCTCGCCGGCTACGGCGGCCTGGTTTCGATCGGCCAGCAGGGCTTTCTCGGGCTGGGCGGATACGCGCTGTTCGCGCTCGCGAACCATGCCGGGCTCAATCCGTTCCTGTGCGTTCCGCTTGCCGGGCTGCTCGCGGCGCTCGTCGCCTGGCCGAGCGCGAAGATCGTGTTCCGGCTGCGCGGGGGCTACTTCGCGATCGGCACCTGGGCCCTGGCGGAGGTGTTCCGCCTGATCCTGGCCAACGTGTCGGCGCTCGGGGGAGGCTCCGGGCAGAGCCTGCGCGCGATGGCGTCGATCGCCAAGTCAACGCGCGAACCGGCCGCGTACCTGATCGCGTTCGCCGCCCTGGTCTGCGCGCTGGCCGCGGTCTATTTGCTGCTGCGCTCGCGCTTCGGCCTGGCGCTTACGGCGATCCGCGACAGCGAGCGCGCGTCCGAAAGCCAGGGCATCGACACCGAATTCACCAAGTTCTGGGTCTATGT
Source organism: Burkholderiales bacterium (assembly GCA_035517095.1). Classification (GTDB taxonomy): domain Bacteria; phylum Pseudomonadota; class Gammaproteobacteria; order Burkholderiales; family SG8-39; genus DAHVFK01. The sequence goes on from DATIZK010000072.1 coordinate 11,319, forward strand.
CGTGTCGGCCGCCGGCTTCGGCGTGGTCGGAGCCATCTACTACATGAACATCCTGCGCATCTCGCCCAACGCCGCGTTCGACGTCAGCTGGACGGCATACGTGATCTTCATCGTCGTGATCGGGGGCATCGGCACGATCGAGGGGCCGATCGTGGGCACGCTGCTGTTCTTCGTGCTGCGCGAGACGCTTTCCTCCTACGGCAGCTGGTACCTGATCGCGCTCGGCGCGATCGCGGTCGTGACCATGCTGTGGTTTCCGGCCGGGCTGTGGGGCGCGCTGTCGGCGCGCTTCGACCTGCACCTGTTCCCGGTGCGGCGCTGGCTGAGGCAGGTGCCGTGATGCGGCTCTGCACCCTGGCAGACGTTCCCGACGGCGGCGTGCTCGAGCTGCCCGGCGGGAGAATCGCCTGGCGGCGCGGGGACGAGCTGCGGGTATTCGTCAACCTGTGCCCGCATTTCCACCTTGCGCTCAATTACGAGCCGGGCGAGTTCAAGCTGCACGGTGACCTCATTGCCTGCGCGCACCACTATTCGTACTTCCGCTTCGCCGACGGCCTTTGCGTGGAGGGCCAGTGCGTGGGCGAGCCGCTAGAGGCGGTGCCGACCCGGATCGCGAACGGCGTGGTTTACCTCGCGCGCCGGAGCTAATACAGTCACGCACAGGCGAGGAACAAGGAGGAGTCGATGCCGATACGCAATTTCAGCGAGGAAACGCTCACTGCCGAGGTGCTGCGGCGCATCGAGGGCACGCCGAACGCGCGCCTGAAGGAAGTGATGGCGAGCCTGGTGAAGCACCTGCACGCTTTCGTGCGCGAGGTGCGCCCGACGCCGGAGGAGTGGTTCACCGGGATCCGCTTCCTCACCGACACCGGCCACTGGTGCGACGACAAGCGCCAGGAGTACATCCTGATGTCGGACACGCTCGGGGTGTCGATGCTGGTCGACTTCATCAACTACGGCAAGACCGCGAATGCGACCGAATCCACCGTGCTCGGCCCGTTCTTCGTCGAGGGCGCGCCCGAGATGCCGCTCGGGGCGAACATCGCGCGCCCAGGCACGCCGGGCGAGCCGTGCAAGGTGAGCGGCAGCGTGCGCGGCCTGGACGGCAAGCCGGTCGCCGGCGCGCTGCTCGAGATCTGGGAAGCGGGCGGCGACGGCTACTACGACGTGCAGAAGTCCGAGGGCACCAACCTGCGCGCGCGCTTTCGCGCCGACTCGGGCGGCAAGTTCCACTTCAGCTGCGTCAAGCCCTCCAGCTACCCGGTGCCGCACGACGGCCCGGTCGGCAAGATGCTCGCCGCCACCGGCCGTCACCCGATGCGCCCCGGGCACCTGCACTTCATGATCACGGCGCCGGGCTTCGACAAGCTGGTGACGCACTTGTTCGTGCGCGGAGACGAGTTCCTCGACTCGGACGCGGTGTTCGGCGTCAAGGATTCGCTCGTGGTCGATTTCCGCCGGAACGGCTCGGGCGTGTACGAGGCGAGCTACGACTTCGTGCTCAAGCCGCACGCGACGCGCGCGGTCCTCAGCGCGGCAGGTTGAACTCGGCCTTTATCGGCTGCGAGGCGCCCGGCATGCTGATCCGCACCGTGACGGTGTAGGGGTTCGCGCTCGCCGGAATGCGGAAAAAACCGCCGTAGCTCACGGTCTTGTTGAACGCCATGCGCTTGAGCGTCTTCGTTTCGCCGCCCATGATGGGATCCGAGACGGTCGCCTTCACCTGCGCGTCCTTGATCCCGGCCCTGGTCCTGCTGTCGAACAGCGACACGTTCAGGTGGTAGTAGTCCTTGCCGCGCGGAATCCTGCCCAGCACCGCCGTCTGCGCGTCCGGCTTCGGGTGCTCCGCGCGCAGCTCCGCGGCCGAGATCACCCCCAGGTAGATTTCGGTCCCCGCCACCACCTTGTGGTCCCAGCCGGGGGGCACGGCCGGCGCGGCTGACTGCGCGGGCGCGGCCTGCGCCGCGGCGACGCCCTGGTCCATCATGTAGACGATGGCGCGGCGCACCTCGGCGTCGGTGAGATCGGGCATGCCGCCGCGCGAAGGCATGGCGCCGTGACCCCGGATCGCCGAGCGGACCAGGGCATCGAGCCCGTAGGTGGCGCGCGGGATCCACGCCGAGCGGTCGCCGATCCTGGGCGCGCCGTCGACGCCGCTGCCGTGGCACTTGACGCACTGCGCCTGCACGATCTCCTCGCCGCTGCGCTCGGGCGCGGGCGCCACGGCCTTGTTGATCGGCACCGCCCAGTGGCCGCCCGACTGGTTCACCATGTAGGTGATCGCGAGCTGGAGCTCGAAATCGCTCACGCCGCCGCTGCCGCCGTGCGGCGGCATGTTGCGGATGCCCTTGATCGCGTGCTCGGTGAGGCTGCTCAGGCCCTGCGCGGCGCGCGCCTGCCACGCCTTGTCGTCGCCGATCTTCGGCGCGCCGTTCTTGCCCGTCGCGTGGCACGCGGCGCAGACCTGCTGCACCACTTGCTCGCCGCTGCGCACCGCCGCGCGGGCATCGCTCTGCGCCGCCATCGCGCCCGCAAGCGCCAGCGCGGCCAAGAGCGCCAATCGCCGCGCCTTGCCGCGTGAAGTCGCCCCGCTCATGACGCGCGGCTCATGTGTTGCTGACATCGTTTCTCCTCCGGCTGCGATGGTTCATCGTCGCCGACATCTTAGCGTTTACTAGAAGACGCGCTTTCGAACGCGCCTGTCTTGACCTCAATCAAGCGCGAGGTGGTTCGCACTTCGCTGCCGGTCTGACCGACTCGGCTTTGCCCGGCAGCGGCTCGATCCGGATGTTCTTGATAACGATTCTCATTTCTATTAACATTATTCAGCATACTGTCAGGTATAGACAAATATCACTTTAATTCAAACACATGAAAGGGAGGACGTCAGCATGTCCCCTACGCCGGTTTCAGCCCCGTCGACCCGTGCCGTTCGCTCCCGGAACAGCGTTTCGCACGCAGCCGCATGGGTTGCGCTGCTCGGCGCACCGCTGCTCGCGCTTCCGGCGGCCGCAGACGAAAACCTGTTCGGCTACGTCGCCGGCGCCGAACCGACGCCGAAGGGCCACAACGAAACCTACTTCTGGCTCACCAACCGCTACGACAAGGGCGCCGGCAGGTATTCGGCGCAGGACCTCAAGCTCGAGTACGAGCACGGCATCACCGACAACCTCGCCGGCGCCGTGTACCTCACTGGGCAGTCGATCAACACCTCGGGCATCCGGATCGACGGCTATGTGCCGGCGGATGCGAAGTACGGCATGCGCTTTTCCGGCATCGAGGGCTCGCTCAAGTACGCGTTCCTGAGGCCCGCGCTGGACGACATCGGCCTGGCCGGCTATCTCTCGGCGTCCTATTCCACGCTCGACCCGCATTCGGGCCAGGACAAGGACAAGTACAGCCTGGAAGGCAAGCTGCTCGCGCAGAAATACCTCATGGACGGCCAGCTCGTGCTGGCGGGAAACCTGGGGCTCGAGGCGACCTACGCGGTGCGCAAGCCGATCGCCGGCCTGCCCGTCAACGACGCCACGGGCGAGCCGCTGGAATGGACGCTCGATCCGGAGATGGAGATCGGCGTGATGGCCGCGGCAGGGATCTCCTACCGCTTCGCGCCCAACTGGTATATCGGATTCGAGGCGCTGTACGACACGGAGTTCGAGACCGCGGTCGGCCAGGAGCGCTGGTCGCTGCAGGCCGGCCCGACGCTGCACTACGGCTCGAAGAACTGGTGGGCGACGCTTACCTGGCTGCCGCAGCTCAGGGGCGGCGGCGAGAAATTCGGCCCGGCGAGCTTCGACGGCGTGTCCTACCCGGGGCAGAACGATCCGAACCTGCACCTGATCGAGAAGACCAAGTACGAAGTCCGGCTCAAAGTCGGGATCAACTTCTGACCGCCGGCCATGGAGCCATTGATGCGCTGGATCGCAGCCCCGCTGATCGTCGTCTCGGCGCCGGCCTACGCAGTCCAGTACCTTAGCGTGCAACAGGCCCAGGCCGCGCTGTTTGCGCCCGGCACCCGGTTCGCGCCCCGCCCGCTCGAGCTTGGCGACGCGCAGGCGCAGGCGATCGAGCAGGCCTCCGGGCAGCGCGTGCGCTCGCGGCGCCCGGAGATCTGGCAGGCGTTCGAAGGCGAGCGCCCCGCGGGTTGGCTGTTCGTCGATCAGGTGATCGGCAAGCACGAGTTCATCACCTACGCGCTGGCGCTCGGCGCCGACGGCGCGGTGCGCGGCATCGAGGTGATGGACTACCGCGAGACCTACGGCGGCGAGATCCGCAATGCCTCCTGGCGCCGCCAGTTCGCGGGCAAGCGCCAGGGCGACGCGCTCAAGCTGGGCCGCGACATCCGCAACATCACCGGGGCGACCCTTTCCTGCCGCAACGTGACCAACGGCGTCAAGCGCCTGCTCGCGCTGTACGCGCTGGTGCTCAAATGAGGGGCGGCTGCGAGATTCGCCGCGCCCGGCCGCTGCTCGGGACCCTGGTCGAGATTTCGGCCTGGGGCAGCGAACCGGCCGCGCTGCGGCGTGCCGTCGATCGCGCGTTCAACGCGATCGAAGTCCTGCAGGCGCGCCTGAGCGCGCACGATCCGGCGAGCGAGGTCTCGCGCCTGAACCGCGACGGCCACCTGGGGCCGGTGCGGGTGGGCCGGGACCTGCGCCGGGTGCTGCGCGCCGCGGCGCGACTGTCGCGCCTGAGCGAAGGCGCTTTCGACGTGACCGCGGCCGCGGGCGGCGCGAGCTACCGCGACGTGCGGCTGCTGCCGCGCTCGCGCGTGCGCTACGCGCGGGCGCTGCGCATCGATCTGGGCGGGATCGCCAAGGGCTACTGCGTCGACCGCGCGGTGGCGCAGCTCGAGCGCTGCGGGGTCGCGGGCGGGCTGGTCAACGCGGGGGGCGACCTGCGCGCCTTCGGCGCGCGCGCGTTCGCGCTGCAGCTGCGCCACCCGGGCGATCCGCGGCAGCTGGTCGACTTCGGCACGATCCGCGACGCCGCGCTGTCGACCTCGGCGAGCTACGCCACGGGACGCGAGCGCTGCGCCGGCGCGCTGCGCGACGGCCGCAGCGGCGCGCCGCTGCGCCCGGGAGTCAGCGTCAGCGTGCGCGCCTCCCGCGCGCTGACGGCGGACGCTCTGACCAAGGTCGTTGCGGCGCTCGGCCCGCGTGCCGCGCCACTGCTCGCGCGCTGCCGCGCGCACGCCTGGGTAATGGAGGCGCCGTGTCCGGCCGCGGAATGAGACTGAGCGCGCGCCACCAGCGCTGGGTGTACGCGGTCCTCACGCTCGTGTACCTCAGCGGCGTGGCGTGGATGGTTTTGCGCTACGGCTTCGTTGGCGAGGATTTCAACAGCGCCTGGCGGGAAGCCGCGGCCTGGACGCTGCGCGCGCACGGTGCCGCGGCGATGCTCGCGCTGGTTGCGGTGGGCTCGCTGCTTGCCCTGCACGTGCCGACCGGGTACCGGTCGCGCCGGAGCCTGGGCTCGGGAATCTGCATGCTGGCGACCATGACCGTTCTCACCGTGAGCGGCTGGCTGCTGTATTACGCGTCGGCAGACGCCTTGCGCGCCTGGTCGAGCGACACGCACATGGCGCTCGGCGCGGCCGTGCCGCTCGCGCTGGTCTGGCATCTCGTCCAGCGCGGGCGTAATTCGCGCTTGGATGTACCATGCGTCCCATGCGGAAGAAGACCGTTGTCTTTGCGCTTGGCGCTGTGTTTGCATCGGGCATGGGCACGGCGCTCGCGCAGCAGGACGCGAGAAAGCTCGCCACCGCGATCTGCTCGGTCTGCCACGGGCCGGAGGGCCGCAGCGTCACGCCCATGTTTCCGCGCCTCGCCGGGCAGCAGGCGGCGTACCTGATCCTGCAGCTGGAGGCATTCCGCAGCCACAAGCGCGCCGACCCGAACGCCCAGGTCTACATGTGGGGCATGGCCGCGGATCTGAGCGGTGCCACGATCGAGGCTCTGGCGAACTACTACGCGGCGCAAAAGCCGCTGCAGGGACAGGTCGGCGATCCGGCCCTGATGGCCGCGGGCAGGGTGATCTACGCCGAAGGCGTTCCGGCGCAGAACGTGCCGGCCTGCGCGACCTGCCACGGCTCGAGCGCGCAAGGGGTGGGCGCGTTCCCGCGGCTCGGCGGGCAGCACGTCGACTACCTGGTCGGTCAGCTCGAGGGCTTCCAGTCCGGGCTGCGCGTCCATGCGCCGCTCATGCCCGGGCTGGCGCGCGCCCTGAGCGCGGAACAGATAAAGGCGGTGGCGACCTACGCGGGCTCCAGGTAACGCACGCGGAACAGAATTGCGCGCTGATATGATGGCCCGAAAGCCGAGCCCAGGGGCGATCGCAGTGCCCGCATGCGCAGGCCGTCGCGCGGCGACCATCGCCGTACTCGCCGCTCTTGGCGGCTCGTATCAATGCGCGTGGCCACAGCAAGTCAGCGCCGATTCCGCCCAGGATGCCATCGTCGTCACGGGCCATTACGACAACGCCGTCGGCACCTCCGACGCGGCGAGCGAAGGAAGCATTACCGCGAAGCTGATCGAGGATCAGCCGCTGCTGCGCCCGGGAGAGACGCTCGAATTCATTCCCGGGATGGTCGTCACGCAGCACTCGGGCGACGGCAAGGCGAACCAGTACTTCCTGCGCGGATACAACCTTGACCACGGCACGGACTTCGCGCCGTGGATCGACGGCGTGCCGGTGAACATGCCGACCAACGCGCACGGTCAGGGCTACGCCGACGTCAATTACTTGATCCCCGAGCTCGTGCAGCGCATCGACTACCGCAAGGGGCCCTATTACGCCCGGGACGGGGATTTTTCTTCGGCCGGCGCGGCGGACGTCCTGTACCGCAGCAGCCTGGACCGCAGCCTCGCGGATCTGACGGTCGGTGCGTTCGACTACCGGCGCGCCCTGTTCGCGGGCTCCACCTCGCCCGCGGGAGCGAGCGGCGGATCGCCGGTGTTGCTCGGCGCTCTCGAGCTGGCGCGGCAAAACGGCCCCTGGACGTTGGCGGAGGGTCTGCAGAAGATCAACGCGCTGCTGCGCCTGAGCGACGGCAGTCGCGCCAACGGCTGGTCGATCGACGGCGTCTATTACGATGCGCACTGGAGCTCGACCGACCAGGTTCCGCTGTCGCTGATCGATTCGGGTCAATTGGGGCGCTACGCCTCCCTCGATCCGACCGACGGTGGCGACACCGGACGGCAGATTCTCTCCGCCGAGTGGCACCAGAGCGACGGCGACAGCTACGCGAGAATTTCGGCCTACGCGCAGCACTACCGCCTGCAGCTATGGTCCGACTTCACCTACTTCGAGCTTCGTCCAGCCACCGGGGACCAGTTCGAGCAGGCCGAACGGCGCGACTTGTTCGGCGCACAGATGCTCAAGGGATGGACGCACGGCCTGTTCGGCCGCGAGTCGGCCACCGAGGTCGGGTTCCAGTTGCGCTACGACCACATCCATGTGGGGCTGTTCGATACCCAGGCCCGCACCGTGTTCCAAACCGTGAGCGACAACGTCGTCGGTCAGACCGAAGCCGGGGCCTACGTGCAGAACTCGACCACCTGGACGCCGTGGCTGCGCAGCGTGCTCGGGTTGCGCAACGACGCAATCGTCATGAACGTCGACGCACTGACCATCCCCGAGAACTCCGGCAGCGCGTCGGGATCGAAGATCTCTCCCAAGCTTTCCGTGATCTTCGGGCCATGGGCGAAGACCGAACTCTTCTTCAATTCCGGCAGAGGGTTTCACAGCAACGACGCTCGTGGCGTGACCGAGAAGGTGGACGCAACGACGGGCCTGCCGCCGCCGTCGGCGGTGCCGGCGCTCGTGGGCAGCCTAGGCAGGGAGATCGGGCTGCGCACCCAAGCCGTTCCGGGGCTGCAGTCATCGCTCGCACTGTGGTGCCTGGACAGCGACGGCGAGCTCGTCTACAGCGCCGACTCCGACATCGGCAATACCTCCCCCAACGGCCCCAGCCGGCGTTACGGGGCGGAGTGGAGCAACCACTGGGTGCCCAACCGCTGGCTGATCCTCGACGCCGACATGGCGTGGGTCCATGCCAGATACGCGATTCCGAACGACAACGGCGAGAGCGGCGACCTGATCCCGAACGCCGTGGGCAAAGTCGGGCGGCTGGGCGTGACGATCAGCAATCTTGGGCCCTGGTCGGCCAGCGTATCGACGCGCTACATCGGCCCCTATCCGCTCGTTCAGGACGGCTCGCTGTGGGCGCCCTCGGCGATCGTCACCAACCTGCGCCTGGAGCGCCGGCTTGCCCCGGACGCGACTTTCGCGCTCGACGTGCTCAACCTGTTCGACCGCCAGTACTACGACATCGCCTATGGCCAGGACTACCAGCTGTCTCCGGCCAGCCCGGCGGTGCAAAACGGGGTCACCGTCCATCCGGGCGAGCCGCGCCAGGTTCGGGCGGCCTTGAACCTGCGGTTCTGAGGCTGGCAGTTGTTGCGGCTTACGCCATGCGTTAAGGTTGCCGCCCGGGCCTCCGCCAGCGACCATGACCATAGACCAGCGAATCGCGCGCCTGCACGGCGAGATGACCGAGTGGCGGCGCGACATCCACGCCCATCCCGAGCTCGGCTTCGAGGAAACGCGCACCGCCGGCATCGTGGCCGACAAGCTCGCCTCGTTCGGCCTCGAGGTGCACCGCGGCGTCGGCAGGACCGGGGTGGTCGGGGTGCTGCGCGCCGGCGGCGGCAAGCGCTCGCTCGGGCTGCGCGCCGACATGGACGCGCTGCCGATCCAGGAAGCGAACGGCTTTGCCCACCGCTCGCGGCACGCCGGGAAGATGCACGCCTGCGGCCACGACGGCCACACCACGATGCTGCTCGGGGCGGCCAAGGCGCTCGCCGAGTCGAGGAATTTCGACGGCACGGTGAATTTCATCTTCCAGCCGGCCGAGGAGGGCCTGGGCGGGGCGCGCGCGATGATCGAGGACGGGCTGTTCGAGCGCTTTCCCTGCCAGGCGGTGTTCGGCATGCACAACCGCCCCAGCCTGCCGCTGGGCTGGTTCGCGGTGCGCGCCGGGCCGATGATGGCCGCGGGCGGCTTGTTCGACATCACGATCCACGGCAAGGGCGCGCACGGCGCGCGGCCCGAGGCCGGGGTCGACCCGGTGATCGTCGCGGCGCATGTCGCCACCGCGCTGCAGACCATCGTCTCGCGCAACGTGGCGCCGGTGGACACCGCGGTGGTCTCGGTGACCAAGATCCACGGCGGCGAGGCCTACAACGTGATCCCGCAGACGGCCACGCTGGCGGGCACCGTGCGCGCCTTCTCGCGCCCGGTGATGGAGAAGATCGAGGCCGCGCTGCGGCGCATCGCCGCCGGAGTGGCCGACGGCTTCGGCGCCAGGGCGGAGGTCAGGCTCGACTGGAGCTTCGCGCCGACGGTAAACGACCCGAACGAGGCCGAGTTCGCGGCGCAGGTCTGCGCCGGGCTGGTGGGGCCGGAGCGGGTGCAGCGCGACCCGCCGCTGATCATGGCCTCGGAGGACTTCTCCTTCATGCTCGAGAAGGTGCCCGGCTGCTACCTCAACATCGGCAACGACTCGGGCGAGACCTCGTGCGAGGTGCACAATCCCGGCTACGATTTCAACGACGCCGCGCTGCCGCTGGGCGCGGCTTTCTTCACCCGCCTGGTAGAAACGCGATTCCCACCCGAAAAGGAGACGAAATGAACAAGCACAAGACCATCCTGGCCGCCGCCGTGCTGCTGGCGGCCGCCACGCTCAGCACCGCGGCGCTCGCCGGACCGACCGTGCTGCGCGCTTCGCACCAGTTTCCCGGCGGCAAGGGCGACGTGCGCGACGACATGGTGCAGATGATCGCGAAGGACGCCAAGGCGGCGAACGTCGATCTCACCATCCAGGTCTATCCCGGCGCCTCGCTGTTCAAGCCCAACGACCAGTGGAACGCGATGGTCAACGGCCAGCTCGACATCGCGCTGTTCCCGCTCGATTACGCGAGCGGCAAGGTGCCCGAGTTCAGCGCCACGCTCATGCCAGGGCTGATCCGCAGCCAGGAGCGCGCCAAGCGCATCAACCACTCGAAATTCATGCGCGACATCCGCGCGGTGATCGAGAAGCACGGCGTGATGGTGCTCTCGGACGCGTGGTTCGCCGGCGGCATGGCCTCCAACCAGGGCTGCATCACCCTGCCCGACGACCTCAAGGGCACCAAGTTCCGCGCCGCGGGGCCGACCTTCGCCGCGATGTGGCAGTCCGCCGGCGCGAGCATCGTCAGCCCGCCGTCGAACGAGATCTACAACGCGTTCCAGACCGGCGTCATAAACGGCACCGACACCAGCCTCGGCACCTTCGCCTCGATGCGCCTGTACGAGGTGACCAAGTGCCTCACCGCGCCGGGCGACAACGCGCTGTGGTTCATGTACGAGCCGGTGCTGATGTCGAAGAAGAGCTTCCACAAGCTGGACAAGGCGCAGCAGGCCGCGATCATCAAGGCGGGCAAGGCGGCGCAGGCCTACTACGAGTCGAAGGCCGACGCCGTGAACGCCGAAGCGGTCAAGGCGTTCGAGAGCCACAACGTCAAGGTGGTGAGCCTGAGCGACGCGGACTACAAGGCCTGGCTCGCGGTGGCGAAGAAGAGCTCCTACGCGAGGTTCGCCAAGGACGTCCCGGACGGCCAGCAGCTGATCGACGAGGCGCTCTCGGTCAAGTAAGCGCGCGCGCATGAAGCAAAGCGCCCGCCCGGAGGGCGCCGTGGAAGGCTACCTCCGGGCCGTCCGCGCGCTGTCGCGCGCATCCGGCGTCGTCGCCGCCGGCCTGATCGCCTTCGGCGTGCTGGTGATCTGCGACATGGTGATCGAGCGCTACCTGCTCGGGCGCGACACCGTGTGGCAGATCGACGTCGTCACCTACTGCACGGTGGCGGCCACCTTCATCGGCAGCGCCTACGTGCTCATGACCCGCGGGCACGTGAACGTCGACGTGCTGCCGCTGCACCTCGGGCCGCGCGCGCGCTTCTGGCTCGCGCTCGCCACCACCTTGCTCGCGCTCGCCTTCTGCGCGGTGCTGTTGGTGCTCGGCACGCTCTACTGGCACCAGGCCTGGGCGAGCAACTGGCGCTCCGACACGGTGTGGCGCGCGCGGCTGTGGATCCCGTTCGCGGCCATGCCGATCGGACTCGCGCTGCTCGTGCTGCAGTACGTCGCCGACCTCATCTGCCTCGTGACGGGGCGCACGCCGCCCTTCGGCATGGGCGCCGACCGGCTGCGCGAATGAGCCCGACCCAGCAGGGCGCGCTGGTGCTGGTCGTCACGCTCGCGATGCTGCTCTCGGGCGTGCCGGTCGCGTTCGGCCTCGGCGCGGTGTCGATCGTGTTCCTGCTCGTCTTCCAGGGTTTCGACGCGCTGCAGGTCGTCGCCGAGACGTTCTACTCGGGACTGAACGAGTTCACGCTGGTGTCGATCCCGATGTTCGTGATGATGGGCGCCGCGATCGGCTCCTCGCCCGCGGGCAAGGACCTGTACGAGGCGCTCGACCGCTGGCTCTACCGCCTGCCCGGGGGGCTGGTGATCTCCAACCTCGGCGCCTGCGCGATCTTCGCCGCGCTCACCGGCTCCTCGCCCGCCTGCTGCGCGGCGATCGGCAAGATGGGGATACCCGAGATGCGCCGGCGCGGCTACCCGGACGACATCGCGACCGGGTCGATCTGCGCCGGCGGCACGCTCGGCATCCTGATCCCGCCCTCGATCACCTTCATCCTGTACGGCATCGCGACCGAGACCTCGATCGGGCGGCTGTTCCTCGCCGGCGTGCTTCCCGGCGTGCTGCTCACGGGCCTGTTCATCCTGTGGACCCTGTTCATCATCTGGAAGCGCGGGTTCCGCACGCACGCGGCGGACTTCCGCTACAGCTGGCGCGAGAAATTCCATTCGGTGCCGAAGATCACCCCCTTCCTCGCCATCATCGTCGGCGTGATCTACGTGCTGTACGGCGGCATTGCGACGCCCTCCGAGGCGGCGGGCGTCGGCGCGGCGCTGTGCGTGCTGCTCGCGGTCGTGATCTACCGCATGTGGCGCGCGCGAGACTGGTGGGCGATCCTGCGCGACACCATGCGCGAGTCGGTGATGATCCTGACCATCATCGCCGCGGCGGTGCTGTTCGGCTACATGCTGACCTCGCTCTACCTGACCCAGACCCTGGCGCAGGGCATCGCCGACCTGCATGCCAACCGCTGGGTGCTGATGGGGCTGATCAACCTGTTCCTGCTGGTGTGCGGCTTCTTCATCCCGCCGGCGGCGATCATCCTCATGACCAGCCCGATCCTGTACCCGATCGTCAGGGCGGCGGGCTTCGATCCGGTCTGGTTCGGCGTCATCCTGACCATCAACATGGAAGTCGGGCTGATCCACCCGCCGGTGGGCCTGAACATCTACATCGTCAACTCGATCGCGCCCGACGTGCCGGTGACCAGGGTCATGTGGGGCACCATGCCCTACGTGCTGTGCATGTTCCTCGCGATCGTGATCCTGTCGGCGTTCCCCGAGATCGCTACCTGGCTGCCCGACCGGCTGATGGGCGGCGCGCACTAGCGCGGCGCCTGGGCGCCGCCGCGCGCAGGTGCCCGAGCATCGCCTCGAGCCCCAGCAGGTAGGAGTTCATGCCGAACCCGGCCACCATCCCGAGCGCGGCCTCGGCCAGGATCGAATGGAAGCCGCGCCGCTCGATGTTGGTGATGTGCACCTCGACGTAGGGCAGCGGCACCGCGCGCAGGCAGTCGCGCAGCGGGTAGCCGGCGAACAGGAACGCGGCCGGGTTCATCACCAGCCCGTCGAACTTCTCCTCCGCGGCGCGGTAGATGCGCTCGATCGCGTCGCTCTCGCTGTGGGTGTAGAAGATCTCGAGCCGGTACCTGTTGGCCTTGGCGTGCGCAAGCAGCATCGCGTCGAGCTCGGCCGCGCTGGTCCTGCCGTAGATCTCCGGCTGGCGCTTGCCGAGGTAGCTCAGGTTCGGGCCCTGGATCAGCAGGATCTTGGTCATGACGCGGCTCCCTTGCGCGTCAGCGGCACGAAGTCGTACTCGCCGATGCCCTGCAGCACGAGGAAAACGGCCGAGCGCTTGCCGCCGTTGGTCACCAGGTGCGGGCGGCGCGGCCGGACCGCGTAGCTCTCCCCGGGGGCGAGCCGCACTTCCTCCTTCGGCTCCTGCATGAACAGGCGCAATTCGCCTTCGAGCACGTAGAACGTGTCCTGCACGTGGCTGTGGTAGTGCCACGGCACCTGCTGGCTGGGCGAGATCTGCAGCTCGTTGATCCGAAAGCCCGGCCGCTCGGCATGAAACTGGCGGCGCTCGACCTCGTACAGTCCGCTTGCGTCCTTTACCGCTTCCATAGCTTCCTCCCCTGCGCCCAGAGCAACACCCAGAAACCGACCGTCAGGACCGCGACCGGTATGCCAACATAGGCCGCGATCGGAAGCAAGGCGTAGAGCAGCGCGAGCGCGTCGCCCGCGTCCCACGCGAAGCCGCCGGCGGGCACGGAAAGGTAGCTCGCCAGCTCCGCCGTGGCCCAGATCAGCGCCACCGCCGCCGGCGCGAGCAGCAGCGCGAGCGGGTAGAGCGCGGCCGCCCTGGCGCGGCCGAGCGCGCCGCGGCGCACGCGCCGCCACAGCAGCCAGAACAGCCAGGCCGCGAGCGCCAGCGCGAGCGCCGGCGCGCCGTAAAGCACCCCGATTCGGAGCCAGAGCAGCATGCGCCGCATGATAACGAACCCGCGCTCGCCCGCGGCGGTCGATTCGCGGATACTTGCCGGCTGCATGACCGGCCGCGCCATCGTCCTGCTCTCGCTCGCCGCGCTCGCCAGCGCCGCGGGGCTGCGCGTGACCGACCCGCTGCTGGCGCTGATCGCGGCCGAGTACCGCGTCACGCCCGGCGCGGCGGCGGCCGTGATCACCGGCTTCTCGGTCGCCTACGGCCTGCTGCAGGTGGTGCACGGGCCGATCGGCGACCGCATCGGCAAGTACCGCGTGGTGAGCGCGGCGACCGCGCTCTCGGCGCTGGGGACCTTCGCCTGCGCGGCCGCGCCGTCGCTCGGCTGGCTGGTCGCGGCGCGCTTCGTCTCGGGCGCGACGGTCGGCGCGCTGATCCCGGTCTCGATGGCCTGGATCGGCGACGTCGTTCCTTACGAGCGCCGCCAGCCGGTGCTGGCGCGCTTCCTGATCGGCCAGATGGCCGGCGTCGCGCTCGGCACCACCGCCGGCGGGGTGCTCGGCGAGGCGTTCGGCTGGCGCGCGGTGTTCGTGGCGCTGGGCGTGCTCTACCTCGCGATCGCCGCGCTGCTCGCGCTCGAGCTGCGCGGCAACCCGCTCGCGCGCCGCGCGGGCGGCGCCGCGGCCTCGCTGCCGGAGGCGTTCCGGCGCATGGCCGGGCTGCTGCGCCTGCCCTGGGTGCGGGTGATGCTCGCGACCGTGTTCACCGAGGCGCTGCTGTTCTACGGCGCGCTCGCCTTCGTCGCGCTGCACCTGCACGAGAGGCTCGGCGCGAGCCTGGGCGAGAGCGGCGCGCTGGTGACCGCGTTCGCCGCCGGCGGGCTGCTGTACGCGGCGCTCGCCGGGCGCGTCGTGCCGCGCCTGGGCGAGGCCGGCCTGGTGCTCGCGGGCGGGGCGCTGCTCGGCATCGCCTGGCTCGGCATGATCGCCGCGCCGGGCGCGGCCTGGGCCGTGCCCTGCCTGACGGCCGCCGGAACGGGCCTGTACATGCTGCACAACACGCTGCAGGTGAACGCGACCCAGATGGCGCCCGATGCGCGCGGCGCGGCCGTGTCGCTGTTCGCGTTGTCGCTCTTCACCGGCCAGTCGGTCGGCGTGTGGGTCTCGGCGCGCATCGTCGACCACTTCGGCACCCGCCCGGTGTTCGCGCTCGCGGCGCTCGGCCTGCCGCTGCTCGCGTTGGAGTTCAGACGCAGGCTCGCGAGCCGAGGATAATCGGGGTCAGAGTCGATTTATGCCTTCGCCCTATTTCGACGAGACCCATCGCCTGCTGCGCGAGACGCTGCGCCGCTTCGTGCAAAAGGAGGTGCTGCCGCAGGCCGCGGCCTGGGAAGAGCAGGGCTTCGTGCCGCGCCAGGTCCTGCGCGAGATGGGGCGCTGCGGCTTCCTCGGCCTGCGCCACCCGGAGAAGTACCACGGCGGCGCCATGAACGCGCTCGCCAGCGCGCTGCTGGCGGAGGAGCTCGGGCGCTCGGGCTTCGGCGGCTTCGCCGCCACCGTGCTGGTGCACACCGACATGGCCTCGCCGCACCTCGCGCACGGCGGCTCGCCCGAGCAGCTCGAGCGCTGGATGCCGGGCATCGTCGCCGGCGACCTGATCACCGCGGTGGCGGTGACCGAGCCCGACGCCGGCTCGGACGTGAAGTCGATCCGCACCGCCGCGCGCTGGAAGGACGGCGGCTGGCGGCTGCGGGGCAGCAAGACGTTCATCACCAACGGCGCGCTCGCGGACCTGGTCTTCGTCGCCGCCAGGACCGATCCGGCCGCCGGCGCGAAGGGCATCTCGATGTTCGCGCTCGAAAAGGGCGCGCCCGGATTCACGCTCGGGCGCCGGCTCGACAAGATGGGCTGGCGCTGCTCGGACACCGCCGAGCTCGCGTTCGAGGACGCTCCGGCCGAGCTGCTGGGCGAGGAGGGACGCGGCTTCTACGCCATCATGCGCAATTTCCAGAACGAGCGCATCGTGCTCGCCGCGATGGCGATGGGCGAGAGCGCGCGCGCGCTCGAGCTGACGCTCGAGTACGTCAGGACCCGCAAGGCCTTCGGCGCGCCGCTGTGGGACAAGCAGGCGCTGCGCCAGCGCCTGGCGGCGCTGGCGGCGCGCATCGAGGCCGGGCGCGAGCTGGTGCGGCGCGCGGCCTGGCTCGACGCGCAGGGCGTCGATTGCGTCAAGGAGGTGTCGATGGCGAAGGCCTACTGCGGCGAGCTGGTGAACCAGGTGATGTACGATTGCCTGCAGTTCCACGGCGGCGCGGGCTACATGCGCGGCAGCGACATCGAGCGCATGGCGCGCGACGCGCGCGTGCAGTCGATCGGCGGCGGAGCGACCGAAGTGATGCTGGAAGAGGTGGCCAAGCGGCTATGACAACGGACCTTTCCAAGCGCGTCGCGCTGGTGACCGGCGCCTCGCGCGGCATCGGCAAATCGATCGCGCTCGCGCTCGCGCAGGCCGGCGCCGACGTGGCGGTCAACTACCGCGCGCGCGCCGACGACGCGCAGGCGGTGGCGGCCGCGATCCGCGCGCTCGGGCGCAGGAGCGTCGCGCTCGGCGCGGACGTGTCCGACGCGGCGCAGGTCGCGCGCATGGTCGCGGCGGTCGAGTCCACGCTCGGCCCGGTCGACATCCTGGTCAACAACGCCGGGATCGCGCTGCGCCGCGGGCTGGAGGAGCTGAACGAGGCCGATTTCGACCGCACGATCGCGGTGAATCTCAAATCCGCGTTCCTGTGCACCCAGGCGGTCTGGCGCGGCATGCGCGAGCGGCGCTGGGGCCGCATCGTCAATGTCTCCTCGGGCGCCGCGCGCGGCGCGGGCGTGGTCGGCGCGCACTACAACGCCTCCAAGGCCGGCATGGAAGGGCTCACCCGCGGCTACGCCGCGCGCCTGGCGAGGGACGGCGTCACCGTGAACGCGGTCGCGCCGTCGCAGATCGAGAGCGACATGACCGCGCCGCACCGCGCCGAGAGCGAGGCCAGGATTCCGGTCGGGCGCCTCGGCACCGGGGACGAGGTGGCGGCGGTGGTGGTGATGCTGGCCGGCAACGCCTACATGACCGGCCAGACCGTGGCGCTCAACGGCGGGCTGCACTACAACTGACCCGCCGCGCCGAACCGGAAGGGAAACGCGACGATGCCCGCAAGGAAACTCAAGATCGTCGGCTGGGGCTACGAAGGCGAAGAGATCTCGGCCGAAGAGCGCGCAATGATCGCCCGGCGCCTCGCCGGGCGCTTCAAGGGCGAGTTCGACCTGCGCCGCGCCCCGAGCGAGGAGTCGATCGAGCTGCATGCGCCGCGCCTGGCGCTGCCGGCCGGCCTCAAGGCCTTTGCCACCAGCGACAAGCGCGACCGCCTGGTCCACACCTACGGCAAGTCCTTCCCCGACTACGCGCGCATTTTCGAGCGCGATTTCGCCCATGCGCCCGACATCGTCGCTTTCGCGCGCTCGGAAGCCGACATCGAGGCGGTGTACGAATACGCCGCCGGCGCCAACGTCGCGGTCATTCCGTTCGGCGGCGGCACCTCGGTCTGCGGCGGCGTCGAGCCCGCGGTCGGGGACGGCTACAACGGCAGCGTCAGCCTCGATCTGACCGGGCTCGACCGGATCGTCGAGATCGACCGCACCAGCCGCGCCGCGCGCATCCAGGGCGGCATTCGCGTGCCCGAGATGGAGGCGCAGTTGAAGCGCCACGGCCTGACCATGCGCCACTTTCCGCAAAGCATGGAGCTCGCCACCCTGGGCGGAATGATTGCGACCCGCTCGGGCGGCCACTTCGCCACGCTCTACACCCACATCGACGATTTCGTCGAAAGCGTGCGCAGCGTGACCCCGGCCGGAACCATGGAGAGCCGCCGCCTGCCCGGCTCCGGCGCCGGTCCCAGCCCGGACCGGCTGATGATCGGCTCGGAGGGCGCGCTCGGAATCATCACCGAGGCCTGGATGCGGCTGCAGGACCGCCCGACCCATCGCGCCGGCACGGCGGTCATGTTCGACGACGTCTACCAGGCGGTCGAAGCGGTGCGGATCATCTGCCAGGCGGGGCTGTATCCGGCCAACGTACGCCTGCTCGATGCGCGCGAGGCCCAATTCAACGGCTTCGGCGACGGCAAGCAGTCCGTGGTGGTGCTCGCGTTCGAGAACGCGGATCACCCGGTGCAACACTGGATGAACCGCGCGCTCGAGATCTGTCGCGCCTACGGCGGCCGCTCCGACGAGGCCGGCGCCGGGAGCGAAGACGGCCATCGCGCGGGGGCCGCCGGAGCGTGGCGCCACGCCTTCATCCGCATGCCCTACTACATGAAGACGATGGTGGAAATGGGCGTGATCACCGATACCTTCGAAACGGCGATCACCTGGGAGCGATTCCGCGCCCTGTACGAGGCGGTCGTGGCCGCCACCGAGGCCGCCGCGCTCGAAGTCACCGGCCAGCCGGGAAGCGTCTCGTGCCGCTTCACGCATTGCTATCCGGACGGTCCGGCGCCTTATTTCTCGTTCCAGGCCAAGGGCCGTCAGGGCGCCCTGGCCGAGCAGTGGCTGCAGATCAAGAGCAAGGCACTGGACGCGGTCATCGCGCACGGCGGCACGGTCACTCATCACCACGCCGTAGGCCGCGATCACATGCGCTGGTACCAGCGCCAGCGCCCGGAACTGTTTGGCGCCGCGCTCGCCGCGGTCAAGGGCCGCTTCGATCCCCGGGGCATCCTCAATCCCGGGGTGCTGCTGCCGGCGCGGCGCTGAGGGGCCGCCGGCGGCCGGCTCAGAAGCCGTGCCTGGCCTGCACGCCGACGGTCGAGTTGCGCCCCGGGGCGGGCTCGAAGTAGGCGGTGTTGGAGGCGTTCACGATCACCGAGCCGACGTACTGCCGGTCGGCGAGGTTGTCCACGCGCAGGAACTCGGACAGCTGCCAGCCGTTGGCGCGCTGGGCGAATCCGAGCGCCAGGTTGGCCACGGTATAGCCGTCGGCGAAGTCCGAGTTGCGGTCGTTTACCGCGATGCGCGAGCGATGCTGCAACTCGAGCACCGCGTTGAAGCCGCTCGGCACGTGGCGCCAGCGCAGCTCGCCGTCCAGGCTCGCGCGCGGCACTCCCGGCAGCACGTTGCCGGCGGCGACGTTGCCGCTCGAGCTGGTATAGCTGTCGAGGATGGTGGCGTCGAGCACGGTCCAGGCGAGCGCGGCCTCGATGCCGAAGGGCAGGGTCGCGCCGGCGCCGAGCTCGATCCCGCGGCGGCGGGTCTTGCCGGCGTTCTTGTAGGTGGAGCGCCCGCCGACGTTGGTGTCGACCACGATCTCGTCCTCGGTCTCGACGTCGTACAGCGCCGCGTTCAGGCGCAGGTTCGATCCGACCAGGGTCTTGATCCCGGTCTCGTAGTGGCGGCTCTTGGCCGGGTCGAGCGCGAAATTCAGGCCGGGCGCGCCGCTCGACTTGTAGGCCATTTCGGCGAAGGTCGGCGTCTCGAAGCCGCGCCCGGCGTTCGCGTACAGGCTGGTCGCGGGCGCCAGGCGGTAGAGGATGCCGAGCACCGGCGTCGTGGCGCTGAAGTCGCGGCTGCCGCTGTCGTCCGGGTTGCCGGGGACGATGTAGTAGTCGGTCGAGCCGAACGAGACCCGGTTGGCGCGCACCCCGCCGAGCGCGATCCACTTCGCGGCAAAGCGCCACTCGGCCTGGGCGTACAGCGCGCTGCTCGAGACGGTGTCGTCCTCGTCGCGCCGCAGCGCGCCCTCGACCCCGGAGTTGTTGTCGAAGCCCTTGCGCCGCTGATCCATGCTCTGGTACTCGCCGCCGAGCGTCAGCGTGAGCGGCCGGCCGGCGAGCGCGCCGTCGTGCGTCAGGCGCAGGCCGCCGCCCGAGTAGGCGGTGGCGAGGTCGACCACGCCGTTCGTGGTCAAGGCGAGAAACTGGTTGACGTTGCGCTGGCCGGAGTAGAAGTTCGCGCTCAGCGTGTTGTCGCCGAAGCGGTGCTCGAGCGTGCCGCCGGCCTGGTTCTGGCGGATGCTCTTGCGCGTGTCCTGGGCGATCGCGTTGGTGCCCGCCTGGCTCGGGTCGGCGGCGACCTGCGCGCGGGTCAGGCCGAGCGGGTCCTGCGTGCCGGGGCTGTCGAAGGAGTTCGCGACCAGCGTGAACGTCGTGTCGCCGCCGAGGCCGAACCGCAGCTTGGCGTTGCCCTGCTCGCGCTGCGCCTCGCTGTGGTTGCGAAAGCCGTCGGTCTGGAAATGCGCGCCGCTCGCGAGCCAGTCCATGCTGCCGCTGCGCGCGCCGGCCTCGATCGACTCGCGCTGCATGCCGAACGAGCCGGCCTCGAGCCGCGCGTCGGCGCCCTGCTCGCTCGAGCCGTCGCGGGTGAAGACGTTGATCACGCCGCCCGAGGCGTTGCCGTACATCACGGCGAAGGGCCCGCGCAGCACCTCGATGCGGTCGGTCGAGCCGAGATCGACGTGCGATACCTCGCCCTGGCCGTCGGGCATGCTGGCGGGAATGCCGTCCACCAGCAGGCTCAGCCCCCGGATGCCGAAGGTCGCGCGCGCGCCGAAGCCGCGCGATGAGATCTGCAGGTCCTGGGCGTAGTTCTGCCGGTTCTGCGCCACGATCCCGGGCACCAGGCCGAGCGATTCGGACAGGTTCACCTCGGGCCGGGCGAAGTGGATCTCGTCGCCGTAGACCTGGTCGATCGAAGCCGGCACCTCGAGGCTGGGGCGCTCGGTACGGGTCGCGGTCACGGTGACCGCGCCCTCGTCCGCGGCCTGCTGCGCCGCCGCGGCCGGCGGCAGGAAGAGCAGGACGCACAGCAGGGTTGCGCGGTGTCTCCTCACTTCGGCGTCTCCACGGTTACCTTGATCGAGGAATACCACTCAGACAGCTTCTCGATGTCGTCGTCGGTGAGCGGCTTGGCGATGATGGTCATCTGTTCGTTCCGGCGTCGGCCCGAGCGATAGGCCCGCAATTGCTCCACAAGGTATTCCTTCTGCTGGCCGCTCAGGTTGGCGGCGCCCTGCAGCACGGCCACGCCGTCCAAGCCGTGGCAAGTCTGGCACAAAGTCCGCACCAGGTGCGGTGCGGCGTCGGCGGCGCCCGCCGTACCAGGCAACGACTCTGACGCGACCGCCAGCATCAGGGCGGCAAAGGCACCTGCTCTCGAATGGCCCATCTTTTCCCTGTCGACAAAAAAATGGGCCGGGCGCGAAGCCCGGCCGAGGTTGCTTGCACGACGGCTACTTGCCTTGGTACGAGATGCGGTAGATCGCGCCTGCCTTGTCGTCCGCGACCAGGATCGAGCCATCGACGTACTGCCTCACGTCGACCGGACGGCCCAGGTACACGCCTTCTTCGTTCATCCAGCCTTCGGCGAACGGCTCGGTCTTGTTGGCGTGGCCCTTCTCGTCCAGGTAGGTCACCATGACCCGGGCGCCCCTCGGCTTGACCGCGTTCCACGAGCCGTGCTGCGCGCTGAAGATCGCGCCGTGGTACTTGGCCGGGAACATCTTGCCGGTGTAGAACATCATGCCCAGGTCCGCCGCGTGCGCGATCATTTCAACCTCGGGCTTGACGTACTTGGCCTCGAGCTCCTTCGGGATCGGCGTGTCCTTGTACTCGTTGGTGCGCGTGCTGCCGCCGCCGTACCACGGGAAGCCGTACCACATCCCGAGCTCGAGCTTGCCGTTCTTCACTGGCACCCGGTTGAGCTCGCCCGGCGGGATCTCGTCGCCCATGCCGTCGACCTGATTGTCCGTGAACCACAGGCTGTGGTCCTTGGGATTGAAGTCAAGCCCCGACGAATTGCGCATTCCGGTGAGAATCACCTTGCGGTCGCCCCCGTCACGATTGAAGGACACGATGCCGCCTATGCCCCACTTGCGGTACAGGTCGACCTTTTCCTTCGGCGTGACATTGAACGGCTGACCGAGGGTGATGTACAGCCTGTTGTCGGGACCGATCACGCAGGCGCGCGCGGTGTGGTTGTACGACTCCTCCTCGGGCGGGATCAGCTCGCCCTGCTTGACCACCGCGACCGCGACCGTGTCCGGACTTTCCATGAAGTACTCGGCGGCCGGGAACAGCAGCACCCGGTTGCGCTCGACGACGTAAAGGAATCCGTCCGGCGTGTAGCAGGTGCCGGCGGGGTCGTCGAACTTCACGCTCGGGCTGAACTCGTCGACCGTGTCGGCCACGTTGTCCATGTCGCGGTCGGTGACCGCCCAGACCGTGGTCTTGCGGGTGCCGACGAACACGGTCGCCTTATTGCGGCTCACGGCCATCTGCCGCGCGTCGGGCACGATCGCGAACAACTCGATTTTGAAACCGTCGGGAAGCTTGATACGCTCCAGCACCTTCTTAAGGTTCTCCGCGTACTTCCCGCCCTGAGGCACGCTCTTGCCCGCAACCGAGTCTGTCCGCTTGAAATTGCCCAGCTTTTCGAGGTTGGCCTCGTCTCCCTTCGCGAACACGGCACTCGCTGCGAGGGAAAAGGCGAGCCCAACCGCCAATACCAGCGCGTTACGTTTCATAGTTGCTCCCTAGTGGGTATGCGTACTGTGACGACTTCCTGTCGAGCCCCGGATCGGGCGCTCTGGTTTGAACGTCTGGCGCATCGCGACCGAAGCTTGCATAAATCATCAGGCTCCTGACGCGAAGAAGTCAATGAAAAGCAATTCCGCACTGCGGCAAGAACTTTCCTTTCTTTTTAGGGCGTTGTCCGGCATGCAAGGGGCATGAAAGCTTTCATTTATAACGCCTTACCGGGCCGGGTGGTGTTCGGCGAAGGGGCGCTCGGGCGCCTGCCGGAGGAGCTGGACCGGCTCGGCGCGAAGCGCGCGCTGGTGCTGTCCACGCCCGGCCGAAGCGGGGAGGCGCAGCGTCTCGCCGCGAGCCTGGGACCGCGCGCCGCGGGGGTGTACGACAGGGCGGTGATGCACGTGCCGCTCGCGCTGGCCGAGGACGCGCGCCGCGTCGCGCGCGAGCGCGGCGCCGACTGCTGCGTGGCGCTCGGCGGCGGATCGACCACGGGGCTGGCCAAGGCGATCGCGCTCGACTCCGGCCTGCCGATCCTCGCCGTGCCGACCACCTACTCGGGCTCGGAGATGACGACGGTCTACGGCCTGACCGAGGGCGGACTGAAACGCACCGCGCGCGACGCGCGCGTGCTGCCGAAGACGGTCATCTACGATCCCGAGCTCACGCTCGGGCTGCCGGCGGCCGTTTCGGCCGCGAGCGGGATGAACGCGATCGCGCACTGCGTCGAGGCGCTCTACGCGCAGGACGCCAACCCGGTCACCTCGCTCATGGCCGAAGAGGGGATCCGCGCGCTGGCCGGCTCGATGCCCCGCATCGTGAAGAATCCGAAGGACCTCGAGGCGCGCGGCGACGCCCTCTACGGCGCCTGGCTCGCGGGGGTCGCGCTCGGCTCGACCGGGGTCGCGCTGCACCACAAGCTGTGCCACACGCTGGGCGGCAGCTTCAACCTGCCGCATGCCGAGACCCACGCCATCGTGCTGCCGCACGCGGCGCGCTACAACCGCGACGCCGCGCCGGAGGCGATGGCGCGCGTCGCGCGCGCGCTCGGCACGAGCGACGCGCCGACCGGCCTCTACGACCTGGAGGTAAGGCTGGAGCTCAAGACGAAGCTCTCCGACATCGGCATGCGCGCAGCCGATCTCGAGCGCGCGGCAAAGCTCGCGCTCGAGAGTCCCTATCCGAACCCGCGCCCGGTGGAGTACGCGGGCGTGCTCGCGCTCCTGCGCGCCGCCTACGAGGGGCGCCGGCCTGAAGCCTGAGCGCGCGGCAGGCGCGCTGCTCGCCGGCGCGCTGCTCGCCAACGCCGCCGCGCAGGGCGTGGGGCGGTTCGTGCTCACGCCGCTGCTGCCGGACATGCGCGCCGCGGCCGGGCTCGACGCCGCGCAGGCGGGAATCGTCGCGGGCGCGAACTTCGCCGGCTACCTGGCGGCGAGCGTCTGGCTCGCGTTGCGCGCGCGCGAGGGGCGCATCGGCGCGGTGCCGCTGGGCTTCGCGCTGGTGCTCGCGGGCGCCTTCGCCATGGCGCTCGCGCCGAGCTACGCGCTGTGGATCGCCGCGCGCGCGGCGGCCGGCTACGGCGGTGCGCTGCTGTTCCTCGGCTCGCTCGACGCCTACGCGCGCGCGGCGCGCGCGCCCGAGGACCTGCGGCCCCTGGCCGGGGTCGGCATCGGCATCGCGCTTTCGTGCGCGGCGGTGCTGCCGTGGCTGGCCGACTGGCGCAGCGGCTGGGTCGCCGCCGGCGTTCTCGGCGTGCTCGCCGCGCCGCTGGTGCTGCGCCTGCCGCGCGGCGAGGTCGCCGGCCACGTCGGCGACGAGCCCTCGCCGCCGCTGTCGGCGCCGCTCGTGCGCCTTTCGGTCTCCTACGCCGCGTTCGGCTTCGCTTTCGGCGCCGCGACCACCTTCTTCGTCAACGCCATCGCCTCGGGCGAGCGGCGCGCCGCGGCGCTGGTGTGGGTCGTGGTGGGCGTGTTCGCCGCGCCCTCGGTGTGGCTCTGGAGCTGGGTGCGGCGCCGCGTGCGCGCGGTGGGCGCGCTGTTCGCGGCCAACGCGCTGCACGCGGCGAGCATCCTACTCGTGGCGCTCGATCCGCGCCCGCTCACCGCGGCGCTCGCCGGCATGGTGTTCGGCGCCACCTTTCTCGGCGTTCCCGCGCTTTCGCTCGCGCAGGCGCGCGTCCTCGCGCCCGGGAGCGCGCGGCGCACCGCGGCGTGGGTGACGGTGCTCTACGGCATCGGCCAGGTGGCGGGGCCGCCGGCGATCGGCTGGCTCGGCGAGCGCCTGGGCTCGCTCGCGCACGGGCTGCTCGGTGCCGCGGCGGTGGGCGCGGCGGCCGCGCTGCTGCTGATCCCGGACCTGAAACGGCGCTAACGGCCGAACTCCTTGTCCTGCAGGGCGCGCCACTGGATCTTGCCCGAGGCGGTGCGCGGCAGCGCGTCGACGAACTCGAGCAGGCGCGGCGCCTTGTAGGCCGCCATCTGGCCGTGCGCCCAGGCCAGGATCTCCTCGCCCGCGAGCCTGCCGCGGAACTCGGGCTTGAGCACCACCACCGCCTTGACCGTCTCGCCGCGGCGCGCGTCGGGCGCGGCGATGATGCAGCACTCCTGGATCGCGGGATTGCGGTACAGCGCGGCCTCGACCTCGGCCGGCCAGACCTTGAATCCGGCGGCGTTGATCATGCGCTTCAAGCGGTCGGAGATGAAGAAGTAGCCGTCCTCGTCCATGCGCCCCAGGTCGCCGGTGCGGAAGAAGCGCCGCCCGCCGATCTCGGCCCAGGACTCCGCGTAGGCCTTGTCGTTCCTCCAGTAGCCGGTGAGCAGCTGCGGCCCGCGCACCACGATCTCGCCCTGCGCGCCGGGCTCGAGCACGGCGAGGCTGTCGGGGTCGACCACCAGCGACTCGGTGTCGAACACGGGGATGCCGAGGCATTGCATCTTGCAGCGCGCGGGCGGGTTGCTGTGCGTCTGCGAGATGGTCTCGGTCATGCCGTAGCCTTCCATGTAGCGGATGCCGCAGGTGTCGAGCAGCTTCTGCGCGATCGCCTCGGGCATCGCCGCGCCGCCGCCGAACACGCAGTCCAGGGACGAGACGTCGTGCGCGAGCGCCGCGGGGTGCGAGAGCAGGTCGACCACCATGGTCGGCACGTTTGCCCAGTGGGTGCAGCGGTGGCGCTCGATCAGGCGCGCGGCGAGCTCGGCGTCCCAGCGCGGCTGGATCACAATCGTCGCGCCGGAGTAGGCGCCGGCGTAGAGCGTGTGCACCAGCCCGGTGACGTGGAACATCGGCGCGGTCGACAGCGCGACCGCGTCCTGGTGGATGCCTTCCCACAGCGCCGCGCCGGCGACGTTGAACATCACCGTGGCGTGGGTGTGCATGCAGCCCTTGGGCCGGCCGGTGCTGCCCGAGGTGTAGGGCATGAGCGCGAGCGCATCGGCCTGCGCGCGCGAAGGCGCCGGCGCGTGGCCGAGCGCGAGCGCGTGCGGCCACAGCGTCACGCCGCGCGCGTCGATGCGCTCGCGCTTCGCCGCCACCGCCTGCGGGCGCGGCAGGTCGCAGGCGGGATGCGCGTAGTCGGAGTAGGCCGCGACGATCACGCGCTCGAGCGGGGTGCGCCCGACGAGCCCCTCCAACTGGGGCCAGGTCTCCTGGCCGGCGATCGCGACCCGCGCGCCGCTGTCCTCCAGGTAGTGCGCGAGCTCCTCGGCCACGCACATCGGGCTAAGCGGCACCATCACCGCGTCGGCGCGCGAGATCGCGTAGGCCGCGATCAGGAACTGCGGGCTGTTCTGCAGGTCGACCAGCACCCGCTCGCCGGGGCGCAGGCCGCAGACCTGCTGCAGGAAGCCGGCCAGGCGCAGCGCCTGCTCGTGCGCCTCGCGGTAGGCGAGCGCGGCGCCGAAGAACCAGCTCGCGGGCTTGTGCGGGTAGCGCCGCGCCGAGACCTCGAGCAGCTCGTGCAGCGGCGTGCGCGGAAAGCTAAGCGAGCGCGGCAGGCCCTTGGGCCAGAAGCGGAAGTGGCGCGGCGTCATACGTCCGCAGAGTATATTTGAGGCGGGAGGCAGACAGCATGATCGCCGTGATCTTCGAATTCACCCCGGCGCCGGGGCGCAAGCAGGAGTACCTCGATCTCGCCGCCGCGCTCGCGCCCGAGCTCGAGCGGGCCGACGGCTTCGTCTCGATCGAGCGCTTCGAGAGCATCAGCCAGCCCGGCCGCTTCGTGTCGCTCTCGTTCTGGCGCGACGAGCAGGCGCTCGCCGGGTGGCGCAACCTCTCAGAGCACCGCAAAGCCCAGGCAAAAGGCCGCGGCGGGATCTTCGCCGGCTACCGGCTGCGCGTGGCCGGCGTGCTGCGCGACTACGGCCACGCGCAGCGCGCCCAGGCGCCCGCCGACAGCGTGGCGTTCCACGGCTGAGAGCGCAGCGCGAGTCAGGCGCCGCCGAGCCAGGCGAGCGCTTCGTCCAGGCTGGCGAAGGCGCGCGCGGAGCTGCCGCGCGCGCCCGCGACCAGCTCGGCGAAGCGCGGGCTGGCGGAGCGCTCGTTCGCCGCCGCGAGCACCGCCACGCGGCGCCCGCGCACCGAGGGGTGGGCGGCGAGGCGCTCGCCCAGGGCGTGCAGCTCGAGCACGTCGATCTCGGGATCGGCCTGGCGCAGGTCGAGCAGGATCTGGCTCGAGCGGTTGACGTTGATGCCGGACACCGCGCCGACCAGCAGCGCGAGGCTGGCGTCGCGGTCGAGCGCGCCGTCGTCCGCGCAGCGCACGAACTCGTGCGGGCGGATCAGGCGCAGGTCGACCGGCATCGCTAGCCGCCCGGCGCGGGCGCCGCGACGTCGGGCAGCGGGATCGGCTGCAGCGACTCGAACGCGCGCGCCGCGCGCAGCACCAGCGCGTCCTGGTAGCGCGGCCCCACGATCTGCAGCCCGACCGGCAGGCCGTCCCGCGTCAGCCCGCAGGGGATCGACGCCGCGGGCTGCTGGGTCAGGTTGAACGGGTAGGAGAACGGCGTCCAGTCGGTCCAGCGCTTTTCCTTCAGCACGTCGGCGACCTCCTTGCCGGCGTCGAACGCCGCCAGCGGCAGGCTCGGGGTGAGCAGCAGGTCGTACTTGTCGTGGAACTGGTTCATCTGCACGCCGTAGGCGCCGCGTTTCTGCACCGCCTCGAGCAGCTCGAGCATGCCGATCTTCGCCCCCTGCTCGGCGACCTCGACCAGGCCGCGGTCCATGAGCGCCTTCTGCTGCGGCGTGAAGCTCTTGAGCAGGTAGGCCGCGCCGCTGAACCAGTGGCGGCGGAACACCTCCTCGACGCCGCCGAAATCCGGGCTCGCCTCCTCGACCAGCGCGCCGAGCTCGACGAAGCGCATCGCCGCCTGCTCGACCAGCGCCGCGACCTCAGGCTCGACGCTCGCGCCGCCGAGGTCGGCCGAGTACGCGATGCGCAGCCCGCGCACGCCGTCGTCCAGGCCCAGGCGGTAGTCGCGCGCGTCGTAGGGCAGGGCGAACCAGTCGCGCGCGTCGGGCTGCGACAGCACGTTCAGCATCAGCGCCGCGTCGTGCACGCTGCGCGTCATCGGGCCCACGTGCGCCACCGTGCCGAAGGGCGACAGCGGCCAGGCCGGCACGCGCCCGAACGAGGGCTTGAGCCCGAACACGCCGGTGAACGCGCAGGGGATGCGGATCGAGCCGCCGCCGTCGGTGCCGAGCGCGAGCGGGCCCATGCCCGCGGCGAGCGCCGCCGCCGCGCCGCCGGAGGATCCGCCCGGAGTCTTGGCCGTGTTCCAGGGGTTGCGGGTGATGCCGGTGAGCGGGTTGTCGGTCACGCCCTTCCAGCCGAACTCGGGGGTGGTGGTCTTGCCCAGCAGCACCGCGCCCGCCTCGCGCAGGCGCGCCACCACCGGCGCGTCGTCGTTCCACGGCCCCTTGGGGTCGACCGTCCGGGAGCCCCTGAGCGTCGGCCAGCCCCGGGTCAGCAGCAGGTCCTTGACCGAGACCGGCACGCCGTCCAGCGCGCCGATCGGCTCGCCCTTCATCCAGCGCGCCTCGGACTCCTTCGCCGCGGCGAGCGCGTCCGGGGCGATGAAGCAGAAGCAGTTCAGCACCGGGTTGAGCTGCTCGATGCGCTGCAGCGCGGCGCGCGCGACCTCGACCGGGGAGGCGCGCCTGGCGCGGTACAGCCGCAGCAGCTCGGCGGCGGAGAGGGTGTGCAGGTCTGATGCCATGGGGCGCAGGGGATTGGTGCGGCGACGGAATACAGCTTAACGTATGTGCCTTCACTTTTCACCGGAGGGCCGGCGCATGCCCGCGACCGTGGTCGATTCAGCGATATTCGGCGACATCTTCGCCACCGAGGTGATGCGCAGGGTCTGGTCGGACGAGAACCGCACGCAAAAGTACCTCGACGTCGAGGCCGCGCTGGCGCGGGTGCAGGGCCGGCTCGGGCTGATCCCGGCCGAGGCGGCCGAGGAGATCGTGCGCCAGTGCGCGATCGAGCGCATCGACATGGACAAGCTGCGCCGGCAGACCGAGCGCATCGGCTACCCGGTGCTGGGCGTGGTCTCGCAGCTCAACGCGCTGTGCCGCGACGGGCTGGGCGAATACTGCCACTGGGGCGCGACCACGCAGGACATCACCGACACCGCGACCGTGCTGCAGATGCGCGAGGCGCTCGAGCTGATCGAGGCCGACCTGGCCGCGATCTCGGCCGCGCTGGCCGAGCTCGCGCGGCGCTACCGGGACACCCCGATGGCCGGGCGCAGCAACCTGCAGCAGGCCGTGCCGGTGTCCTTCGGCTACAAGATGGCGGGGCTCTTGTCGGCGATCGAGCGCCACCGCGAGCGCCTGGCGCAGCTCAAGCCGCGCGTGCTGGTGGGCGAGTTCGCCGGCGCCGCGGGGACGCTCGCCTCGCTCGAGAAAGGCGCGCTCGAAACCCAGGCCGGCCTGATGCAGGAGCTCGGCCTCGGCCAGCCCGTGATCGCCTGGCACACCCTGCGCGACAACATCGCCGAGGTCGGAGCGTTCCTCGGCCTGCTCGGCGGCACGCTGGGCAAGCTCTCGATGGACGTCAAGCTCCTGATGCAGACCGAAGTCGCCGAAGTGTTCGAGCCCTTCGCCCACGGCCGCGGCTCGAGCAGCACCATGCCGCAAAAGCGCAACCCCATCTCGAGCTGCTACATCCACGCCGCGATCTCGGTCGTGCGCCAGCACGCCGCCGCGCTGATGGACGCCATGGTCGCCGACCACGAGCGCTCCACCGGCCCGTGGGAAATCGAATGGATCGTCCTGCCCGAAGCCTTCTGCCTCACCGCCGGCGCCCTGCGCCAGGCCCGCGCCCTGCTCGAAGGCCTCGAAGTCGACGAGGCCCGCATGCGCGCCAACCTCGACCTCACCCACGGCCTCATCGCCTCCGAGGCCGTCATGATGGGCCTGGGCAAGCACCTCGGCCGCGAGCGCGCGCACGACCTGGTCTACGACCTGTGCCGCGAGGCCATCAAGCAGAACCGCCCGCTGCTCGATCTCCTGGCCGCCAACGCCGAGATCACCCGCCACCTCGACCGCGCCGCGCTCGCCCGGCTTTGCGACCCTGCTAACTACCTCGGCCTGTCCGGCGTGATGGTCGACCGGGTGCTCGCCCGGCTCGGCTGATGCGCGCAAGCGCCACTGCCGCTCGACGACAAATCGGGCCGGTTGCCTCCTCGCAGAGTCGAAAGGCTGCTTTCGATCCCCTTGAGACGGTCGGCGCAATTGCCGCAAGGGTCTGCTTCTCGGCCGTTGCCGCCGTTGGTGATCTGGTCCGACTACGGCTGCTGTTGATCAGTTACCGAACTTTGGCCGAGGTCAAACCGGTTCCTGCAACACGCGGCCTGCATCGGACGCGGCAAGAGGTTTACGGTCTTTGTCCCAAGGTGAGCTTGCGCTTAACGCTCGAAAGGAAATGCGTCGTGAACCATGTCAGCGCATGGCACCACGTCATGGCGCACCAGGTAATTCCGAGTATCCCTAATGCTTCAGCTTCGCGTCGAACAGCGCGAGCATGGTCTGCCAGTGACGCTCGGCAGCTGCGGCGTCGTAGACCGGCGTATCGCGCAACACCCAGCCGTGTCTGGCCGGATAGGTCTCGATCTTGTGGTCGACCCCGGCCTTGGTCAGGGCCTGCTCCAGCCGTTCCTTCATCTCGTCGGGAAACGACTGATCCTCGATCGCACCCGCAATGTAGACCCGCGACCTGATCTTCGGCGCGAGCAGGTGCGGACTGTCCGGCGCCTCGGTCGCGAGGCGGCCGCCGTGATACGAGGCGGTGGCGACGATGTGATCCGGATAGGTTCCAGCCGCGGTGAGCGACATCAAGCCGCCCATGCAGTAGCCGGTCGTCCCGACGCCGCCGGCCCTCACATCGGGCTGCGCCGCGAGGTAGTCGAGAAACGCGCGGGTATCCGACATGACGTTGGCCGGCGTGGCGAACGCGAGGAACTTCTCCGTCAGAATCTTGCGCTTTTCGGGATCGCCGAACACCGCATGGGGATCCATCGGCCGGTACGCTCCGGACCGGTAGAACAGGTCCGGCAGCAGCACGTAGTAGCCGTAGGCGGCAAGCCGCTCGCCGATCTCGAGCATGGCAGGACGAATGCCGAGCCCGTCCATGAAGACGAGGACGGCGGGCCACGGGCCGCCTGCGGCCGCGCGATAGACGTAGCTCGGGCAGGTCCCGTCCCTGGTCTTGATCTCGATCCTATGCATGAACGCCTTATTCCCTCATTCACACCGAATGAGATTATGCTGCGAAGAATGCAGGTGTACCGAGCGCGACATGTTTTAGGGTACTGGTTGCTCGCCGCTCTCTTGGGCGTTGCGGGTGCGGCGCCGGTCATCGCCGCGCCGCTCCAGTTGCCGGCAATTGTTGAGCCCGCCAGCCACGAGCATCACGTCGGCAAAGTGGTCTTTGTTGAACTGGTCACGCCGGACCTCGCCGCAAGCAAGCGGTTCTATGCGGGATTGTTCGGCTGGACGTTTCGCGATATCCGGGCCGGTGCGACACAGTACGCCGAGGCATTTCTCGACGGTCGCCCGGTTGCAGGACTGTTTCACAAGGCCCTACCGGCGGGCGAACATCGCGAGCCCGCGTGGCTTAGCTTTTTCGCCGTGACCGATGTCGACGCAGCGGCAAAGCTTGCGTTACGACATGGCGCGAAGCTGCTGTTCGGGCCGCGCAGCTTCCCTGAACGTGGGCGGGAAGCAGTCTTCGCGGATCCGCAGGGGGCTGTTTTTGGGGTCCTCGCCTCCAGCAGCGGCGATCCGCCCGACTTCCTCGCTGCACCCGGCGAATGGATTTGGAGCTCGCTGATGACGAGCGATCCGGACACAGACGCTGCTTTCTACCAGGCGCTATTCGGCTACGAGGTCTTCGAATTGCCCGCCAGCAGGGGCGCGCAGCATCTCCTGCTCGCCTCCCACGACTATGCCCGCGCGAGCGCGAATTCGCTGCCTGCGAATACGCCCAACGCCCAGCCTTACTGGCTCAATTACGTACGCGTCGAAGATGCGGTCAAGATGGCCGCAAAGGTCGTGGCGCTCGGTGGCCGCGTGCTGGTCGAGCCGCGGGTTGATCGCCAAGGCGGAAGGGTCGCGGTGGTCGCCGACAATACGGGGGCGCCCTTCGGACTGCTTGAATGGCCGAATACCGAGACCAAAGAGCTGCCCAAGTGAATATCGTACTCTCGCGCTGGTCAGCAACCGCCATCGTGATCGGGCTGTTCGCGGTCCTGTCATCCGGCTGCGTCGTTCCTGGTGGCGGATACGAATACGAGGGCGGCCCAGGCTACGGACTGGGCTACTATGAATCTTACGGTGTCGAGTACGGTGGCTGGGGACCGGGCTACGAAGTGGCGCCGTTTCGCGGCGAGCATCGTCGTGAATACCATGGACGCGGCCGCGCAGCTCCTCATGCTTATAGGTCCGCGCCCGCCACCCGGTCGATGCCGTCTATTCCGTCGGGTTCGCGTTCTGGTGGTCGGGCTGGACGCGGCGGCGGTGGCGGACATCGCTGACAACCCGGAAGGACAGTTCCCAGCGCAAGCCGGTCAAGGTCGATCGCTGCGGCGAGTGGATGTACCGACCACTGCAGGAGCGAGCCGCAGCAATGGCCGAAAAGCAGAAGACCCTCTGGCAGCTTTCCTGCATCACGTCCGGCTGAATCCGACCCAAAGCGGCCGCTCAGGTGGGGGAGAATCGTTTCGGTAATGGAGTGCGGCTGAAGGATAGGAGATTTCTTCGCGCCCGCGCCCCGAAACGCGGGGTCGGCAATTACCCTGCTTTGATCGCCGACCACATGGTCTGCGTCTTGCGGTCCCCTGCCATCCACCAGCCGCAGAGGTAGAGCGCGAATGTGGCCGAGACCGGTGCTAACAGCCAATCCCATGTCGTAAGGGTAATCGGAAGCGCGATCTTGCTCGCGCCGAGGTGGAACCCGCCGGCTGCAAATGTTGCCGGATCCACTCCGGGCAGGCTACCGGGAATCGTGACCCCGACGTGGGCAAGAATGCCGCGTCCCACGGCGAGCAAGCCAAGCGCGAGAATGCCCGCAAGCAATCCCTGCAGCGCAGTTTCCGCCGCTATTTCGCGCCTCACCTGTCCTTGCTCCCAGCCGATCACGCGCAACAAAGCAAGCTCCCGGCGGCGTTCGACGAGATTGCCGAAGACAAGGGTGGCGCTCAGCGCCAACGCGGCAAGCGCGCCGGCTATCACGGTTACCAGGCGGAAACGGCCGATCGTCTGAGAAATGCCGCCGAAGAGCTGCAACATGGTTCCCGGCGTCGTCACCGACGCGCGCTCCAGCCATGTCGCGATGTGCTTCTTGACTGCCTCGGTCTGTGCCAAGTCAGCCACTTTGAGAAATACCTGGTTCACGAGATTCGGCGGCAGATTGGCGAGCTTACGCGCCGTATCGATGTCCATGTAGAAATTGCTGGCAACGATCTGGCTGCCCTGTTCGATGTCCACCACGCCGACGACCGTGAATTTCTCGTCGCCAATGTCGACCGTGCTGCCGGGCGCGAGACGATAGAACGCCCCATAGTGGCGCTCCACAAGCACTTCCCGCGTGCCGGCGATCGGCAGACGGCCTTGATAGAGCCAGTTCCGCACTTTGCCGGGCCCGAGCGGAGCCGCATTGGGGGTCAGCGGAATGCCGCTTATGGAGATGAAGCGGCCTTTGCCGAAATTCCAAAGAAGAACGAATCCGGCCGCTTGCGTCACGCCCGGCTCCGCTGCAAGCCGGCGCAATTCATCGCTCGTGATGGGCTCGGCGGAATAAGGCAGCATGATTCCCATGTGCTTGGGCAGCGCAGTTTGCGTCGCGCTTCGCTGGACGATCA
Organism: Burkholderiales bacterium; assembly: GCA_035517095.1. Classification (GTDB taxonomy): domain Bacteria; phylum Pseudomonadota; class Gammaproteobacteria; order Burkholderiales; family SG8-39; genus DAHVFK01. The sequence continues at coordinate 44,923 of DATIZK010000072.1, forward strand.
GGTCCGCGCCAAGATTGCTGAACGGCATGGTCGCGAGATCGGCAAAAGCCCGTCCGAGAACGTCGAGGGTGATGACCAGCGTAATGGCTAGGGCGATACCGCCGATCAGGAGCGCGCTTCGCCGCCAACGATAAGCAAGCTCGCTACGCACGTAGCGCCAATGGACGCGGGGGCCGCTCACGCTATTTCCCTGGCTCCCCGAGTGCGGCTTTGACTGCCGCTTCGAAATCCGCGACCGTCCACGATCCGTTGATGCCCAAAGGATTGTCGGCCTTGGCAGGGAAATCCTTGAACTCCACGAGCGTGCCGTCGCGTCGTTTGAAGCGATCGCTGCCATTGATCAGCAGCAACATCGGGATGTGACCCTTCAGGCCGACGGCGCTGATCCGTTTCTCGCCTGCAGGACTCTCGGCATCGAGCTCGACGACCTTTACCCGGTTGCCGAGGGTAAGCAGGAAGTCGCGTACGGGCTTCAGTGCGCTTTGAACGGGTGAGTGAGACAGCGCGACGATCTCCACCGTCGGCTGAGTGGCTCGGGCCGCGCGCGCCTCGCTCAAGGCCCCGCCCACGGCGGTCATCATGAGTGCCAAGACGAACTCCCTACGCGTGAGCATCGATTATCCTTCCATCTCTCATTTCGACGACATTGCCGGCCCTCGTTGCCACATCGTGGTCATGGGTCACCATCAGGAGCGACGTGCCGTGAGTGCGGCCAAGACCGATCAACAAGTCGAGTACGGCGGCGCCGGTCGCCTGATCTAGATTTCCGGTGGGCTCGTCGGCTAGCAGGACTGAGGGGCTGTTCATGAGTGCGCGCGCAATCGCTACGCGTTGCTGCTCGCCGCCGCTGAGCGCCGATGGGCGATAGTGCAATCGCGCGCCGAGTTCGACCTGATTCAGGAGATCGACTGCGCGCTGCTGACGCTCCGGAGCGGTTGCTAGGCTCGCGAAGAAAGTCGGCAGTAGTACGTTGTCGAGCGCCGTCAGCGAAGGAATGAGACTGAACCCCTGGAATACGATGCCGATCGAATGACGGCGCAGATCCGCCATCTCGCGATCATTCGCGCCGGATAGCTTCTTTCCCATAACGTAGACCTGACCCGAGTCGGGATCTTCAAGGCCAGCAATGATGCCCAGTAGGGTGCTCTTTCCCGAGCCCGACTTTCCCATAATGGCAGTGAATTGACCGTGCCCAAGGTTCAGGTCGACACCCTTCAGCACTTCGAGCTCTCCGTATCGCTTTCTCAGGCCCTCGACCCTGATGGCCGACCCGCCCGGCGCAGGGGAGCGCTCGCTGCGGGCTGTCACCAGCTTGGAAGGATTACCCGGAACGGCTGGATCACTCATGGCTGGATCCTTCATTCGCCGCGAAGTAGCGACCAGGGTCGCGATCGTGGCAGAGCGAGCACTGCCAGCGCCGCGAGCGCACTGATCAAGACGCTGCAGGCGGTAGCAACGGTGGCGATCGGCCACGACATTGATATCGGAGAAGTGATGGTCACGGTCCTATTGATCGTGGCCTGCGGAATGAAATGCGGAGTGGAACTGAGGTCCCAGGGCAGGTCGACCGTCACTGAGATGTGGCCGAGCGCCAGGACAACGACAATCGCGATCACGAGCCCTGTCGCCGTGCCGGCGATTGCGAGCGCCAAGTTCTCAATCAGCACTTGGCGGCGGATGTGATGCCAGGACCACCCTATGGCCTGTAGCACGGCCATTTCGCGACGTCTCTCGGCAATCGACGACGCGGTCGCGCGCCAAACGAACGCTGCGGCGAAGACGCCGATGATCGTAGCGATGATTAGCCCCATGCTTTGCGACAGAAAGAGAGCGCCGCTGAGCGCTTGGCGCATCGAGAGTTCGCTCGACACGACGCCTTTCTTGCCGAGCAGCCCTGATATCCTGTTGACCGCGTCTTCCAGTTGTTCCCGCTTGACCTTCACCAGCACTAGATTTGTGTCGCTCGGGCCGAACGGATAAAGCGCCTTCACCTCGGGAGCCGCGGCCGCCAAGGCCTGGGCGATTGCGAGCGGGCTATAGACGTCCGCACGAACAACCTTTCCGCTACGTGCCGAATCTACGATCCCGGCAACCGGGAACGTTGCCTCGCCGATCTTGACGTCGCTTCCGACCTCAATACGGTTCATCTTCGCGAAATCGCTGTCGACAAGGACCGCGCGACTATCCGCCTTGATCGCCTTGCCGGCGACGAGCAGTTCGTTGAGCCTCTCGAGGCCCACCGCGCTGTCCTCGATCCCCAGGACAGACTCGTATCTGTCAGGCTCGAGATCCCACATGTACACCGCCTGTGTCAGGCCTATCACTCCAGGCGCCGTCCGGATCTCTTCTACGATGCTTGAGGGGATCAACGCATTCGGGTGAGGGAACACAAGCCCTTCGAGCTTAGGCGGAATGTCGCCTTGCTGCTGCACGATGACATCGGCGCCGACCGTGTCTATCGGCACCCTGAGGGCTCGGGCATAGGAGCCTGCCAGAGCAGTCAAGACCATAGCGGTGAGCACCGCGAACCCGATGCTCGTTGCCGTCACGAGCGAACGCCCGCGACGAAAAGTCAGTTCACTTACTGCATAGCGTAGATTGTCCAGCGGATCTCCCCTAACGATTTGCTCAACCCTGGCGGGTAGACAAGTTTGCGTCGGAACGTAACCGATGCACGTCCGCCAGCTACGTTGACCATAGCCAGAATAGCGCCCGGGGTCTTGACGCAAGTCAAAGCCAATCGCAAGCCGAATCAACCTCAGCCGAGAGATCAAATCGCGCGCAACAAGCACTTGGCGTGCTGACGCCGGTGGTCAGCATTGCATCTAGTTGCCGTCTATACCAAGGCCCGATTTTGCGCCTGCCCAGTAACGAGCCGGCGCGATTGACGGCTTCCGGGTCGGACGCCAGCCCCCGGCTCAGGAGAAAGCGCTAATTCGAATCTTATTCTCATCCAACGTCGGCAAGCAGCTGGACACCGGCCGCTCGATGTTTCCGATGTAAGCGGCAGCAACGGCCGAGAAGCGGACGTCCGCGGCATTTCATACGCTTTGCGCCTCTTGGGCCGACAGCGGTCGTTCAGCGCCCTCGCGGGTCAGTGGCGCGAAGGGAGTTCTACGGGGTGTCCAGATTTCAACCTGTCCGCGGCGCCGAACAGCCAAGTGCCGCCCAACGCCAGCGGCAGCACCGCAGTGTAGATCTCCCCGGCGCGCCGGACGTCGGCGCCCGCGGCGCGGCAGCGTGCTGCGAGCGCTTTCGGGTCCTCGCAGGCGAGCGCATAGCCCGCCAGGGCGGGCGCCGGCGGGGCGACGCCCAGTAGGTCGGCCAGGTCGCGCTGCCGGCCGATGACGATGTCGCCTCTTGCGGTGCTCAATCTGATGAATTTCCCTTCTCGCGAGGGGAGCAGGCCGGCGAAGCGGGCGTAGCGGGCGGCGGCCTCGGCGGGGTCGTCGGCGACGACGAACGCGGCGGCGAGGGCGGTGACGCCGTTGGTGTGCTCGAGCCAGCGCGGCTGCCAGACGCATTCGGGGGTGCGGTGCTCGACGAACTGGACGCGCCCTTCGGGCATGGTTTCGGGCGGCACGCGCACGACGCCGAAGCGCGCGCGGCGGGTTTGGCCCTCGAGCTCGACGTCGCGCTCGAGGTCGACTTGCGGCAGCGGGGCGAAGCCGTGGCGCTCGAGGCGCGCGTGCTCCTCTGAGGCGGCGGGGGTGCCGAGCGCGAGGATGTGGACGCCCGCGTAGCGCGCCATCGCCTCGCGCGTGCGGCGCGCGTGGGGCGTGTCGGCGATCGGCGACAGGAATTCGAGGTAGCCCTCGGCGAGCATGACGCAGCGGTTGGCGGTGCCGGCGGGGCCGTCCTGGGTCGACTGCGCGGAATACGGCGTGACGGCGAAGCCGAGCGCCTCGAGCGCGCGCGCGGCGGCCTCGAGGTCGGGCACGAAGTGCGCGACGTGGTCGAGCACGAGGGAGCCGGGGGCGGCGGTTTGCGGCAAGGTGTTTATCCGTGACCTGACGGGTGCAATAATAGCCGCATGATCGAGCGCGGCCATCACGACATGGGCGGGCTGCCCGCGGGCAGGGTCGAGCGGACCGAGCACGACTACGCCGACTGGGAGCGGCGGGTCGACGCGCTGATGATGCTGCTCTCGGGCGTCAAGGGTGCGCGCAAGCTGCTCACGGTGGACGAGCTGCGCAAGAACATCGAGGCGCTCGGGCCCGAGGCCTACGACGCGATGAGCTATTACGAGCGCTGGGTGAGCTCGATCACGCAGAGCATGATCCAGCGCGGCGTGATCACGACCGCGGAGCTCGCGCGCAAGATGGTCGAGGTGGAGCGCCGTGGCGGTTGAAGCGAGGTTCCGGCCGGGCGAGCGCGTGAGGGTCATGAAGGCCTACCCGCTGGGGCACGTGCGCACGCCGTACTACGTCCGCGGCGCGAGCGGCGTGATCGAGCGCGTCTGCGGCGCCTTCCCCAACCCGGAGGAGCTGGCGCAGATGCGCAGCGGCCTGCCGGCGCAGCCGCTGTACCGGGTGCGCTTCGCCCAGAGCGAGGTCTGGCCCGACTACCGCGGCGCGCGCGCCGACACGATCGACGTCGAGATCTTCCAGCATTGGCTGGACAAGGCATGAGCGACCTGGGCAAGTACGCGCCGCTGACCTACTTCCAGCTCATGGAGGTGAGCCTGCGCGAGCTGCTGGTGGAAAAGGGCGTGGTCACCGACGCCGAGGTCGACGCGGTCGCCGCGGACATGAAGTCGCGCGGGCCCGAGCGCGGCGCGAAGGTCGTGGCGCGCGCCTGGACCGATGCCGCGTACAAGGCGCGCCTGCTCGCGGACGGCACGGCGGCCTGCGAGGAGCTCGGGCTCGACGTCCCGGCGCTCAGGCTGGTCGTGGTCGAGAACACCCCCGAGGTGCACAACGTGATCGTGTGCACGCTGTGCTCGTGCTACCCGCGCATGCTGCTCGGGCTGCCGCCGGACTGGTACAAGTCGCGCGCCTACCGCAGCCGCGTGGTGCGCGAGCCGCGCGCGGTGCTGGCCGAGTTCGGCACCGCGCTGCCGGAGGAGGTCGCGATCCGGGTGCACGACTCGACCGCCGACATGCGCTACCTGGTGCTGCCCATGCGCCCCGCCGGCACCGAGGGCTGGAGCGAGCAGCGCCTCGCGCGCCTGGTCACGCGCGACTCGATGATCGGCGTCGCGCCGGCGCAAGCCGCTTGAGCGACGCGGTTCCAAAGCCGCTCGGCATCGTGCCGCTGGGCGACAGCGCGGCCTACGTCGAGTTCTCCGACCGCCTCGACCTGGAAGTGAACGCGGTGGTGCAGCGCCTGGCCGCGGCGCTGCGCGCGCGCGCCCTGCCCTGGGTGCGCGACGTGGTGCCGGCGCTGGGCGGCGTCGCGCTGCATTTCGACCTGGCGCACCCGCAACTGCCCGCGGCGCCGCTGCAGCAGGCGGCGGCCGCGGTCGAGGCCTGCCTCGCCGCCGGCCTGCCGGCGGCCGAAGCGCTCGGGCGCCAGCTCGAGGTGCCGGCCTGCTACGACCCGGAGCTCGCGCTCGACCTCGATGCGGTCGCCCAGCGCGTCAAGCTCGCGCCCGAGGAGGTCGCCCGGCGCCACGCCGCGCCCGAGTACCAGGTCCTGATGATGGGCTTCGCCCCGGGCCTGCCGCATCTGGGCGGGCTCGACCCGGCGCTCGAGGTGCCGCGCCGCGCCGAGCCGCGCGTGGTGGTGCCGCCCGGGTCGATCGCGATCGCCGGCCTGCAGACGGTGGTCTACCCGTACGCGATTCCCGGCGGCTGGAGCGTGATCGGGTGCACGCCGCTCACCCTGTTCGACGCGCGCGGCGACCCGCCGAGCCTGTTCGCCCCGGGCGACCGGGTGCGCTTCGTGCCGATCGGCCGCGCCGAGTTCGAGCGCCGCCGCCGATGACGCTGCGCGTCGCCAAGCCCGGGCTGCTGAGCACGGTGCAGGACCGCGGCCGCCACGGCCTGCAGCACCTGGGCATCGTGCCCTGCGGCGCGATGGACCCGGTCGCGCACGCGCTCGCCAACGCGCTGGTGGGCAACGACCCCGACGCCGCGACGCTCGAGCTGACGGTCATCGGGCCCGAGCTGGTGTTCGGGCACGACGCGCTGATCGCGCTCTGCGGCGCCGAGTTCGGCGCCACGCTCGACGCTCGCGCGCTGCCGCGCGACCGCCCGGTGCTCGCGCGCGCGCGCTCGCGGCTGGTCTGCGGGCGCGCCGGGCGCGGCAGCCGTGCCTACCTCGCGATCGCGGGCGGCATCGCGCTCGAGCCGGTGCTGGGCAGCCGCAGCACCTACCTGCCGGCGCGCTTCGGCGGCCTGGAAGGGCGCGCGCTGCGCGCCGGCGACACGCTGCCGCTCGCGCCCGGCGCGGCCGAGCTCGCCGCGGCGCGCTACGCGCACCTGGGCGCCGGCGCCACGCGGCGCGACGGCCTCGAGACGGTGCGCTGGTCGGCGCCGCCGCTCACGCTGCCCGATCGGGAGCCGATCACGCTGCACGCGATGGAGGGGCAGCACTTCGCTCTGTTCAGCGCCGCCGCGCAGCGCGTGTTCTTCGACGCGACCTGGCGCGTGGGCCCGGAGTCCAACCGCATGGGGTTCCGGCTCGGCGGGCCGGCGCTCGTGGCCGAGCGGGCGGGTGAGTTACTATCCGGGCCGACCTGCCTCGGCACGGTGCAGGTGCCGGCCAACGGCGCGCCGATCGCGCTCATGGCCGACCACCAGACCACCGGCGGCTATCCGAAGATGGCCGAGATCGCGAGCGCCGACGTGCCGCGGCTGGCGCAGCTCGCGCCGGGCGGCACGCTGCGCTTCGCGCGCTGCACGCTGGAGGACGCGCTCGAGCTCGCGCGCGCTTCGCGCGCGCGGCTGGAGGCGGCGCTGCGGGCGATTTCCTGGGGGTACGCGAAATGAAGACCATAGACCTGAACTGCGACATGGGCGAGAGCTTCGGCGCCTGGAAGATGGGCGCCGACGCCGAGATCATGCCTTTCATCAGCTCGGCCAACATCGCCTGCGGCTTCCACGCCGGCGACCCGGCGACCATCCGCCAGACCGTCGCGCTCGCGCTCGCGCACGGCGTGGCGGTCGGCGCGCATCCCTCGCTGCCCGACCTGCAGGGCTTCGGCCGGCGCGCGATGAAGATCACGCCGCAGGAGATGTACGACCTGGTGCTGTACCAGGCCGGCGCGGTCGAGGCCTTCGCGCGCGCGGCGGGCGCGCGGCTGCACCACGTCAAGTGCCACGGCGCGCTGTACAACATGTCGACCGCCGACGAGGCGCTGTCGGAGGCGATGGCGCGCGCGGTGAAGGACCTCGGCGGCGAGGTGATCCTGTACGCGCTTTCCAACAGCAGGATGCTCGAGGTGGCGCGCAGAGTCGGCGTGCGCGTCGCGGGCGAGGCCTTCGCCGACCGCGGCTACGCCGACGACGGCACGCTCGCGCCGCGCGGCAAGCCGGGCGCGATGATCGAGGACGAGCAAAAGGCGGTGGCGCAGGCGATCGGCATGGTCGAGCAGGGCAGCGTCACCAGCCTGACGGGCAAGAAGGTGCCGGTGGCGCCGGACACGCTCTGCCTGCACGGCGACCAGCCCGACGCGGT
>DATIZK010000073.1:0-11359 GCA_035517095.1 Burkholderiales bacterium
CAGTTTGTCGCCCCCGACACGTTCAATTTCTACCTCTCGGTAACCTTCCTGGTCGGGGTGGTGATCGGGGGGCTCGCCTCGATTCCCGGCGCAATTTTCGGCGGGCTGGTGATCGTTTTCATTCCGAACTTCGCCGAGCAGGTCTCCAAGGCGGCGCCTTGGGCGATCTACGGGGTGTTCCTGATTCTGTTCATGTATTTCATGCCGACCGGGATTTGGGGATTTATCCGGTTGCTGTATGCTAGGTTCACAAGAGGGCGCCTGGCTACTGGCACACCGCGCGCTACACACACCGAAACAGCCGCCACCAACGCAAAAAGGAGGAATGCATGAAGACCCAGCAAAGACTGCTCGTCGCGGCCGCCGCGGCGGCTCTGGCGCTCGGCGCGGGAACCGCGGCCGCCGCCAAGATGTACGGTCCGGGCGTGACCGACACCGAGATCAAGATCGGCAACACCAATCCCTACAGCGGGCCGGCCTCTGCCTACGGCACCATCGGCAAGGGCATCGCCGCGTACTTCAAGATGGTGAACGACAACGGCGGCGTCAACGGGCGCAAGATCGACTTCATCAGCCTGGACGACGGCTACAGCCCGCCGAAGACCGTCGAGCAGATGCGCAAGCTCGTCGAGGAGGAACGCGTCCTGCTCGATTTCCAGTCGCTCGGCACGCCGACCAACACCGCGATCCACAAGTACATGAACGCGAAGAAAGTGCCGCAGCTGTTCGTCGCCACCGGCGCCGGCGCGTGGAACGATCCGAAGCACTTTCCCTGGACCATGGGCTGGCAGCCGTCCTACCCGGGTGAGGCGGAGATCTATGCCGCGTACCTGCTCAAGAACAAGCCCGATGCGAAGGTGGGGATCCTGTACCAGAACGACGACTACGGTAAGGACTACCTGAACGGGTTCCTCAAGGGGCTGGGCAAGCACGCGAAGAAGATGGTGGTGGCCAAGGAGTCGTACGAAGTGACCGACCCCACGGTCGACTCTCAGATCATCAAGCTCAAGGACTCCGGCGCGGACACCTTCTTCAATATCACCACGCCGAAGTTCGCCGCCCAGGCGATTCGCGCGGCCTACGACACCGGCTGGAAGCCGCTGCAGTTCCTGAACAATGTCTCGGCGTCGATAGGATCGGTGCTCAAGCCTGCGGGAGAAGACAAGTCGGTCGGCCTCATCACGACCGCCTACATCAAGGACGCGACCGACCCGCAGTGGAACGATGACGCCGACATGAAGGCGTGGAACGAGTGGATGGACAAGTACAATCCGGGCGCCGACAAGACCAACAGCAACTACGTCTATGCCTACGCGGTGTCGTACACGATGACCGAGGTGCTCAAGCGCGCCGGCAACGACCTGACGCGCAAGCACATCATGTACGTCGCTTCGCACCTGAAGGACCTGAAGGTGCCGCTTCTGTTGCCGGGGATCACCATTACGACCTCGCCGACCGATTTCGCGCCGATCCAGTGCGAACAGCTGGCGAAGTTCGATGGTCAGAAGTGGGTGCTGTTCGGGGACGTGATCTGCCCGAAGTGAGCTAGGCCGGTTTCGGCGCCGCCGCGCCCGCGCGGCGGCGCTGCAGCAGCAGGATCGCTCCCAGCAGCACGAGCGCGGGAACGAACAGCCATTCCTTGGCCGGGCGCGGGCGCTCGGTCTCGATCCCGGTCACGTTGAAGCCCTGCTCGAAGCCGGCCTTGTCGGCGCGGCTGTTGAGCCCGACCGACATGATCTGCACCCCGTTCGGCGTGGCCATCACGTTCATGCCGGACTTGGCGATGCGCTGCAGTCCGCTGCCGGAATCTCCCAGCGGCAGCAGCGCGGTCTTCGTCACGTCCTTGCCCTCGATGGTGGTGCCGGCGATGCGCACCCGCAGGCTGGCTCCCGGCGGCGCGGCATCCGCAAGCTTGACCAGCTCCTGCGGCGGCACCACCTGGTAGCGCGCCAGCGCGAGATCGAGCCAGAACCCGGGACGCAGGAAGGTGAAGGTCACCAGCAGCAGCAGCGCCGACTCGTACCAGCGGCTGTGGGTCAGGAACCAGCCCTGGGTCGCCGCGGCGAACACGAGCATGCCGAGAATCGCGCCCCCGATCACCACCGCCAGCTGCAGGTAGGAGCCGACTCCGATCATCAGCAGCTGCGGGTTGAAGATGAACATGAACGGCAGGATCGCGGTCCTGATGCTGTACCAGAACGCGGTGATGCCGGTGCGGATCGGATCCGCGCGCGAGATCGCGGCCGCCGCGAACGAGGCCAGCCCGACCGGCGGGGTGACGTCGGCCATCAGCCCGAAATAGAACACGAACATGTGCACCGCCACCAGCGGCACCACCAGCCCCGATTGCGCGCCAAGCTCGACCACCACCGGCGCCATCAGGGTCGAGACCACGATGTAGCTCGCCGTCGTGGGCATCCCCATGCCGAGCACCAGGCAGATGAACGCCACCAGCAGCAGCATCAGGATGATGTTCCCGGCCGAGACCGCCTCGACGAACTCGGTCATCACCAGCCCGAGGCCGGTGAGCGAGACCGTGCCGACGACGATCCCGGCCGCAGCGGTGGCGAGCGCGATGCCGATCATGTTGCGCGCCCCGCGTTCCAGCCCGTCGGCCAGGTCGTCCCAGCCGGCGCGGAACACGGCCCAGGGCAGCGCCTGGCGGCGCATCAGGGCGAGCAGCGGCTTTTGGGTGAGCAGGATCACGATCAGCAGCAGCGTGGCGTAGAACGCCGACAGGCCGGGCGAGAGCTCCTCGACCATCAGGGTCCAGATCAGCAGCGCCACCGGCAGCAGGAAATGCAACCCCGCCAGCAGCGTTTGCTTCAGCGGCGGCAGCGCGAGCACCGGGGCATTCGGGTCGTCGACCGCCAGGTCTGGCTCGGCTGCCACCACGCGCAGCAGCAGCACGTAGACCGCGGCGAGCAGGCCCAGGATCACCCACAGGGCTGCGGCGCCGAGCAGGGGCTTGAGCCAGCCGAGGCCGAAGTACACCACGTTCGCCAGCACCACGACTCCGGCGAAGGTCATCAGCACCCCGAGCAGGCGCCCCAGGCGCGAGAAGTCCTTGCCGCGCGGGATGCCGGCGATGCCGGCCTTGCAGGCCTCGAGGTGGACGATGTAGAACAGCGCCATGTAGGACAGGATCGCCGGCAGGAACGCGTTCTTGACGATCTGCGAATACGGTACCCCCACGTACTCGGCCATCAGAAACGCCGCCGCGCCCATCACAGGCGGCATGATCTGCCCGTCGACGCCGGCGGCGACCTCGATCGCGCCGGCCTTTTCCGGCGTGTAGCCGACCCGCTTCATGAGCGGGATGGTGAAGGTGCCGCAGGTGACGACGTTCGCCACCGACGAGCCCGAGATCATCCCCATCAGGCCGGACGAGACGACCGCCGCCTTGGCCGGGCCGCCGCGCATGTGGCCGAGCAGGGCGAAGGCCGCCTTGATGAAGTAGTTGCCGGCGCCGGCCTTCTCGAGCAGCGAGCCGAACAGCACGAACAGGAATATGTAGCTCGCCGAGACTCCGAGCGCGACGCCGAACACGCCCTCGGTGGTGAGCCAGTAATGCGACACCGCCTTGGACAGCGAGACGTCCTTGTGCGCGATCACGTCCGGCATGTGGGTGCCGGCGAAGGCGTAGCCCAGCATCAGCAGCGCGATCACCGCGAGCGGCGGGCCGACCACGCGCCGGGTGGCCTCGAGCAGCAGCAGGACCCCGGCCACGGCGGTGGCCATGTCGAGCCAGGTCGGCTCGCCGGGCCGGGTCGAGATCTCGCGGTAGAACAGGAACAGGTAGGCGCCGCAGAACGCCGCCAGCAGCGCGAGCGCCCAATCTGGCGCCGGGATCCAGGCGCGCGGCGAGCCCTTGGCGAACGGAAACGCGAGGTAGGCGAGGAACAGCCCGAGCGCGAGATGCAGCGAGCGCATCTCGGTCGAGTTGAGGACGAAGACGCCGAGGCTGTACGGCAGCGGCGATGCGTACCACAGCTGCAGCAGCGACCAGCCGATGCAGGTCCAAGCCAGAATGCGCTTGGGCAACCCGGAGGGCCTGCGCCCCCCGAGGTCGGCTTCCTGGACCAGGGTCTCGGCGTCCACGTCGCGGCTCACTTGATGAGGCCCTTCTCCCTGTAGTAGCGCGCCGCGCCCTCGGCCAGAGGCGCCGAGAGGCCGTCCTTCACCATGTGCTCGGCGTCCAGATGGGCGAACGCCGGGTGCAGCTTCTTGAACTCGTCCAGGTTGTCGAACACCGCCTTGGTGATGGTGTAGACGATGTCGTCGGGAACCTTGCTCGAGGTGACCAGCGTGGCGAGCACGCCGTAGGTCCTGGTCGGCTGCGGGTTGTTGGCGTACATGCCGCCGGGGATGGTGGCGTAGGCGTAGTACGGGTGGTCCTTCACCAGCGTGTCGATCGCCGGGCCGGTGAGCGGAACGAGCTTCGCGCCGCAGGTCGTGGTCGGGTCCTGGATGTTGGCCGAAGGGTGGCCCACGCCGTAGAAGAAGCCGTCGATCTTGTTGTCGCACAGCGCCGGGCCGTGCTCGTCGGCCTTGAGCTCGGAGGCGAGAGAGAAGTCCGACATCTTCATCCCGAGCGCTTTGAGCAGCTCCTCCATCGCCGAGCGCGTGCCCGAGCCCGGATTGCCGACGTTGAAGCGCTTGCCCTTGAAGTCGGTGAAGGTCTTGATGTCGGCTTCCTTGCGCGCAACCACGGTGAACGGCTCGGGGTGGACCGAGAACACCGCGCGCAGCTCCTTGTACGGCTCCTTGAACGAGGCGGTGCCGTGATAAGCCTGGTACTGGACGTCGGACTGGGCCATGCCGAAGTCGAGCTCGCCGGCCTTGATGGTGTTGACGTTGTAGACCGAGCCGCCGGTCGATTCCACCGAGCAGCGGATGCCGTTCTTGGCGCGGTCCTTGTTCACCAGGCGGCAGATGGCGCCGCCCACGGCGTAGTACACGCCGGTGATGCCGCCGGTGCCGATGGTGACGAAGCGCTGGTCCGCCGCCGCCGCGAGCGGCGAGGCGAGCATGCAGGCCGCGGCCAGGCCGGCCGCGACCCCTGCCGCGGTGCGCGCAGCGCGCGTGTCACGAAAAGCTGTTCTCATGATGATCCTCCACATTGATTTAAAGTCTTGTTGCGCAGGTCGGCGAAATGCGACCCGGCTGTCTGAAGTGTAAGAGATCCTGCGTCAAAGGCCTATACTTTCCGGCATGGCGGCATCCAGACCGAGCAGGGAGCCGGAGCTCATCGCGCAGGTCGCGCGGCTGGCGCGCGGCCAGCTCGATGCGGCGCAGGCGGCGCTTGCCGAAGCGTTCGCGCGCCTGTATTACGGCGGCGCCGATCCGCTCGAGCTGGCCGAGCGCGACCCGGCCGACCTCGCCGGCGCCGCGGCCGCGCATCTCGACCTCGGACGGCGCTACGCCGGCGACGCGCCCAAGCTGCGCGTCTACAACCCGCGCCTCGACGCGCAAGGCTGGCAGAGCGCGCATACCGTGGTGCAGCTGGTCGGCCACGACATGCCGTTCCTGGTCGATTCGACCACCATGGAGGTAAACCGCCAGGGGCTCGCGCTGCATCTGGTGGTGCACCCCGTGCTGCGCGTGGTGCGCGACGCGAAGGGCCGGCTGCAGTCGGTCGCCGCGCCGGCGGCGGCGGGCGACGGGCGGCTCGAGTCGTTCATACACCTCGAGGTCGACCGGCAGACCGACCCCGCGCGCCTGCACGAGATCGAGCAGGGGCTGGCGCGCGTGCTGGGCGACGTGCGCGCCACGGTCGAGGACTGGAAACCGATGCGCGATCGCCTGCAAGGCCTGATCGCCGAGATCGACGCGGCGCGCCCGCCGCTGCCGGCCGAGGAGGTGGACGAGGCGCGCGCGTTCCTCGCGTGGCTGCTCGACAACCACATGACGCTGCTCGGCTACCGCGACTACGACCTGGTGCGCGAAGGCGGCGAGGACGTGCTGCGGGTGGTGAAGGGCTCGGGGCTCGGCATCCTGCGCGAAAGCGAGGGCACGACCGTCTCCACCAGCTTCGCCACGCTGCCGCCGGAAACGCGCGCGCATGCGCGCAAGCCGGAGCTGCTGGTGCTGTCCAAGGCCAACGCGCGCGCCACGGTGCACCGCCCGGGCTACCTCGACTACGTCGGCGTCAAGCGCATCGATGCCGAGGGCACGGTGACTGGCGAGCGGCGCATCCTCGGGCTGTATACGCACACGGTCTACACCGCGAACCCGCGCGACGTTCCGGTCCTGCGCAGCAAGGTCGCGCAGGTCCAGGCGCGGGCGGGCTTCCTGCCCGCTAGCCACGACGGCAAGGCGCTGGCCTCGATCCTGGAGGACTACCCGCGCGACGAGCTGATGCAGATCGAGCCCGGCGAGCTCTACGCGCACGCGATCGCCATCCTGCAGCTGGGCGAGCGCCAGAGGGCGCGCCTGCTGGCGCGGCGCGATACCTACGGCCGCTTCGTCACATTCCTGCTCTACGTGCCGCGCGACAAGTACAACACCGAAATGCGCCAGCGCTTCCAGCGCATCCTGGCCGAGGCCTACGACGGCACGGCGAGCGAGTTCAGCGTCAGCCTGTCCGAGTCTCCGCTGGCGCGCATCTTCATGCTGGTGCGCACCCGGCCCGGCGCGGTGCCCGAGGTAGACGTGCGCGAGCTCGAGCGCCGCATCGTGGCCGCTACGCGGCGCTGGGAGGACGAGCTGCAGGCGCTGCTGCTCGAGCGCGCCGGCGAGGAGCGCGGCAACCTGCTGTTCGCGCGCTACGGCCAGGCCTTTCCGGCGGGTTACCGCGAGGACCATCCGGTGCGCAGCGCGCTGCTCGATCTCGAGATGATGGAGGCGCTCGGCGCGCCGCCCGCGCTGGGGATGAACCTGCACCGGCCGCTTGCCGCGGATCCGGGCACGCTGCGCTTCCGGCTGTTCCGCTCGGGCGCGCCGATCGCGCTCTCGGACGCGCTGCCGATCCTCGAGAACCTCGGCGTGCGCGTGATCGACGACCGGCCCTACCACATCCAGCCCGCGCATGGGCGCACGGTGTGGATCGTCGACTTCGGCCTCGCGCTGCCTGGAGAGACGGAGGTCGCGCTCGATCGGGTGCGGCCGCTGTTTCACGAAGCCTTCGAAGCGATGTGGTCGGGCCGCGTCGAGCCCGACAACCTTAACCGGCTGGTACTTGCGGCCGAGCTCTCGGCGCGCGAGATCTCGCTCCTGCGCGCCTACACCCGCTACCTGCGCCAGGCGGGGATTCCGTTCAGCCTGGCCTACATGCAGCAGGCGCTGGTGACGCACGCCGCGCTGGCGCGGCGCCTGGTGGCGCTGTTCGAGGCGCGCTTCGACCCGGCGCGCGCCTCGGCCGAGGCCGAGCAGGCCCTGCTGCGCGAGATCGAGTCCGGGCTCGAGCAGGTGCCGAGCCTGGACGACGACCGCATCCTGCGCCGCGTGCTCGAGACGATCCGCGCCACCACCCGCAGCAACGCTTTCCAGCGCGCGCGCGACGGCACGCTCAAGCCCTACATCTCGCTCAAGTTCGACCCGCAGAAGGTGCCCGAGCTGCCCGAGCCGCGGCCGATGTTCGAGATCTTCGTCTACGCGCCGCGGGTCGAGGGCGTGCACCTGCGCGGCGGGCGGGTGGCGCGCGGGGGCCTGCGCTGGTCGGACCGGCGCGAGGACTTCCGCACCGAGGTGCTGGGCCTGATGAAGGCGCAGATGGTGAAGAACGCGGTCATCGTGCCGGTGGGCTCAAAGGGCGGCTTCGTGGTCAAGCAGCCGCCGCCCGGCGGCGAGCGCGAGGCGCTGCTGAAGGAAGGCATCGAGTGCTACCAGACTTTCCTGCGCGGCCTGCTCGACCTGACCGACAACCTGGTGGAGGGCAAGCCGGTAGCGCCGCCGGAAGTGGTGCGCCACGACGGCGACGACCCCTACCTGGTGGTGGCGGCCGACAAGGGCACGGCGAGCTTCTCCGACATCGCCAACGGCGTCGCCGCCGAGTACGGCTTCTGGCTCGGCGACGCCTTCGCTTCGGGCGGCTCGGCCGGCTACGACCACAAGAAGATGGCGATCACGGCGCGCGGCGCCTGGGAGTCGGTCAAGCGCCACTTCCGCGAGCTGGGAATCGATACCCAGTCGCAGCCCTTCAGCGTGGCCGGCATCGGCGACATGTCGGGCGACGTGTTCGGCAACGGCATGCTGCTGTCGCGCCAGATCAGGCTGGTCGCCGCGTTCGACCACCGCCATGTCTTCATCGATCCCGAACCGGACCCCGAGGCGAGCTTTCGCGAGCGCGAGCGCCTGTTCGCGCTGCCGCGCTCTTCCTGGGCCGACTACGACCCGAAGCTGATCTCCAAGGGCGGGGGCGTATGGCCGCGCGGGGCCAAGTCGATCGCGCTTTCGCCCGAGGCGCGCCGCGCGCTCGGCATCGAGGCGGGCTCGCTCGCGCCGGCCGAGCTGGTGAGCGCGATCCTCAAGGCGCCGGTCGACCTGCTCTACAACGGCGGCATCGGCACCTACGTCAAGTCGGGCCGCGAGAGCCACGCCCAGGTCGGCGACCGGGCCAACGACGCGCTGCGCGTCGACGGCGCCGAGCTGCGCTGCAAGGTGGTCGCCGAGGGCGGCAACCTCGGCCTGACGCAGCTCGGGCGCATCGAGTACGCGCTCGCCGGCGGGCGCGTCAACACCGATGCGATCGACAACTCGGCCGGCGTCGACTGCTCCGACCACGAGGTCAACATCAAGATCCTGCTCGATGCCGCGGTGCGCGAGGGCGAGCTCACGCTCAAGCAGAGGAACCGGCTGCTGGTCGAGATGACCGACGAGGTCGCGGCGCTGGTGCTGCGCGACAACACCTTCCAGACCCAGAGCCTGTCGGTGGCCGGGCTGGTGGCGCCGCAGCTGCTCGACCAGCAGGCGCGCTTCATCCACGCGCTCGAGGCGTCCGGGCGGCTCAAGCGCCGGATCGAGTTCCTGCCCTCGGAAGCGGAGATCGCCGAGCGCAAGTCCAAGCGGCTCGGCCTGACGGCGCCCGAGCGCGCGGTGCTGCTGGCCTATTCGAAGATGGCGCTCTACGAAGAGCTGCTCGCCTCCGACGTCGCGGAGGAACCGACCATCGCCGGGGCGCTCGAGCGCTATTTTCCGCATCCGCTGCGCGCGCGCTTCAAGCGCCACATCGAGGCGCATCCGCTGCGACGCGAGATCATCGCCACCTACGTCACCAACAGCATGCTAAACCGCGTCGGCAGCACCTTCGTGCACCGCATGCGCGAGGAGACCGGCGCGGGCGGCGCGGAGGTGCTGCGCGCCTACATGGTGGCGCGCGAGGCCTACGGCATGGTGGCCTACTGGCAGGCGACCGAGGCGCTCGACCTCAAGGTGCCCGACCGCAAGCAGGGCGCCATGCTGCTCGAATCGGGGCGCCTCATCGTGCGCGCCACGCTCTGGCTGCTGCGCAACCGCAGGCACCTGGCGGACGTCGCCGCGGCGATCGCGTATTTCCGTCCCGGCATCGAGGCCCTGGGCGCGCTCCTGCCGGGCGCGCTCTCGCAGCCCGAGCGCCAGGCCTGGGACAAGACCCGCGCGGGCTTCGCCGAGGCGGGGGTGCCGGCCGCGCTCGCGGCGCAGGTGGCGGGCTTCGACGCGCTGGCGGCGGCGCCCGACCTGGTCGAGATCGGCGAGGCGCTCGGGCGCCGCGTCGAGGACGTTGCGGCGGCCTATTTCGCGCTCGGCGGGCGGCTCGAATTCCCGTGGCTGCGCGCGCGCATGGGGGACCTCGCCGCCGAGAGCCACTGGCAGGCGCTGGCGAAGGCGGCGCTGCGCGACGACCTCGCCAGCATGCAGCGCCAGCTCACCGCGGACGCGCTGCGCGGCGCGGCGGGCGCGGGCGACGCCGCGCAGGCGATCGGCGCCTGGGAGGAGAGCAACCGCGAGCTGCTCGAGCGCTTCCGCCGGGTGCTCGCCGACCTGAGGGCGCAGGGCGCGCTGGACCTCGCCATGGCGTCGGTCGCCATGCGCGAGCTGCGCAATATTTCCGCCCGCGCCTAGTCCCGGGCCAGGGCCGCGTCCACTGCGGCGCCGAGGCGCCGCACGATCTCGTCGATCTGGCCCGGGGTGCAGATGAACGGCGGCGCGAGCAGGACGTGGTCGCCCGCGCGCCCGTCTATCGTGCCGCCCATCGGGTAGACCATCAGCCCGCGCGCCATCGCCTGCGCCTTGATCCTGGCGTGCAGGCGCCGCGCCGGGTCGAACGGCTTCTTGCTTGCGCGCTCCTCGACCAGCTCGATCGCCATGAACAGGCCGCGGCCGCGGATGTCGCCCACGTTCGGGTGCGCGCCGAAAGCGCCCTGCAGCCGCTCGCGCAGGCGCGCCCCGAGCGAGCGCACCGCCTCGAGCAGGCGGTCGCGCTCGATCACCTGCTGCACCGCGAGCGCCGCGGCGCAGGCCACGGGGTGGCCGATGTAGGTGTGGCCATGCTGGAAGAAGCCGCTGCCCTTGGCCAGCGCGTCGGTGATGCGGCCCTGAATCAGCAGCGCGCCGATCGGCTGGTAGCCGCCGCCCAGGCCCTTGGCGATCGCCATCAGGTCGGGCGCGATGCCCTCCTGCTCGACCGCGTGCAGCGTGCCGGTGCGGCCCATGCCGCACATCACCTCGTCGGCGATCAGCAGGATGCCGTGCCGGTCGCAGATCTCGCGCACGCGGCGGAAGTAGCCCGGCACCGGCGGCAGCGCGCCGGCGGTCGCGCCGCCGACGGTCTCGGCCACGAAGCCGATCACGTTGCGCGGGCCGAGGCGCTCGAGCGTTTCCTCGAGCTCGCGCGCCAGGCGCTCGCCGTAGGCTTCGGGCGACTCGTCGGGCCGGCGGTCGCGGTACTCGTAGCACGGCGCAACGTGCGCGACGTCGATCAGGAGCGGCGCGAACTGGCGCCGGCGCCATTCGTTGCCCCCGACCGCGAGCGCGCCGAGCGTGTTGCCGTGGTAGCTCTGGCGCCGGGCGACGAAGTGACGTCGCTCGGGCTCGCCGGTCTCGACGAAGTACTGGCGTGCGAGCTTGAGCGCCGCCTCTACCGCCTCCGAGCCGCCCGAGACGAGGTACACGTGCGACATGCCCCGCGGCGCGTGCGCGATCAGCTTATCGGCCAGCGCCTCGGCGATCTCGGTGGTGAAAAAGCTCGTATGCGCGTAGGCGATCTTGTCGATTTGCTCGTGCATCGCGCGCAGGACGTCGGGGTGGCCGTGGCCGAGGCAGGACACCGCGGCGCCGCCCGAGGCGTCCAGGTACTCCTTGCCGTCGCGGTCGACGACCGCGATGCCGCGCCCGCCGACCGCAATCGGCAGCGTCGCGCGCGGCTGGCGATGCAGGATAT
>DATIZK010000074.1:0-18509 GCA_035517095.1 Burkholderiales bacterium
GCGCTGCACTCGAGCATCGCGACCAGCGAGTCGGCCACCAGGTGGGGGAAGACGCCGGCGCCGGCTGCGGTCTGGATCATGACCTGCATGCCGTGCGCCAGCATGCCGGGATGGCCGCGGCGGCGGCAGTACTCGAGGTCGTAGTGGATCGGGTCGTTGTCGCCCGAGGCGAGCTGGAAGGCGCCGAACAGGGCCTCGGTCTGGGTGCGCGAGGGGATCCAGAAGCGCTCGCCGGGCGCGAAGTCCTCGAACCAGCGCGTCGGAGCGAAGCGATGGTCGGTCGCGGCGTCGAACGGCGGCAGCATCTTGTTATGCTACCAGCCTCGTACGGGCAGGATGGAGCCATGAACCTGGGACAGGAAACCCATGCCGAGCTGCGCGACGCGGTGCGCGCATTGTGCAACCAGTTCGACTCGGCCTACTGGCAGAAGGTCGACGAGGCGCGGGCCTACCCGGAGGCCTTCGTCGACGCGCTGACCAAGGCGGGCTGGATGTCGGCCCTGATCCCAGAGGAGTACGGCGGCTCGGGCCTGTCGCTCACCGAGGCGACGGTGATCATGGAGGCCATCTCGCGCTCCGGCGGCAACCCCGGCTGCTGCCACGGCCAGATGTACAACATGAACACCCTGCTCAGGAACGGCTCGCCCGAGCAGAAGAAGAAGTACCTGCCCAGGATCGCGAACGGCGAGCTGCGGCTGCAGGCCATGGGCGTGACCGAGCCCACCGCCGGCACCGACACCACCGCGATCAAGACCGTGGCGGTGAGGAAGGGCGACCGCTACGTGGTCAACGGGCAGAAGGTCTGGACCTCGCGCCTGCAGCACTCGGAGCTGATGCTGCTGCTGGCGCGCACCACGCCGCTCGCGGAGGTGAAGAAGAAGTCCGACGGCATGTCGGTGTTCATCGTCGACAAGCGCGAGGCGCTCGACAAGGGCTTGAGCATGCGCCCGATCCGCAACATGGTGAACCACGAGACCAACGAGGTGTTCCTCGACAACCTCGAGGTCCCGGCCGAGAACCTGATCGGCGAGGAAGGCAAGGGCTTCAGGTACATCCTCGACGGGCTGAACGCCGAGCGCATCCTGATCGCCGCCGAGTGCATCGGCGACGGCTACTGGTTCGTCGAGCGCGCCAGCAACTATGCCCGGGAGCGGGTCGTCTTCGGCCGCCCGATCGGGCAGAACCAGGGCGTGCAGTTCCCGATCGCGCAGGCCTACATGGAGATCGAGGCCGCGAACCTGATGCGCTACAAGGCCGCCGCCCTGTTCGACGCCAAGCAGCATTGCGGCGCGCAAGCCAACATGGCCAAGCACCTGTGCGCCAAGGCCTCCTGGGAAGCGGCCAACGTCTGCCTGCAGACCCACGGCGGGTTCGGCTTCGCCGCAGAATACGACGTGGAGCGAAAGTTCCGCGAGACGCGGCTCTATCTCGTCGCTCCGATCTCGACCAACCTGATCCTGTCCTACGTTGCCGAGCACGTGCTCGGGCTGCCGCGATCCTTCTAGTGCGGCGCGCTCAGGTCTCGCACCACTGCCGCAGCAGGTTGTGGTAGATCGAGGCGAGCGCCATCTTCTCGGCGGCGTCGATCTTCTTGTCCACCGAGTCGAGGATCTGGTTCAGGTCGAACAGGATGTCGCGCCGCGCCTCGTCACGCACCATGCTCTGGATCCAGAAGATCGCCGCCAGGCGCGTGCCGCGCGTCACCGGCTCGACCCGGTGCGAGTTGGTCGAGGCGTACAGCACCATGCTGCCGGCAGGCAGCTTGATGCGGCGCTGGGCGCTGATCTCCTGGATCACCAGCTCGCCGCCGTCGTAGTCCTGCGGCGAGCTGAGGAACAGCGTGGCCGAGACGTCGCTGCGGATCGTGGCGGGCTCGCCCATCAGCGCGTTGTCGACGTGCAGGCCGTAGGTCATGCCGACGTCGTAGCGGTTGATAAGCGGGTCGCGGATCTTGAGCGGCAGCGCCGCGGCGTAGAACACGCTGTTGCGCTTGAGCGCCGCGAGCAGCATCGGCGCGCACTTCTTGATCGCCTCGGCGTCGCGCTTGACCTGCAGGTTCTTCTTTACCTGGCCCGCGATCTCGCCGGCGCTGACGCTGCCGTCCTCGTACGCGCCCTGCTTCAGCTCGCGCAGCGCGAACTCGACCTCGTCCTTGGTCAGGACGTTCGGAATCTGGATCAACATTGGCGCGCGATAATAGCATGCGGGGTCTAGCCCATCACGCGCAAGGCGCGCGGAACCACCTCGATCTCGAGCCGCCGCGAGCGCAGCGGCGGCAGCTCGCCGTCGGCCTCGATGACCAGCGGCTCCTCCGACTCGATCACCAGCCGTCGCGCGCGCAGCATGCGGAGCACCGGCTCGCCGCAGTGCGTGCCGCGCATCAGCTTGGGCACCAGGCGCAGGATCTGCGCCCGGCTCACCACGTCGGCCAGCAGCA
The DNA here is from genome assembly GCA_035517095.1 of Burkholderiales bacterium. Taxonomy (GTDB): domain Bacteria; phylum Pseudomonadota; class Gammaproteobacteria; order Burkholderiales; family SG8-39; genus DAHVFK01. The sequence continues at coordinate 2,438 of DATIZK010000074.1, forward strand.
CGTCGAGCAGGCCGTCGTCGGCGCAGGCCTCGGGGCAGGCCCAGAAGCTGCCGCCGAAGCAGCGCCCGTTCATGATCGCGGCGATGGTCGAGCGCTGCGTGAACGGCGGGGCGTCGTCGAATTGCAGCCGCAGCTCGAGCGTCGGGTAGCGCAGCATGGTCTGCACGATCGCGGCCAGGTAGGCGCCCAGTCCCGTGAGCCAGCGCGGCACGCCGGCGATGTTGCGCGCCACGTGCGCGCCGAAGCCGACGTCCATGCCGTTGGCGAAATAACGCTCGTCGCCCTCGCCGTCCCGGATCAGCCCGACGTCGTGCGCGCGCGTTCGCCCGCGCGCGATCGCGTCCAATGCCGCGCGCCAGTGCGGCCGCGGGCCGCCCGGCGAGCGCGGCGGCAGCATCTTGGCGTAGTCGTCGCCGCTTCCCAGAGGCAGCACGCCGAACGCCGGGCGCACCGCGGCGGGCACGCGCATCAGGCCGTTGACCGCCTCGTGCACCGTGCCGTCGCCGCCGGCCGCGATCACCGCCGCGTAGCGGCCCGCGGCGCCCTCGGCCAGGCGCATCGCCTCGAGCGGCGCGCGCGTCTCAGCCAGGTCGAACGCTATTCCTGCGGCGCCGAGCGCGTGCACCAGTTGCGGCCACACGCGGCGCGCTCTGCCGCGCCCGGCGGCGGGATTGAGGATGACGAGACGTCCGCTCAAGCGACCTTGATGGCGCCGCGTGCCGCGAGCTGCTCGATCTCGGCCTCGCCGTAGCCGAGGCCGCGCAGGACCTGCGCCGTGTGCCCGCCATGCGCCGGCGGATCGAAGCGCGGGCGCGCGGGCTCGTCGCGGAACGCGATCGGAACGCCCAGGTGATCCCAGCCGCGCGCGTCCTTGAGCACCATGCCGCGCGCCTTGAAGTGCTCGTCCTCGAGCGCCTCGGGCAGCGTGCGCAGCGGCGCAAACGCGACGTCGCGGCCGCGGAACCACTCGATCCACTCGGATTTTGTCCTAGTAACAAATGTTTCTCTGAGAAATCTTCGCACCTCATCCTGGCCCGGGCCGGGCGCCAGCTTGCAAAGCTCGACCAGGTCCGGGCGCCCGAGCGGCTCGAGCAGGTTGCGCGCGAACTTGAGCTCCTGCCCGGCGAGCACCACGTAGTCGCCGTCCTTCGTCTGGTAGATCTGATACAGCGCATTGCCGCCGAGCGCGCGCTCGGACTTCAGGTCGGGCTGGCGCCGCTCGGTCATCGCCGTGCCCATGTTGTTCGGCAGGCAGGCGAGCAGGCAGTCGGCCATCGCCATGTCGAGATAGTCGCCGCGCCCGGTCTGCTTTCTGCGCAGCAGCGCCATCAGCACGCCGGCGAGCGTCATCATCGAGGCCAGCATGTCGGCGTTCGCCAGGGCCGGGATCGCGGGCCTGCCGTCGCCGCCGCGGTTGAGCGAGAGCACCCCGGTAATGGCCTCGGTGGCGAGATCGTGCGCCGCGAGCTCGCGGTAGGGGCCGCGCTGGCCGAAGGCGGCGATCGAGGCGTAGACGATCCCGGGCGCGCGCCGCGATACTTGCGCGTAGCCGATGCCGAGCCGCTCGGCGACGCCGGGGCGGAAGGCCTCGACCAGCACGTCGGACTGCTCCGCCAGGCGCATGAGGATCTCCACCCCCTGCGGATCCTTGAGGTTGAGCGCGAGGCTCCGCTTGCCGCGGTGGGTGTTGGCGAAATACACGCTCACGCCGTCGCGCTTGGGCCCGATCTCGCGGTTCGGCTCGCCGCCTTCGAGCGATTCGACCTTCACCACCTCGGCGCCGTGGTCGGCCATGAACTGGGTCATGAGGGGCCCGGGCAGGAACTGCGACAAGTCGACGACGCGGATGCCTTCGAGCTTCACGACTTAGATGATCTTTTCGTTTTTCATTTCCAGGATTTCCCCTGAACCGTAACCCAGCTCCTCGAGCAGTTCCTCCGTGTCCTGTCCCAGCTTCGGCGCAGGACGCGCCGGCAGCGGCTCTCCGATGCGGAACGGGCTCGCCACCAGCTTGAAGCCCGGCCGATCGGGATGATCGAACACCTGCACCCCGCCGCGCTCGCGGAAGTAGGGATTGTCGAGCGCCTGCGCCAGGTCGTACACCGGGCCGCACGGGACGACACCGGACAGTTTTTGCAGCCAGTCTTTGGTTCTTTCCCTGGTGAATTCCTTGTCCAATATCCCGCTCAATTCGTCCCGGTGCTCGCGGCGGGCCTCGAAGCTCGGGTAGCTCGCCTTCAGGTCCGCGCGCCCGAGCGCGTCGCACAGCAGCTCCCAGAAACGCTGCGTCTGCGCCATGACGAAGATCCAGCCGTCGGCGGTGCGCAGCAGCTGCGAGGGGGCGATGAAGGGGTGCGCCGAGCGCGGCGCGCGCCCGGTGGCGCGACCCTCGTTCAGGTACCAGGCTGCGGGGTAGTTGAGCTGGTGCATCGCGACGTCGTAGAGCGAGACGTCGAGGTCCCTGCCCCGCCCGGTGCGGCGCGCTTCCAGGATCCCGGCCAGCAGCGCGAGCGCGCAGGTGGTGCCGGTCGAGTAGTCGACCACCGACAGGCCCATGCGCGCCGGCGGCCCGTCGGGCTCGCCGGTGAGCGAGAGATAGCCGGCCTCGCCCTGCATCAGGTAGTCGTAGCCGGGCCAGCCCTTCCTCGCGCCGTCGCGCCCGTAGGCGGAGAGGTGGGCGCATACGATCCTGCAATTTGTGCTGGATAAATCTTTGTATGTCAGACCCAGTTTTTCAGGCTGATCACCCCGCAGATTGCACATCAGGCCGTCTGCCGTCGCGGCCAGGCGCTGCAGCACTTGCCGCCCGCGCGGGTGCTTGAGCTCGAGGGTGAGCGACTTCTTGTTGCGGTTGAGCGACTGGAAGAAGTGGCTGTCGTTGTCGCCCAGGAAATACGGCCCGACCGCGCGCGAGACGTCGCCGCCCTCGCGCTGCTCGATCTTGATCACCTCGGCGCCGAGGTCCGCCAGGTGCGCGCTGCCGAAGGGCCCGGCGCCGTAGACCTCGACCGCGATCACCCGCAGCCCGGCGAGCGGCGGCATCAGGCCGGGTTCCGCGCGATCAGCTGCCGGGCGATGATGATGCGCTGCATCTCGTTGGTGCCCTCGCCGATGCACATCAGCGGCGCATCGCGGTAGTAGCGCTCGACGTTGAACTCGGTCGAGTAGCCGTAGCCGCCGTGGATGCGCACCGCCTCGATCGAGTTCTCGAGCGCCGCCTCGGAGGCGAAGTACTTCGCCATGCCGGCCTCCATGTCGCAGCGCTCGCCCGCGTCGTAGGCACGCGCCGCGTTCTCCACCAGCAGGCGCGCGGCCTCGCAGCGGGTGGCCATCTCGCCGAGCTTCAACTGGATCGCCTGGTGCTCGCAGATCGGCTTGCCGAAGGTCTTCCTTACCTGCGAGTACGCGAGCGCGTCCTTGAGCGCCGCGTTCGCCACCCCCACGCCGCGCGCGGCGACGTTGATGCGCCCGAGCTCGAGCCCGCCCACGGCGTGCTGGAAGCCGTGGCCTTCCTCGCCGCCGATCAGGCGGTCGGCCGGCACGCGGTAGTCCTCGAAGATCAGCTCGGCCGAGTCGATGCCCTTGTAGCCGAGCTTTTCGAGCTTTTTCGAGACGCGGAATCCCTTGCCCTTCTCGGCCAGGAACAGGCTCATGCCCTTGTGGCGCGGCTGGGCGGCCGGGTCGGTCTTGACCAGCAGCGCGAAGCACGAGCCCTTGATGCCGTTCGAGATCCAGGTCTTGGTGCCGTTGACGACGTAATGGTCGCCGGCGCGCGCCGCGCGGGTGCGGATCGCCTGCAGGTCGGTGCCGCAGTCCGGCTCGGTAAGCGCGAGGCCGCCGCGCACCTCGCCGCTCGCGAACCTGGGCAGGAACTCGCGCTTTTGCGCCTCGCTGCCGAAGCGCGCCACCGCGGCGGCCATGATCAGGTGCGAGTTGAAGATGCCCGTGAGGGACATCCACACCTCCGAGATCTGCGCCACGATCCTGGCGTAGGTCGCCGCCGGCAGGCCCAGGCCGCCGTACTCCTGCGGGATGGTGGCGCCGAACAGGCCGAAGGCCTTCATCTGCTCGACCATCGCCTCGGGATACTCGTCCTTCTTCTCCAGCTCGCGCGCCTTCGGCCGCACGTCGCGCTCGAGCCACTTCCCGATCGCGTCGAGGATCTGGCCGTCGTCGGCGTTTGTCATGGGCGCTTGGGCACCAGCACGGTGCGCTTGTAGGTCATGACGGTCGTTCCGTCCTGCTTCCATGCGCGCGTCGCCACGGTGACGATGCCCTGCGCCGGGCGCGACTTCGACTCGCGCTTCTCGAGCACGGTCGATTCGGCGTACAGCGTGTCGCCGTTGAACACCGGCGCCGGCAGCGCGATGTCGGTCCAGCCCAGGTTCGCGATTGCCTTCTGGCTCACGTCGGCCACGCTCATGCCGGCCACGATCGCGAGCGTGAGCGCGCTGTTGACCAGCGGCTTGCCGAACTCGGTGCCCTTGGCGTACTCCTCGTCGAAGTGCAGCGGGTGCTGGTTCATGGTCAGCAGCGTGAACCAGGTGTTGTCGGCCGCGGTGATGGTGCGCCCGGGCCAGTGCTTGTAGGTCTCGCCGGGGGCGAAGTCCTCGTAGTAGCGCCCGGCCGGCACGGCGGCTACTTCTTGTTCCAGACCGGCTTGCGCTTCCCGGCGAAGGCCGCGATGCCCTCGCGCCCCTCGTCGCTCGCGGCGTTGCACGCGATCACCTCGCCCGCGATCCGGTAGGCGCCCTCCAGCCCCATCTCGAGCTGGCGGTAGAACAGGCGCTTGCCGGCGGCGACCGCGCCCTGCGGCTTGGACGCGACCAGCGCCGCGAGCCGCTCGACTTCGGCATCGAGCGCGTCCGGCGGCACGACGCGGTTGACCAGGCCGTAGGTTTTCGCGGTCTGGGCGTCGATGAACTCGCCCGTGAGCAGCATCTCCATCGCCTGCTTGCGCCCGACGTTGCGAGCCAGCGCCACGCTCGGGGTGGAGCAGAACAGGCCGAAGTTCACCCCGCTTACGGCGAACTTGGCGCTGTCGGCGGCCACGGCGAGGTCGCACTGCGCCACCAGCTGGCAGCCGGCGGCGGTGGCCGTGGCGTGCACCTTGGCGATCACCGGCTGCGGCAGCGACACGATCGACACCATCATGCGGCCGCACTTCTGGAACAGCGCCTCGATCCGCTCCTGCGTGCCGAGGGCGCCGATCTCCTTCAGGTCGTGGCCGGCGCAGAAGCCCCGCCCGCGCGCGGCGATCACCACCACCCGCACGCTCGCGTCCTTCGCCAGCGCGTCGAGGGCGGCCTGCAGCTCGTCCAGCATGGCGCCCGAGAGCGCGTTGAACTGCTCCGGGCGGTTCAGGGTCAGGGTCGCGACGCCGTCGCGGTCCTCGCGCAGCAGGATCGGTTCCTGGTTCTTCGGTATGGCGCTCATGATGACTCCTCTACTCGATCGCCGACGCCGACTTCGCGTTCTGGCGCAGCACGAACTTCTGGATCTTGCCGGTCGACGTCTTGGGCAGCTCGCCGAACACCACCGCGCGCGGCGCCTTGAACTTCGCCATGCGCTCGCGGCAGAACTCGACGATCTCCTTGTCGGTGGCCCTGGCGCCGGGCTTGAGCTCGACGAAGGCGCACGGCGTCTCGCCCCATTTCGGATCGGGCATCGCCACCACCGCCGCCGCCATCACCGCGGGGTGGCGGTAGAGCACGTCCTCGACCTCGAGCGAGGAGATGTTCTCGCCGCCCGAGATGATGATGTCCTTCGAGCGGTCCTTGATCTTGACGTAGCCGTCGGGCTGCATCACCGCCAGGTCGCCCGAGTGGAACCAGCCGCCGGCGAAGGCCTCCTCGGTCGCCTTCGGGTTCTTCAGGTAGCCCTTCATGGTGATGTTGCCGCGGAACATGATCTCGCCCATCGTCTCGCCGTCGGCGGGCACCGGCTGCATCGTCTCGGGGTCCATCACGGTCAGCCCCTCCTCGACCAGGTAGCGCACGCCCTGGCGGCCGTTCCTCTGCACCTGCTGCTCGAGCGGCAGCGAGTCCCACTCGGCGTGCTTGGCGCACACCGTGGCCGGGCCGTAGGTCTCGGTCAGGCCGTAGACGTGGGTGATCGAGAAGCCGATCTTCTCCATGCCCTCGATCACCGCCGCCGGCGGCGCCGCGCCCGCGACCATCGCGTTCACCTTCCAGTCGATGCCCTTCCTGAGCTCCGCCGGCGCGTTGATCAGCGTCTGGTGCACGATCGGCGCGCCGCAGTAATGCGTGACGTGATGACGCTTGATGAGATCGAAAATCTTCTCGACTTCGACTTTCCTCAGGCAAACGCTCGTCCCCGCGTTGGCGGCCATGGTCCAGGGGAAGCACCAGCCGTTGCAGTGGAACATCGGCAGCGTCCACAGGTACACCGAGTGCTGCGGCATGCCCCACACCAGGATGTTGCCCACTCCGTTCAGGTACGCGCCGCGGTGGTGGTACACCACGCCCTTCGGGTTGCCGGTGGTGCCCGAGGTGTAGTTGAGCGAGATCGCCTGCCATTCGTCGGTCGGGCCCTGCCAGGCGTAGTCCGGGTCGCCCTCGGCGAGCAGCTGCTCGTAGGTCGTCCGGCCCAGGCGCTTGCCCGGGCCGTCGTACTCGGGATCGTCGACGTCGATCACCTCGAGCGGCCGGCCGAGCTTTGCCAGCGCCGCCTCGATCACGGGCGAGAACTCGCGGTCGCTGATCAGCAGCTTCGCCTCGCCGTGGTTGAGCATGAACGCGATCGCCTCGGCGTCCAGGCGCGTGTTGAGCGTGTTGAGCACCGCGCCGCACATCGACACGCCGAAGTGCGCCTCGTACATGGCGGGGATATTGGGCAGCATCGCCGCCACCGTGTCGCCCTTGCCGAGGCCGCGCTTGGCGAGCGCCGAGCCGAGCCGACGGCAGTTGGCGTAGGTCTGCTTCCAGCTGTCGCGCCGCTTGCCGTGCACCACCGAGGTCGCCTCGGGATAGACGTAGGCCGCGCGCTCGACGAACGAAAGCGGCGTCAGCGGCGCGTAGTTGGCGGTGTTGCGGTCGAGATCCTGCTCGTAGGGGCTGGCGGACATGGGTGAAAAGTATAGCGCCAGGCGCGAAGGCCCGGTAAGGTACGCGCCGCTATCTTTGATCCGAAGCCCCGCGTTCGATGCGAAAGAGCCTGCGCGTTGTGTCGGCAGTCATGCGCGCCGGGCGCAAGCCCTGAAAGCGGGATTGCCCGCCCCGCAATTGACGGATAAGGTCCCGGCTGGGGGATCCATGTTGATGCGCGAGACGGTACGCTCGATGCGGGCGTACTTTGTTGTGATCGGCGCCCTGACCGCCGCGAGCCACGGCGCACTTCTGCTCCGTTCGACCTCGCTCGTCGTCCTCGCCTTCGGAGCGCTGGGGCTGACGCTGGCCCTGGCCTACCTCGGCCTAAGACTGCTGCTGACCGCGATTTTCGCGCTTCGCGTCGTCGATCTGCTTTCGGGGCTCGTCGGCCTGTTGATCATCTGGTATCTCTACGTCAACGCCCGGAGACTCGCGGCCGAGGCGAGGGTCGCGCAGCCGCCGCAGCCGCAAAGCTGAGCGCGGGCGCGACGAATCGCCGCAATCGACATGAGCCCCGGAATCCGCTACGCGCTCGGTGCGATGCTCCTGTTCGGAATCGGCGACCTGATCTACAAGCGCGGCGCCGCGGCCGGCGCGCCGCCGCACCAGTTCCTGATGGTGCAGTCGTGGGTGTTCCTGCCCACCGTGGCCGCCTACGGCCTGCTTACCGGCTCGCTTGCGTTCGTCAGGGGAACGCTGTGGGGCTTGCTGGTCGGGGTATTCGTGCTGATCGGCTTCTACAACTTCGCGCACAGCCTGAAATCCGGCCCGGTCAGCGTGAACGCGCCGGTGTTCCGCCTGAGCTTCGTGATCACCGCCGCCCTCGCCGTCGTCTTCCTCGGCGAGCCCCTCACCACGCACAAGGTCGCGGGGATCGCGCTTGCGCTCGCCGCGGTATGGCTTCTGCTGGCCGCCCCGGCGGGCGGCGACGCCGGCCGGCGCGAAAGCCGCTCGTCTCTCGCGCGCGTGCTGGTCGCAACCGCCGCGGTCGGCGTCGGCAACTTCGTCTACAAGTACGGCCTGCGCGCCGGGGCGACGCCCGCCTCGATGATCGTTGCCCAGGCCGTTGTCGTGGTGAGCTGCTCGACGGCGTTCGCCGGCATCGTGGATCGCCGCATCCGCCCCTCGCGCGCCGTGCTGCGCTACGCCCCGATGGCGGCGGTCGCGCTCGCCCTCGCCTTCTGCATGATGGTGGAAAGCCTGGCGCGCGGCGATGCGAGCGTCGTGGTGCCCGTGGCGCAAATGGGCTTCGTCGCCACGTCGGTGATCGGTTTTCTGTTGCTGCGCGAGCCGTTCTCGGCACGCAAGGGTGCGGGGCTGGTGGCTGCGATTGCGGCCCTGGCGAGCCTCGCGTTCGGATAGTTTGCGTCCTTGGCCGCAGCCGGCTTGCTTCTCGTGCTGGTCCCGGTTCTGGCACAAGGGGACCCGGCGGCCGGAAGGAAGAAAGCCGAGCTTTGCATCTCGTGTCACGTGGCGAGCCGGACCCGGCCCTTCCTTCCGGTGCTTGACGGGCAGCCGCGGGACTACATCGTCGAGCAGGTCTATGCGTTCAGGTCGAGGCAGCGGACCGTCGAGGCCATGGCGCAGAACGCCGGCAACCTCAAGCGGGTCGACATCCAGGATCTGGCCGACTATTTTTCAGCCCGCAAGCCGGAGAGGTCGCCGATGCTCCGCCCTGACCTGGCGCCGGCCGGGATGGCGAAGTTGCGTCAGCTGCACTGCGGCACCTGCCATCTGCCGGACTACACCGGCCGCGGAACCGCAGCACGGCTCGCGGGGCAGAACCCCAGCTACACGTCGTGGACGCTGCGCGACATCGTCAGGGGTGCGCGGCGCCACCCCGCCGAAGCGGCGCCCGAGCTGAAGTCGCTGACCGCCGGCGACATCGACCTGATCGCGCAGGCCTTCGGCTGCATGTAGCGGGCGCCCCGGCATCCGCCCCGCCTCAAGTGCGGCGCCAGACGATGCCCTTCTTCGCCTCCTTCTCCATCCGGTCGAGCAGCTTCTCGTGCGCGGCGGCCTCCTCCGGGCTCGCGTGCACCACCTTCAGCTTCGAGGTGTCGAAGCGCGCCGGGCCGCCGGCGACCGGCGCCGGGTCGTCGTCCAGGTCCATCGCCAGGCTATCCTGGCCGCGCGTCATGGCGAGGTAGACCTCGGCCAGCAGGCGCGCATCCAGCAGGGCTCCGTGCAGGGTACGGTGGGCGTTGTCGACGCCGTAGCGCTCGCACAGGGCGTCGAGCGAGTTGCGCCGCCCGGGGTGGAGCTCGCGCGCGAGGGCGAGCGTGTCGATCACGCCGGCGGCGTGATCGGCGAGCCGGCCCAGGCCCGCCAGCTCGAGCTCGGCGTCGAGGAACTCGACGTCGAACGCGGCGTTGTGGATGATCAGCTCGGCGCCGCGCACGTAGTCGAGGAAATCCTTCGCCACTTCGGCGAAGCGCGGCTTGTCGGACAGGAATTCGCGCGTCAGGCCGTGCACCTTGGCCGCGCCCTCCTCGATCTCGCGCTCCGGGTCGAGGTAGGTGTGGAAGTGCCGCTCGGTGACCCGGCGGCTGAGCAGCTCGATGCAGCCGATCTCGATCACCCGGTCGCCGAGCTTCGCGTTGAGGCCGGTGGTCTCGGTGTCGAGCACGATCTGGCGCTCAGCCACCCCGGCCTCCGATCGCGCGGTTGGCGAGGGCGTCGGCACGCTCGTTCTCGGGGTGGCCGGCGTGGCCCCGCACCCAGTGCCACTCGATGTCGTGCGCCTGCGCCAGCGCGTCCAGCCGCTGCCACAGGTCGACATTCTTCACCGGTTTCTTGTCCGCGGTGCGCCAGGCGCGCCGCTTCCAGTCGTGGATCCAGCTCGAGATGCCCTTTTGCACGTACTGCGAATCGGTGTACAGGCGCACCCGGCAGCGCCGCTTGAGGGACTCGAGCGCCCGGATCACCGCGGTCAGCTCCATGCGGTTGTTGGTGGTCGCGGGATCGCCGCCGTAGAGCTCCTTCTCGACCCGGCCGATGCGCAGCAGCGCGCCCCAGCCGCCCGGCCCGGGGTTGCCCTTGCAGGCGCCGTCGGCGTAGATTTCGACCAGCTCTTCACTCATGGCGCTGCAGGTCGTGCCGCTGGCGCTGCGTGATCGGCGCCGCGAGCGCGCGCCGGCGCCGGGCGCGCTCCTTGCGCCAGGCGGGAGTCACCAGGCGCATGCCTTGCACCCGCTTGATCGCGCGCACCACGTAGACCCCGCCCGCGATCGGCCACCAGCGCGCGCCGGCCTTCTCCATGAAGCCGAAGCGCGCGAGCCATTTCGGCTGCGCGAAGGGCGGCGCGTAGCAGCCGAACACGCCGCCGTTTAGCTCGAAGCCGAGCAGGCGCAGCCAGTCGCGCAGCTGCAGCAGGCTGATGAAGCGCGCGTCCCACGGCGCCCCGGCGTGGCGCCAGGAGAACATCTGGCGCAGGCGCCACAGCGACAGCGGGTTGAAGCCCGACACCACCAGCTGCCCCTCGGGCATCAGCACCCGCTCGGCCTCGCGCAGCACGTGATGCGGGTCGTTGTGGGTCTCGAGCACGTGCGGCAGCACCACCAGGTCCGCGCTCTGCGACGCGAGCGGCAGCTGCAGCGGGTCGGCCGCGACCGCGGCGCCGGGCTCGAGCGCGACGCCGAAACGGAACGGGATGCGATTGCGACGCAGGAAATCCGTCTCCGGCAGGCCGACCTGGAGCGCGCGGTAGCCAAACGCATCGTCTACTGCGTTGTCGAACTGCGCAAGCTCCCAATCGAGCACGTAGCGCCCCTGCGGCGTGACAAACCACTCGGATAGAGAAGAGCGGACACCGTTATACTTCTGAGTTGCACCAGGCACGAAGGATTGCCGATCCATGCTAGAGATCGTTCCGGTAAAGGCATTCAAGGACAACTATATCTGGACCCTGCGCGACGGCAAGCGCGCGGCGGTGGTCGACCCCGGCGACGCGCGCCCGGTGATCGAATATCTGACGCGCGAGAAGCTCGAGCTGGTCGCGATCCTCGCCACCCACCACCATGCGGACCACGTCGGCGGCATCCCCGAGCTGCTCGAGCGGGGCCGCGTGCCGGTGTACGGCCCGCGCGGCGAGCCGATCGAATCGCTCACCCGGGCGGTGGGCGAAGGCGACACGGTGACGATTCCCGAGCTCGGCCTTTCGTTCGCGGTGCTCGACATCCCGGGGCACACGCGAGCGCATATCGCCTATTATGGCGCGGATTGCCTGTTCTGTGGCGACACGCTGTTCGCCTGCGGCTGCGGGCGCGTGTTCGAAGGCACGCCCGCGCAGATGTACGCCTCGCTCGAGAAGCTGCGCGCGCTGCCAGATTCGACGCGCGTCTACTGCGGGCACGAATACACCCTCGCCAACATCGGCTTCGCGCGCAGCGTCGAGCCGCACAACGCCGCGCTCGGCGCGCGCGAGGCGCGCGAGCGCAAGCTGCGCGAGGCCGGCAAGCCCACCCTGCCGACCACGCTCGGCGAGGAGAAGGCGACCAATCCCTTCCTGCGCTGCCTCGAGCCGGCGGTGGTCGAGTCGGCCAACAAGTACCTCGGCGCACGTGCGGCCGATCCGGTGCGCGTGTTCGCGGCGATCAGGGATTGGAAGAACCGCTCGTGATCCGGCGCGGCGCGTGGGCGCTCGCCGCCCTGTTGACTGCCTGTGCCACGCAGCAGGCCCCCGCGCCGCCCGTGCCGCCGCCTGCGCCGCCGGTGCACGTCGCGGCCCCCGTGCCGCGCCCGCCGAGCAAGCCGCTCGACGCGACGCGCCTGCCGCCGTTCGAGGGCGAGAAGCAGGTCGTGCACGAGCCGCTGCGCGGCGTGGCGCTGGTCGACCTGACCGTGCAGCCGGACGACCTGTGGCAGCGCATTCGACGCGGCTTCGGCATGCCGGACCTGGACAACGACCGGGTGCGCGCGATGATGGCGTACTACGCCGCGCGGCCGGACTACCTGCAGCGCATCTTCGAGCGCAGCCGGCGCTATCTGTACCACATCGTGGACGAGCTCGAGAAGCGCGGCATGCCGACCGAGCTCGCGCTGCTGCCGATGGTGGAGAGCGCGTACAACCCGATGGCGTATTCGCGCTCGCACGCCTCGGGCATCTGGCAGTTCATCCCGCCCACCGGCAAGCGCTACAGCCTGAAACAGAGCTGGTGGTACGACGAGCGGCGCGACATCGTCGCCTCCACTTCGGCCGCGCTCGACTACCTGCAGGACCTGTACGACATGCACGGCGACTGGCAGCTCGCGCTGGCGTCCTACAACTGGGGCGAGAACGCGGTCGCGCGCGCGATCGAGAAGAACAGGAAGGCCGGGCTGCCGACCGACTACGCGAGCCTCAGGATGCCGCTCGAGACGCGCGACTACGTTCCCAAGCTGCAGGCGCTGAAGAACATCATTTCCGATCCCAAGCCGTTCGGCATCGTGCTCGACCCGATTCCGAACCAGCCCTACTTCGTCAGCGTCGATGGCACCGGAGCGATCGACGTGCGGCTGGCGGCCAAGCTGGCCGAGATGCCGGTAGACGACTTCATCGCGCTCAACCCCGGCTTCAACCGGCCGCTGATCCCCACCGCGCTCGATTCGCGCATCGTGCTGCCGGCCGACAAGGTCGAGGTGTTCCGCGCCAACCTGGAAAAATACGACGACAAGGAGCGCGTGTCCTGGAAGACCTACCGCCCGCAGAGCGGCGAGCGGCTGGACCACATCGCGCGCAAGTTCCACGTCTCGCTCGCTGAGCTGAAGAAGGTGAACGGCATCCGCTCGCGCTCGCTGCGCGCGCCGGGGCTGCTGGTGGTGCCGATCGACGGCGCCAAGCTTAGCGGTCAGCCGCTGCCGATCATGTATGCGCCGCCCATTCCGGCGCCCCCTGCCGGCCACCTGTATCGCGTCAGGTCGGGCGACAGCCTATGGAGCATCTCGCGCCGCTACCGCGTCAGCGTCGAGCACCTGCGGCAGCTCAACCCCCACCTCGGCACGCTTCATCCCGGGGAGCTGATCGTGGTCCGCTCCCGACGTTGATTGAGATGAATAAAACTATTATATAATAATAAGTTAAAGCAATAATCTAAGGTTTATTCTGCGTAGAGCACACAGGCCACCTCGCGCGTAGGCGAAAGGGCGACCTGGCGCGGATAGGCGTGCGCGCACTCGGGCCGCGCGTCCGGGCAGCGCGGGTGGAAATGGCAGCCCGAGGGCGGGCTCGCCGGCGAAGGCAGCTCGCCCGCGAGCCTGATCGGCTCGCGCCCGCCGTCGATCGTCGGCACGGCGGAAAGCAGCGCCCGGGTGTACGGGTGCTTCGGGTCTGCCAGCACCTCCTCCACCGTGCCGCGCTCGACGATCCGGCCCAGATACATCACCGCGACCTCGTGCGCGAGGTACTCGACCACCGCCAGGTTGTGCGTGATGAACAGGTAGGCGAGCCCGAGCCGGTCCTGCAGCGACTTGAGCAGGTTGAGGATCTGGGCCTGCACCGAGACGTCGAGCGCGCTGGTCGGCTCGTCGCAAACGATAAGGCGCGGCTCGACCGCGAGCGCGCGCGCGATCGCGATGCGCTGCCGCTGGCCGCCGGAGAATTCGTGCGGATAGCGGCCCTTGGCCTCCTGCGCAAGCCCGACCTGCTCCAGCAGCGCGTCGATGCGCCGCTCGCGCTCGGCCTCGTCGCGCCCCAGGCCGAGGCTGCGCATGCCCTCGGCGAGCGTATCGACCACGCGCATGCGCGGATCGAGCGATGCGTACGGGTCCTGGAAGATGATCTGCAACGCGGCGCGCCACGGCCGCAGCCCGCGGCGCGTAAGGCGCGTGAGCTCGGCGCCGCCGGCGCGCACGCTGCCGGCGCTGGGCGCGATGAGCTGCAGGATCGCCTTGCCTGCGGTGGTCTTGCCGCAGCCCGATTCGCCTACCAGCGCCAGGGTGCGGCCCTCGCGGATCTGGAGCGAAACGCCGTCCACTGCCCTGACCCGCCCTACCGTGCGCCGCAGCACCCCGCGCCGGATCGGGAAGTGCACCTTGAGGTCGGCAACCTCGAGCAGCAGCGGCGGCGTGTTCCCGCGCGTCACGACGACGGGCACGCCGGCCACCTCGCCCGCGCGCGGCGCCGCGGCGCCATCCTCGCGCAGGTGGCAGCGAGCGCGCTGCCCGCCGGGCAGCTCGAGCAGGCGCGGTGCCTCGCGCCGGCAGCGCTCGAAAGCGAGCTCGCAGCGCCCGGCAAAGCGGCATCCGGCGATCTGCACGCCGGGCGGCGGCACCTGGCCGGGAATTCCGGCGAGCCCGCGGGCGCGCCGCCCGGCCGAGGGCAGCGCAGCGAAGAGCTTCTGCGAATAGGGATGCTGCGGCGCGCGCAGAAAGGCCTCGCGCGGGCCGGTCTCGACGATCTCGCCGGCGTACATGACCGCCACGCGCTGCGCCATCTGCGCCACCAGGCCGAGATCGTGGGTGATGAGCAGCAGCGCCATGCCGCGCTCGGCCTGCAGGCGCTTGAGCAGATCCAGGATCTGCGCCTGGATCGTGACGTCGAGCGCGGTGGTCGGCTCGTCGGCGATCAGCACCTCGGGGTCGACCGCCAGCGCGGCGGCGATCATGGCGCGCTGCTTGAGACCTCCGGAGAGCTGAAACGGGTATTCATCGAAGCGCCGCACGCCGTCCGGGATGCCGGCCGCCTCGAGCAGCTCGAGCGCGCGGCTGCGCGCCGCCGCGCCGCGCAGGCCGGTATGGCGCTCGATCACCTCGAGCACCTGGCGCCCGACGCTCAGCACCGGGTTGAGCGCGGTCGAGGGCTCCTGGAAGATCATCGCCACCCGCCGCCCGCGCACCGCGCGCATCGCCGCCTCGGGCAGCGCGAGCAGGTCGCTGCCGTCGAGCAGCGCCCTGCCGCCCGCCACGCGTGCCGCCTCCGGCAGCAGCCGCATCACCGACAGCGCGGTCATCGACTTGCCGCAGCCCGACTCCCCCACCAGGGCGAAGCACTCGCCGCGCCCGAGCGCGAGGTCGACGCCGTCGACCACGTGCAGCGCGCCTTGCGGCGCGTCGATCACCGTGCGCAGGCCCTCGAGCTCGAGCGCGGCGCTCAAACGTGCACCCGCGGGTCGAAGCCGTCGCGCACCGCGTCGGCGAGCAGGTTCGCCGCCAGCACCAGCACCAGCAGGAAGCCGAACGCGGAGGCGAGCGACCACCAAACCACCGGCTCGCGCGCCATCTCCAGCCGCGCGGCGTTGATCATGGTTCCGAAGCTGATCGTCGTCGGATCGACCCCCACGCCGACGTACGACAGCACTACCTCGGCCAGAACCAGGCCGGAGAAATCGAGCACCAGCGAGATGATGATGATGTGCGCGACGTTCGGCAGCAGGTGGCGCGTGAGGATGCGCAGGTGAGGCACGCCGAAGGCGTGCGCTGCCTGCACGTACTCCTGCTCGGCGAGCTTGAGCGCCTCGCCGCGCAGCAGCCGCGCGAGCGACGTCCAGCTGGTAACGCCGAGGATCACGCACAGCAGAAGCAGCCGCACGTCGGCGCGCTGCGCGGTGGTGGGAAACAGCTGCGGATGGCCGTCGATGTACACCTGCATCATGAGCACGAACGCGGCGATCAGCAGCACCGCCGGGATCGAATTGAGCGTCGTGTACAGGTACTGGATCAGGTCGTCTACCCAGCCCCTGAAGTACCCCGCCGCGACGCCCAGCATCGCCCCGAGCGGCAGCATGACCAGCGTGGTCAGGGTGCCGATCACCAGGCTGGTTCGGATCGACTTGAGCGACAGGTACAGCACGTCCTGGCCGACCTTGTCGGTGCCCAGCACGTGGTAGGCGAGCGACAACGCGAACACCGGGCCGGCGAGCGCGAGCATGACGCCTAGCGCCGCGTACGCCGCGCCCCAGGGTACCTGCGGCGCGCGCCGCCGCAGCGGCGCGAGCAGCGCACCGAGCGGCAGCCACAGGAGCGCCGCGCCCGCAAGGCCGCCGAGC
>DATIZK010000075.1:0-37599 GCA_035517095.1 Burkholderiales bacterium
CCGGCTGGCCGGTGGCGCTGATGGCGGGCGACCCGATGCACTACGGCGGCGCCTGGACCGCCAAGGCCTCGGAGAAGATCACGCGCTTCGTCGACCTGGCGCAGGTGTTCCATCTGCCCGTGGTTCACCTCGTGGACGTGCCGGGCTTCCTGATCGGCCCGGACGCCGAGCGCGACGCAACCATACGCTTTGGCATGCGCGCCGCGAGCGCGGTGCTGCAGTCGACCGTGCCCTGGTGCTCGGTGCTGGTGCGCAAAGTCTTCGGCGTGGCCGGCGCGGTGCACCAGAACTCTTCGCGCTACTGCATGCGCATGGCCTGGCCCTCGGCCGAGTGGGGCTCGCTGCCGATCGCGGGCGGCCTGGAGGCCGCGTACAAGGCCGAGATCGAGTCCGCTCCGAACCCCGAGGCCAAGCGCGCCGAGATCGAGGCCCGCATCCGCCGCTTCGCCTCGCCCCTGCGCAGCGCCGAGAAATACGACGTCGAGGAGATCATCGACCCGCGCGACACGCGCCCGCTGCTGTGCGAGTTCGCCGAGCTCGCCGCGCCGCTTCGCGTCGCCGGTCCGGTGCGCTTCGGCGTGCGGCCCTGATCACTTGCGCGCGATGAGGACCAGGCCGGCCGCGACCAGCAGCAGGCCGCCGATGAGCCCGGCGGTCACCGGCTCGCCCAGGATCGTCGCGCCGAGCAGCACGCCCGCGACCGGCGCGACGAAATTGAAGCTGATGATCACGCTCGGGGTGTAGCGCCGGATGAGCCAGAAGTTGACCGTGAAGGCGAGCCCGGCGACGACCGCGCCCTGGTAGAAGATTCCGGCGAGCGGGGCGAAGCCGATGTTCTCGAAGCGGATCGTTTCGGTCGCAAGCGCGCCGGCGGCGAACAGCGGCAGCGAGACGATGCCCTGCCAGAACGCGAGCCTGACCTCGTTCACGCGCCGCAGCAGGCGGCCCGAGAGCGCGAGGCGCAGGCCGAGCAGGCAGGCGCTCGCGAGCACGATCCAGTCGCCGTGCCCGGTGCTCGCCGGCGGCGCGCCGCGCGCCAGCACCAGCGCCACCCCGGCGAAGGCGACCAGCGCGCCGAGCGCGCGCCGCGGGCGCAGCCGGTCGCCCGGCACCAGCAGGTGCGCGAACAGCAGGCCGAACAGCGGGTTGCTCGCGATCAGGACCGCACCGTTTACCGCCGCGGTCGCGTCGAAGCCGTAGTTCATGAGCGCGATCTGGAGCGTGAACAGCACGCCGATGCCGGCGAGCGCCGGCCACTCGCCAGGCGCAGGGCGCAGCGCCACGCGCACGTAGCGCGCCCACGCGGCGATGCAGATGCTGCCGAGCGCAAAGCGCAGCAGCCCGCTCCATAGCGGCGGGAAAGCCTCCAGCCCGAGCTTGACCGCGACCGGGTTGCCGCCCCACAGGGTATGGATCGCGAGCGCGGCGAGCACCGCGCGCAAGGGGATCGACCAGCTCATGACTCGATTATGATTGTTCTCATGACCAAGACCACCGGCCTGCGCGCCGCGCTCGCGCCCGTATCGATCGCCATCGTCGGCGCGTCCGACAACCCGCACAAGGTCGGCGGGCGACCGATCCTGTACATGAAGCGCTACGGCTATCGCGGCGCAATCTACCCGATCAACCCGGCGCGCGCCGAGGTGCAGGGCCTGAAGGCCTATCCCGACGTCGCGTCGCTGCCTCAGGCGCCGGAGCTCGTGATCGTCGCGGTCGCGGGCGAGGAGGCGGTCGCCGCGGTCGAGGCCTGCGCCGGACGCGGGGTCAAGGTCTGCGTGGTGATGTCGTCGGGCTTCGGCGAGATCGGCCCCGCGGGGCGCGCGATGCAGGACCGAATGCTCGCCGCGGCGCGCGCCGCCGGCATGCGGCTGGTGGGGCCGAACTGCCAGGGGCTGGCGAACTTCGCCACCGGCGCGGTGGCGAACTTCTCGACCGTGTTCAACGAGATGGAAGGGCGCGACGGCCCGGTCGCGATCGTGAGCCAGAGCGGCGCGTGCTCGCAGGCGATCTACGGCCTGGCGCGCCAGCGCGGGCTGGACGTGCGCCACATCCACGCCACCGGCAACGAGGCCGACGTCACGGTCGCGGACCTCGCGGCCGAGATCGCGGCCGAGGACGGCGTGCGCCTGCTGCTGCTGTACCTGGAGGCGATCGCGAAGCCCGACCTGCTGGCCGCCGCGGCAGAGGCCGCGCGCGCGCGCGACCTGCCGATCGTCGCGGTCAAGGCGGGGCGCACCGAGAGCGGGCGGCGCGCCGCGAGCTCGCACACCGGCGCGCTGGCGAGCGAGGACCGGGTGGTCGACGCGTTCTTCGCCCGGCACGCGATCTGGCGCGTCGAGGACCCCTATGCGCTGGTCGCCGCGGGCCAGCTTTATCTCAAGGGCTGGCGCCCGCGCGGCAGGCGCTTGGTCGCGCTTAGCAACTCGGGCGCGAGCTGCGTCATGGCGGCCGACGCGGCCGAGGAGCTTGAATTGCCTGTTGTTCAATTTTCGGAGGAAACGCGGCGGCGGCTCTCGGCGGTGCTGCCCGGGTTCGCCACCGCGACCAATCCGCTCGACGTCACCGGCGCGCTGCTCGGCAATGATCGGCTGTTCGCCGACGCGCTGCCGATCCTGGCGCAGGACGTCGCCAGCGACCTGATGCTGGTCGCGCTGCCGGTCGCGGGCGCGGGTTACGACGTGGCCGGTTTCGCGCGCGACTTCGCCCGCTACGCGAGCGGCACCGGGCGCGCGGTCGCGCTCGCCGCGCCGCAGGAGGCGGTGCGCGCCGAGTTCGAGCAGGCCGGCGTGCCCGCGTTCGTGCGCGAGCGCGAAGCGATGATCGCGCTGAAGCAGCTCGCCGAGCATTCCGAGCTCATGAGGAGGGAATATCGGAAAGCTGCGCATGTGAAGGAGGTGAAGCTTCCGGCAACGAAATCCCGATTCCTCGACGAAGCCCAAAGCCTCGAGCTGCTCGCCGCCGCCGGTCTGCCGGTGGTCGAGCACCGGCTGTGCCGCTCGCAGGACGAGGCGCGCGCGGCGTTCGCCGCGCTGGGGCCGAATGTGGTGCTAAAGGCCTGCTCGGCGAGCGTGCCGCACAAGACCGAGCTCGGGCTGGTGCGGCTCGGACTGCGCGAAGAAGCCCAGGTAGTGAATGCTTTTCACGAGCTGAAGGCGCGCATTCCGCCGGCCGACGGCGTGCTGATGGCGCGCCATGCGGCGGGGCGGCGCGAGCTCGCGCTCGGCGCGCGAGTCGATCCGGCGTTCGGACCGGTGGTGCTGGTCGGCGACGGCGGCATCTACCTCGAGGCGCTGCAGGACTTCCAGCTGCTGCTGCCGCCGTTCGGCGAGGACGAGGTGCGCGCGGCGCTCGCGCGGCTGCGCATCGCGCCGCTGCTCGCCGGCGTGCGCGGCGAGCCGCCGCCCGACGTCGCGGCCTACGCGCGCATGGCCGTTCGCCTGGGCGACGCGATGCTCGCCTGGCGCGGCGAGATCGCGTCGCTGGACCTCAACCCGGTGATGCTGCTCGAGGACGGCGCCGGCGCGCTCGCGCTCGACGCGCTGGTCGAGCGGGCCTGAGCCGCTAGCGCGGCTCGATCGGCATGCCGGGGCGGATCGTGCCGCCCTTTTCGATGCGGCAGTTGAGGCCGGAGCGGTTGATCAGCGGCTTGAACACCTTCTTGCCGAGCAGATCCTCCAGATACTGGCAGGGAAGGTTGAGCCGCTCGCCGTGCAGCACGCAGTCGCCGACCCTGAAATAGCGTCCCACCAAGTGGTTGAGCGGCACGCCGCGGGTGGTGAGGTTGCGCCGGTGCTCGTGCGGCGCGAGCCCGATGCCGTGGTCGCGCGCGAGCGCCTCGAGCGTCTCGACCTCGATCAACGTCACCTCGCGGTCGACGTTATGGCGGTTGGAATAGGTCCCTGTGCGCGTGGCGTAGCGGTCGCCCTCGATCCCGATGCCGGGCACCAGGCTGGCCTCGGCGAGCGCGCGCATCGGCGCCGAGGCGCCGGCAGCGATATGGATGTGCAGCAGTTCACCGATCCAGCTCACGACCGATATAATTGCACACTCCCCTCAAGGCAAGACTCCAGCCCATGAAAGTCCTGGTAAGCGTCAAGCGCGTGGTCGACTACAACGTCAAGGTGCGGGTCAAGTCCGACGGCAGCGGGGTCGAGACCGCGAACGTCAAGATGTCGATGAACCCGTTCGACGAGATCGCGGTCGAGGAGGCGATGCGGCTCAAGGAAGCCGGCGCGGCGGCCGAGGTGGTGGTCGTGTCCTGCGGCCCGCAGGCCTGCCAGGAGACCCTGCGCACCGCGCTCGCGATCGGCGCCGACCGCGCGATCCTGGTCGAAACAGGTGTCGAATTGCAGCCCCTTGCAGTGGCGAAATTATTGAAATCCATCTGTGAACGCGAAAAACCAGGTCTCGTCATCATGGGCAAGCAGGCGATCGACGACGACTCGAACCAGACCGGGCAGATGCTCGCCGCGCTGCTGGGCTGGGCGCAGGCGACCTTCGCCTCCAAGGTCAGGCTCGACGGCGGCAAGGCGCAAGTCACGCGCGAGGTCGACGGCGGCCTGGACACCATCTCGGTCAAGCTGCCGGCGGTGGTGACCACCGACCTGCGCCTGAACGAGCCGCGCTACGTCACCCTGCCGAACATCATGAAGGCGAAGAAGAAGCCGCTCGAGAACCTCAAGCCCGAGGCGCTCGGGGTCGACGTCGCGCCGCGCCTGAAGACGCTCAAGGTCGCCGAGCCGCCCAAGCGCAAGGGCGGGGTCAAGCTGCCCGACGCGAAGGCGCTGGTCGACAAGCTGCGTAACGAAGCCAAGGTGATCTGATGGCCATCCTCGTATTCGCCGAGCACGACAACAAGGCGCTCAAGAAGGCCTCCCTCAGCACGGTCGCCGCGGCGCAGAAGATCGGCGGCGAGATCCACCTGCTGGTGGCCGGGCACAACTGCGCCGAGGCGGCCAAGGCCGCGGCCCAGGTCGCGGGGGTGGCCAAGGTGCTGCACGCGGACGCGCCGCAGCTCGACGACGAGATCGCGGAGAATGTCGCCGCGCTCATGGTTTCGCTCGCCAAGGGCTATTCGCACCTGCTCGCGCCGGCGACCTCGAACGGCAAGAACGTCATGCCGCGCGTCGCGGCGCTGCTCGACGTGCAGCAGGTGTCCGAGATCATCGCGGTCGATTCGCCCGACACCTTCCAGCGCCCGATCTACGCCGGCAACGCGATCGCCACGGTGCAGTCGGCCGACCCGATCAAGGTCATCACGGTGCGCGCGACCGGCTTCGACGCGGTGGCCGCGAGCGGCGGCTCGGCGCCGGTGCAAAAGGTCGAGGCGCTGGCGGACAGCGGGCTGTCCTCGTTCGTCGGGCGCGAGGTCTCCAAGTCCGAGCGCCCCGAGCTGACCTCGGCGCGGGTGGTGGTCTCGGGCGGGCGCGGCATGGGCTCGGGCGATAATTTCAAGCTGCTCGAGCCGCTCGCGGACAAGCTCGGCGCGGCGATGGGCGCCTCGCGCGCCGCGGTCGACGCCGGCTTCGTGCCGAACGACTGGCAGGTCGGGCAGACGGGCAAGATCGTCGCTCCCGAGCTGTACATCGCGGTCGGCATCTCGGGCGCGATCCAGCACCTGGCCGGGATGAAGGACAGCCGGGTGATCGTGGCGGTCAACAAGGACGAGGAGGCGCCGATCTTCTCGGTCGCGGACTACGGCATCGTCGGCGACCTGTTCCAGGTCGTGCCGCAGATCGTCGAGGAGCTGAACAAATGAGCGCCTATGCCGCGCCGCTGAAGGACATGCGCTTCGTGCTAAACGAGCTCGCGGGGCTGCGCGAGGTCGCCAAGCTCCCGGGTTGCGAGGAGGCGGCGCCGGACACGGTCGATGCAATCCTCGAGGAAGCTGCGAAGTTTGCTTCGCAAGAACTTGATCCATTGAACTATTCAGGCGATCAGGAAGGCTCGCAATGGCACGACGGGGCAGTCGTCACGCCGAAGGGCTTCAAGCAGGCCTACCGCCAGTTCGTCGAGGGCGGCTGGAACTCGCTGCCGCTCGATGCCGAGTGGGGCGGGCAGGGGCTGCCGAAGCTGGTCGCCACCCCGGTGGACGAGATGTGGGTCTCGGCCAACATGTCGTTCTCGCTCTGCCCGCTGCTGACCCAGGGCGCGATCGAGGCGCTGCTGACCGCGGGCTCGGAGGCGCTGAAAAAGACCTTCCTGCCGAAGATGGTCGAGGGCGCCTGGACCGGCACCATGAACCTGACCGAGCCGCAGGCCGGGTCGGACCTCGCGCTGGTGCGCACCAAGGCCGAGCGCGCGGGCGACCATTACCTGGTCTCGGGGCAGAAGATCTTCATCACCTACGGCGAGCACGACCTGACCGAGAACATCGTGCACCTGGTGCTCGCGCGCACGCCGGACGCGCCCGAGGGCGTGAGGGGAATATCGCTTTTCGTGGTGCCGAAGTTCCTGCTCAAGCCCGACGGCTCGCTGGGCGAGCGCAACCGGGCGAGCTGCGCCTCGATCGAGCACAAGCTCGGCATCCACGCCAGCCCCACCGCGGTGATGGTGTTCGACAAGGCGGTCGGCTACCTGGTGGGCGAGGAGAACAAGGGCCTGGCCTACATGTTCATCATGATGAACGCGGCGCGCTTCGGCGTCGGCCTGGAGGGCGTGGCGATCTCCGAGCGCGCCTTCCAGCGCGCCTACGCCTACGCCAGGGAACGCCTGCAGGGCAAGGACCTGGCCGAGGGCGGCGCCACGGTGCCGATCATCCGCCATCCCGACGTGCGCCGCATGCTGATGCTGATGAAGGCGCAGACCGAGGCCATGCGCGCGCTGGCCTACGTCGTGGCGGCGGCCATGGATTTCGCGAAGAACAGCAAGTCCCAGGAAGAGAAAAAGCAGCATCAGGCCTTCGTCGACCTGATGATTCCGGTGGTCAAGGGCTGGAGCACCGAGACCGGGATCGAGGTCGCCTCGCTCGGCATCCAGGTGCACGGCGGCATGGGCTTCATCGAGGAAACCGGCGCCGCGCAGCACCTGCGCGATGCGCGCATCGCCACCATCTACGAGGGCACGACCGGGATCCAGGCCAACGACCTGATCGGGCGCAAGATCGCGCGCGAGGGCGGGGCGACGGTCAAGGCCTGGCTCAAGCAGCTCGCGCTGCTCGACGCCGAGCTCGCCAAGTCAGGCAAGCCCGATGTCGCGCGCGTTCGCGTGACCCTCGCCGCGGGCGCCAGGGCCGTGGGCGAGTCGGTCGACTGGCTGCTCGCGACCTTCGGCAAGGACGTGCGCGCGGCCTCGGCCGGGGCGGTGCCGTTCCTGCGGCTGATGGGCGTGGTCGCCGGCGGCTGGCAGATGGCGCGCGCCGCGCTCGCGGCCGAGAA
This sequence comes from Burkholderiales bacterium, assembly GCA_035517095.1. Lineage (GTDB taxonomy): Bacteria > Pseudomonadota > Gammaproteobacteria > Burkholderiales > SG8-39 > DAHVFK01. The sequence continues at coordinate 7,377 of DATIZK010000075.1, forward strand.
GAAGCTGGCCGCGGGCGAGGGCGAGCAGGCGTTCTACCAGGCCAAGATCGTCACCGCGCGCTTCTACGCCGATCACCTGCTGGTGCAGGCGCCGGCGCTGCGCGACACGGTGCAAAACGGCGGCAGCAGCGCCATGGCGCTCGACGAGGAGCAGTTCCTCGCCGTCTAGCTCGGCTCAGGGCGTCGGCGTCGCCATGTTGCCGGGGTGGGTGACCACCGAGGCCTTCGCGTCCGCGGGCACGTCCGGCACCGTCTTCTCCCACTCGGCGTAGCGCGCGCGCATCGCCTCGAGCCGTGCCGGATCGCGCGGCGCGCGGTTGGCCCGCTCGCGCGGGTCGGTCGCGAGGTCGTAGAGGAATTCGCCGTCCTCGGTACGCAGATACTTCCAGCGCCCGGCGCGCAGCGCGCGCTGGTTGCGGAAATTCATGCGCCAGAACAGCTCGCGCTCGAAGGTCGACCCGGGCGCCTGCAGCACTCGCAGCAGGCTCTCGCCGTCGAGGGGATAGTCCGGGTGCGGGGCTACGCCGGCCGCCTCGAGCAAGGTCGGCACCCAGTCCATCGTCATGACCAGCTGAGAGGTTGCGCCGCCGGCCTCCACGCGCGCCGGCCAGCGCACGAGATAGGGCACCCGGATGCCGCCCTCGAGCAGGTCCATCTTCTTGCCGGTGAGCGGCCAGACGTCGGAAAACCTCTCGCCGCCGTTGTCGCTGGTGAACACCACGATCGTGTTGCGCTCGGCGCCCGCGTCCTTCAGCGCGGCGAGCAGGCGGCCGATGCCCTCGTCCATGTGGTGGATCATCGTCAGGTAGGTCTCGACCGAGCCGCCCGAGACGTGGCTGATATGCTCGCGCGAGGCGGCGAGGTGCTGCGCCTCGGCTTCGTCGGCGCGCGTCTCCCACGGCCAGTGCGGCGCGGTGTAGTGCAGCGAGAGCAGGAACGGCTGCGACGACCCGCGCCTGCGCCCGACGTAGTCGACCGCGCGCTCGCTGAGCAGGTCGGTAAGGTAGCCGATGCGGTGCACCTCGGTCTCGCCCTCCCACAGGTCGTGCACGCCGGCGGTGTCGCGATGCGTGAAGTAGTCCAGGCCGCCGCTCATGGCGCCGAAGTACTCCTGGTAGCCGCTCTTGAGCGGGCCGAAATGCGGCGCGTAGCCGAGGTGCCACTTGCCGACCAGCGCGGTGGCGTAGCCCGCGTCGCGCAGCAGCGACGGCAGGGTGGGGTGCTCCGGCGGCAGGCCGAGCACGGGGCTGTAGGTCGGGTCGTTGCGCGCCCGCCCGGCGATCGGCTCGTCCCAGCCGCCGCGCAGGCGGTACTGGTAGCGCCCGGTGGCGAGCGCGAAGCGCGTCGGCGAGCACACCGGCGAGTTCGAGTAGCCGTCGCTGAAGCGCAGGCCCTCGGCCGCCATGCGGTCCAGATTCGGCGAGCACGAGCCGCGCGCGGCCTGCATCGAGCGCCCGCCGTAGCAGCCGAGATCGGCGTAGCCGAGGTCGTCGGCGAGGATGAAGACGAAGTTGGGTCGCTGCTGCGCTGTTGCCGGCATGGGCCGGATTCTGCCCTAAGCGGCGAGCTCGCGCGTCGCGAGGGTGACGGTCGCGTCCTGCGGGTGGCGCGCGAGCCTGAAGCCGAGCTTGCGCGCGAGCGCGAGCATCGGCGCGTTGGTCGACAGGATGTCGCCGTGCATGCGCCGGATGCCGCGCCGGGCGGCGATCGCCATCAGCTTCTCGAGCATGCGCCGGCCGATGCCGCGCCCTTGCCAGGCGTCGGCCAGCACCAGCGCGAACTCGCAGTCCTCGCCGCTCGCGTCGGCGACGTAGCGCGCCACGCCGATGATCGACTCGCGCTCGCCGAGCATGGTGAGCGCGGCGAACGCGGCCTCGCGCGACCAGTCGAGCTCGGTGAGGCGGCGGATGTACTCGTCGGAGATCTTGATCGCGCCGCCCAGCAGGCGGTTGTAGCGCGTCTCGTCCGAGAGCCCCGTCACGAAGTCGCGCTCGATCGCGGCGTCGTCCGGCCGCAGCGGCCGGATCGTCACCGGCGCGCCGATGATCGGCTGGAACGACTCGTCGTACTCCTCGGGAATCAGAACCAGGCCATGGCGTTGGCTACATGTTCGGGTAGTTCGGCCCGCCGCCGCCCTCGGGCGCGACCCAGACGATGTTCTGGGTCGGGTCCTTGATGTCGCAGGTCTTGCAGTGCACGCAGTTCTGGGCGTTGATCTGCAGGCGCGGGTTCGAGCCGTCGTCGTCCCTTACGATCTCATACACCCCGGCCGGGCAGTAGCGCTGCTCGGGCGCGTCGTAGCGCTCGAGATTTATTGCTATCGGAACGGCGGGATCCCTGAGCGTGAGATGGACCGGCTGGTCCTCGTTGTGGTTGGTGTTGGAGAACGAGACCGAGGTCAGCCGGTCGAAGCTGAGCACGCCGTCGGGCTTGGGGTAGGCGATCGGCGCGACCTCGGTCTTTTCTTTCAGCGTCTCGTTGTCGGCATGCCGGTGGCGCAGGGTCCAGGGCGCCTTGCCGCCGAACAGCATCTGGTCCATGCCGAACATGAGCGAGCCGGTGACCAGGCCCTTGGCCATCCAGGGCTTGAAGTTGCGCGCGCGGTACAGCTCGTCGAACAGCCAGGACTGGCCGAACGCTTCGGGGTAGGCGCCGAGTTCGTCGAGCGCGCGCCCGGAGCCGAGCGCTTCGAAGGCGGCCTCGGCGGCGAGCATGCCGGTCTTGATCGCGGCGTGACTGCCCTTGATGCGCGAGGCGTTGAGAAAGCCCGCGTCGTCGCCGATCAGGCAGCCGCCGGGGAAGACGAGCTTGGGCAGCGACTGCAGCCCGCCGGCAGTGATCGCGCGCGCGCCGTAGGCGACGCGCTTGCCGCCCTCCAGGAAGCCGCGGATGGCGGGGTGGGTCTTGTAGCGCTGGAACTCCTCGTAGGGCGACAGGTAGGGGTTGTCGTAGCCCAACCCGACGACGAAGCCGACCGCGACCTGGTTGTTCTCCAGGTGATAGAGGAAAGACCCGCCGTAGGTGCCGGCATCGAGCGGCCAGCCGGCGGTGTGCACCACCAGTCCGAGCTGGTGCCGGGCCGGGTCGATGTCCCACAATTCCTTCAGGCCGAGCGCGTACAGCTGCGGGTCGACGCCCTCGCGCAGGCGGAACTTCGCCTCGAGCTGCTTGCCGAGTTGGCCGCGGCAGCCCTCGGCGAAGAAAGTGTACTTCGCGATCAGCTCCATCCCGGGCTGCCAGGCGGCGGTCTTCTCGCCGTCGCGGCCGATGCCCATGTCGCCGGTGGCGACGCCCTTGACCTTGCCCGCTTCGTTCAGCAGCACTTCGGTCGCGGCGAAGCCGGGGAAGATCTCGACCCCGAGGCCTTCCGCCTGCTGGCCGAGCCAGCGGCAGACGTTGCCCAGGCTCACCACGTAGTTGCCGTGGTTCTTGAAGCAGCCCGGCAGCAGGAAGTTGGGCGTGCGCAGCGACGACGATTCGGTCAGGAACAGGAAGCGGTCCTCGCTCACCGGCGCGTTTAGCGGCGCGCCCTTTTGCTTCCAGTCGGGGAAAAGCTCGGCCAGCGCGCGCGGGTCCATCACCGCGCCCGAGAGGATGTGGGCGCCGATCTCGGAGCCCTTCTCCAGCACGCAGACGGAGACCTCGCGCCCCTTGTCGGCGGCAAGCTGCTTGAGCCGGATCGCGCAGGCGAGCCCCGCGGGGCCGCCGCCGACGATCACGGCATCGTATTCCATGGATTCGCGGGTCATGCGAGCAATTATAATCGCCGTCCCATGGACCAAAAGCAGCGCAGGCCGTGTTTCATCGAGCGCATCCCGATCCGCTGGGGCGACATGGATTCGATGGGGCACGTCAACAACACGGTCTATTTCCGTTACATGGAGCAGGCGCGCATCAGCTGGTTCGACTCGCTGCTGCCGCGCGGCAAGGCCTGGGGCTCGACCGGGATCGTGATCGCCAGCGCGACCTGCAACTACCGGCGCGCGATGACCTATCCGGGTACGGTCGAGGTGAAACTGTACGCCGGCAGACCCGGGGGCTCGAGCATCCCCACCTATTACGAGCTGCGGGTCGACGACGACCCGAACCCCTACGCCGACGGCAGCGCGGTCGTGGTGTGCATCGACACCGCGCGCAACAAGGCGGTGCGCATTCCGGAGGCGCTGCGCGCCAGACTCATGGCGGAGGCGAGCTCGTGAGCGAGCAACCGATCTGGACTCCGGACCCGGCGCGCGCCGCGCGCACCGGGATGGCGCAGTTCACGGCGCGCGCGGGCGGCTTCGCCGACTACGGCGCGCTGCACCGCTGGTCGGTCGAGCACAGCGCCGAGTTCTGGAGCCTGCTGTGGGACTTCTGCGGGGTGCAGGGCGACAAGGGCGCACGCGCGCTGGTGGACGCTGAGCGCATGCCCGGCGCGCAGTGGTTTCCCGACGCGAAGCTCAATTTCGCCCAGAACCTGCTGCGCGCGCCGCACGAGAGCGACGCGATCGTGTTCTGGGGCGAGGACAAGGTCAAGCGGCGCTACAGCCGCAGCCAGCTGCACGAGCTGGTCTCGCGCCTGCAGCAGGCGCTCGCCGCGGCCGGGGTGGGCAAGGGCGACCGCGTCGCGGGCTACCTGCCGAACCTGCCCGAGGCCACCGCGGCGATGCTCGCCACGGCGAGCCTGGGCGCGATCTGGTCTTCCTGCTCGCCCGACTTCGGCGTGCGCGGCGTGCTCGATCGCTTCGGCCAGATCGAGCCCAAGGTGCTGTTCTGCGCCGACGGCTATCTCTACGGCGGCAAGGAGTTCGATTCGCAGGACAAGGTGCGCGAGATCCTGGCCGGGCTGCCGACGGTGCGCGAGTGCGTGGTGCTGGACTACCTCGGCGCGAAGGCGAGCGCGGGCAAGTCGCTGGCCGACTTCATCTCCCGGTTCGCGGCCCGCGCGGTCGCGTTCGAGCGCACGGCGTTCAACGACCCGCTCTATATCCTCTATTCGTCCGGCACCACGGGCGTGCCGAAGTGCATCGTGCACGGTGCGGGCGGAACCCTGCTGCAGCACCTCAAGGAGCACCGCCTGCACTCGGACGTCGGGCCCGGCGACCGGGTGTTCTACTTCACCACGCTCGGCTGGATGATGTGGAACTGGCTCGTGTCGGGCCTGGGCGCAGGGGCGACGCTGCTGCTGTACGACGGCTCGCCGTTCGTCGCGCGCGGGCGCATCCTGTTCGATCTCGCCGACGCCGAAGGCATGACCCACTTCGGCACCTCGGCCAAGTTCATCGATGCGATCGCCAAGGTCGGCCTCAAGCCCGTGCGCACGCACCGCCTGGAGAAGCTGCGCGCGGTGCTCTCGACCGGCTCGCCGCTGCTGCCCGAGGGCTTCGACTACGTGTACCGGAAGATCAAGGCGGACCTGTGCCTGTCGTCGATCTCGGGCGGCACCGACATCGTGTCCTGCTTCGTGCTCGGCAATCCGGCGCTGCCGGTCTGGCGCGGCGAGATCCAGTGCAAGGGCCTCGGCCTGGCGGTCGAGGTGTTCGACGACGAGGGGCGCTCGCTCACCGGCGCGAAGGGCGAGCTGGTGTGCACGAAGCCGTTTCCGGCCATGCCGCTCGGTTTCTGGAACGATCCCGACGGCGCGCGCTATCGTGCGGCCTACTTCGAGAAATACCCCGACGTCTGGCGCCACGGCGACTGGTGCGAGATCACCTCGCACGGCGGCGTGATCATCTACGGCCGCTCGGACGCGGTGCTCAACCCGGGCGGGGTGAGAATCGGCACGGCCGAGATCTACCGCCAGGTCGAGAGCCTCGAGGAAGTGGTCGAGTCGATCGTGATCGGCCAGGACTGGCAAGGCGATGTGCGAGTGGTGCTGTTCGTGAAGCTTCGGGAAGGTCAAGCCTTGGATGAGAGTCTAATTAACAAGATAAAGAAGAAGATTCGCGACAACGCGACTCCCCGCCACGTGCCGGACGTGGTGCTGCGGGTGGCGGACATCCCGCGCACCAAGAGCGGCAAGATCGTCGAGCTCGCGGTGCGCGACGTGGTGCACGGCCGGCCGGTGAAGAACCTCGAGGCGCTCGCCAATCCCGAGGCGCTCGCGTACTTCCGAGACCGGACGGAGCTGGCGGGCGGCTAGGAGTCGATCCCCATTCCCTAGCAGTAACGCTCCAAGACGTCGAGAGCCTCGGCGGCAACGCGCTCGACGATGGCGCCGGCCGGTTCAATGGAATGAATCAGACCAGCCGCTTCGCCGAACCAGACTGCCGTATTCTCAGGGTCGCCTTCCGCAAACGCCTTTCGATAGCGCGGGCCTTCCACCGAGGCGTTCCTTTCGAGTTCATCTTCCCGCCCGTGCCACCGGTTGGTGAACGCATTGCGGCGAATGCGAGCCGTAAACCCTCTTGGCCATGGAATCTGGCGGGCAATATCCGCGACGCGGGTACGAATCGTCCCGTCGCCGTCCGTCTCGATAATGGCCTCGTGATGTCGGGTAGCGACCAGGGCCTCCGTCGAGGCCCAGAACCGGGTTCCCATCAGCACGCCGTCGGCACCGAGCATCAGCGCAGCCGCAAGGCCTCGCCCGTCGGCTATGCCCCCGGCCGCCAGAAGAAGCGTGCCGGGAGCGTTGCCTCGAATGTAGTCGGCCGCCTCCGGAACAAAGGTGATTCCCCCGCGCAAAGCGCCATGTCCGCCGGCTTCCGCTCCTTGAGCGACGACCGCAGCGGCCCCGACCTCGACAGCGTCCATCACATGCCCCATGTCCTGGCACTGACAGATCAGCTTGGCGCCCGCCGCCCGAATTTCGTCGACGAATGGCCTCGGGTCGCCGAATGAGAGCATGACCGCCATGGGCTTGTGCTTCAGCACGTCGGTTAGCAGCGAAGGTGACTTGCGCAAGGACCATGTGATGAAGCCGACGCCGACCGAGTGCCCGTGGGCCGCTTCGAACTGTTCTTCCAGCCAGGCGGGGTCGCCGTATCCTCCGCCTATCAGCCCGAGTCCCCCGCTGCGACTGACGGCGGCGGCAAGCCGGCCGCCTCCGGCAAAGGCCATAGGGGCCGACACGATGGGGTGCTTCAGTCTCCAGGAGCGGGTCAAGCGGGTTTCGAGCATACGCATTTCCGGCTTGGGTTATGAGCCCGTGAAGCGCGGCGGGCGCCGCTCGGCGCTCGCTTTGACGCCTTCCTTGAAGTCTTCGGTCTTGCGCAGGCGCTCCTGCTCGGCGAGCTCGTGCCCGGTGGCGGCGCGCACGCGCTCGGCCAGCCCCGCGCGCAGCGTGGCGCGCGTCGCAACCACGGCGAGCGGCGCGCTTTCGGCGATCTCGCGCGCCAGCGCCTGCGCGGCGGCGCGCACCTCGTCCTGCGGCACGAGCAAGTCGGCCAGGCCCATGGCATAGGCTTCCTCGCCTTTCACGCGGCGGCCGGTGTAGAACATGAGCGCCGCCCTGCTCGGCCCGACGAGGGCCGGCAGCGTCACCGTGAGGCCGAAACCGGGATGGAAGCCCAGGCGCGTGAAATTGGCGCAAAAGCGCGCCTCGGGGCAGGCCACGCGCAGGTCGGGCACCAGCGCGAGACCCAGACCACCGCCCACGGCGGGACCGTGGATCGCGCCGACCACGGGTTTGCGGCAGGCGAACAGCCGCACGGCTTCAGTGTAGAGGTGAGCCGTGTTCGGGGTTCCCATGCTCGTTTGTCGAGTTCCATCTCCCAGGTTCGCCCCGGCGCAGAACGACTTTCCCTGCGCGGCGAGCACGATCGCGCGGCAGGCAGGCTCGGCGTCGAGCGCCTCGAAGGCGTCGGCGAGCTGGCGGATCAGCGCCAGGTCGAAGAAGTTGTGCGGCGGGCGCCGGATCTCGACCGTGGCGACCGCGCCGGCGAGCTCGACGCCCAGCTCGGGAAAGGCCTTGCTGTCGAACACGCGCCGCTCCTCGCCCGGTCTCAGCGCAGGCCCAGGCCGCGCGCGATGATGCCACGCAGCACCTCGCTGGTGCCGCCCTGGATGGTGAGCTTGGGCGCGATGTTGGTCGCGTAGGCGAGGCGCTGCTCGAAGAGCGGGTCCTTTTCCGCGAAAGCCGCGAGATCGCGCGCCCGGGAAGGCAGCGCCTGCTCCCAAACCGTGCCCAGGTCCTTGACGATCGAGGCCTCGAGCACGGGCTCGCGGCCCAGCTCGAGCATGCCTGCGACCGACACCGACATGCGCCGCAGCACGTGCAGCTGCGCCGCGAGCCGCCCGAGTCCCTCCGCGCCGCGCAGGTCGGGTTGCGGGCCGAGCGCGCGCATGAGATCGAACAGCACGTACGAGGTCTCGAGGAAGCGCTCCGGCCCGCTCCTTTCGTAGGCGAGCTCGCTGGTCGCCTGGCGCCAGGCGAGATCGGTTTCGCCGAGGCGATACTCGTCCGGCACGACGAGCTCGTCGAACACCACCTCGTTGAAATCGTGCCGGCCGCTCATGTCGAGGATCGGGTTCACCTTGATGCCGGGCCACTTCATGTCGACCAGGAACTGCGTCAGGCCGTGGCGGCGGTCGTCCTTCGCCGGCGGCGAAGTGCGAAACAGGCCGATCATGTAGTCGGCGTGGTGCGCCTCGGTGGTCCACACCTTGGTGCCGTTCACGCGCCAGCCGGCGTCCGAGTTGACCGCGCGCGTGCGCGCCGCGAACAGGTCCGAGCCCGACCCCGGCTCGCTCATGCCGATGCAGAAGCAGCATTCCCCGCGCACGATCTTCGGCAGCACCTCGGCCTTGATGCGCTCGGAGGCGTACCTGAGCAGGATCGGGCCGCTCTGCCGGTCGGCGACGAAATGCGCACGCACCGGCGCGTTGGCGGCGGACATCTCTTCGGTGACGACGTAGCGCTCGAGATGGCTTTTCTCGCCGCCGCCGTACTTCTTCGGCCAGGTCATGCCGATCCAGCCCCGCGCCCCGACCTTGCGGCTGAACTCCAGGTTGTAGCCGCGCGCCGTGCCGGCGGCGTCGGGACGGAAGCTGCCGGCGTGGACCTCCGCGGCGAGGAAGTCGCGAACCTCGGCACGCAGCGCCTGCAGCGAACGCGGCAGGCGGATCGGGTCGAACCGGATCGCGGTCGTCACGCCGTCCTCAGCGCGAAGCGAGCAGAGGCCACAGCGCCTCGGCGCCGCGCGCGGCCAGCATGCGTCCCAGGCGCGCGGCCCACTCGGATTCGCCGCCGAAGTCGTCGCGCCAGGCCCACAGGCGCTGGGTGTAGCGGTGCAGCGGGTGTTCGGCCGAAAAGCCGATCGCGCCGTGCACCTGGTGCGCGATCGCGGCGCCCGCTCCGGCCGCCTCGCCGGCGCGGATCTTGGCGCTCGCCACTTCCAGCAAGAGCGCTTCGGCGGGGGCCTCGCCGCCGTCGAGCGCGTCCGCGGCCGAGCCGGCAGCGGCGAGCGCGGCGGCGGCCTCGCTCGCCAGGCGCGCGAGCGCGTGCTGCACGGCCTGGAATCTGGCGATCGGGCGCTCGAAGGCCACGCGCTCGCCGGCGTAGGTCGCGGTTCGCTCGAGGATCGCCTCCAGCGCGCCGCTCATCTGCGCGGCGCGCACCGCGGCGCCCATGGCGAGCACGCGCTCCTCGTCCAGCCCCGGCCGCGGCGCGCCCAGCGCGAGCGCCGGCACGGCCTCGAAGCGCAGCAGGTCGCGCGGTTCGCACGCCTGACTCTCACCCGGCGTCAGGGCGCATTGCGCGCGCGCGGCGAGCGCCACCACCGCCTGGCCGTCGCGGCGCGCCACGAGCGCGACGTGCGCGGCGTCGCGGGCGAAGGGCACCGCGCGCGCTGTGCCGGAAATGCGCCCCGCGCCGTCGATCGCGAGCCGGTCGGCGGCGCGTGCCGGCGCCGCCGTGAGCGCGCCCGCGGGCACCTCGATCCCGCCTTGCGCGAGCAGCCAGCCGGCAAGCAGCGTCTCGGCCAGCGGCACGGCGACCGCGAAGCTGCCGGCGACGCGCAGCACCTCGAAGCCGTCGGCGAGCGAGGCGCCCGCGCCGCCGAGCGATTCGGGCACCCAGGCGCGCGTGAGCCCCGCCTGCTCGAGCGCACGCCACAAGGACGCGCGCCGGTCTGCGCTTGCCGCCGCGTCGAGCGCCTGCGGATCGCCCAGAGCGCGGAAGACCCGGCTCGTGGCGTCGGCGGCGAGATGGGAGATCTCGGACATGCGGATTGCCAGTCTACTCGGCCGCGGCGGCATTGAGAGGCGGGCCGAAGTCCGGTAGACTCCTATATCCGTGCTCGCCGTTGATTGATGACCAAATATGTCTTCGTAACCGGCGGAGTTGTTTCCTCTCTGGGGAAGGGCATCGCCGCCGCGTCCCTCGCCGCGATCCTCGAATCGCGCGGCATCCGAGTCACCAACATCAAGCTGGACCCGTACATAAACGTCGATCCCGGCACCATGTCGCCGTTCCAGCACGGCGAGGTGTTCGTGACCGAGGACGGCGCCGAGACGGACCTCGACCTGGGGCACTACGAGCGCTTCCAGAGCTCGAAGATGCGCCGCAGCAACAACTTCACCACCGGCCAGATCTACGAGTCGGTGATCAAGCGCGAGCGCCGCGGCGACTACCTGGGCGGCACGGTGCAGGTGATCCCGCACATCACCGACGAGATCAAGGCCTTCATCAAGCGCGGCGCGGGCGAGGCCGAGGTCGCGATCGTCGAGATCGGCGGCACCGTGGGCGACATCGAGTCGCTGCCCTTCCTCGAGGCGATCCGGCAGATGGGGCTCGAGATGGGGCGCGACAAGGTGTGCTACATCCACCTGACCCTGGTGCCCTACATCGCCAGCGCGGGCGAGATCAAGACCAAGCCGACCCAGCACTCGGTCAAGGAGCTGCGCGAGATCGGGATCCAGGCCGACGTGGTGCTGTGCCGCACCGACCGTCCGCTGCCGGAGGACGAGAAGCGCAAGATCGCCCTGTTCTGCAACGTGCAGAAGGAAGCGGTCATCTCCGCCTGGGACGTCGACTCGATCTACAAGATCCCGCGCATGCTGCACGAGCAGATGCTGGACGAGATCGTGTGCCACAAGCTCGCCATCCTGGCGCACGCGGCCGACCTGTCGGGCTGGACCCGCCTGGTCGATGCGCTCGAGCATCCCGAGCACGAGGTCGACATCGCCTTCGTCGGCAAGTACATCGACCTGCAGGACTCCTACAAGTCGCTAAACGAGGCGCTGATCCACGCCGGCATCCACACCCGCAGCCGGGTGAGGATCCACTACGTGGATTCGGAGGAGATCGACAAGTCCGGCATCGGGCCGCTGGAGAAGATGGACGGCATCCTGGTGCCGGGCGGATTCGGCAAGCGCGGCACCGAGGGCAAGATCAAGGCGATCCGCTACGCGCGCGAGAACGGCGTACCCTATCTCGGCATCTGCCTCGGCATGCAGCTGGCGACGATCGAGTTCGCGCGCAACGTCTGCGGCCTGGCGGGGGCGAACAGCACCGAGTTCGACCCGGACACACCGCACCCGGTGGTGGCGCTGATCACCGAGTGGCTGGACCGCACCGGGCGCATCGAGCGGCGCAGCGAGCAATCCGATCTCGGCGGCAGCATGCGCCTGGGGTCGCAACGCTGCCCGGTCGAAGCCGGCACGCTGGCCGAGCGCATCTACGGCGCCGAGGTGAACGAGCGCCACCGCCACCGCTACGAGGTCAACAACGTCTACGTGCCCCAGCTCGAGGCCAAGGGCTACAAGGTCTCGTCGCGCACGCCGAGCGAGAACCTGCCCGAGATCATGGAGCTGCCCGGGCATCCGTGGTTCGTCGGCTGCCAGTTCCACCCCGAGTTCACCTCGACGCCGCGCAGCGGCCATCCTCTGTTCAAGTCCTTCGTCGCGGCGGCGCTCAAGCAGCGCCTGCGGGCGAAGCGCTCGTCGCCCGGCGGTTCCCTGTCCGTCGTGGCGGCATGAATCTCTGCGGGCATGAAGTCGGGCTCGAGCGGCCGCTGTTCCTGATCGCGGGACCCGACACGCTGGAGAGCGAGCAGCTGTGCCTGGACGTGGCCGGCACGCTGAAGGAGCACACGGCGCGCCTGGGCATGCCGTACGTGTTCAAGGGCTCCTTCGACAAGGCCAACCGCAGCTCCGGCGCGAGCTACCGCGGCCCGGGAATCGAGCAGGGCCTGCGCATGCTCGAGGCGGTCAAGACGCGCATCGGCGTGCCGGTGCTGACCGACGTGCACGAGGACACGCCGCTGGCCGAGGTCGCCGCGGTGGTCGACGTGATCCAGACCCCGGCGTTCCTGTGCCGCCAGACCAATTTCATCCGCAACGCCGCGCGCCAGGGCAGGCCGCTCAACATCAAGAAGGGGCAATTCCTCTCGCCCTGGGAGATGAAGAACGTGGTCGACAAGGCGATGTCGACCGGCAATCGTGCGATCATGGTGTGCGAGCGCGGCTTCAGCTTCGGCTACAACAACCTGGTGGTCGACATGCGCGGGCTCGCGGTCATGCGCGATACCGGCTGCCCGGTCGTGTTCGACGCCACCCACTCGGTGCAATTGCCGGGCGGGCAGGGCAGCTCCAGCGGCGGACAGCGGGAGTTCATCCCGGTGCTGGCTCGGGCCGCGGCCGCGGCGGGGGTGGCGGGGGTGTTCATGGAAACGCACCCGAAGCCGGACGAGGCGCTGTGCGACGGCCCGAACTCCTGGCCGCTCGCGCTGATGGGCGAGCTGCTCGAAACGCTCGTCGGGATCGACCGCATGGTGAAGAATAGAGGCTTGGCCGAAAACAAATTGAGAGGGACCCAGTCATGAGCTCCATTGTCGATGTGGTCGCGAGGGAGATCCTCGACTCGCGCGGCAATCCCACGATCGAGGCCGACGTGCTGCTCGAATCGGGCGTGATGGGGCGCGCGGCGGTGCCCTCGGGCGCGTCGACCGGCAGCCGCGAGGCGCTCGAGCTGCGCGACGGCGACCCGCAGCGCTACGGCGGCAAGGGCGTGCTGAAGGCGGTGGAGAGCATCAACACCGAGGTCTCGGAGGCGATCGTCAGCCTGGACGCCTCGGAGCAGGCGTTCATCGACCAGACCCTGATCGACCTCGACGGCAGCGACAACAAGGAGCGCCTGGGCGCCAACGCGCTGCTGGCGGTCTCGATGGCGGTCGCACGCGCGGCGGCGGAGGAATCCGGCCTGCCGCTGTACCGCTATTTCGGCGGCTCGGGACCGATGCAGATGCCGGTGCCGCAAATGAACGTGATCAACGGCGGTGCGCACGCGAACAACAGCCTCGACATCCAGGAATTCATGATCGTGCCGGTAGGCGCGCAGTCGTTCCGCGAGGCGCTGCGCTGCGGCGCCGAGGTGTTCCACGCGCTCAAGAAGCTGATCGACGGCAAGGGGATGTCGACCGCGGTCGGCGACGAAGGCGGCTTCGCGCCGGACCTGCCGACGCATGCCGCGGCGATCGAGCTGATCCTGGCCGCGATCGACAAGGCCGGCTACAGCGCGGGCCAGGACGTGGTGCTCGCGCTCGACTGCGCCGCCTCCGAGTTCTACCGCGACGGCGTCTACGAGCTCGAGTCCGAGCGCCTCAGCCTGAGCGCGTCGGAGTTCAGCGACTACCTGGAGAGCCTCGCCGACCGTTACCCGATCGTGTCGATCGAGGACGGCATGGCCGAGAGCGACTGGGAGGGCTGGAAGCTGCACACCGAGCGGCTGGGGCGCAAATACCAGCTGGTGGGCGACGACATCTTCGTCACCAACACCCGCATCATCCAGCAGGGCATCCGCCAGGGCGTCGCCAACTCGGTGCTGATCAAGGTCAACCAGATCGGCACCCTCTCGGAGACTTTCGCCGCGCTCGAGCTCGCCAAGCGCTCGGGCTACACCACGGTGATCTCGCACCGCTCGGGCGAGACCGAGGACACCACCATCGCCGACATCGCGGTGGGCTGCAACGCGCTGCAGATCAAGACCGGATCGCTGTCGCGCTCGGAGCGGGTGGCGAAGTACAACCAGCTGCTGCGCATCGAGGAGGACCTGGGCGATTCGGTCGGCTACCCCGGGCGCGAAGCCTTCTATCAGCTCAAGTGACGTGAAGCCCCTGGCAGGCATCCTCGCCGCCCTGATCGTCCTGATCCAGTATCCGCTCTGGCTCGGCAAGGGCGGCTGGGTGCACGCCTGGGATGCCGAGGCCAAGCTGGCGGCGCAGCAAGCCAGGAACGGCCAGCTCGAGCTGCGCAACGCCGCGCTGGCGGCGGAGGTGGCCGACCTGAAGCAGGGCACCGACGCGATCGAGGAGCGCGCGCGCTACGAGCTCGGAATGGTGAAGCAGGACGAGGTATTCTTCCAGATCGTGGAGGAAAGGAAATGAAGCTGACCAAAGCCCAGCTCGAGCAGTTCGACCGGGACGGCTACGTGTTCTTCCCGGGCCTGTTCTCGGAACGTGAAATACGCGTGCTCACCGACGAGGTGCCGGCGCTCTACGCCCAGCGCCGGCCGGAGAACGTGCGCGAGAAGACCGGCGACGTGGTGCGGACCAACTTCGCCGCGCACATGTACAGCGCGCCGTTCGCGCGCCTGGCGCGCCATCCGCGCATGATCGAGCCGGTCGAGCAGGTGTTCGGCGAGAAGCTGTACATGCACCAGTTCAAGATCAACGGCAAGATGGCCTTCGACGGCGACGTCTGGCAGTGGCACCAGGACTACGGCACCTGGAGGAACGACGACCTGATGCCCGAGGCGCGCGCCATGAACGTGGCGATCTTCCTCGACCGGGTGAACGAGTTCAACGGCCCGCTGATGTTCATCCCGGGCAGCCACAAGCTGGGCGTGATCGACGCCGCGCACGACACCACCACCACCAGCTACCCGCTGTGGACGATCGACCACGAAACGATTTCCAAGCTGGTCGCGCGCGGCGGCATCGTGGCGCCGAAGGGGCCCGCCGGCTCGATGATCATGTTCCACTCCTGCCTGGTGCACGCCTCGACCTCCAACCTGTCGCCCTGGAACCGCGTCAGCGTGTATCTGTCGCTGTGCGCGGTGTCGAACCACATCCGCCGCTACAAGCGCCCGGGCTACATCGCGCAGCGCGACTTCACGCCCATCGAGTGCCTGCCCGACGACTGCCTGCTTAAGGACTACGACGTGCCGCTGCCGTGGAAGGACGGCACGCCCGCGGAGGAACTGGAAGGCAACCTGAAGGCTGCCTGACCCGAAATCAAAATCGTAATCGGGGTCAGAGTCCAATTACGCGATAATTCGACTCCGGCCCCGATTATTCATTGTCTTCCCAAAGATGAATCTCTACTCGAAACTCCAGCAGCGACAGGACAACCCGCTGCGCGTCGGGCTGATCGGCGCGGGCAAGTTCGCCGCGATGTACATCGCACAGGTACCGAACACGCCCGGTGTGCATCTGGCGGGGATCGCCGATCTCGCACCGGACAAGGCGAAGGAAAACTTGAAAAGGGTCGGTTGGGCGCCTGAGCGCTTCGGCGCGGCTTCGCTCGATGGCGCATTAAAGCTAAATGCAACTCACGTGTCGCAAGACTGGCGTGCGCTGGTGGCGCATCCGGCGATCGACATCGTGATCGAGGCGACCGGCAACCCGATGGCGGCGGTCGAGCACGCGCTCGCCGCGTTCGCGCACGGCAAGCACGTGGTGATGGTGACGGTCGAGGCCGACGCCTACTGCGGGCCGCTGCTGGCGAAGAAGGCCGCCGACGCGGGCGTGGTCTACAGCCTGGCCTACGGCGACCAGCCGGCGCTCATCTGCGACCTGGTGGACTGGGCGCGCGCGGCGGGGTTCAGCGTGGTCGCCGCGGGGCGCGGCCACAAGTGGCTGCCGCACTTCGCGCAATCGACGCCCGAGACGGTATGGGGCTATTACGGCCTCACCCCCGAGCAGGCCAGGCTCGGCGGGCTCAACCCGAAGATGTTCAATTCCTTCCTCGACGGCTCCAAGCCCGCGATCGAAACGAGCGCGGTGTGCAACGCGACCGGCCTGACGCCGGCGCCGCACGGGCTCGCCTTTCCGCCGGCGGCGGTGGACGACATCCCGTTCGTGATGCGGCCCAAGGAGGAGGGCGGGCAGCTGCACCACAAGGGCCAGGTCGAGGTCGTGTCCTCGCTCGAGCGCGACGGGCGTGCGATCGGCTACGACATCCGCTTCGGGGTCTGGGTGGTGTTCGAAGGCGAGACCGAGTACGTGCGGCGCTGCTTCATGGAGTATGGCGTCAAGACCGATCCGTCCGGGCGCTACGCCTGCATGTACAAGCGCTGGCACCTGATCGGGCTCGAGGTCGGCATCTCGGTCGCCTCGGTCGGACTGCGCGGCGAGCCGACCGGCTGCGCCACCGGCTGGCGCGCCGACGCGGTGGCAACCGCCAAGCGCGACCTCAGGCCGGGCGAGCTGCTGGACGGCGAAGGCGGCTACACGGTGGTCGGCAGGCTGATGCCGGCCGCGGACTCGCTCGCCCAGAGCTGCCTGCCGCTCGGCCTCGCGCACGGCTGGAAGCTGCTCAAGCCGGTCGCCGCCGGCCAGGCGGTCAAGTGGAGCGACGTCGCGGTCGACGCCGGCGCCACCGCGGTCAGGTTCAGGCGCGAGATGGAAGCCCTGTTCCGCGCTCCGGCGCGCAACGCGGCCTGACGCCGTGAAGAGATTTCTTCTCGCCGCGCTGCTCGCCTTCTGCCTGCCGGCGTTCGCCGGCGGCGCGGCGGTATCGAACGCCTGGCTGCGCTTCGTCCCGGGCGGCGCGCCTGCGGCCGGCTATTTCACCCTAAGCAACCAGGGCGACAAGTCCCTGAGCCTGGTCGGCGCCGAGTGCGCCGATTTCGGCATGGTGCTGATGCACCGCACGATCGAGCGCGGCGGGCTTTCCACCATGCGCCCGGTGAACGAGGTGACGGTCGCGCCGGGCGAGCGGGTCGAGTTCGCGCCCGGCGGCTACCACCTGATGCTGATGCGCCCCAAGCATGCGCTGCGCCCGGGCGGTCGGCTGCCGGTCACGCTGCGCTTCTCCGACGGCTCGAGCCTGACGGTCGATTTCCTGGTGAAGTCGCTGGAAGCGCGCTGAACCGGTGAGCGGCTGGCTCGCCTTCCTGCTGCCGTGGGAATTCTCCCCGCTGGCGGCGGCGCTGGCGCTGGGCGCCGCGGTCGCGTTCGTGCGCGGCGCGCGCCGCGCGCCGCCGCCACAGGCGGTCGGCGTCGCGCGCCGCATCGGCTTTTTCGCCGGCCTGGCGCTGCTGTACTTCGTGATGCAGACTCATTTCGACTACCTGTCGCAGCACATGTTCTACATCCATCGCCTGCAGCACCTGGCGCTGCACCACGCCGGGCCGTTCCTGATCGCGCTCTCGCAGCCCCAGGCGGTGATCGCGCGCGGCCTGCCGCAGCGGCTGCACGAGCGCGTGCTGACGCCGGCCTGGCGCCATCCGCTGGTGCAGGGGCTGTACCGCCTGCTGCAGAACTGGCTCGTCGCTCCGGTCCTGTTCGTCGGCCTGATCTTCCTCTGGCTCACGCCCGAGGTGCACTTCTACGCCATGCTGAGCGGCCCGCTGTACCACGTCATGAACTGGAGCATGCTGCTTGACGGACTGCTGTTCTGGTTCCTGATGCTCGACCCGCGCAGCAAGGAGCAGGGCGCGCTGCTCAGCCTCGGGCCGCGCATCGGCATTCTGCTCGCCGCGGCGGTGCCGCAGCTCGCGCTCGGGGCTCACATCGCTCTCGCAGACCACGACCTGTTCGACGTCTACGCCATATGCGGGCGCGCCTGGGCGATCAGCCCGCTCGAGGATCAGGAGGTCGGCGGACTGGTGACCTGGATCCCGGCGGCGATGATGCACGGGGTCGGCACCCTGGTGGTGCTGTCGTACTGGATGCGCAGCAAATGAGCCCGCGCCGGCGCGCATGGCTGGTCGCGCTCGCGCTGCTGCTCGCGTCCTGCGGCGGCGGGGGGCCGTGGCAGCTGAAGGACATCAAGGGCGTGGTGCCGGACCTCGCGTTCAACCTGACCGACGACTCCGGGCGCAAGGTCAGCGCGGCGGACTACCGCGGCCGGGCGGTGCTGCTGTTCTTCGGCTACACCAACTGCCCGGACGTCTGCCCGACGACGCTGCTCAAGCTGTCGGCTGCGCTCAAGGACCTGGGCCCCGCGGCGCAGCGCGCACAGGTGCTGTTCGTCACGGTCGATCCCGAGCGCGACACGCTCGAGGCATTGCACCGCTACGTGCGCGCCTTCGGCCCCCACGTCAGCGGCCTGCGCGGCAGCGCGGCCGAGCTGCGCGAGCTCGCCAAGCGCTACCGCATCAGCTACAGCTACGGCACGCCCGATGCGAACGGAGATTACGAGGTAAACCACAGCAGCGCGGTGTTCGTGTTCGACGCCGCCGGCGACGCGCGGCTGCTGGTGCTGCCCGACAGCAGCGAGCAAGCCATCGCCCACGACCTGAAGATCCTGCTCGGCGCGCCGCAGGGCTAGAATCGGCTTTGTGAGCGCGCCCGCCTCGATGTTCAAGTACGGCTTTCGCATCCGCACCCGCAGCGGCACGCCGGTGGAGAACCTCGTGGTGCACGCGCGCGACCAGGCCGAGGCCGAGCGCAAGATCAACCAGGTCTACCCGCACTGCGAGATCATCGAGTGTCGCGTGATCCACACCGCGATCGGCGACGACTCGCTCAATCTCGAGAACATCATCTCGCTCATTTCGCGCCAGCGGGATGACAAGTCCGGGGACTAGACTGGCCGTCGCACGACGCGCAAGGAGGAGTAAGCCCGAGATGGACAAGGTGAAGAGCGGCACGCCGCGCTCCGACGCGCTGGTGGTGTTCGGCGCGACCGGCGATCTCGCCCACAAGATGATCTTCCCGTCGCTGTATGCGATGGCCAAGCGCGGCGCGCTCAAGGTCCCGGTGGTCGGCGTCGCCTCCTCCAAGTGGAGCCTGGCGCAGCTGCGCAAGCGGGCCAGAGACAGCATCAGGAGCTCCGGCCGGATCGACGACCCGGGCGCGCTGCAGCACCTGCTGTCGCTGCTGCGCTACGTGGATGGCGACTACAACGACCCGGGCACTTTCCAGGCGCTGAACAAGGCGCTGCGCAACGCACGCCGCCCGGCGCATTACCTCGCCATCCCGCCCGCGCTGTTCGGCACCGTCATCAAGGGCCTCGGCGCCGCCGGCCTGGCCGAGCAGGCGCGCGTGATCGTGGAGAAGCCGTTCGGGCGGGACCTGGCCTCGGCGCGCGCGCTCAACCGCGTCGCGCGCTCGGTCTTTCCGGAGGACTCGATCTTCCGCATCGATCACTTCCTGGCCAAGGAGGCGATCATGAACATATTGTATTTTCGTTTCGCCAATTCCTTCCTCGAGCCGATCTGGAACCGCAACTACGTCGCCAGCGTCCAGCTCACGCTGGCCGAGGATTTCGGCGTCGGCACCCGGGGAGCGTTCTACGAAACCGCGGGCTGCCTGCGCGACGTGATCCAGAACCACCTGTTCCAGATCGTCGCCCTGCTCGCGATGGAGCCGCCGACCTACCGCGGATTCGGCGCGGTGCACGGCGAAACGGCCGACGTGTTCCAGGCCATGCGCCCGCTGCGGCGCGACGAGCTGGTGCGCGGCCAGTACGCGGGCTATCGCAGGGAGCGCGGCGTGGCGCGGGATTCGGACGTCGAAACCTTCTGCGCCCTGCGCCTGTGGATCGACTCGTGGCGCTGGCAGGGCGTGCCGTGGTACCTGCGCTCGGGCAAGTGCCTCGGCGCATCGGCGGCGGAGGTGCTGGTCCAGCTCAAGGCGCCGCCGCAGCGTCTGTTCGAGGACTCGGCGCCGTCGAACGGCCGCACCAACTATCTGCGCTTTCGCCTTTCTCCCGCCTCCGCGGTCGCGCTCGCGGCGCGCGTCAAGCGCGCCGGCAAGGATTTCATCGGCGACCAGCGCGAGCTCTACCTGCTGGACGAGCAGCCGGGCGAGGAGACGCCGTACGAGCGGCTCCTAAGCGACGCCATGGCCGGCAACGGCGCGCTTTTCACGCGCGAGGACGCGGTCGAGGCGGCCTGGGCGGTGGTCGACCCGGTGCTGCGCAATCACCGTCGCGCGCAGCCCTACCGGCGCGGCGGCTGGGGGCCCAAGGCCGCCGACGCGCTGATCGCGGCCGACGGCCGCTGGCACAACCCGGTACCGGCGCCCCGGCGCTGAGCGGGCATGGACTACCGCGGCAAGTTCATCGTCGAGCCCGGCAACAAGGTCCGCCTTGCCCGGATCGACCCTTCGTACACCGGCAAGCACGCGTCGCAGCGCAAGGCGATGAAGCTGATCGAGCGGGACGTGGCGCGCATGGACAGGCTGCAGTACCTGCTGTACGCCGATGGCGGGCAATCGCTGCTGATCGTGCTGCAGGCGCTCGACGCCGGCGGCAAGGACGGCGTGGTGCGCCATTTGTTCGGCGGCCTGAACCCGCAGGGAACCTCGGTGGCCTGCTTCAAGCAGCCGACCCGCTACGAGGCCGCGCACGATTTCCTCTGGCGCGCGCACCAGCACGCACCGGCCAGGGGCGAGGTGGCGATCTTCAACCGCTCGCATTACGAGGACGTGCTGGTGGTGCGCGTGCACAAGCTGGTGCCGAAGCCGGTCTGGCGCAGGCGCTACGAGCTGATCAACGATTTCGAGAAGATGCTCGACCGCAACGGCACGCGCATCCTCAAGTTCTACCTGCACATCAGCCCCGAGGAGCAGCTCGCGCGCTTCAAGCAGCGGCTGGACGATCCGGCGCGGCGCTGGAAGATCAGCGAAGCCGACTACAGCGAGCGCAAGCTGTGGCCGCAGTACGTGAAGGCGTTCGAAGAGGCGATGGAGCGGACCAGCACCAGGCACGCGCCGTGGTTCGTCATTCCCTCGAACCACAAGTGGTTTCGCGACCTCGCCATCTCGCAGATCGTCGTCTCCACCATGGAAGGCATGGGCCTGAAGCTGCCGCCGGCGCAAGTGGACCTCGCTGACATCCGGCGCAAGTATCACGCCGCGAAGCAGGCGCGCGCGAAGACGGCAATTTGATCGAGCGCAACAGGCGGCGGGGCGGGGTTCGATAGGCTCTGCGCTCATGAAGCCAAGTCCCTTGGCGGGCAAGCCGGCCACGCCGGACCTGCTGGTCGACGTGCCCCGGCTCGTCACGGCCTACTACACCGGCGTTCCGGATCCGTCCGTGCCGGCGCAGCAGGTCGCGTTCGGCACCTCGGGGCATCGCGGCTGCGCGTTCGAGAACTCGTTCAACGAGCGCCACGTGCTCGCCATCGCGCAGGCGATCTGCGATTACCGCAAGGGGCGGAAGGTCGACGGGCCGCTCTACCTCGGCATCGACACGCATGCGCTGTCGGTGCCGGCCTGCGCCAGCGCGCTCGAGGTGCTCGCGGCCAACGGGGTCCAAGTCATGCTCGCGGACAAGGACGAGTACACGCCCACGCCGGTGATCTCGCATGCGATCCTCGGTTACAACCGCGGGCGCAGCACGGGCCTGGCGGACGGCATCGTCATCACGCCGTCGCATAACCCGCCCGACAACGGCGGCTTCAAGTACAACCCGCCCAGCGGCGGGCCGGCGGACAACGAGGCCACGAAGTGGATCGAGCAAGCGGCCAACGCGCTGCTTCAAGGCGGCCTGCAGGGCGTGAAGCGAATCGCGCACGCAAAGGCGCAGCGCGCCGCCACGACGCATCGGCACGACTTTCTGTCTGCCTATGTGGGCGACCTCGGCAGCATCCTCGACATGGACGCGATCCGCGGCGCGAAGCTGCGGCTGGGCGTCGATCCGCTCGGCGGCGCCGGCGTGCACTACTGGGGCCGGATCGCCGCGCGCTACGGCTTGAACCTCACGGTGGTAAACGAAGCGGTCGACCCGACCTTCCGCTTCATGACGCTAGACTGGGACGGCCGCATCCGCATGGACCCGTCCTCGCCTTACGCCATGCATGGCCTGATCGGCCTCAAGGACCGTTTCGACGTCGCTTTCGCCTGCGACACCGACCACGACCGGCACGGCATCGTCAGCCGCAGCGCCGGCCTGCTGCCGCCGAACCATTACCTTGCGGCGGCGATCTTCTACCTGTTCCAGCACCGGCCGAAGTGGCGCAAGGATGCGGCGGTCGGCAAGACGCTGGTGAGCAGCCAGATGATCGACCGCGTGGCGGCGAAGCTCGGGCGCAGGCTGTACGAGGTCCCGGTCGGCTTCAAGTGGTTCGTCGACGGGCTGCTCGACGGCTCGCTCGGCTTCGGCGGCGAAGAAAGCGCCGGCGCCGCGTTCGTGCGCCTGGACGGCAGCGTGTGGACGACGGACAAGGACGGCATCGTCCCGGCCCTGCTGGCGGCGGAGGTCACGGCGCGCATGGGCCGCGATCCGGCCGAAATCTACCGCGAGCTCGAGCGCGAGTTCGGGGCGCCGGTATACGATCGCCTGGACGCACCGGCCACCCCGGCGCAGAAAAGAACGCTGGCCAGGCTCTCGCCGCAGCAGATCAAGTCCGCCGAGCTGGCGGGCGAGAAGATCGAGGCCATCCTCACCCGCGCCCCGGGCAACGACGCGCCGATCGGCGGCTTGAAGGTCATCGCCAAAAGCGGCTGGTTCGCGGCGCGCCCGTCCGGCACCGAAGACATCTACAAGATCTACGCCGAGAGCTTCCGCGATGCGGATCATTTGCGCCGCATCCAGGCCGAAGCGCAGTCCATCGTCGGCGCCGCGCTGAAAGAGAGTCGATGAGCGAGCAGAAGGAATTCGACACCCTGACCGAGCTGGCGCTGGACATGCGTTCGGCGTGGAATCACGCCACCGACCAGATCTGGCGCCAGCTCGATCCGGTGCTGTGGGAGCTCACGCACAACCCATGGGTAGTGCTGCAGACGGTGTCGCGCGAGAAGCTCGAGCGCGAGCTGGCCGCGCCCGCTTTCCGCGACAAGGTCGCCCAGGTGGCGCAGGCGAGGCGCGATGCGGCGCAGGCGCCGGCCTGGTTTCAGCGCAGCCATGCGCAATCTCCGCTGAGCTGCGTTGCGTACTTCAGCATGGAATTCATGCTGAGCGAGGCGCTGCCGATCTACTCGGGCGGGCTGGGCAACGTGGCGGGAGACCAGCTCAAGGCCGCCAGCGACCTGGGCGTGCCGGTGGTCGGGGTGGGGCTGCTTTACCAGCAGGGCTATTTCCACCAAACGATCGACCGGGACGGGATGCAGCAGGCGCTGTTTCCCTACAACGATCCGGGACAGCTGCCGATCACGCCCTTGCGCGGGGCGAACGGCGAGTGGCTGCGGCTGGAGATCGCCCTGCCGGGATACTCGGTCTGGCTGCGCGCGTGGGAGGTCCGGGTCGGCAGGGTCAAGCTTTATCTGCTCGACAGCAACGACGCGGCGAACTACCCCGCGCACCGCGGCATCACCAGCGAGCTCTACGGCGGCGGGCTGGAGCTGCGCCTGAAGCAGGAGCTGCTGCTCGGCATCGGAGGCTGGCGGCTGCTCGCCGCGCTCGGCCTGCGGCCGCAAGTCTGCCATCTGAATGAGGGACACGCGGCGTTTGCGGTGCTCGAGCGCGCGCGCGATTTCATGCACGACAATGCGCAGCCGTTCGAGGTCGCGCTGGCCGCCACGCGGGCGGGGAACCTGTTCACGACCCACACCGCGGTGGCCGCCGGCTTCGATCGTTTCGCTCCGGCCCTGATCGAACAATACCTCGGCGGCTACGCCGAGCAGAGGCTCCACATCGCCCTGCGCGATCTGCTCGCCCTGGGGCGGCGCAATCCGGACGACGCGGCGGAAGACTTCAACATGGCCTATCTGGCGATCCGGGGCAGCGGCGCGGTGAACGGCGTGAGCCGCCTGCACGCAAAGGTGAGCCGGCAGCTGTTTGGGCCGCTTTTCGCGCGCTGGCCCGAGGACGAAGTTCCCGTCGGACACGTGACCAACGGCATCCACGTGCCGACCTGGGACTCGGCCCCGGCCGATGAGCTGTGGACCAAAGCCTGCGGCAAGGACCGCTGGCTGGAGACGAGCGCAAGCCTGGAGCAGGACATGCGGCGGGTCTCCGACGCGGAGCTGTGGAAATTTCGAACCGCCGCGAGCAGGTCACTGGTCGAATACGCGCGCGCGCGATTGTCGCGCCAGCTCGCGGCCGCGGGCGCGGCGCCGGAGGCGATCGAGGGCGCGAAGCATCTGTTCGAGCCCGACCGCTTGACGCTGGGCTTTGCGCGCCGCTTCGCGACCTACAAGAGGCCGAACCTGCTGCTGCACGACCCGGACCGGCTGCTGCGCCTGCTGAGCAACGCGCAGCGCCCGGTGCAGCTCATCATGGCCGGCAAGGCCCACCCGGCGGACCAGGCGGGCCAGGCGCTGATCCGGCAGTGGATGCAGTTCATCCGCCGGCCCGAAGTGCGCCCGCACGCGATCTTCCTAAGCGACTACGACATGCTGCTGACCGAGCACCTGGTGCAGGGGGTCGATGTCTGGCTCAACACGCCGCGCCGCCCCTGGGAAGCCTGCGGCACCAGCGGCATGAAGGTGCTGGTCAACGGCGGCATCAACCTCTCGGAGCTGGACGGCTGGTGGGCGGAGGCCTACGCGCCCGAGCTTGGCTGGGCATTGGGCGACGGGCGGGAACATGGCGACGACCCGGCCTGGGACGCGGCCGAAGCCGAGGCGCTGTACGACCTGCTCGAGCGCAAGGTGATCCCCGAGTTCTATGCCCGCGACGAGCAGGGCATCCCCGGCGCCTGGGTGGCGCGCATGCGCGAGAGCATGGCGCGCCTGACGCCGCGCTTTTCCGCCGGCCGCGCGGTGCGCGAATACACCGAGCAGTACTACCTGCCGGCGGCGTCGGCTTACGGCGCGCGCGCCGCCGGCAAGGGCGCGAGCGGCGCCAAGCTGGTTGAATGGCAGCACGCGCTGCGCGAGCAATGGGGCGCGCTGCGCTTCGGCGAGGCAAAGGTCCAGCGCGGCGGAGCGCAACACGTATTCGAGGTCCAGGCCTACCTCGATGAGCTCGACCCGGACGCGGTGCGGGTCGAGCTGTATGCCGACGGCGTCGACGGCGGCGCAGCGGAGCGGGTGGAGATGAAGCGCGTGCGGCGGCTTCTGGGCGCGGCAAACGGCTACGCCTATCACGCCGAGGTGGCGGCGGCGCGACCGGCGACGGATTACACGCCGCGAATGATCCCGCGGCGCGACGGCGTGGCGATTCCGCTCGAAGCCGCGCCGATCCTGTGGCAGCGCTGAAACGACCCGGCGCGCACGGCATCGAGCGCAGCGCGCTGCGTAGGGGCGTGGCGCTGCCCATGGGAGCGCATGAAGACGGGACCGGCGTCAACTTCTCCCTCTTCAGCCGTCATGCCACCCGCGTGCGGCTGGAGTTGTTCGATCGGGCCGCAGACGCAACCCCGGCGCGGGCGATCGATCTCGATCCCGCGCGCAACCGCACCGGCGACGTGTGGCACGTCTGGGTGGAGGGAATTCGCCCCGGCCAGCTCTATGCCTACCGGGTGGACGGGCCGTACCAGCCTCAGGCAGGACATCGATTCAATTTCAGCAAGCTGCTGCTCGATCCCTGTGCGACCGCGATCGCACCGTTAGCCGACTGGGATTTCGCCCCGGCGCGCGGCTACGACCCCTCGGCGCCCGAGCGCGACCTGGTCCGCTCGGAGCTCGATGACGCCGCCGCCATGCCCAAATGCGTATTCACTCACCACCACTTCGATTGGCACGACGACCGGCCGCCTCGACACCCCTGGTCGAAGACCGTGATCTACGAGACGCACGTTCGCGGCTTCACGGTTCATGCCAGCTCCGGCGTCGAGCATCCCGGCAGCTACCGCGGCCTGATGGAAAAGATTCCCTACCTGCAGGATCTGGGCGTCACGGCGGTCGAATTGATGCCGGTGTTCGAGTTCAACGATCGCGAGGCACCGGGCATCGATCCGCGCACGGGCAAGCGACTGAGCAATTACTGGGGCTACGACCCCGTGGTGTTCTTCGCGCCGAAGGCTTCCTACAGCAGCGCGGGAGGCCTGGGCCAGCAGCAGCTGGAGTTCAAGCAGATGGCGCAGGCGCTCCATCGCGCCGGGATCGAACTGATCCTGGATGTCGTGTTCAATCACACCGCGGAGGGCGACGAACTGGGCCCGACCCTGTGCCTGCGCGGGATCGACAACGCGATCTACTACACGCTGCAGGACGACAAGCGCCACTACGTCGACGACACGGGAACCGGCAATACCATCAATGCCAACCATCCCGTGGTGCGCAATCACATCCTCGACGCGCTGCGCTACTGGGTGCTGGAGATGCACGTGGACGGGTTCCGCTTCGACCTCGCGTCGATCCTGGGCCGCGACGGCAGCGGGCGGCTGCTGGCCAATGCGCCGCTGCTCGAGCGTATCGCCGAGGACCCGATCCTGAGGGACGTGAAGATCATCGCCGAGGCATGGGACGCCGCCGGGGCGTACGAGGTCGGCAGCTTCTCCGAGCGCCGCTGGGCGGAGTGGAACGGCCGCTACCGCGACGACGTGCGGCGCTTCTGGCGCGGCGACGACGGCATGCTGGGCCTGTTCGCCAGCCGCATCTGCGGCAGCGCCGACATCTACGCCGCGTCCGGCAAGGGCCCGGAGGGCAGCATCAATTTCGTCACCTGCCACGACGGCTTCACCCTAAACGACCTGGTGAGCTACCGCGCCAAGCACAACGAAGCGAACGGGCAAAACAACCACGACGGGTCCGACGCCAACCTGAGCGAGAGCTACGGCGCCGAAGGCGAGGCAACCGATGCCGCCGTCGAGGCGCTGCGCAGGAGGCAGATCAAGAATTTCCTGCTGACCTTGATGATCTCGCGCGGAGTGCCGATGCTTCTCGGAGGAGACGAGTTTCGCCGCACGCAGCGCGGCAACAACAACGCCTACTGCCAGGACAACGAAACGAGCTGGTATGACTGGACCTATCTCGCGCCGCAGCGGGAGATCCACCGCTTCGCGCGCGGCATGATCGCCTTTCGCCGTGCGCATCCGATTCTGAGCAAGGAGCAGTTCTACACCGACGCCGAGATCTCCTGGTTCGGCCCGCAGGGGGGATCGCCCGAGTGGGCAAACCCGCAAGCGAAGCAGTTCGCCTGCCTGATCCATGAAGACGGGCGGGACGCCCTTTGCTTCGTGTTCAATTCCGGCACCGAAGCGGTCGATTTCGGCTTGCTGCCGCCTCCGGCCGGGGCGCGCTGGCATCTGGGTGTCGACACGTCGCGCGCAGCGCCGAGAGACCTGTTCGCGGCGGGCGAAGAACCGCCGCTGGACGATCCGCACGCCTACCGGCTGGGCGGGCGCGCCAGCGCCATTCTCGTGGCGAGGCGACCATGACCCGCAAAAACGTGCCGCTGGGAACGATCATGGGGATTGCCATCGGACTGGACTACTCCTGGTTCCTGATTTTTGCGCTGCTGACCTGGATGCTGGCGAGCAGCTACTATCCCGCCGAGTTCAACAACTGGCCGCTGCTGTTGTACTGGTTCATGGGCGCGGTCACGGCGATCATGCTCTTCGTCAGCGTGCTGCTGCACGAGCTCGGGCATTCGGTGGTCGCGCTGCGCTACAGGATCCCGGTGCGCAGCATCACGCTGTTCATCTTCGGCGGCGTGGCCCAGATCGGCACCAAGCCGCCGGGTCCGATGGCGGAGTTCATGATCGCGCTCGCCGGTCCGATGGTGAGCCTGGGCC
This sequence comes from Burkholderiales bacterium, assembly GCA_035517095.1. Taxonomy (GTDB): domain Bacteria; phylum Pseudomonadota; class Gammaproteobacteria; order Burkholderiales; family SG8-39; genus DAHVFK01. The sequence goes on from DATIZK010000075.1 coordinate 35,029, forward strand.
TGGCGCTACTGTTCACGCTGCTCAAGCCGGCATTCGCCGCGATCGAGCCCTTGTGGGGCCTGGCAAAATACCTGGCCTACATCAACTTCGCGCTGGTGCTGTTCAACCTGATACCCGGTTTTCCGCTCGACGGCGGGCGCGTGTTCCGGGCGGTGGTCTGGGCGGTCACCAAGGACCTGCGTCGCGCCACGCTCATCGCCGCCAACGTGGGCCGGTTTTTCGGCTTCCTGTTCATGTTTGTCGGTGCGTGGCAGGTCTTGAACGGCAACTTCGGCGGCGGCTTGTGGATCGCCTTCATCGGCTGGTTTCTCGACAACGCCGCGACCGCGGAAGCGCAGCAGATGACGGTGCAAGCTCTGTTGGCCCGGCACACGGTGAAGCAGGCCATGAGCAGCCCGGGCGTGAGCGTCCCGGCCGACCTGACGCTGCAACAGCTGGTGGACGAGCACATCCTCGGCAGCGGGCGCCGTAGCTTCCTCGTCATGCGCGCACAGGACAGCGTCGGCCTGATCACCCTGCACCGGATAAAGGAGCTCCCGCGTTCCGACTGGGGAAGGACCACCGTTTCGCAGGCGATGCTCCCGCTCGATCGGGTCAAACGCGTCGCGCCGGATGCCGAACTGTGGCCGACCCTCGAACTAATGGATCGCGAGGGAGTCAACCAACTGCCAGTCATGAACGAGCACCAGGTGGTCGGAATGCTCAGCCGCGAGGACATGATCACGTACCTGCGCACGCTGCAAGAGCTCGGCACCTAGCAGGCGGAAGCACTGCTGAAAGCGAAAGAAGGAGACGCGAGCCGTGAACCCGAAACCCCTTTCCCCGGACCTGCTGCAAAAAATCGATGCTTACTGGCGCGCCGCCAACTACCTGTCGGTCGGCCAGATCTACCTCTACGACAATCCGCTGCTGAAGCGGCCGCTGAAGCTCGAAGACGTGAAGCACATGCTGCTCGGTCACTGGGGCACCACGCCGGGGCAGAACTTCATCTACGCGCACCTGAACCGGGTGATCAAGAAGTACGACCTCGACATGATCTACGTCTCCGGGCCCGGGCACGGCGGACCGGCGGTGGTGGGCAACACCTATCTCGAGGGGACCTACAGCGAGATCTATCCCAACGTCAGCCAGGACGAGGAGGGGCTGCGGCGCCTGTTCGTCCAGTTCTCTTTTCCCGGCGGCATTCCGAGCCACGCCTCGCCCGAATGCCCGGGCTCGATCCACGAGGGCGGCGAGCTGGGCTATTCGCTCAGCCATTCGTTCGGCGCGGTGTTCGACAATCCGGGGCTGATCGTCGCCTGCGTCGTCGGCGACGGGGAGGCGGAGACCGGGCCGCTCGCCACGTCGTGGCATTCCAACAAGTTCCTCAATCCCGCGAGCGACGGCGCGGTGCTGCCCATCCTGCACCTGAACGGCTACAAGATCGCCAACCCGACCGTGCTCGCGCGCATCGAGCGCGAGGAGCTCGAGCAGCTGCTGCGCGGCTACGGCTGGACGCCGCACTTCGTCGAGGGCCACGAGCCCGAGGCGATGCACCAGGCGATGGCCGCGACGCTCGACACGGTGGTGGAGCGAATCCGGGAAATCCAGCACGACGCCCGCGAGCGCGGCAACCTCACGCGGCCGCGCTGGCCGATGATCGTGCTCAATTCGCCCAAGGGCTGGACCGGCCCCAAGGTCGTCGACGGCCTGCCGGTCGAAGGCACTTTCCGCGCGCACCAGGTGCCGCTGGCCGACCCGGAGACCCATCCCGGACACCTCAAGCTGCTGGAAGACTGGCTCAGGAGCTACCGGCCGCAGGAGCTGTTCGACCAGCGGGGGCGCCTCAAGCCCGAGCTGGCGGAGCTCGCGCCCAAGGGCGAGCGGCGCATGGGCGCCAATCCGCACGCCAACGGCGGCTTGCTGCTGCGCGAGCTTCGCATGCCGGATTTCCGCGACTACGCGGAGAGCGTGCCCGCGCCGGGCGCGCCCGGCATCGGCGACACGCTCGTGCTCGGCCGCTTCCTGCGCGACGTGGCGAAGCTAAACGCCGAGCAGCGCAATTTCCGCCTGTTCGGTCCGGACGAAACGCTGTCCAACCGCCTGGGCGCGGTATTCGAAGCGACCAACCGGCAATGGGACGCGCGGACGGTGCCGGACGACGAGTTTCTCGCGCCCAGCGGCCGCGTGCTCGACTCGATGCTGAGCGAGCACCAGTGCGAGGGCTGGCTCGAGGGCTACCTGCTCACCGGGCGGCACGGGCTGTTCAACTGCTACGAGGCGTTCATCCACATCATCGATTCGATGTTCAACCAGCACGCCAAGTGGCTCAAGGTCACCGCCCGCATGCCGTGGCGGCCCAAGATCGCCTCGCTCAACTATCTGCTCGCGTCGCACGTCTGGCGCCAGGACCACAATGGATTCACCCACCAGGATCCCGGCTTCATCGACCACGTGGCGAACAAGAAGGCCGAGGTTGTGCGCATCTACCTTCCGCCGGATGCAAACTGCCTGTTGTCGGTGATGGACCACTGTCTGCGCAGCCGCCATTACGTCAATGTCGTGATCGCCGGCAAACACCCGGCGCCACAG
>DATIZK010000076.1:0-7263 GCA_035517095.1 Burkholderiales bacterium
GAAACGTGCCGACCTGCTCGGTCGGGTTCTGCGTGGCGATCACGAAGAAGGGCTCGGGGAGCTTGCGCGTCTCGCCTTCGGTGGTGACCTGGTGCTCCTCCATCGCCTCGAGCAGCGCGCTCTGGGTCTTGGGCGTGGCGCGGTTGACCTCGTCGGCCAGGATCACCTGGGCGAAGATCGGCCCGGGATGGAATATGAACGCGCCGCTGCCGCGGTCGTAGACCGACACGCCGACGATGTCGGCCGGCAGCATGTCGCTGGTGAACTGGATGCGCTGGAACTGCAGCCCGAGCGAGCGCGCCAGCACCAGCGCGAGGGTTGTCTTGCCGACCCCGGGCAGGTCCTCGATCAGCAGGTGGCCGCGTGCCAGCAGGCAGGCCAGCGCCAGGCGCAGCTGCGGCTCCTTGCCCAGGATCACGCGCCCGGCGGCCTCGAGCACGCGCTCGATCGGCGCGTTCGGATCCTTGAGGAACTGTGGTTTCAGCAGCACGCGCCGATTGTACTCGAAAGCCCTCGCGCCGATGCCCCAGCGGCGGCGCGGATTCGGCTAAGATTCCGTGACGGAATGCACGCATGACGACGGCTTTCATCACCCACCCGGACTGCCTCAAGCACGACATGGGCGCGCAGCACCCGGAGTGCCCCGAGCGGCTCGCCGCGATCGAGGACCAGCTGATCGCCTCCGGCGTGGCGCAGTACCTCGCGCGCCACGAGGCGCCGCTCGCGACCGACGAGCAGCTCGCGCGCGTGCACCCGCTCGACTACGTGCGCGCGATCCGCGACGCCTCGCCCGCGCACGGCACGGTGCACCTCGACCCGGACACCGCGATGAACCCCTACAGCCTGCAAGCGGCGCTGCGCGCCGCGGGCGCGGCGGTGCTCGCCACCGACTTGGTGCTCAAGGGCGAGGTCGAGAACGCGTTTTGCAGCGTGCGCCCGCCCGGCCACCATGCCTGCCGCGCGCGGCCGATGGGCTTCTGCATCTTCAACAACGTCGCGGTCGCGGCACGCCATGCGGTGCACGCGCACGGCCTCGAGCGGGTGGCGATCGTCGACTTCGACGTGCACCACGGCAACGGCACCGAGGACATCTTCGCGCACGACGACAACGTGCTGATGGTGTCGACCTTCCAGCACCCGTTCTATCCGTACTCGGGCACCGAGGACCGGGCGCCGAACATGGTCAACGTGCCGCTCGCCGCGGGCAGCGGCTCGAAGGCCTTTCGCGAGGCGGTGAGCGAGGCCTGGCTGCCGGCGCTCGAGGCTTTCGAGCCGCAGCTGGTGATCTTCTCCGCCGGCTTCGACGCCCACGCCGAGGACGACATGGCAATGCTCGCGCTCAAGGACGCGGACTACGGCTGGGTCACCGAGCAGGTCAAGGCGGTCGCCGAGCGCAGCGCCGGCGGGCGCATCGTCTCGCTGCTCGAGGGCGGCTACGCGCTCTCGGCGCTCGGGCGCTCGGTGGTGCAGCACCTGCGCGTGCTGGCCGGGCTGAACGCGTGAGCCCGCCGGTGCTCGAGCGGGCCGCGCTCGGCGCGCTGATCGTGGACTCGCTGGAAGAGCAGCTCGCGGTGATCGACGCGGCGGGCGAGATCGTCGACGTGAACCGCGCCTGGATCCGGTTCGGGAGCGACAACGGGCTTGCGCCCGATGCGGCCGGCGCGGGCCGCAACTACCTGCAGGTGCTGCGCGCCTCGGCCGCGGGCGGCGACGCGCTCGCCGCGGAGGCGGCGCGCGGCATCGCCGAGGTCATCGCCGGCGCGCGGGCCGAGTTCCGGCTCGAGTATCCCTGCCACGGCCCGCACGAGAAACGCTGGTTCGTGATGCGCGCCGCCGCGCTGCAGGGCGGCCCGGGCGGACTGTTCGTCCTGTCGCACCACAACATCACCCAGCGCAAGCTGGCGGAGGAGCACGCCGAGCACCTTGCGCTGCACGACGCGCTGACCGGCCTTGCCAACCGGCGCCAGTTCAGCCGCTTCCTGGGCGAGGAGATGCGGCGCGGCGCGCGCAACAAGTCCCCGGTCGGCCTGGTCGCGTTCGACCTCGACGGCTTCAAGGAATACAACGACTCGCTCGGGCACATCGCGGGCGACCGCTGCCTGGTAAGCGTAGGCGCCGTCCTGGCGGCTTACGCGCGCAGGGCGACCGACCTTGCGGCGCGCGTCGGCGGCGACGAGTTCGCGCTGATCCTGGGCAACACCGACCTGGCCGGCGCGGGCAGGATCGCGCACGCGGTCAGGGACGACGTCGCCGAGCTGCAGATCGTCTACCCCGGCGCGCGCAAGCTGTCGATCAGCGCGGGCTACACGTCGGCGGTGCCCGGCGCCGGGCAGACCGAGGAAGGCCTGTTCCAGGAGGCGGACAAGGCGCTCTACGCCGCGAAAGCCTCAGGCGGCAACCGGGTGCGCGCCTACGCCAGGTCATGAGCCGCAACCGGACCGAACGCTCGCACTCAACCACCTAAAGGAAGCAGCCATGAAGCTCTACTACTCGCCGGGCGCCTGCTCGATGGCGCCGCATATCGTCGCGCGCGAAGCGGGGCACGCGTTCGATCTGGTCAAGGTCAACATTGCGGAGAAGAAGACCGAGGGCGGCGGCGACTACTGGGCGATCAATCCCAAGGGCTATGTCCCGGCGCTCGAGCTGGACGACGGCGAAGTCCTGACCGAAGTCGGGGTCATCTGCCAGTACCTCGCGGACCAGAAGCCCGAGTCCGGGCTCGTGCCGCGCTGCGGCACGCGCGAGCGCTACCGCGAGATGGAATGGCTGAACTTCGCCGCGACCGAGGTGCACAAGCAGATCGGCGCGCTGTTCAATCCTAGGCTGACGCCCGAGATGAGGCAGGTCCAGCTCGGCGTGATCGAGCGGCGCCTGAACGCGCTGGAGAAGATGCTCGAGGGCAAGGCCTATGCCATGGGCGAGCGCTTCACCGCCGCGGACGCTTACCTGTTCACGGTCCTCAACTGGACCACGCTGCACAAGATCGATCTCGGCAAGTGGCCGAACATCAAAGCCTATGTGGCGCGCATCGCGGCCCGGCCCAAGGTGCAGGAGACGCTGAAGGCGGAGGGGCAGCACAGATAGCGCGCGGCGCGGCGGCAGTTTGCCCTTCGCGCGCGCGGCGCGGCGGCGTAGACTGGCGCGCGATGATTCCGAGCGGCTCCGACCAGGCCAACGCGCTGAAGACGTTCGAAGCGGTGTGCGAAAGCGCCGCGCGCGCGGTGCGCCAGGCCGGCTCGATGCGCGATGCGCTGCAGGCCTCCGAGGTGAGCGAGCCGCATGCGCTGCAGGGCGTCGGGCGCCTGCTGCCGGGCTACCGCCGGCTGCAGAAAGCGCTGGGCAACCGGCTCGAGGAGCTGCTCACGTCGCAGCTCGAGGTCGCCTCCCGCATCCGCGAGCCCTACGGCCTGGACCGCGAGCTCGACCAGCTCAAGGTGCGCGAATGGTACGTGCTGCGCACCGACTATCCCGAGCTCTATACCAAGGGCGTGGCGCAGGCGGCCCAGCTCGTGCGCCGCATGCAGCAGATGCACAAGAGATAGCTATTTCGCCGCCAGGCGGCCGACGAGCTTGCGCAACTCCCTGACCTCGTCCTCGAGCCGGGCGACGTCGGCTCTGAGCGCGGCGACCTCGCCCGTGGCGGAGTCCTGCGCCGCCCGCGGCTGCGCCGGCGGCGTCCCGCTCAGCAGGTGGGCCCAGCGGTTTTCCCTCGCACCCGGCAGGCGCGGCAGCTCGACCACCAGCGCGCCGGCGGGCCGGGCCGCGAGCTCCTCCAGGAATCCCTGCACCGCCGAGATGTCGGCGAAGCGGTGCAGCCGATCGCAGGCGATGCGCAGCTCGCCCGCGGTCTGCGGCCCGCGCAGCATGAGCGCGGCGAGCAGCGCCCCCGACTGGGTCGGCACCTGCAGCACGCGCTCCAGGTTGTGCGCATAGCGCGGCACGCGCCCGCCGCTCGATTCGATCACCAGGTTGCCGCGCTTGAGGCTGTCGATCGCCGCCTGGACTTCGGTCTCGCCCGCCTGCAGCACCGGGTCGCGGCTGGTCTTCTGGTTGCAGCCGGACACCAGCGCGTTCAGCGTGAGCGGATACGAATCCGGCACGCTGCGCTCCTTCTCGACCAGGGTGCCGAGCACGCGCGTCTCGAGCAGCGACAGGGCGGGCAGGGGATGCGACACGCTCAGGTCCTGAGCCGGTAGCCGGTGCGGAAAATCCACGCCACCACCGCGAGCGATGCGGCGAGGAAAACGAGCGTCATGCCCAGGCTCACCGCGACGCTCACGTCCGCCAGGCCGTAGAAGCTCCAGCGGAAACCACTGATCAGATAGACCACCGGGTTGAACAGGGTCACGGTCTGCCATACCGGCGGCAGGATGTGGATCGAGTAGAAGCTGCCGCCCAGGAAGGTAAGCGGAGTGACGATCAGCAGCGGGATGAGCTGCAGCTTCTCGAAACCGTCGGCCCAGATGCCGACGATGAAGCCGAACAGGCTGAAGGTCACTGCGGTCAGCACCAGGAACAGGATCATCCACAGCGGATGCTCGATGCGCAGCGGCACGAACAGCGATGCGGTGGCGAGAATGATCAGGCCGAGCGCGATCGACTTGGTGGCCGCCGCGCCGACGTAGCTCAGCACGATCTCGCGGTAGGACACCGGCGCCGAGAGCAGCTCGTAGATGGTGCCGGTGAATTTCGGGAAGTAGATGCCGAACGAGGCGTTGGAGATGCTCTGCGTCAACAGCGACAGCATGATCAGCCCGGGCACGATGAAGGCGCCGTAGCTGACCCCTTCCACGTGCTGGATGCGCGAGCCGATGGCGGCGCCGAAGACCACGAAGTAGAGCGAGGTCGAGATCACCGGCGAGACCACGCTCTGCATGATCGTGCGCCGGGTGCGCGCCATCTCGAACTTGTAGATCGCGCGGATCGCGTTCAGGTTCATCGGCGCTCGCTCACCAGGTCGACGAAGATGTCCTCGAGCGAGCTCTGGCTCGTGTTGAGGTCGCGGAACGCGATGCCCGAGCCCGCCAGGTCGCGCAGCAGCGAGGCGATGCCGTCGCGGTCGGCCTGCGCGTCGTAGGTGTAGATCATCTCGCCGCCGCCGGCGCCGAGCACCAGGTTGTGGCGCGCCAGCCTGGGCGGGATCCGCTCGAGCGGCGACTGCAGCTGCAGCGTCAACTGCTTCCTGCCGAGCTTGCGCATCAGCTCATCCTTGTGCTCGACCAGGATGATCTCGCCCTTGTTGATCACGCCGATGCGGTCGGCCATCTCCTCGGCCTCGTCGATGTAGTGCGTGGTGAGGATGATCGTCGCGCCGCCTTCCCGCAACGAGCGCACCAGCTGCCACATGTCGCGCCGCAGCTCGACGTCCACGCCCGCGGTCGGCTCGTCCAGGAACAGCACCCGCGGCTCGTGCGACAGCGCCTTGGCGATCAGCAGGCGCCGCTTCATGCCGCCCGAGAGCGTGATGATCTTGTTGTCCTTCTTGTCCCACAGAGAAAGCGCGCGCAGCACCTTCTCGATGTGGGCCGGGTTCGGCGCCTTGCCGAACAGGCCGCGGCTGAAGCTCACCGTGCCCCACACCGACTCGAACGCATCGGTGGTCAGCTCCTGCGGCACCAGGCCGATCAGCGAGCGCGTCGCGCGGTACTCGGTGACGATGTCGTGGCCGTCGACCAGGATCGTGCCTTCGCTCGGCCGCACCAGGCCGCAGATCGTTCCGATCAGCGTCGTCTTGCCGGCGCCGTTCGGCCCCAGCAGGGCGAAGATCTCGCCGCGCCTGATCTCCAGGTCGACGTTCTTCAGCGCCCGGAAGCCGGAGGCGTAGGTCTTCGACAGCCTGGCGACGGAAATGATCGGGGACACGGACGCGAAGATACCCTATTGCGGCAGAAGCTCGCGCAGCAGCGCGCGGAGCGCGGCGCGCTCGGCGGCGGGGGCGAACAGCGGCCGGCGTGCGCGCAGCGCGCGCGTCAGGCGTGCGTAGTAGGCGGGCTCGCGCGCGGCGCGCTCGATCAGGCGCGCGAGCGCGCGCTCGTCGCCGAAGGGGAAGTAGCCGGGGTAGCCGCGCCCGAGCATGCCGAGGTTGCCGGCGATGCGCGAGGCGAGCACCGGGGTGCCGATGCGCGCGGCCTCGGCGATCACGTTCGCGCCGCCTTCCATCGCCGAGCTCACCACCAGCAGGTGGCTGCGCGCGATCCACTCGAGCGCGCGCGGATGGCTGCGCGCGCCGAGCCAGCGGTAGCGCGGCTCCTTTGCCGTCCATGCGCGCGCCTGCGCCTCCATGCCGGGATCGAGCGCGGCGCCGAGCTGGACCACCTCCACTCCTTGCGGCCCGCGCAGCTGCTCGAGCGCGGCGGCGGCGCGGAAGGGGTCCTTTTCCTCGCGCAGGTGGCCGCTTACCAGGACGCGCAAGCGCCCGCGCGGCGGCGCCGCGCGCAGCAGCGTGTCGGCCGACTGGTAGATCACGCGCACCTTGGGCCGCAGCCGCGCGGGCAGCGCCCGCCGGGCCTCCTGCTGTAGCACGACCAGCCGGTCGGCGAGCTCGAGCGAGCGGCGCGCCTCGGCCGAGGCCGGCAGGTCGCGGTACAGGTCGGTGCCGGTGAGCGCCACCACCAAGGGCGCGCGCGGGTGGGCGGCGCGGTAGCGCTCGACCGAGGCGTGGCTGCGGCGCGCGTGCAGCGCGATCAGCAGGTCGCAGGCGCGCCCGTCCCACTCGGTGCCGAGCGCGACGCGGTGCCCGAGGGAGCGCGCGAACGCCGCCCAGCGCTGCGCGGTATGGCGGTTGCCGTTGCGGCTGCCGGGCCTGGCCGGCGTAACGATCGAGATTCTCGCCATCGTCGCAGTTCGCTAGACTTCGCAGGATGTTAGTCGATCCCGGCCTGGATGCGGCGGCCCTCGCGCGCGACCTGATGGCGAGCCGCGCGCGCAGCGCACGCGTCACCGCCGGCCTGGGCGGGGCGCGCCTGCTCGGCCCCAGGCTCGCGATCGTCAACCCGCCGCTGTGGGAAATCGGCCACGTGGCCTGGTTCCAGGAGCGCTGGTGCCTGCGCACGCGCCTCGAAGGCGAGCTTGCCGATTCGATGCTCGAAGGGGCAGACGCGCTGTACGACTCCTCCGCCGTGCCGCACGACGCGCGCTGGGACCTGCCCCTGCCCGGTCTGGCGGCGACGCGCGCCTACGCGCAAAGCGTGCTCGAAGCCGTGCTCGAGCGCCTCGGGCGCGCGCCCGAGGACGCGGCGCTGCGCTACTTCGTGCGCCTGGCGA
>DATIZK010000077.1:0-22265 GCA_035517095.1 Burkholderiales bacterium
TCCGCGCGCGGCAGCGGCAGCGGGTTGTGGCCCCATTCGCCCGCGATGGCGTTGGCGCCCTCGACGATGCGGCCGCGCACGACGATGCCGCCGCCGACGCCGGTGCCGAGGATGACGCCGAACACGACTTCGGCGCCGGCGGCGGCGCCGTCGGTGGCTTCCGACAGGGCGAAGCAGTTGGCGTCGTTGGCGATGCGCACTTCGCGCCCGAGCGCGCGCTCGAGGTCTTGCTTCAGCGGCTTGCCGATGAGCCAGGTGGAGTTCGCGTTCTTCACCAGGCCGCTGGCCTGCGACAGCGCGCCGGGAATGCCGACGCCGACGCTGCCCTCGCCCGCCTCGGCGACCAGCGACGCGATCGTCCTCAGGGTGCCTTGGTAGTCGCCGCGCGGGGTGGCAACGCGCTTGCGGAAGACCTCGCGCCCCGACGCGTCGAGCGCGACGGCCTCGGTCTTGGTGCCGCCGAGGTCGATGCCGATGCGCAGGGTCATGAGCGGGGCGGCAGCAGCGACTCGACGTCGCCCAGCAGGCGCGGGTTCGAGACCACGTCGGCCTGGGCGTAGAACGCGCGGATGCGGCCCTGCGGGTCGACGATTTCGAGCGCGTCGTTGTGCACGATGTCGTAGCCGACCTGCGCCCTGGCCGCGAGCTCGTTGACCACCTCCGGCTGCGGCGTCAGCTCGGGTCCGCCGCCCGCCTGCGCGCCGCCCGGGACTTTCTGGTAGGCGACGTGGTAGCCGCCGACGACGACGCGGTGGATCTCCTGCGGCGTGCCGGTGAGGAACTGCAGCCCGGGGTCATACGGGTTCCAGCCGTACTGCCGGAGGAATTCCCTCATCTGCGCCGGCCCGGTCCCCGCGGGATCGACGTTGTAGGCGACGACCTCGACCCGGTCCTGCAGGCCCGCGAGCTTGAGGGTGCTCTCGAGGCCGGCCAGGTGCGCGACGATGAGCGGGCAGTAGGTGGTGCAGTAGGGAAAGAGGAACGTCACCACCTGCACCTTGCCCGCGAAGCGGCTCGAGTCGACGCTCTCGCCGAGCTGGTTGGTCAGGCCGCGGAACTGCGGCGCCTTGCCGAGCACCGGCAGCGCCTGCGTGGCGGGCCGCTGCGCGCTGGGCGCGAGCAGCCAGCCCCCTGCGCCGCCGGCAATCAGCAGCAGCACGGCGGCAAGCGCCAGGCGGCGGGTTTCAACGCTCATTTCGGGTAGACAGCCGCGCGCGCCGAAACGTTCGCCTCGCGCGCGGCAGGCCGTGCGCGCAGCAGGGGGAATTGCGCGAAGCAGGCGTCGAGCGCAGCCGGCGCGCCGCACAGGTAAAGCGCGTCGCCGGGCGCGATGCGGAACTCGTCGCTGAACTCGACCACCACCGCGCCGGCCCGCTCCAGGGCGACGACCAGGACGTCGGCGCGCCCGCGCAGGCTGGTTTGAAGAGGATGCTGGCCGGCAAATGCCGAGCCGTCGACCCTGACGATCTTGACCGTCGGCTCGAGGCTCACGTATTCCTCTCCCAGCATCTGGTGGGCGAGCAGCTGGCCCGCGACCTGGCCGATCGAGAGCGCGAAGTCGGTCCCGACTTGGTACAGCCGCTTGACGGTCTGCGCCTGGTTGACGCGCGCCACCAGCGGCACCCCGGGCGCAAAGTCGCGCACCACGGTGGCCGCGAACAGCGCCTCGTTGTCGTTGCTGAGCGCGAGCACGACCGCGCTCGCCTCGCGCACCCCGGCGCGCTCGAGCACCCCTGGGTCGAGGGCGTTTCCGACCACGTCCACCCCGGGCGACGGCTCGACGTCGATTACCGTAGTGCGTTCGCCGGCATCGCGCAGCAACTCCACGATCTTGCGCCCCACCTCGCCGTAGCCCAGCACCACGATCTTGCCGCCCTGCTTGAGCGGGGTCGCGAACCCGCCCAGGCGCGCCACGCCCTCGGGGCTGCCGATCGCGACGATGATGGTCCCCGCCTCGAGCCGGTCGCGGCCCGAGATCCCGGGCCGGAACTCGCCTTCCACCCAGCGCCCGACCACCGTCACGCCGAGGCGTTCCGGCGCGCGCAGGTCGGCCAGCGTTCGCCCGGCGAGCCGGCTCTGCGGATGGATGCGCATCTCCGCCACCGTGACGTGGTCGCCGATCTGCTGCAGCCCGCTCACGCGCCGCTGGATGCGCCGGCTCGCCTTGGCCGCGAGCGCCGCCGCCAGCACGTGGCGCGGGGTGTAGACCGCGCTCGCGCCGGAAGTCTGCAGCGGATGGCGGTGCAGCGGCTCGTCCACAAGGGCGAAGATCGGGCCCTCGAAGCCGAGCTCGCGCGCAATCAGCACCAGCGCGGCATTGTCGTGGTCTTCGCCGTTGGCGACGATCGCCTCCGCGCCGCGCAGCGGAGCGAGGTCGAGATACTCGTCGCCGAGGCTGGCGTGCACCACCTCGAGGCCCCGTTCCTGCAGCCGCCGTGCGACGTCGCGGTCTTCTTCCAGCACCACCACGCGCCGCCCGAAGCGCGCCAGGTCTTCGATCAGCATCGCGACCGCGGGCCCGTAGCGGTACACCAGGACGCACTTGCTGCCGTCCAGCGCCGGCAGCGCGCTCGGCAGCCGTCCCTCGAAGCGCTCCTCGAAAAACGGCAGCAGATAGATCGGGACCACGAGAAAGACCAGGAACACGCCGAGGAACTGCCCGGCGATCACCAGCAGCACCATGAGCGGGCTGCTCCAGCGGGAGTCGGCGCCGTAGCCGGTGGTGGTGAGCGTCTCTGCCGCCCACTCGAGGCTGAACCAGAAGCCGCGCGGGCGGTGCTCGAGGTAGCTCATGCCCGCCATGTACAGCAGCGCGAGCAGCACCACCACCGCGGGCAGGCTCGCGAGCAGCAGCAGCAGGCGGCGCGTGGAGCGCTTCAGCTTGAAGGAGAACATTCGGATCGAATTCGGGCCGCCGGCGTCACATCGAGATCGAGCCTTCGCGGAAGTCGGTCTTGTCGAGCCAGACGTTTACCAGCACCGGCCGGCCGGCGGCGGCGGTCTCGCGCGCGCGGCGCAAGGTCCATTCCAGGTCGCGCTGATGCTCGACCACGAAGCCCTCGGCGCCGAAGCCGCGCGCGACCTCGTGGTAGGCGGTGCGCGCGAGCACGGTGCCGACGTCGTCGTGCAGCAGCTTTTCCTGCTCGCGCGCGATCTGGGCCCAGCTCGCGTCGTTGCCGACCACCGCGATGACCGGGATGCCGTGGCGCACGAAGCTGTCGAGCTCGGCCAGGCCATATCCGCTCGCGCCGTCGCCCCACAGCAGCCAGCGCTCGGACGCGGGGCGCGCGAGCGCCGCGCCGAGGGCGAAGCCCGCGCCCACCCCGAGCGTGCCGAACACGCCCGGGTCGAGCCACGACAACGGGCTGCGCGGGCGCAGGATGTAGGACGCGGTGGCGACGAAATCGCCCCCGTCGGCGACGAACACGGCGTCGTCGGCCGCGATCCGGTCCATGGCGCGGAACAGCGCGACCGGGTTGACGTGCTCGCCCGTTTTCGCCGCGCGCGCGTCGATGTCGGCCTCGCGCTCGGCGTCGCGCGCGCGCAGCTCGTCGATCCAGGCCGGCCGGCGCGCGCGCTCGCCGGCCCGCGCCGCGAGCCGCTCGATGAATTCGCCCGCGTCGCCGAGCGCTTCGATCGAGGGCCGGCGGTTCAGGCGCGCCTCGCGCGCGCCGCGGTTGGCGGCGATCAGCGTCGCCGCGCGCCGGATGTGGCGCCCGTAGTCGAGCCGGAAGTCGCAGGCCACGCCTGCGAGCAGCACGCAGTCGGCCGCGCGCAGCGCTTCGCGCCGCGCGTGGCGCATGTGCAGCGGGTGCTCGCGCCCGAGCAGGCCGCGCGCCATGCCGGACAGGTAGACCGGCGCGCCGAGCTCGCTCAGCGCCTTGGCCAGCCGCGCCGCGTTGCCCGCCTGCGCCAGCGCCTGGCTGCCGACCACGATCAGCGGTCGCTCGGCGCGCGCAAGCGCCGCCGCGGCGCGCCCGACCACGCCCTCGCCCGCGCGCGGCAGGCGCACCTCGAACGCGCGCACGACCGAGGGCTGCGCGCTGCGCTCGAACAGGCGGTCCACGTGGCGACGCAGGTACCAGCGCAGCAGGCGCTCCGGCACGCTCTTGCCGCGCCCGGCGGCCTCGGCGTACCACTGGCGGATGACCGTCTCGTCGTACAGCAGGTCGACCGGGCACTCGACGAACACGGGCCCGGGCACGCCGTCGCGCGCCGCGGCGAAGGCCTCGGTCAGCGCCGGGCCGAGGTCGACCACGCGCCGCACCTGGCGCACCAGCTTGACGTGCGGCGCGATCAGCGGGCGCTGCTCGATGTCCTGCAATGCGCCGCGCCCCTGCAGCGCGGTCGGCGCCGCGCCGCCGATCAGCACCAGCGGCGAGTGCGCGAGCTGCGCGTTCTTGAGCGCGGTGATGGTGTTGGTCAGGCCCGGCCCGGCCGTGACCGCCGCCACCCCGGGCGTGCCGGTGAGGCGCGCGATCGCGTCGGCGCCGAACACCGCGGTGGCCTCGTCGCGCACGTCGACCACGCGCATGCCGCGCGCCTTGGCCGCGACCAGCAGCGGCGAGATGTGTCCGCCGCACAGCGTAAACAGCGCCGGCACGCCGTGCGCCACCAGCACCGCGGCGAGCCGCTCGCCGCCGTTCATGCCCGCCGCTCCCCGCTGAGGGCGCGGTAATCGATCTTGCCGACGCGGGTCTTGGGCAGCTCGCGCCGGAACTCGATCTCGCGCGGGCAAGACCACTTGATCATCCGCTCGCGGCAGTGCGCGATCAAAGCCTGCTTCATTTCCTCGCTCTCCTGTGACGGGTCATTGAGCACCACGATCGCCTTCACGCGCTCGACCTGCGCCGGGTCGGGCGCGCCGACCACGCAGGCCTCGGCCACCGCCGGGTGGCGCTGCAGCACGCTCTCCACCTGCGTCGGGTAGACGTTGAAGCCCGAGGATTTGATCATGCGCTTGAGGCGCAGCACGAAATAGAAAAAACCGTCCGCGTCGCGCCTGGCCAGGTCGCCGGTGTGCAGCCAGGTCCGGCCGTCGGCGTGCACGCGCAGCGCCTGCGCCGTCGCCGCGGGATCGTCCAGGTAGCCCAGCATCACCGCCGGTCCCGAGACGCACAGCTCGCCCTCCTCGCCCGGCGCGGCCTCGAGCTCGGTTCCGGGCTCGCACAGCTTGGCCGCCATGTCCGGAAACGGGATGCCCATCGAGCCCTCGCGGTATTCGCCCATCGGCATCGCCATGATCGCGGTCACCGCCTCGGTCAGCCCGTAGCCTTCGAGCAGCCGCACCCGCCCGCCGCGCGCGGCGACCAGCTTCTCGAAGCGCTCCTTGACCGGCCGCGGCAGGGTGTCGGCGCCGCAGAAGCAGGCCTTGAGGCAGGACAGATCCGCGCGCGCGAGCGACGGGTCGGCGGCGAGCGCGTGAAACAGCGTCGGCACCCCGACCAGCACGCTCGGGCGCTTGGCGCGCAGCAGCTTCGCGGTCGTCGCCGCATCGAACATCGGCACCAGGATCGACTTGCCGCCCGCCATCAACGCGGCATTGACGCACACCCCGAGGCCGAAGCCGTGGAACAGCGGCAGGATGGCGAGGATCGAGTCGCCCTCGTCGAGCCCGCCCCAGGCCGCGGCCTGCATCCCTTGCGCGATGAAGTTGCGGTTCGACAGCACGATGCCCTTGGGCGAGCCGGTCGTGCCGCCGGAAAACAGGATCGCGGCGGGATCCGAAGGGCCGGTTTCTGAACGTGGAGTGCTTTGATACGACTTCTTCATCGCGTCGGACCACCACACGACCCTCGGGTCGGCCGGCACGCGCGCGATCTTGCGGCCCTTGGTGATGCGGAAGCCGAGGCTTTTCAGCGGTGGAAGGTAGTCCGGGATGCGCGCGAGCAGGATTTTCTCCAGCGCGCGCTTCGGCTGCGCCGCGGCGAGGCTGGCGTAGAAAGCGTCCAGCGCGAGCGCGATGCGCGCGCCGCTCGCATCGAGATAGTGCGCGATCTCCGGCGCGGCCGACAGCGGATGGATCAGGGCCGGCACCGCGCCCAGCCTGTTGGCGGCATAGAACGCGATCACGCCCTGGGGCGAGGTCGGCATCGAGATCAGCAGCCGCTCGCCGCGCGCCAGGCCGAGCGCGGCCAGCATCGCCGCGCAGCGGTCGATGTCCTCGATCAGGCGCCGGTAGCTCGAGGTCGCGCCGAAGAAGTCCCAGGCGATCGCCTCGGGCAGGCGGCGCGCGGTGGCCGCCACCGCCTCGTAGAGCGTGGCTTGCGGATATACGAGCGTGGCCGGGACGCGGCCGTAGAATCGCAGCCAGGGATAACCGTGGTCAGTCACTCCGCCCTCTGAAGTTTCTGCATCTCCTATGATATCCGGCGTCTTGCCGCGCCGCTGCGCGAACCGATCGTGACACACAAGGTATTCTGGGACGATCCCTATCTGACCGCGCTCGACACGACGGTCGACTCGGTCGCGGGCGCGGCGGTCACGCTGCGCGCGACGGTGTTCTACGCCTTGAGCGGCGGGCAGGAAAGCGATGCCGGGACGATCGGCGGACTGCCCGTGCTCGAGGCGCGCCGCGACGGCCGCTCGATCGTCTACCTGCTTCCCGCCGGCCACGGCCTGCGCGCGGGCGACCCGGTGCGGGTGGAAATCGACTGGCAGCGGCGCTATCGCCTGATGCGCCTGCACTTCGCCGCCGAGCTCGTGCTCGAGCTGGCCCGGCGCGAGCTGCGCGGCGCCGAGAAGATCGGCGCCCACATCGCGCCCGACAAGGCGCGCATCGACTTCGCCTGGCCCGAAAGCCTCGCCCCGCTGCTGCCGCGGCTCGCCGCCGCGGCGCAGGCGATCGTCGACGCGGATCTTCCGATCGCGAGCGCGTTCTCCGACCGCGCCGGCGAGCGCCGCTACTGGGAGCTGGCCGGATTCGCGCGCGTTCCCTGCGGCGGCACCCACCTGCGGCGCACCGGCGAGGTGGGCCGCATCGCGCTCAAGCGGCGCAACATCGGCAAGGCAAAGGAGCGCATCGAGGTCTACGCAGCAGCGCGCTGATGCCGGGCCGGACCAGGCTATCATATCCAACTCGTTCGGATCACGCGCCGCGGGGAGAGCATGCAGCAGTTCGAGCTGAAGAAGGTCACGCCGCACTGCGGCGCGGAGGTGGTCGGCATCGACCTGTCGCAACCGCTCGATGCGCGCGCGGCGGCGGCGCTGCAGTCCGCGCTGGCGGAGAACTGCGTGCTGTTCTTCCGCGACCAGAAGATGACGCCCGAGCAGCACAAGGCGCTCGGGCGGAATTTCGGCGAGCTGCACCTGCACCCGGCCTGGCCGCGCCTGGTCGAAGGCCACCCGGAAATCATGGAGATCTACGCCGACGACAAGTCCAAGCGCGTCGCGGGTGAGGACTGGCACTCGGACGTGTCCTGCGACCCCGAGCCGCCGCTCGGCACCATCCTGCACATGCACGAGGTGCCGCCGGTCGGCGGCGACACCCTGTTCGCCAGTATGTACGCGGCCTGGGACGCGCTCTCGGCGCCGATGCAGCGCTTCCTGGAGGGCATGACGGCGATGCACGACGGCGAGTACGTCTACCGCGGCCGTTACGAGGGCGCGATCGAGGAAGGCAAGATCTATCCGCGCTCCGAGCACCCCGTGGTGCGCACCCACCCGCTGAGCGGGCGCAAGGCGCTGTTCGTCAACCGCACCTTCACCACCCGCATCGTGCAGCTCGCCAAGCACGAGAGCGACGCGGTGCTGGGCATGCTGCTCGAGCACCTCGAGCAGCCCGAGTTTCAGTGCCGCTTCCAGTGGCGGCCCGGATCGGTCGCGTTCTGGGACAACCGCTGCGCGCAGCACCACGCGATGTGGGACTACTATCCCAACCGCCGGCGCGGCCTGCGCGTGACGATCAAGGGCGACCGGCCCTACTACCGGCCCTGATTCAGGGTCCAGTCGAATTCGGCGTAGCGCAGCTTGACGCGCCCCTGGCGGCGGTCGATCAGCTCGATCGCCGCGTCGTCCTCCAGCCGCTCGAGCACGAACTCGAGCGCGCCCGACTCGCCGCCGAAGTCGCGCGCGTACCAGTGCAGCTGCTGCGGGGCGACGACCAGCGCGCCCTCGTTCTCGACCCGCACGCCGCGGCGCAGGTATTTGCGCGCCGCGTCCTCGAGCTCGGCCTCGAGCCCGCCGGCGTGGTAGACCCGCAGCGCCGGCGTCGAGCGGCAGGCCGAGTAGAGCGCGAAGTGGATCCGCTCGTCGAAGATCAGCGGCGTGAACGCGAGCCGCGGATCGTTCTTCGCCAGCGGCCCGAACAGCCGGCCGTGCTTGTGGGCGTTGCCGCGCAGCAGGCCATGCGCGATGTCGTCCAGCGAATAGGCCTGGCCCGTCACGCACACGCGGGCCCGCTCGAAGAAGCGCTCGACGCGGTGCACTTCCTGGCCCGGGAAGGCTTCCAGCGCCGCGAGCAGCGCGCCGGCGTTGTAGGCGTTGAGCCAGAACCCGATCGGGCCCGGAATCGGCGCACGGCGGGGATCGAATTCCTCGAGCCCGGCGAGCGCCGCGGCCAGCGCCTCGCGCTCGGGCGAGCGGCGCAGCGCGGCGTAATCGCACAGCAGCCCCGCGGCGTCGCAATGGCGCTCGCGCGCCGCCTGCAGCGCCCGCGCGAGGTTCAGGGCGGGTGATTCGAGTTCGTTCATGGCCTGCTCAGTCGCCGATTCTAGCGGCTCGCTAGAATAGCCGGGCACGGGGAGAGCCCATGACAGAGCGCTTCGGAAGCTACGACTACGTCATCATCGGCGCCGGCAGCGCCGGCTGCCTGCTCGCCAACCGCCTCTCGGCCGACCCGGCGGTCTCGGTGCTGCTGCTCGAGGCCGGCGGCGCGGACGACTGGTTCTGGATCGACATCCCGGTGGGCTACCTCTACACCATCGCCAACCCGCGCACCGACTGGTGCTACAAGACCGAGCCGGACGAGCACCTCGCCGGGCGCTCGATCCACTATGCGCGCGGCCGGGTGCTGGGCGGCTGCTCGTCGATCAACGCCATGATCTACATGCGCGGCCAGAAGGCGGACTGGGACCACTGGGCGTCGCTCGGCAACCGCGGCTGGTCCTGGGACGAGGTGCTGCCGCTCTACAGGAAGCTGGAGGACTACCAGCACGGCGCCGTGGACGGCTACGGCGCCGGCGGCGAGCTGCGCATCGAGGACCCGCGCGTGCGGTGGGAGATCCTGGACGCCTGGCGCGAGGCCGCCGCCGAATGCGGCATCGCGCCCATCAAGGTGTTCAACCGCGGCGACAACGCCGGCTGCGCCTACTTCCAGATGAACCAGAAGCGCGGCCGGCGCTGGAGCGCGACCAATGCGTTCTTGAGGCCGGCGATGCGGCGGGCCAATCTCACGGTCCTGACCAATGCCTTCACTACGAAAATACAAATCGAGGCAAAATCTGCCCAAGGCGTTCACTTCCGCCATCCGCAGCACGGCGAGTGCTTCGTCGAGGCGAAGCGCGAGACGATCCTCGCCGCCGGCGCGATCGGCTCCCCGCAGCTGCTGCAGCTCTCGGGCATCGGTCCCGGGCCATTGCTCCAGGCGCGGGGAATCGAGCTCCTGCATGAGCTTGCGGGCGTGGGCGAGAACCTGCACGACCACCTGCAGATCCGCATGCAGTACCGCGTGCACGGCGTGCGCACGCTCAACGAGCGCGCCAACAGCCTGTGGGGCAAGGCGGCAATGGGGCTCGAGTACCTGCTGTTGCGGACCGGCCCGCTCACCATGCCGCCGTCGCAGCTCGGCGCCTTCGCCCGCAGCGACCCCTCGCAGCCGACGCCCGACATCGAGTGGCACGTGCAGCCGCTCTCGCTCGACAAGTTCGGCGACCCGCTGCACGGCTTCCCCGCGATCACCCCGAGCGTGTGCAACCTGCGCCCCGCCTCGCGCGGCTGGGTGCGGATCAAGTCGGCCGATCCCGCGGCCTACCCCGAGATCAAGCTCAACTACCTGGAAAGCGACCAGGACCGCCAGGTCGCGCTCGCCGGCATGCGCTTCACGCGCCGCATCATGGCGGCGAAGGCGCTGGCGAAATTCAAGCCCGAAGAATTTCGTCCTGGTTCGCAGGTCACTCAGGATCGGGACCTCGAACGCGCTGCAGGAGAACTCGGCACGACCATCTTCCACCCGATCGGCAGCTGCAAGATGGGCAGCGACCCCCTCGCGGTAGTGGACGACCGGCTGCGCGTGCGCGGCATCGCCCGCCTGCGCGTGATCGACGCCTCGATCATGCCGCGCATCACGTCCGGCAACACCAACGCGCCGACCTACGTTATCGCCGAAAAGGGCGCCGCCTTCCTGCGCGAATAGTCGCCTTATGGCGACAGTCAACTATGTCGCACTGACGCCCCGATTCTCCGCATGACGCGGCCCGTTTTCAGTATCGTGGTTCGATGGATACCACGCGCGCCGCATGGACGATCTTCGCCCTGCCGGTCGCGCTGCTTGCGGCCGCCGCGCTGCTCATCCGCGCCACGCCCGCGCTGCCCGAGCTGCTCGCGCCGCTGCGGCTCTACGGCCCCTGCCTCGCCCTGGGCGCGGGGCTGATCGTCAGCGTCGCGTTCAAGCGCGGCCGCGCGCTGTTCGCGTCCCTGACGCTGCTGCTGGCCTACGCCGGGTTCGCGATCTTCCTGCCGCAAGGGCTGCCGGACTTCCCCGCCAGGGCGGTGTTCGCCGCGCTATGGCTGTTCGTGCCGTTCAATCTCGCGCTGTTCGCCGTGCTGCCCGAGCGCGGCGCGCTCAACAGCTACGGCGCCAGGCGCTTGATCCTGATCCTGATCGAGCTCAGCGCGGCGCTCGCGCTGCTGGCCGGCCAGTACCGCGAATTCGCGGCCGCGCTCTACCTGCCGCTGCCGGCGATCGGCGCGCCCGCCTCGCCGATTCCGCAGGCCGGCATCGCCGCGATCGCGATCGCGCTGGCGGTGACGGTCGCCAGCGCGGTGAGCAAGGGCGGCACGATCGAGGCCGCCCTGGCCGCGGCGAGCTCGGCCTTCGCCGCCGCGTGCAATGCGCTCGGCACGCTCGAGCCCTACGGCTGGTTCGCGGCGGCGGGCGTGGTCATCGTCGCCGGCGTGCTGCAGGATTCCTACCGCATGGCGTTCCACGACGAGCTGACCGGGCTCCCCGGGCGCCGCGCGCTGAACGAGCGGCTGATGGGACTGGACGGCGAGTACGCGGTCGCGATGATCGACGTCGACCACTTCAAGCTGTTCAACGACGCCTGGGGCCACGACGCGGGCGACCAGGTGCTCAAGCTGGTCGCCTCGAGCCTGCAGCGAGTCGGGGGCGGCGGCAGGGCTCACCGCTACGGAGGCGAAGAGTTCACGATCGTATTTCCCGGCCTGCGGCTTGCGCCGGCGTTGACTCACGCCGAAACCCTGCGCCGGGAGATCGAGCATTACGAGTTCGAGGTCCGCGCCGGCAGTCGGGATCGGCGCCGAGGCGGCGGCGCGCAAGCACAACGGGTCTCGCTTACCGTCAGCATCGGCGTTGCCGCAACGAGCGGGCGTTTGACCGCGCCGCAAGCCGTCGTCGCTGCAGCTGACGAGGCCCTCTACCGCGCGAAGAACGCCGGCCGCAACCGGGTGGCGCACTGACGCGCGGCGCTAGCGCGCCCTGACATTAAGGCTCTGGGTCGAGCGCCCGATAAGCCCCTGCGCGTCGAACAGCCTCGCCTCGGCGATGCCTCCGCCGCCCGGCCCGAGCAGCGTGCGCGCGTCGATGCAGATCCACTCGCCCGCGGCCGGGCGCAGCAGGTTGATGGTCAGATCCGAATTCACGAACAGGTAGCGCCTGAAGTCGAGCACCGCGCTGATGCCGTTGCCCGAGTCGGCCGCGACCGCGACGCGCTCGATCGAGCCCGGCGCCTCGCCCGCGACCAGCGGATGGCGCAGGCGGAACCAGACGGCGCAGGGCCCGCGCGTGAGCGTGCCCTCGGCCACCCGCAGCTCGACCAGGTCGTGGTAGCCGACGGTGCCGGCGCGGTGCGGGAACACGATCGGCTCGAGCCCGCCGGGCGGCCTCGGCGCCTGCGGCAGGGAATGCGCGGGCAGCGCGATGTCGTGCTGGCGCTGCGCGAGCGCCGTGAAGCGCGCCACCTCCCGTTCCCCGGCAAGCATGCGGGCCGAAAAGTGCGCCGCGTTGCGCCCCGCGTAGTCGATCGCCAGCTCGATGCGCAGCGCGCCCAGCGGCACCGGGCGCAGCAGGTTCGCGGTCAGGCGCGCGAGATGGTTCATGCCGAGCTCCCCGGCCGCGCGCGCGAACTCGCGCCCGGCCAGCGCGACCGGCGGGCCGCCGTGCTGGTGGCCCGGGTCCCAGGGCCCGCGCGTGAGCTCGCTCGATTCGTATCGCTGCGAGTCGAGCGCGACGTAGGCGCTGGAGTTGACTGCGGTCATGGCAGCGGCCGATTGTAAACCGCCGCGGTGCTAAACTGCCCGCAGGGCGAACCACGACGTGCTGCAAACCCCGCTCATCCACGCGCACCGCAGGGCCGGCGCGAAGCTGGTCGAGTTCGCCGGCTGGGAGCTGCCGCTGCACTACGGCTCCCAGATCGAGGAGCACCACGCGGTGCGGCGCGCCGCCGGCATGTTCGACACCTCGCACATGCTGGCGCTGGACGTCGAGGGCGCCGGCGCGCGCGCCTTCCTCGTGCACGCGCTGGCGAACAACGTCGAGCGCCTGACGCAGCCGGGCAAGGCGCTCTACTCCTGCATGCTGCGCGAGGACGGCGGCATCCTCGATGACCTGATCGTGCATTTCCTGCGCAACGACCTGTTCCGCTTGGTGGTGAACGCCGCCACCGCCGACAGGGACCAGGCCTGGCTCGCCGCGCTCGCCCCGGCCGGCGCGGCGCTGCGAGCGCGGCGCGATCTGGCGATGATCGCGGTGCAGGGCCCCGCAGCGCGCGAGCGCACCTGGGCCGCGCTGCCCGAGCTGCGCGCGGCGAGCGAGCCGCTGGGGGCCTTCTTCGGCGCGCAGGCTGGCGCGCTGTACGTTTCGCGCACCGGCTACACCGGCGAGGACGGCTTCGAGCTGCTGCTGCCCGCGGCGCAGGCCGAGGACGCCTGGCAGCGCCTGGCGCGCGCCGGCGTGCGGCCCTGCGGCCTGGGCGCGCGCGACACCCTGCGCCTGGAAGCCGGGCTGAACCTCTACGGCCAGGACATGGACGAACACACGACGCCGCTCGAATGCGGCCTGGGCTGGACGGTCGACCTGGAAAGCGCAAGGAACTTCGTCGGCAAGCGCGCGCTCGCGACCCGGCTCGCCGCGCGCGCGCAGTTCGGGCTGGTGCTCGACGGGCGCGGGGGCGTGCTGCGCGCGCGCCAGCGCGTGCGACTGGCGCAGGGCGAGGGCGAGATCACCAGCGGCAGCTTCTCGCCCACCCTGCAGACCTCGATCGCGCTCGCCCTCCTGCCGCTGCGCGCCGCCCCGGGCGACGCGGTCGAGGTCGAGGTGCGCGATAAGCGCCTGCCCGCACGCGTCGTGCGCCCGCCCTTCGTGCGCCACGGCCGCATCCTCGTCTGAACCCGGAGAACCGTCATGAACGTCCCCGCAGACCTCAAGTACACCGCGTCGCACGAATGGCTGCGCCGCGAAGCCGACGGCACGGTGAGCGTCGGCATCACCGACCACGCCCAGGAAGCGCTCGGCGAGCTGGTGTACGTCGAGCTGCCCGAGGTCGGGCGCTCACTCGCCGCCGGAGACGGCGCGGCGGTGGTCGAGTCGGTCAAGGCCGCCTCCGACGTCTACACCCCGCTCGCGGGCGAGGTGGTGGCGGCCAACGGCGCGCTCAACGACGCCCCGGGCGAGCTGAACAAGGATCCCTACGGCGTGTGGCTGTTCCGCCTCAAGCCGGCGGATGCGTCCGACCTGGACAAGCTGCTCGACGCCGCCGCCTACCGCAAGAGCTTCGAGTGAGCGAAGGGGAATTCCAGTCGCGCCACCTCGGCATCGACGCCGCCGCGGAGCGCGAGATGCTCGCCGCGCTGGGGCTGGCCTCGCGCGAGGCGCTGCTGGAGCAGGCGCTGCCGGCGTCGATCCGCCAGCGAGCGCCGCTCGAGCTGCCCGCGCCGCTGGGCGAGGCCGCGGCGCTGGCCGAGCTGCGCGCGATCGCGGCCGAAAACGAGATCTGGCGCAACTGCATCGGCGCCGGCTACCACGCCTGCCACACGCCGCAGGTGATCCAGCGCAACGTGCTCGAGAACCCCGGCTGGTACACCGCCTACACGCCCTACCAGGCCGAGATCTCGCAGGGCCGGCTCGAGGCCCTGCTCGTGTTCCAGCAGACGGTGATCGACCTCGCCGGCCTGCCGGTGGCGAACGCATCGCTGCTCGACGAGGCCACCGCCGCGGCCGAGGCGATGGCGCTCATCAGGCGCGCGGCGAAGAGCAAGGCGCAGGCCTTCTTCGTCGACGCGCGCTGCCACCCGCAGGTGATCGCCGTGCTGCGCACGCGCGCCAAGTGGATGGGCATCCCGCTCGAAGTCGGCGCACCCGCCACGCTCGACCCGAGCGCGGTATTTGGCGCGCATCTTCAGTATCCCGACACTCACGGCAGAATCGAAGATTGGTCCGGACTTATCGAGCGCGTCCACGCCGCCCACGGCCTCGTGTCGATGGGCACCGACCCGCTCGCGCTCGTGCTGCTCGAGTCCCCCGGCGCGCTCGGCGCCGACGTCGCGCTCGGCTCGGCGCAGCGCTTCGGCGTGCCGCTCGGCTACGGCGGGCCGCACGCGGGCTACATGGCCTGCCGCGCGGAGCTCCTGCGCCAGATGCCCGGACGCATCATCGGCGTGAGCGTCGACGCCGCCGGCCGAAGCGCATACCGCATGGCGCTGCAGACGCGCGAGCAGCACATCCGGCGCGACAAGGCCACGAGCAACATCTGCACCTCGCAGGTGCTGCTCGCCAACGTCGCCGCCTTCTACGCGATCTGGCACGGCCCGGAGGGCCTGCGCGGCATCGCCCTGCGCTGCAACGAATTCGCGCGCAGGCTCGCGGCCGCGTTGAAGCCGATCTCGGAGTCGTACTTCGATACGCTCGCCTTCGAGGTCGGGAAGGAACTGGAGCAGATCAAGGCAAGAGCGAAGCAGAAGAAGATCAACCTGCGCTACGAGGGAACGCGCGTCGGCGTCGCGCTCGACGAGACCACGACGCTTCAGGACGTCGAAGATCTGGCTTGGGTGCTGACCGGAAACTCGCGGGTTCCCGAGGTTTCTTTCGAAAGCATCCCCTCCAAGCTCGTTCGCAGCGACCCCATCCTCGCGCATCCGGTGTTCCACCGCCACCGCAGCGAGAGCGAGATGATGCGCTACCTCAAGCGGCTGGAAAACCGCGACTACTCGCTCGTGCACGGCATGATCCCGCTCGGCTCGTGCACCATGAAGCTGAACGCCGCGGCCGAGATGGCGCCGATCTCGTGGCCCGGGTTCGCCGCGCTGCACCCGTTCGCGCCGCGCGCGCAGGCGCGCGGCTACGCCAGGATGCTGGGCGAGGTCGGCGCGGCGCTCGCGGCGATCACCGGCCTGCCGAGGATGACAATGCAGCCGAACTCGGGCGCCAACGGCGAGTACGCGGGCCTGGTGACGATCCGCAATTACCACGCCGCGCGCGGCGAAGGCCGGCGCGACGTGTGCCTCATCCCGTCCTCGGCGCACGGAACGAACCCGGCCTCGGCGCGCATGGCCGGGCTCGAGGTCGCGGTGGTGGCCTGCGACGCGCGCGGCAACGTCGACCTCGCCGACCTGAAGGCGAAGCTCGCCGCGCACGCGGGCCGGGTCGCGGCGCTGATGATCACCTACCCCTCGACCCACGGCGTGTACGAGGAGGCCGCGGCCGAGATCTGCGCCCTGGTGCACGACGCGGGCGGGCAGGTGTACATGGACGGCGCGAATCTGAACGCGCTCGCCGGGCTCGCGCGGCCCGCGGACATCGGCGCCGACGTCTGCCACATCAACCTGCACAAGACTTTC
Organism: Burkholderiales bacterium; assembly: GCA_035517095.1. Lineage (GTDB taxonomy): Bacteria > Pseudomonadota > Gammaproteobacteria > Burkholderiales > SG8-39 > DAHVFK01. Next base: position 16,012 of record DATIZK010000077.1, read on the forward strand.
TGCATCCCGCACGGCGGCGGCGGGCCGGGAATGGGGCCGATCGGCGTCGCGGCGCACCTCGCGCCGCACCTGCCCTCTCACCCGGTGCAGCCCGGGGAGGGCCTGCCGCAGGAAAACGGCACCGTGAGCGCCTCGCCCCTTGGCAGCCCGCTGATCGTCGCCATCTCTTGGATGTACCTGCGCATGATGGGCGCCGAGGGCGTAAGGCGCGCCACCGAATGCGCGATCCTTTGCGCGAATTACCTCGCGGCGCGCCTCGCGCCGCACTTCCCCATTCTGTACAGCGGGCGCCGCGGCAGGGTGGCGCACGAGTGCATCCTCGACCTGCGCCACCTCAGGCAGCAGTACGGGGTGGGCGCCGAGGACGTCGCCAAGCGCCTGATGGATTACGGTTTTCACGCCCCGACGGTGTCGTTTCCGGTGCCCGAGACGCTGATGGTCGAGCCGACCGAGAGCGAGTCCAAGGCCGAGCTCGACCGGTTCTGCGAGGCGATAAGCGCGATTCGCTCCGAGCTGGAGAGAATCGCCTCCGGGGCCTGGGACCGGGACGACAACCCGCTGAAGAACGCGCCGCACACCGCCGAGGAGCTGGCCGGCGAATGGACCCATCGCTATTCGCGCGCCGAGGCCGCCTACCCCGTCGCCGCGCTGCGCGGCGCCAAGTTCTGGCCCGCGGTCAAGCGGGTCGACGCCGTCTATGGCGACCGGCATTTTCGTGGCAATCTACCTGCCGAAGGGGAGTCCGCACCATGAAGCGCATCGTCCTGTTCCTCGCCACCAACATCGCAGTGCTGCTGGTGCTGTCGGTGGTGATCAACCTGCTGGGCGTGGGCCAGTTCCTCTCCCAGCGCGGCATCGACTACGGCACGCTGCTCGCGTTCTCGGCGGTGATCGGCTTCGGCGGCGCGTTCATCTCGCTGCTGATGTCCAAGACGATCGCCAAGTGGTCGACCGGCGCGCACCTGATCGACGGCTCGGAAGGACAGGCCGAGGCCTGGCTGGTGCAGACGGTGCGGCGGCTCGCCGAGCGCGCCGGCATCGGCATGCCGGAAGTTGCGGTCTACGAGGGCGCGCCGAACGCCTTCGCCACCGGCGCGTTCCGCGATTCGGCCCTGGTGGCGGTTTCGACCGGGCTGCTGCAGTCGATGAACCGCGACGAGGTCGAGGCGGTGCTGGGGCACGAGGTCACGCACGTCGCCAACGGCGACATGGTGACGCTGACGCTGATCCAGGGCGTGCTCAACACCTTCGTCGTGTTCCTGTCGCGCATCGTCGGCTACTTCGTCGACCGCGTGGTGTTCAAGACCGAGCGCGGAGTCGGAATAGGCTTCTACATCACCGTGATCGTGTGCCAGATCGTGTTCGGCGTGCTCGCCTCGATCATCGTCGCCTGGTTCTCGCGCCGGCGCGAGTTCCGCGCCGACGCCGGCTCGGCGCGGCTGCTCGGCACCCCGCAGCCGATGGTCGCCGCGCTCGCGCGCCTGGGCGGGCTCGAGCCGGGCGCGCTGCCAGAGAGCATGAAAGCCTCCGGCATCAGCGGCGGCGGCGGCGTGATGGCGCTGTTCGCCACCCACCCCCCGATCGAGGAACGCATCGCCGCGCTGCGCGGGCGCTAGACTTGCCTTACGATGTCGAGCATGCGCATCGGCATCGTCGGGGTCAGCGGTTACGGCGGCAGCGAGCTGCTGCGGCTGTGCGTTTCGCATCCGGCCTTCGAGCTGGCGTACGCGGCCGGGGAGTCGACTGCCGGGCAGTCGCTCGCGCAGCGCTTCCCCGCTCTCGCCGGGCATCCCGCCGGCGCGATCGTCATCCAGGCCTTCGAGCCGGACAAGATCCGCGGCATAGAGCTTCTGTTCGTCTCCCTGCCCACCGGCAAGTCGCGCGAGCCGCTGGCGCGGCTGCCGCGCGGGCTGAAGGTGGTCGACGTGGGCGGCGATCATCGCTTCGCCCAGGGCTGGGTCTACGGCCTGACCGAGCTGCCCGGCCAGCGCGAGGCGCTCAGGGGCGCCGCGCGGGTCGCCAATCCCGGCTGCTACCCGGCGGCGGCGCTGCTCGCGCTCGCGCCGCTGCTGCGCGACGGCCTGGTCGAGCCCGAGGGCATCGTGATCGACGCCAAGAGCGGCGTCACCGGCACCGGGCGCGGCGGCGCGAGCGAATTCGGCTATTCCGAGACCAACGAGGACGCGTTCGCTTACGGTCTCGCCGGGCACCCGCACGTGCCCGAGATGACCGAGGCGCTGTCGCGTCTCGCCGGGCGCCGCGCGTCGCTCGCGTTCACGCCGCACCTGGTGCCGATGACTCGCGGCATCCTCGCCACCTGCTATGCGCGCCCGCGCGGCGCGGCGGACGCCGCGCGCCTGTTCGAGAGCGCGCGCAGCTGCTACCGCGGCGAGCCGTTCATCAAGCTGCTCGATGCGAGCGACGCGCGCCGGCCGCACACCAAATGGGCCACCGGCTCCAACCTCGCCTTCCTCTCCTATGCGGTGAACGCCGAGACCGGGCTGGTGGTCGCGCTAAGCGCGATCGACAACCTCGGCAAGGGCGCCGCCGCACAAGCGGTACAGAACGCGAACCTGATGACCGGGCAGCCCGAGACCGCGGGCCTCGGCGCGCTGCCGCTCTGGCCCTGAGCAGGCGGCGTTCGCGCCGCAGCGCATGAAGCTGCCGCAGATCGTCCTGTTCACGGTGCTAAACCACCTGGCCTACGCCGGCAGCCGGGTGACGGTGTCGCTGTTCGCGCTGCACGAGGGCGCCAGCGCGCTCGCGGTCGGCGTGCTGATGTCGCTGTTCGCGCTGCTGTCGGTGCTGATCTCGGTACCGGTCGGCCGGCTGGTCGACCACGCAGGTGTGTTTCGCCCGATTCTCGCCGCGGCCGCCTCCGTGTTCGCCGGGCTGCTGCTGCCCTTCGCCTGGCCGGACCTGCGCGCGCTGTTCCCCGCCGCGCTGCTGATCGGCACCGGCTTCGGCGTCTATTTCGTGGTCATCAACAACATGGTCGGCGCGCTCGGCCGGCCGGAGGACCGCGGGCGCAACTTCAGCTGGCTCGCGCTCGGCTTCTCCACCGGCGGCTTCTGCGGCCCGCTGCTGGCCGGCGTCTCGATCGACTCGGTCGGCTACCGCGCCGCCCTGGTCGTGCTGGCGGCCGCTCCCGCGATCGCGCTGGTGCCGTTCGTCATGCGGCGCCGCGACCTGCCGCAGGGCCACCGCGGGCTCGGCATGCCGTCGCCGGGCGGGCTGCGCGAGCTGCTGCGAGAGCCGCAGCTGCGCGCCATGTTCCTGGTAAGCGGCGTGCTGGCGATGGGCTGGGACCTGTTCGGCTTCGCGATGCCGATCTACGGCACGCGCATCGGACTGTCGCCGACCACGATCGGGGTGGTGATGGCCGCGTTCGCGGGCGCGACGTTCACGGTACGGCTGGCGATGCCGGCGTTCGCGCGCCGCGTCAGGGAATGGAGCGTGATCAGGGCGGCGCTGCTGATCGCCGGCGCCTCGTTCCTGCTGTTTCCGCTCGGGCGCAGCCTGCCGACGCTGATGTCGCTCGCGTTCCTGCTCGGCATCGGTCTGGGCTGCGCGCAGCCGATGATCATGGCGCTGCTCTACGCGGCTTCGCCGCCCGGGCGCCAGGGCGAGGTGGTCGGCGTGCGCACGATGATGCTCAGCACGAGCAGTACCCTGCTGCCGCTGGTGTTCGGCGCGCTCGGCGCGGCGCTCGGCATGGCGCCGGTGTTCCTGGCGATGGCGGCGGCGATGATCGGCGCTGGCTGGCGCGCGCGCCTGCGCGTGGGCCGCAATTGAAAAGCGAGGGGTGAAGCGAAACCCGACGCCGCGCGGCTCGAGCGCCGCGGCGGCGGCTGCCGGAGGCCTCGCCTCCGGCAGCAACCATGACCGGTGGGTTATTTCAGATGTTTGTTGACCAGCTTGGTCATCTCGAACATCGAAACCTGCGACTTGCCGCCGAAGACAGGCTTGAGCTTGTCGTCGGCATTGATCATGCGGCGGTTCTTCTTGTCCTGCAGGCCGTTACGCTTGATGTAGGCCCAGATCTTCTTGGTCACTTCGGTACGCGGCATCGCGCTGCCACCGATGACCGCCGAGAGCGTCGCGCTCGGGTTCATCGGCTTCATGAATGCCGCATTCGGCTTGCGCTTCGCAGCGGATTTCTTCTTTGCTGGTTTCTTCGCGGCCTTCTTCTTTGCCATCGTCATCTCTCCTCTGAGCGATTCTGCACTCTTGTTCGATCGGAACTTCCTCCCGCCGTCTCGCAGCGGGTGACGTGAAGATGCCGAATCCCGCGCGGCATGTCAACGTCTTTCAGAGGGAAATGCCGACTTTCAGCGCGCGGTGTTGCGCGCTGTCGCGTCGAGCCAGGCTTCGAGTCCCTGCGCGTTGAGCTCAATGTCGAGCGCGACGCGGGCATCGATCAGCCGGTGCAAGTCGCCCGCCAGCCGGCGCAACTCGCGCAGCTGGCCAAGGCGGTCGGGAATGAAAACTGCATGCCATCACGGTCCAACTGCCGGTAAGACAAGCCGAATCTGTCGCCGCCGGGAGACGGCTCGGGTCGATCACGTGGCGCGCACCGCGCGGGTGCACGGCAAGCGTCGCGTCGGGGCGGCGCGCAATTTGCCGCCCTGCGCTCAGGACGCGTCGCGTGCCAGGCGCACGCCGCTGAACTGCCAGCGCGCCGCCGCCGGGAAGAAATTGCGGTAGCTGGCGCGGATGTGCGAGCTTGGCGTGGCGCAGGAACCGCCGCGCAGCACATACTGGTTGACCATGAACTTGCCGTTGTACTCGCCCACCGCGCCCCCGGGCGCGCGGAACCCCGGGTAGGGCGCGTAGGCGCTCGAGGTCCACTCCCAGGCGTCGCCGTAGAACTGCCCGCCCGCGCCCGGGCCGGGCGGCGCCGGGTGCAGCCGGCCGCTGTCGAGGAAGTTGCCGGTCGGCTCGCGCGCCGCGGCGACGGTTTCCCACTCGGCCTCGGTCGGCAGGCGCGCGCCGCACCAGCGCGCGTAGGCGTCGGCTTCGTAGTAGCTGACGTGCGTCACCGGCTCGTCCGGCTCGAGCGCGCGCGCCCCCTCGAGCGTGAACTGGCTCCAGCCGCCGTCGCGCGCGAGCCAGTACAGCGGCGCTTCCCAGCCCTGTGCGCTGCGCAGGTCCCAGCCTTCGGCCAGCCAAAGCTCGGGGCGCCGGTAGCCGCCGTCGGCCATGAAGGCCCGGTACTCGGCGTTGGTCGCGAGGCGCTCCGCGATCTCGAACCCGGCCAGGAACACGCGGTGGCGCGGGCGCTCATTGTCGAACGAGAAGCCTTCGCCCGAGTGCCCGATCTGGCGCACGCCGTCGGGCAGCGCGCTCCAGCCGAGCGGCGCCGGCGCGCCGCCGCAGTGCGCGCGCGCGGCCTGGTAGGCGGGCAGCAGCGGGTTGCGCGACAGGGCGTGCTTCACGTCGGTCAGGATCAGCTCCTGGTGCTGCTGCTCGTGGTTCACCCCGAGCTCGATCATGTCCGCCAGGCGCGCGGTCTGCTCCGGGTAGCGCGCGAACAGCGCCTGCATGCGCTCGTCGACGCTCGCGCGGTAGGCCAGCACCTCGTCCAGCGAAGGGCGCGACAGCAGCCCGCGCTCGGGCCGCGGATGGCGCGGGCCGAGCGCGACGTAGTAGGAATTGAACAGCACGCGAAACGCCTCGCGGTAGGGCGCGAAGCCCGGCAGCGCGGGCTCGAGCACGAAGCTCTCGAAGAACCAGCTGGTGTGCGCCAGGTGCCACTTGACCGGGCTCGCGTCGGGCATCGACTGCACGACGCAGTCCTCCGCCGACAGCGGCGCAGCCAGCGCGAGCGTCCGGGCGCGCGTGCGCTGGTAGACGGCAAAGAGGCGCTCCGGCGCGGCAACCGATTGCCTGCCGGCCCGCGCCTCGGGTGCGATCTGCATGGGGCCTCCTTGCGTATTCCCCTCGGATTACACCGCGCGCGGGCGCCCGGCGCAACCGCCGTCTCGGAATGTAGAATGGCGCGCCATGAAGTTTTCGCATCTGCGGCACGAATACATGCGCGCCGGCCTGTCGGAGGCCGGCGCACATGCCGACCCGCTGGAGCAGTTCCGGCGCTGGTTCCAGGAGGCGCTCGACGCCCACCTGCCGCTGCCCAACGCGATGACGCTCGCGACGGTGACGCCCGAAGGCGCGCCCTCGGCGCGCATCGTGCTGCTCAAGGGCCTGGAGGACGGCGGGTTCGTGTTCTTCACCAACTACGAGAGCCGCAAGGG
>DATIZK010000078.1:0-14475 GCA_035517095.1 Burkholderiales bacterium
GCCGCGGTCGGCGTGCTCGTGCTGCTGCAGCTGGGTTTCACCTACCTGACGCCGATGCAGGCGCTGTTCGGCACCGGGCCGATGGACGCCGCGTCCTGGGGCCTGGTGGCCGCGTTCGGCGTCGCCATGTTCTTCGCGGTCGAGGCCGAAAAGGCGCTCATGCGACGCCTGCGCTAGGATTCACGCATGCCGGTCTGGAAGCGCCTCTGGGTGCTCTTCACGGTGATCTGGGTCGTGGTCGGCGCACTGCGGATCGTGACATACGCCATCTTCGGCGAGCCCGGCTACGGGCAATTCGTGCAGCCGGTCATACTGATCGTCGCGGTGCCGGCGGTAATCTACGCGCTGGCGTCGGGCTGGGCGCAATGGCGCGCGCGGCGCAAGGGAGGCGGGTAATGGACCTGACGGCGCTGAGCAAAAAGCCGCTGCTATGGGGCATCGCCGCGGTGCTGCTGCTGGCCGCGGGCCTGGGCGCATGGCGCGGCTATTCGGGCTACCGCAAGACCAGCCTGCAGCAGGCGGTCGCGCCGCAGCTCAAGGCGGCCGACGCGCGCCTGCGCGAGGCGCTCGGCGCTTCGCTCGAGCCCGACCCGGCGCAGGCCGAGCAGGCCGCGGCGCAGCTGGACGCCACGGCAAAGGACATCGAGGCGCGGCGCGCGACGCTGCGCGCGCTCGATGCGGCGCCCGACCCGGCGCGGGTCGAGTCCGCCGACGAGGCGCTCGACAGCGTGGCGGCGATCGTGCGCCAGCAAGCGGCGGTGCTGCGCGCCGGGCTCGCGTTCACGCAGGCGCGCGAGGCGCTCGAGGCGCACATGCGCGGCGCGCGCGCGCGCAGGGGCGACTGGGTGAGCGAGGCGATCGAGCTCAAGCACAAGATGGAACGGGCCTACTTCGACTACAAGTTCGCGCTCGACGGGCTGGCCGCGCGGCTGGGCGACGTGCCGGACCGGGACCTCGCGGCGCAGGTGCGCGAGCGCATCGACGCCGCGCTCAAGCACGCCAGCGCCGCGCGCGCGGCGGCGCGCAGGCTTTGAGCTAGCGCTTGTCGCGGTTCCTCGCCGCGAGCAGCGCGCCCAGCATCGCGCGCGGCTCCTCGCCGGCGTAGGCGGCGGCGAACTCGACGATGCTCAGGCGCACGCACTCGTCCAGCGGCGCTTCCTCCCACAGCTTGCACAGGCGCTTTTGCGCGCGCAGCGCCGCGTCGCCCGCGGCGAGCAGCGCGTCGAGCGTCGAGTCGACCGCGGCGTCCAGGCGCGCCGCCGGCACCACGCGCTCGACCAGGCCCCAGGCGAGCGCCTGCGCGGCGTCGATGTTCTCGCCGGTCAGCACCAGCCAGCGCGCGCGCCCGGCGCCGACCAGGCGCGGCAGCAGCGCCGCTTCCACCACCGAGGGGATGCCCAGGCGCACCTCCGGCATGCCGAACGCGGCGTTGTCCGCGGCGATGCGCAGGTCGCAGGCGGCGGCCAGCTCGAGCCCCGCGCCGAGGCAAAAGCCGTTCACCCGCGCGAGCACCGGCGCCGGGTGCTCGCGCAGCGCGGCGCAGGCCTGGTGCACGCGGGCGATGAATTCGCGCGCCGTGACCGGGTCGAGCGCGGCCAGCTCGTCGAGGTTCGCGCCGCCGGCGAAGGCGCGCGCGCCGGCGCCGGTCAGAACGACCGCGCGCACCTCGCCCGGCAGGGCGCGCACTTCGCGCGCGATCGCCTCCAGCGTCGGGCTGTCGAGCGAGTTGAGCTTGGCCGCGCGCTCGATCGTCAGGCGCGCGACGAGCGCCGCGCCGCGGCGCTCCATGCGCAGCGCCAGGGCGCCGCTCATCGCGTGGCCCGCTCGATCAGCTTCAGGCACCCGGCCAGGAAGGCGCTCTGGTGCAGCTCGGCCCGGCGCGGGGCGTCGAACACCGCCTCGGCGGCGCCGGTGAGCAGCGCCTCGTCGTCCGCGTCCTGCGCGAACCAGCGCAGGCTCCTGGGGAAGGCGCGGATCGCGGCCAGGTCGTCCTGCAGCCGGCCGATGAAGAATTCGCGCGTGGCGCCGGCGTCGCGCGCCTGAGCGGCGTGCAGGATGAACTCGGAGCCCTCGCGGCACTCCTGCACGCTCGGCACGTGCGCCGCGCAGGGCGCCGCGGCCAGGGCCAGGAGGGCCAGCAGCGCGCCGCGCGCGGAGCTCACGCCGCGCGCCGCTCGCGTACCAGCGCGCCGACGCGCTGCTCGAGCTTGCGCGCGTCGGCGTAGAAGCGGCGGATGCCCTCGGAGAGCTTCTCCACCGCCATCTGGTCCTCGTTGTGCATCCAGCGGAAGCCCTTTTCGTCGAGCGTGACGCGCTCGATCGCGGCCGATTTGTCGGGCGCCAGGCGGCGCTCGACCTCGCCCGGCGTCGCGGCGAGCTGCTCGAGCAGCTCGGGCGCGATGGTGAGCAGGTCGCAGCCGGCCAGTGCCAGGATCTGGCCGGTCTTCCTGAAGCTCGCGCCCATGACCTGGGTGGCGTAGCCGAACTTCTTGTAGTAGCGGTAGATGCGGGTCACCGAGGCCACGCCCGGGTCCTCGGCGAGCGGGATGTCGTCCAGCTTGCGCGCGGCCTTGTACCAGTCGTAGATGCGCCCGACGAAGGGCGACACGAGGGTCACCCCGGCGTCGGCGCAGGCCGCCGCCTGGGCGAACGAGAACAGCAGCGTCAGGTTGCAGTGGATGCCTTCGCGCTCGAGCCGCTCGGCGGCGCGGATGCCCTCCCAGGTGCTGGCGAGCTTGATCAGCACCCGCTCGCGCACCACCCCCGCGCTCTCGTACAGGCCGATCAGGCGCCTGGCCCTGGCGATCGAGCCTTCACCGTCGAACGACAGGCGGGCGTCGACCTCGGTCGAGACCCGGCCGGCGATATGGCGCAGGATCTCGCGCCCGAAGTTGACGAACAGCCAGTCCATGGTGGCCTCGGCGCCGCCCTGGCCGCGCGCGACCGCATCCTCGACCAGGCGCCGGTAGCGCTCGTCGCTGGCCGCCGCCAGCAGGAGCGACGGGTTGGTGGTCGCGTCCTGGGGCTTCCAGCGCGCCACCGCGTCGATGTCGCCGCTGTCGGCGACCACGATCGAGTGCCGGCGAAGGGATGCGAGCTGGTCGGTCATTCCGGCTCCGCGCTAGTGGTTGAAAAGTAAAAGAATAAGCCTTTTCTAGAGAGGGTTCGAGGAGTAAACTCGGCATTTGGTTCCCACGAGCCCGGCGCCAGGCCGAGGAGTCGTCGTTGCAGAAGACAGATATCCGCAATCCCGACTATTTCCATAAAGTCGTCGATTGCCAATGGGCCTGCCCGGCCCATACACCGGTTCCCGAATACATCCGAATGATCGCGGCGGGGCGCTACTCCGACGCTTACCTGGTGAACTGGGAGTCGAACGTCTTCCCCGGAATCCTCGGCCGCACCTGCGACCGGCCCTGCGAGCCCGCCTGCCGGCGCGGCCGGGTCGAGGAGGAGAACCAGGCCCGGCCCGAGCCGGTCGCTATCTGCAGGCTCAAGCGCGTCGCCGCGGACTACAAGGACGACGACATCAAGGCGCGCCTGCCCAGGCCCGCGGCGAAGAGGAACGGGCGCAAGATCGCCTGCATCGGCGCGGGGCCGGCTTCGCTTACCGTGGCGCGCGACCTCGCCCCGCTCGGCTACGAGGTGACGCTGTTCGACGGCGACCCGAAGGCGGGCGGCATGATCCGCTCGCAGATCCCGCGCTTTCGCCTGCCCGAGGAGGTGATCGACGAGGAGGTCGGATACATCCTCGATCTCGGCGTTTCTCTCGTTGCCCGAAAAATAGAAAGCATGAAAGCGCTGATGGCCGAAGGCTACGACGCCATCTTCGTCGGCAGCGGCGCGCCGCGCGGGCGCGACCTCGACATCCCCGGGCGCGCCGAGGGCGCGAAGAACATCCACATCGGCATCGACTGGCTCTCGTCGGTGTCCTTCGGCCACGTCGAGCGCATCGGCAGGCGCGTGATCGTGCTCGGCGGCGGCAACACGGCGATGGACTGCTGCCGCACCTCCAAGCGCCTGGGCGGCGAGGACGTGAAGGTGATCGTGCGCTCGGGCTTCGAGGAGATGAAGGCGAGCCCCTGGGAGAAGGAGGACGCGCAGCACGAGGGCATCCCGATCCTGAACTTTCTCGTTCCGAAGTCGTTTCAATTGGAAAATGATCGACTGGTGGGAATGAGGTTCGAGAAGGTGAAGGCCGTATACGACGCCGGCGGGCGCCGCAGCCTGATCCCCACCGGCGAGCCCGAGCAGTACTTCGAGTGCGACGACGTGCTGATCGCGGTCGGGCAGGAGAACGCCTTCCCCTGGATCGAGCGCGACTCGGGCATCGAGTTCGACAAGTGGGGCCTGCCGGTGCTCGACAAGGCGACTTTCCAGTCGACGGTGAAGAACGTGCTCTTCGGCGGCGACGCCGCGTTCGGCCCCAAGAACATCATCTGGGCGGTCGCGCACGGCCACGACGCCGCCATTTCGATCGACAAGCTCCTGCATCATGAGGAAGTAAGCGAAAGGCCCGCGCCCGGCGTCACGCTGGTGTCGCAGAAGATGGGCATCCACGAGTGGAGCTACGACAACGAGATCCGCCCCGACGCGCGCTACAAGGTGCCCTGGCGCGACGTCAACCAGACGCTGCGCAACATCAAGGTCGAGGTCGAGATGGGCTTCGACGTCGCCACCGCCTGGAAGGAGGCGCAGCGCTGCCTGAACTGCGACGTGCAGACGGTGTTCACCTCGCGCCTTTGCATCGAGTGCGACGCCTGCGTCGACATCTGCCCCATGGACTGCATCAGCTTCGTCGCCGACGGCGAGGAAGCCGAGCTCAGAACGCGCCTGAGCGCGCCGGCGGCGAACGCGAGCCAGGACCTGTACGTGCAGGACGGGCTGCGCACCGGGCGGGTGATGGTCAAGGACGAGGACGTCTGCCTGCACTGCGGGCTGTGCGCCGAGCGCTGCCCCACCGGGGCCTGGGACATGCAGAAGTTCCTGCTCGAGATGACGCATGCCGGCCCGGACTGCCGCCGGCCGCAGAAGAAGGCCGCCTGAACAGACAAGACACGAGCGAAATGCCAAAGCGCATCGAAGCGGTAAACGATTTCGTCGTCAAGTTCGCGAACATCAACGGCTCGGGTTCGGCCTCGGCCAACGAGCTGTTCGCCAAGGCCTTCCTGCGCATGGGCGTGCCGGTCTCGCCGCGCAACATCTTTCCCTCCAACATCCAGGGCCTGCCGACCTGGTACGAGGTGCGCGTCACCGAGCGCGGCTGGCTCGGGCGGCGCGGCGGCGTCGACCTGATGGTGGCGATGAACCCGCAGACCTGGGACCAGGACATCGCCGAGATCGAGCCCGGCGGCTACGTGTTCTACGACGACACGCGGCCGCTGCCGGCGTCGAAGTTCCGCCCCGACGTGAACGTGATCGGGATGCCGCTTACCGAGATCTGCAACACCAACTACGTCGACGCGCGCGAGCGCCAGCTGTTCAAGAACATCATCTACGTCGGCGCGCTCGCGGCGCTGATCGGGATCGAGCCCGAGGTGGTGGCCGAGCTGATCGGCGAGCAGTACAAGGGCAAGGAAAAGCTGCTCATGCCGAACGTGAAGGCGTTCCACATGGGCTTCGACTACGCGCGCGAGCGCCTGAAGGACGCGCTCGGGCTGACGGTCGCGCGCAGCGACGCGGTCGGCGACGGGATCTTCATCGACGGCAACTCGGCCGCCGCGCTGGGCTGCGTCTACGGCGGCGCGACGGTCTGCGCCTGGTACCCGATCACGCCGTCCTCGTCGCTTGCCGAGGCCTTTCAAAGATACTGCTCGAAGTTGAGAGTAAGCGAAAATGGGCGGCAGAATTTCGCGATCGTCCAGGCCGAGGACGAGCTGGCCTCGATCGGGATGGTGATCGGCGCCGGCTGGAACGGCGCGCGCGCCTTCACCGCCACCTCCGGCCCGGGGGTGTCGCTGATGACCGAGTTCATCGGCCTGGCGTACTTCGCCGAGATCCCGGCCACCATCATCAACGTGCAGCGCGGCGGACCCTCGACCGGGATGCCCACCCGCACCCAGCAGGCCGACGTGCTGGCCTGCGCTTACGCCTCGCACGGCGACACCAAGCACGTGCTGCTGTTTCCCGAGGATCCGAAGGAGTGCTTCGAGTTCGCCGCCGCCGCGCTCGACCTCGCCGACCGCCTGCAGACCCCGGTGTTCGTCATGACCGACCTCGACATCGGCATGAACCAGCGCCTGTGCAAGCCGCTCGAGTGGGACGACGCCCGGACCTACGACCGCGGCAAGGTCATGACGCGCGAGCAGCTCGAGGCGGGCAAGGACTTCGGCCGCTATCTGGACGTGGACGGCGACGGCATCCCGTTCCGCACCCTGCCGGGCACCCATCCCAGGCGCGGCGCCTACTTCACCCGCGGCACCACCAAGGACCGCTACGCGCGCTACTCCGAGGCCGGACCGGACTACGTCGACAACATGCGCCGGCTGCAGAAGAAGTTCGAGACCGCCAAGGCCCTGGTGCCCAAGCCGCTGCTGGACGCCTCGGACAGGCCGGCGCGCTTCGGCGCGATCTACTACGGCTCGACCAGCCCGGCGATGCACGAGGCGCTCGAGGCGCTGGGCGGGATGGGCATCTCGATCAACGCGCTGCGCGTGCGCGCGTTCCCGTTCCAGGACGAGATCGCCGACTTCGTCGCCTCGCACAGCAAGGTGTTCGTGATCGAGCAGAACCGCGACGCGCAGCTCAAGACCCTGCTGGTCAACGACGCCGGCATCAACCCCGCCAACCTGATCTCGGTGCTGCACTACGACGGCACCCCGATCACCGCGCGCTTTATCACCAACGAGATCTCGCAGATCGTGCGCACCCTCAACGTGCGCCCGATCAAGAAAGACAAGGCCGCATGACCTACCTCGCGAAACCGAAGCTGCACCACCCCAGCCTGCACAAGAACAAGGTCGGCTACACGCGGCGCGACTACGAGGGCCCGGTCTCGACCCTGTGCGCCGGCTGCGGCCACGACTCGATAAGCGCCGCGATCATCCAGGCCGCCTGGGAGCTCGACATCGAGCCGCACCGGGTCGCCAAGCTCTCAGGTATCGGCTGCTCGTCCAAGACCCCGACCTATTTCCTGGGCAACTCGCACGGCTTCAACACCGTGCACGGCCGCATGCCCTCGGTGCTGACCGGCGCCAACCTCGCCAACCGCGACCTGATCTACCTCGGCGTCTCGGGCGACGGCGACTCGGCCTCGATCGGCCTGGGCCAGTTCGCCCACAGCATGCGCCGCGGCGTCAACATGACCTACATCCTGGAGAACAACGGCGTCTACGGCCTGACCAAGGGCCAGTTCTCCGCCACCGCCGACGCCGGCTCCAAGTCCAAGCGCGGCGCCGTCAACACCGACGCCGCGGTCGACACCGTCAGCCTCGCGCTCCTGATGGGCGCCACCTTCGTCGCAAGAAGCTTCAGCGGCGACAAGAAACAGCTCGTGCCCCTCATCAAGGCAGCCATCACCCACGACGGCGCCGCCTTCATCGACGTCATCAGCCCCTGCGTCGCGTTCAACAACCACCCCGGCAGCACCAAGAGCTACGACTACGTGCGCGAGCACAACGAAGCCGTCAACCGGCTGGACTTCTGGCCCAACCGCGAAGCGATCACGGTCGACTACGGCGAAGGCGGCGTGATCGAAGTCCCGCAGCACGACGGCAGCATCATCAAGCTGCGCAAGCTCGAGGCCGACTACGACCCGAGCAACAAGATCAACGCCCTGACCCACATCGCCACCGCCGCGTCCGAAGGCGAATTCCTCACCGGCCTGCTCTACCTCGACCCCAACGCCGAAGACCTCCACGCCCACTTCAAGACCAGCGCCGTGCCGCTGAACCGGTTAGGGGAGAAGGAATTGTGCCCGGGGGCGGGGATGCTGGAGAAGATCAACGCGTCGCTGCGGTGATGACGGGCGGGGCAGCGGGGCTGCGCGCGCGACGCGCGGGTTCCCTGGTCGTTGCACTCTCGATCGCTCTCCTTGCGGGCTGTGCAACGAGATCCTTGACCGGCGACGCCGAGGATCTCCCCGCCGGCTCGCTGCGCGTGATGCAAGTAATGGGCGTCGCATCCGCGGATGTCCTGAGCGACGCGAACGCCTACCAGCGCTTCATTCGAAGCTCGTTCGGATTCGTTTCCCCCGCCTGGAGCGCGCAAGACGAAAGCGCCGTCCTCCGGGGCGAACTGGCGCTCGCACGCGGCGCAGACCATACGCCTTCGGATGGTCAGCTCGTAGCGGGCCGCGTCTATTGCTGTGGAGGACCGGACGAGTTCGCGGCAAGAAAGTACGCCTTTGCGTCCCGATCGATACCAATCAGGCACTCGGACTTCGTCGAAGTCCGCTTCGGTCGGGGCGGATCCGGCGATATGAATGTCGTGACTCGCGTCGTGAGCGGTTGTGGCTGGGTCCCCCGCGATCCGAAGCTGTGGGTGCGAATCCCGTTCTGCGACTGGATGCCGAAGAAGGGCTGGATCGAGCAGAAAAGCATCCTGACCTCCCAAAACCACGCGTGGATAAAACCGCCCGCAAGATGATTGCACCGGTGCCTCGATCCGGCCGGGACGCCGTCACTTCGCGTGGCTCGGAGCGCTCTTCCTTGCGATCGCCCCTGTGAACCGCTCCAGCGTGCGCGAAAGCTCGCCGCGCGGGATCATGACTTCGATCCAGGCGGAAGGTCTTCCTGTCGGCGACGGCTTCTTCCAGCGCCGCGGCGAGGGCATTGCAAGTGGTGACGCGCACGCCCTTGCCGCCGAGAGCGGCGGCGGCGTCGGCGAAGTTCCAGTCGTCCAGGTCGTTGTAGCCAACGTCTTTCTAGAAGGCCTTGAGCGTTCCCCAGGCGGTGTTGTTGAAGACCAGGACGATGGGGTTCCATTTGTAGCGGCGGCAGTTGCCGAACTCCCAGTCGGTCATCTGGAAGGCGCCGTCGCTTACTAGCATCAGGGGGCGCTTGTTCGAGGCGGCTTGCAGGCCCAATCCGAGGGGGACGCCGGGGCCCATGGTGGCGTAGTAGCCGGGGGCGACGAGGGCGGTGGGGATGATGTCCATCGCGGTGAACAGGCAGTCGCCCATGTCGGGGCGTGTACAGTTGTTGCATATGGCAAAATATTAACTTCGGGGCGCGTCGCAAAAAGCAGTGAGCAAAGCGCGCGCCGGCCCATGCAGTACAACAAGTCGGAGTGCTTCATGCGCTTGTCGCGCTCGGTCGATCAGGCTTCCGACCCGGCCGTTCCCAATTCGGCGCCGAAGACGTTAGCCGAAGCGGTCTATCGTCAGATGCGCCAAGACATTCTGAGCGGAAAGCTTAAGCCAGGCGCGAAGCTCCGCTTCTCGGAGCTCAAGGCGAACTATGCGGCGGGGATGAGCACGTTGCGCGAGTCGCTTTCGCGCCTGACCGCCGATCGGCTCGTCATCGCGGAAGGTCAACGCGGCTTTCGCGTCGCGCCGATTTCCCGCTCGGAGCTGTTCGACATTACGGCGCTGCGCACCGAGGTCGAATCGACCGCTCTCGAAGCGTCGATCGACGCCGGCAACGACGAGTGGGAGAGCAATGTCGTCGCCTCGCTGCACCGCCTGTCCAAGCTCGAGGAGCGCGGCGCCGAGGGGCCCGCGTTGCTCAGCGAAGAGGGCGCGCGGCTGCATCGCGTGTTTCACATGTCCTTGCTGGGCGCTTGCCCCTCGGTATGGCGCCTGCGCGTCGTGGAAGTCCTCTACGATCAGTCCGAGCGCTATCGCCGTCTGCAATCGTCCTACCTGCCGGACATCCGGAACTCCCCGCGAGAGCATCGCGAGATCATGGAGGCGACGATCGGACGGCAGAAGAAGCGCGCGGTGAAGCTCTTGCGCGCGCACATCGAGAAGACCACGACCGCGCTATCGACGGTCGAGGAGCTCTGGCCAAGCGAGCCGTCCCAGTAGCGGCACACCGCATGCAGGAGGTCGCGCACGCCGCGTGAAGGCGCTACGAGTCGATCTCCGGATTGGCGAAATGCTGGGGCCGCAGTCCCTGCAGCATTCTCACCATGTCTGTCGCGGAGGCCGTGCTCATTCGCACAATCGCTTCGCGCGTCAGCCCGGCCAAGTGCGGGGTCAAAAGGAGGTTCGGCGCACGGAACAACGCATGTTCTCGGGGCAGCGGCTGGGTGGTGAAGACGTCGAGCGCGGCGCCTGCCAGTCGGCCGTCGTGGAGCGCGTCAGAAAGCGCCTCTTCGTCGACAATCGCGCCGCGCGACACGTTGATGAGCCTGGCGCCGGTACTCGCGTGAGACAGGACGGAAGCATTGATCATTCCGCGCGTGCTCTCGGTCAGCGGGCAGCTTACGATGATCAGATCGGCCTGCTGGAACAGCTCGATCAGAGTCGCCGGTACGACGAAGTCGGGCAGTCCGCCAGGATTTCGCGTCGCGACGACGATCTTCATGCCGAAGCCTTCGCGGCCGACGCGGGCGGCATGGCGCCCTATGTTGCCGAATCCCACGATACCCAGCGTCTTGCCGAACAACTCTCCCGCCGTGCCGGACATGGCGCGGGCCGAAGTCCAGCCGTCGCGGCGCAAATGCTGATCGATCTCCGTCAGGCGGCGATCGAGCGCGAGCGCGGCGGCGAAGCAGTACTCGGCCACGGCGATCGAATTCGAGCCGGGAACGTATGAGACCGGAATGCGGCGCGCCGTCGCGGCGGCTAGCGGCACCATGTCGAGGCCAACCCCGTGACGAGCGATGCCGACGAGCCGGGGTGCATGCTCAAGGATGTCGGGCGGCAAAGGGACGCGCACTATGATGCCGTACGCGTCGAGAGCCATCCTGTTGAGGGTCGCGGCTGACGTGTCCGGCGCGACCGCAAGTCGAGCATGAGGCCGGAGAATGGCTTCGCCCGCCGGGTCAATGGCGTTGGTAAGCAGAACGAGCGGTAGCTCGGGCGAAGCCAATTCAGCTTACCGCGTAGCGCTTCACTGCGGCCTCGTTCAGCGTCACGCCGAGTCCGGGGCCGTCCGGCACTTCCACCTTCCCGTCGACCGCCACCAAAGGTGGGTCGGTCAATTCGAATCGGATCGGATCGAAGGCTACCGGGTACTCGCACAGCGCGTAGTTGTCCATCGCGGCAAGCACGTGGACCATCGCGGCGAAGCGCAATGCCGGCCCGAAAAAATGGGGAATGCACGGAATGTCCCACGCGCTTGCGAGATGGGCGATCCGCACGACCTCGGAGATCCCCTGGCGCAGGTCGGGTTGCAGGATGTCCGCCGCGCTTGCGAGCAGGATATCGCGCGCGTCGTAGCGATTGAAGATTTCGTGTTCGCCCATCGCGATCGGCGTATCTAGGTTCGCTGCCAGGTGCGCATACCCCGTCAAGTCATAAGGCGGCAGCGGTTCTTCGAGCCAGTGCAGCTCGTGGCGCTCGAGGCGCTTGCCGTTTTGTACCGCATGCGCTCGATTCCATCCGGAGTTTGCGTCGGCCATCAACCGCGTCGGATGGGATATTGGCAAAGCGGAGCGCGCTTCGCTAACGATAGCTTCATCGTGTTCCTGGCGAAAACCGATTCGAATCTTCACCCCCGCGAAGCCCTCCTGCGCTCGCAGTCCGACTTCGTCCGCGATTTGACCGGGGTCTATCTGGCCAAGACTCGCGTACAAGGCGATGGTGCGTCGCCGCGTACCGAGCAGCCGATGAATCGGTTGCGCTGAAGCTTTGCCGAGAATATCCCACAGCGCGGTATCGATCGCACCGAGCACATAGGATTCGAGGCTCCGATAGCGGCCCAGCTTGTTCAGCACATAGAACATGTCGGCCGTGCGCGCCCCGACGTCGCAGGGATCCTTGCCGACCAGGAGCGGTCTGAACGTGTTGCGGATCAAATCCACGCAGGCCATATCGCCGGCGGGCGGGCCATCGACGTCCGCCAGACCGATCACGCCCTCGTCGGTCATCACGCGCACGAGAATGATGCGGCGCTCGGTCAGCTCCATATGCGCAAAACGGATGCTCCGATCGTAGCGACTCGCAAGAACCGTTGCGCTCACATCAGTGATCTTCATATAAGGCCTTGGTCATTTGGCGTGCGTTCGGTGGCAGTGCGGAATCAGCCTATCGCCAGCGCTGACGCGAGCATCCCGTTATAGTCGGATACGACCTGCTCCGGGATCGTCACGCGGCTCGCGATGGCGTCGAAGTCCTTGAAGCCAGATCCGGTCACCACGCATACCACCCTTTCTTCCCGCCCGACCTTCCCATTCGCGACGAGTCCTCGCAATCCCGCTATCGCCACTGCGCCGCTTGGCTCGATGAACAATCCCTCTCTGGCGAGCAGCGTCATCGCTTCGATGATCTCGCTATCCTGGACGCCAATCGCGGTTCCGCCCGATTTGCTTACCGCGTCCAACGCGCGCGCGCCGAGCAGTCCCGGATCGGCGCCGGCCAATGCGCTTGCGATCGTGGGTCCCTTCTCAATCGGGGCCACCGTCGTCGCGCCCGCAAGACTGGCGCGCACGATCGGGTCGCAGTTTGCGGCCTGAACCAAGGTCATTTTGGGCAGGCGGTCTATCCAGCCGAGCGTGCGTAATTCGTTGAAGCCCTTCCAGGTCTTGGCTATGGACA
This sequence comes from Burkholderiales bacterium, assembly GCA_035517095.1. Classification (GTDB taxonomy): domain Bacteria; phylum Pseudomonadota; class Gammaproteobacteria; order Burkholderiales; family SG8-39; genus DAHVFK01. Next base: position 12,644 of record DATIZK010000078.1, read on the forward strand.
TGCCGCCGTTGGCTGGATGAACGACCCGATCCGGCACCTTCCAGTCGAGGTGCTCGGCGATTTCGTAGGCGTAGGTCTTCTTTCCTTCGTAGCGGAACGGGTTGTCGGTGCCGCAGTCGTACCAGCTTACGGTGCCGCTGTGGATCAAGCGGCGGTACATGGCGTTGATCTGCGAATAGTGACCGCGAACGCGAATCAATTTCGCCCCGAAGAACAGCGATTGGGTCACCTTCGGAATCGGGGTGTCTTCAGGACAGAAGACCACACTGTCGAGGCCCGCGCGCGCGGCATAAGCAGCGACGGATGACGCCTTGTTGCCGGTCGAGTCGCACGACAACACACGGTATCCGAACTCTATTGCCTTGGTCGCCGAGACCGTGATCGACCGATCCTTGAGCGAGCCCGTCGGATTGCTCGCATCGGATTTAACCCACAACTCGCGCACGCCGACGGTCTTTGCCAGCCGGTCGCAGCGCAGCATCGGCGTGTCCCCCTCGCCCAGGGTGACAATTGCGCCAGGATCCAGGACCGGCAGGAGCTCGCGCCAGCGCCAGAGGCCGGACGGGCGCGCGGCGATCGCGTCGCGGTCGAGGCGCCGGCGCAAGTCTGCGTAGTCGTACGTCGCTTCCAATAAGTTGCTGCAGTTCGGACACAACAAAAGATCCTGCTTGGGCCCGTAAGTCGTGCCGCAGCCTACGCAGGAAAATCCAGTGAAATTGGCCACAATGCTCCTATAGCGATTGAGTACCGGCGCGTCGGCTCGTAGCGACCAGGATCGGTGCGAGCAAGACAAGCGTAGCAAGCACCACGAGCGCAGAAATGGCGGGCAGAATCGGCGTGACCTCGTACTGAATCGCATCCCAGACCTTCACCGGAAGCGTCTTCGTGCCGATGCCGCTGATGAATAAGGTGACGACGACTTCGTCGAACGAGACGTTGAACGCGAACAATGCGCTGCCTGCGACGGCCAGCCGGATTTGCGGAAACACCACGCGAAAGAACGTGATCAACGGTCCGGCGCCCAGACTACGCGATGCCTCGGCCAGTGCCGGGTCCAGCCCGCGAAGCGCGCTGCCCACGAGTACGACGACGAAAGGCACGGCCAGCACGCTGTGCGCGAGCACGAGCCCGAATATGCTCCCGACCAACCCGATCCTGAGGTAGATGCTATAGGCCGCGACGGCGAAGACGATAGTCGGCACTATGCGCGGAAGTATCAGCAACGCCTCGATGCCCACTCGAACGTGCGGTGTGACGCGCGCCAAGCCCAACGCCGCAAGCAGACCGGCGACGGTCGCCATGACCATCGTGCCGAACGCCACCTGCATGGAAATCCACAGCGCATGCATCCAATCCGGGCTGGAAAAGAAGAGTCGGTATTGGGTCAAGCTGGGGTGGACGGGGATCAACTCGAGCACAGAGGCACCGCTGAACGACATGGGTATGACCGCGATCACCGGCGCCGCAAGAAAAAAGAGCACCATGATGCCCGGGATGGAAAGCGCAGCGACTTGAAGACGGCGGCGATAACGCGCGTTCATATCAGGCCAGAACTCGGAAGGCGCCCCTCGACCAGCCGGACATGAAGGAAATAGATGATCAGCGTGCCCCACAACAGGACATTGGCTAGCGCAAACGCGAACGGCCAGTTCAGCACTTCTCGCACGTTGAAGTCGATCAGGTTGGAAATCATCATCTGCTTCGGACCGCCAACCAGCGCCGGCGTGATGAAGAACCCCAGTGACACGATGAACACCAGTAATCCGCCGGCGGCCACGCCGGGCATGCTGAGCGGAAGCGTGACGCGAACGAAAGTGCGCAGGCGGCTCGCG
>DATIZK010000079.1:0-29871 GCA_035517095.1 Burkholderiales bacterium
CCTGGGCGCGGCCGCCGAGCGCCACAAGCAGGAGCACCGGCGCCTGATCGAGGAGCTCGAGAGCCAGGCCGATGCGCTCGAGGGCCGCAGCATGTCGCTCACCATGCGCTACCTCAACTTCTGGCTGCTGCACCACATCGAGTCGACCGACGTGGGCCTGGCGAAGGAGCTGATCGAGGCGCCGCTCGGGGATCCGGTCGAACAGTCCGACCCCACGCAGCCGGCGACAAAGCTCGAGCGCTGGCATCAAGCGGTTCGGCGCGGCCTTTGGGTGGCCCCCGAACCGCGGCCCACCGCCCAGCCGCCGGGGCAATTACACTAGCCACAAGAATTAACAATTATTCTAATAGGTTGGCCTTGATCGGGTAGTGCGGATCGAGGACCCTTGAACCTTTAAAACAAGACGTAGCGCCATGGCCGTTAGGCGAGCGGTTCCGGTCGCGATTACCCGGTGAGTAGCTCACCGAATTCGCCGTCGACGGCATCCGGGGAGCCAACCCGCAACGGGGCCGTCGCCAGCCCGCCCAAGGAGCTGGAGCGCAAACTCATCGAGTCGGTGGTGGGTCGGCTGGAGATTCACCGCCTGCCCGGCGCGCCGCTGATCATCGATCGCGCGCTCAAGGCGAGCCGGCAGCCGGGCAGCGCCAACGCGCGGCAGGTGTGCGAATGGATCGCCCTCGATCCGGTGCTCGCCTTGCGCGTGCTCGACGCGACCACCGGGCCAGCGCAGGCTCAAGTCAGTGGCGAAGGGCTGTCGCTCGCCGAGCGCGCTGCCAGCATGGAGCCGCAGCTGTTGAAGTCCATGCTCATGAGTACCGCCCGCTGCTCGCTGGGGCCGGAGCCGGCGTTTGTGTCCGCGCGGGAGCTCGGCGAGTTCTGGATCCACGCGCTGCGCGCCGCATTTCTCGGCCGAGCCCTGGCCGAGGCCTGCTCCTACCGAAGCCCGGAGGAGGCCTACCTCGCCGGCCTGTTGCACGACGTCGGCTCGTTCGCGCTGCTCGCCACCGTGCCGAACACGCTCCGCTCGCTGGTGGCGACGCAAGCCAATGCGCCCTGGGGCGCGATTCCGGAGCACGCGGGAAGGCTGGGGACGATCCACGCTCAGATCGGCGCCGCGCTGCTGGAGAAGCAGCGCGTGCCGTTCTATGTTTCGGACGCGGTCCTGCTTCACCACGCACCGGCCGCAGAGCTCGAAGGTACGCATCCCCTGGTCCGGATTCTCGGCTGCGCCGAGGCGCTGATGCTTTCGCGCAGCGCGGCGCACCCGCTCGGGCCGATCGCGGATCTGCTCGGGATCTCGGCGTCTACCGTATCGGGCGCAGAAAGGGACGCCGCGGAAAAAGTCAGCGCCATCCTGCGCGGGCTCGGGCGTCTCGGGCTTACGAAATCTCAGAGCGTCAATGCGCCGCCGGCCGAGGTCGTCACGCCGGCATCGGGAGCGCGGCAGCGTTTGACCGAGACACTGGTGATGCGGTTCGTCAGGGAGGCGGAGCAACCGTCCTCGAAAGACGCGCCGCTCGCGCAGAAATCCGGCGAGGAACCGCGCTTCGCGCACGATTCGGCGCAGGTCGCAGCCGACGAGCAAGGATGGGCGGAGGCGCTAGCGCTGCACGGGACCAGCGTCACCGCCGGTTCGGTTCTCGACCAGATCGCGAGTGAGGCGATGCGGCTGGGGGCGACGACGCTGCTGCGTTCTCGAGGCGATACGCCGCGCGCCGTCGCAGACCTGTTGCCGCTCGCGCAGGTGGTTGCGGGCGTGAAGCGCGCTGCGCTGTTCCTCCCGCGCGAGGGCCATCAGAGCTGGCCCGGCTGGCTGGTCGGAGCCGAAGGCCCCGTGCGGGTCGAGCTCGAGCTCTCGCTCGAAGGCCAGTCTCTCATGGCGCGCGCCGCGCGCCAGAGCGTTGCGCAGGCTTCCTTCGAGGAAGGAGGAGCAGGCCAGCTCACGGGCCTGGACCTGCAGGTTGCGCGCATGCTGGGGGCTGACGAAATTTGCGTGATTCCGCTTAGGGCCGACCAAGCGACGGGCGCGGGCGTGCTGATTTTCGGCGTCAGCGCCATGAAGGCGTCGCGCTTCGCCCAAGCGCTGCCGTTTCTGAGCGAGTTGGCCGAACTCGTCTGCAGTTCGTCCGCGGCGCGTGGCGCGACCCCGGCCGTGGACCGCGGCGGCGACGCCGCCGCGGAAGTTCGAGCCGCAACCAGACGGCTGGTGCACGAGGCGCGAAATCCGCTTTCGGTCCTGAGGACCTATCTGCAGATCGCGAGAACCCGTGCCGAGGGCGGCGCCGGCCTGGAGAAGGAGCTCGAGATTGCAGACCAGGAGGTGGAGCGTGTATCGCGCTTGCTCGACGCGATTGGCGATCCGGAACGCAAGACCGCGTCCGGCGCGCGACCGGTCGAGCTGAATCGAACGATCGAGGACCTCTTGCTCCTCTATGGGGAGGCGCTGTTTGCCGAGAAGAAGATCGCCTTGTCCCCCATGCTGGACGCAAGCATACTGCCAATCTCATGCGATGAAGAAGGTCTCAGGCAGGTGTTGCTGAATTTGCTGATCAACGCTTCCGAGTCGCTTTCGAGCGGCGACCAGGTCCTGGTCTGCACCTCGGACAATGTCAACTACGAAGGGCAAGTGATGGTGGAGATATCCGTCGCCGACAACGGACCCGGAATGCCACCGGAGAAGATCGCGCGCCTCTTTGCGCCTTCCGAAGCGGGATCTTCGGACGCGGCGCGCGGCATCGGGCTTCCAACCTCCCTGGCGATCGTGAGGGCGATGGGCGGGCACCTGGCCTGCCGCAGTCGCCTGGGCGAGGGAACGACATTCGCGATTCTGCTTCCGCGCGGCCCGAGGCCCGAGCAACGAACCTCCGGCGGCGCACTCGCGTAGGACGCGCGCGCAAGCGATGCAGATCTCCGAAAGCCTGCTGCAGGCAGATCAAAGGCTGCCTGCGTTCGCCGACCGCGTCCACGTTCTGATTGTCGATGATGATCCCATGGTGCGGCGCGCGCTGGCCGACTTGGTGCGCGGCAGCGGACGGCGCGTCACCCCGTGCGGCTCGGGCGCGCAGGCAATCGAGGTTATGGGCAAGGAGCCGGTCGATATCGTGCTGCTCGACCTCGGTCTGCCGGACATGACTGGCCTGGATATCATGCGCCGGATCCGCGAGTCGCGGCCCGAGCCGACCGTCATCGTGGTAAGCGGAGACGACCGCATCGATTCCGCCATCGCCACGCTTCAGTGCGGCGCGCACGAATACGTTCGCAAGCCCTTCGAGCCGGTGGCGCTCGTACGCTGCGTGGACAATGCGATCGAGACGCGCAAGCTGGCCTGGGAGAACACTGTCATGCGCATGCGGCTCGAGCACTCCGAGCGCCTGCATCGCTATTTTGTCGACAACTCGCCGGATTTCATCTTCGCGCTCGATCCGCAGGGCCGCTTCCGTTTCGTGAACGAACGCGTCGTCGCGCTGCTCGGCTACTCCAGGGAAGAGCTGTGCGGGATGCACTATTCGGCCGTCATCGACGAAGAAAACCTGCCGCACGTGAAATGGGCGCTTGGCGAGCGGCGCGCCGGAGAGCGTGCCTCGCGCGATATCGAGGTCAGGCTGATAGCGAAGGGCGCGGACGCGCGATCAGGCCAGGAGGACACGGCAACGACGGTGTCGCTCAGCACGGTCGGCATCTACGAGGACACCGCCGACGAGGGCGGAACCGGCGGCAGGCGGTTCCTCGGGACCTACGGCGTTGCGCGTGACATCTCGGCGCGCCTAAGAGCGGAGCAGATCGTCGAGTTTCACGCCTTTCACGACGCCTTGACCGGGCTGCCCAACAGGACCCTGTTCCGCGATCGGCTGAGCCATGCGATCGCCGAAATGCGGCGGCGCAGGAAGGCGCTCGCCGTCCTGTTCATCGATCTGGACCGTTTCAAGGTCGTGAACGACACCTACGGACACCTCAAAGGCGACCACCTCCTGCAACAGACCGCCTCCCGCCTGCGCAAATGCCTGCGCGAGACCGACACGCTTTCGCGTATCGGCGGGGACGAGTTCGTCGCGCTGATTCCGGACCTGGACGGACGCCCGGATGCGGAGGCGATCGCCAGGAAGATACTGCACGAGCTTGCCGAGCCGTTTTCCCTGGGCTCCGAGCCGTTCCGGACCAGCGTCAGCATAGGCGTTGCAATCTATCCGGGAGACGGGCCGAACGAGGAGGAGCTCATCCGCAATGCGGACCTCGCCATGTATCAGGCAAAGAGAAAGGGCAGGAACGGAATCGTATTCTTCTCGCCCGACTTGAGCACGCACCATGCCGACCGATTGCAGTTCGAGCACGACCTGCGCGGTGCCGTCAAGCGGCGTGAATTCGAAACCTACTTCCAGCCGATTCACAACGTGAGGACCGGCGACGTTGAGCGGCTGGAGGCGCTGGTGCGATGGCGCCATCCCTCGCACGGCCTGTTGCTGCCCGGGCGATTCATCGGCATCGCGGAGGATTCGGGCCAGATCCGGGAGCTCGGAGAGGTCGTGCTGGACGCCGCGTGCGCGCATTTGGCGAAATGGCGCTCGGACGGCGCCGGCGATCTCGGCGTATCGGTGAATCTATCGGCGCGCGATTTCGACCACGACGACCTGGTCGAGCGCGTCATGGGCGCAACCCGGCGCCACGGGCTGCCCGCGAACGCGCTGGAGCTGGAAATAACCGAGAGTCTGCTGATCGAGGACATGGACGAGGTCTCCAAACGTGCATCCCGCCTGCGGGCCGAAGGAGTGCGAATCGCTATCGACGATTTCGGCACCCGCTATTCGTCGCTCGGCTACCTGCAGACGCTGCCGATCAGCGCGATCAAGATCGACCAGTCCTTCGTGCGCGACCTGGGGCTGCGCAATACCAGCAGCTCGATCGTGGCGGCCATGATCGGAATCGCGCGCGGCCTGCACCTGGATCTGGTGGCGGAGGGCGTCGAGCGGACCGAACACCTGGAATCCCTTCAGGGCATGGGCTGCGACGTGATGCAGGGCTACCTGTTCAGCCGTCCGATGCCCGGCGAGGAAGTGAGCGACTATCTGCTGTCGGCGAGAGCACGCTAGAGCGCAAGCCGAACCGGACGCCGGTCAGTCCTATGACCAGGCCCGTCAGCATGTCCCAGCCCGACGAATGGCCGATTGCGCATAGCGTGCGCGCAGCCGCGAGCGCCGAATCGCGATCTCGGCGCGCAAGCGCATGCGCCAACTCGTGCAGCGGCGCGAAGCTCTCGCCCCGCGCAAGGTCGTCGAACAGCGCAGCGCTCAGCGCGTGGCTGCGCAGTGCAACCTCGCCTGACAGGCGTTCGGCAATTGATTCCCAACGCGTGCGGTCCGCACTCAGAAGCCGCCGGCCGAACAGCGCGGCGCCCGTCAGGTCGTCGCCGGAGGGCGTCAGGCCCGTGCCGAATCCGAGCAACGGGACCGAGGCGGCGAACACGGCATCGGCGTCGTTGCGCCGGTACGCCGCGGCGAGCGCCTCGACGCGCGGCAACGCGAGCTCGAGCGGAAACCCGGGCGCCCGTCCGGCTAGCAGCATGCCGAAGCCGCGCGGCGCGCGCCCTTCGGCCAGCGCCTCGCGCAGGGCGTGCGCAGCGTCGATCACGCGCGCCGCAGCATCCTCGTCCAGGCGCAGCGGGTGCGGCGACCAGCCGTGCGCCGGCAGCGCATCGAAATGCAGCGTCACGCCGCGCGGCGGCGCCGAGGAGACGATGACCGCGCGCGGGTGGAGGGCCGGCAGATTGGCGCCGACCCAGATGACTTCGCCATCGGCCTCGAGATAGGGCGCGTCGGCGAAGCCCGCCAGCGGCGCGGCGACGCCGCCGCTGCGCGCCAGCGCGGCGCGCGCTCGCTCGCCGACCTGTACGACGGCTACGCGGCTCAGCTCGGGACCTTCTTTTCCGACACGTCTGCCGCAAAGCAGACCGCGGCGAACAGCACGTAGCCTAGGGCCACCTGCGGCGACACGGCCCAGCCAAGCTGGCCGCCGTGGATGAAGCCGAAGAACGCCAGCACCGCGCCGGCCAGGGCCCAGAACCCGGCCTGCTTAAGCTTGTGGTCGATGATGAACGCGGCGAGCGCACCCAGCACCAGCCCGGCGAGCACCGCGCCGCCGCCCAGCAACGCCATGCCGTGGTACACCAGCCCGGACCCCGCCAGCTTGGCCATGCCGAGCTGCCCGGCCGAAGTGCCCGCCGCATTGAGCGCGCTGTCGACCTGCAGCTGGCCCCAGGCGGCGACGTTCGGAATGATCGCCAGCACCACTGCAGGCGCGTGCTTCGCGGGCGAAGCCTGGAACGCCTGCGCGCCGATCACCAGGCCGATATACAACAGGATCGGCAGGATCGCCACCAGCGGCACCACCGCGAGCAGCAGCGCGGTGAGGCCGAGAAAGCACACCAGCGCGATCACCACGCCGGTCGCAAGCGAATATCCGATGCGCCCGCCGACCGCCTTCCAGCCCGGATGGCCGATGTAGACCGCGGGCGGGAACGGGCTGCCGAGGATAGAACCCACGATGGCGCCGATGCCGTCGGCGGCCAGGATCTTGCGCAGGTCGTAGGAGTCGCCCGCCGCGGCGGCGCTCTCGACGTTGTTCATCGCCTCGGTGAAGTTGTAGATACCGAGCGGAATCGCGGTCACCAGCAGCGGCGCGACGTCGGCCAGCCCGCGCCACACCTCGTTGCCCGGAACCGGCAGGTGAAGGCCGAACTGGGACATCGAAGCGCTCACCTGCGACGCCTGGACCACGTCGCTCCAGCCGAAGAAATACGCGATCCAGCCGACGATTACGCCGACGATCACCGCGACCAGGCCACCGGGCAGGCCCCAGGGCAGGCGCACGTTGGCGGTCCAGCTGATCAGCACGATCGCGAGCGAGATGAACGCGATCCAGGGCACCTCCCACATCTGGAACGCCGGCCGCAGCGAGATGAACGCGATCGAGATTCCGGCCAGCGTGCCGAGCATCGCCGCGCGCGGCGTGTGCGCCCGGACCCACGGCCCGAAGAACATCCCGGACAGGATGATGACGCCGATGATGAAGGCCCACGCCAGGCCGGCTTCCCAGGCAAGCATTGGATCTTTGGTCTTCAAGTACACCGGCAGCATGATCACGAACACGACGATGAACATGTGCGGCACGCTCGGACCGTAGGGCATCGCGGTGACGTCGCTGCGGCCGTCCTTGTGCGCCAGCTTCCAGGCGAGGTAGGCGTAGAACAGGTTGCCGATCGGCAGCGCGATGCCAAGGGCGGGCAGTATCCGACCGAACACCGTATCCGCGGGCAGCTGCACCACCCCCAGGCACAGGCCGGTCAGCACGATCACGTTCAGTACCACGTTCGTGAACAGCCCGAAAAAGCCGTTCCAGTCTCCGGGCACCCACCACCGTACCTGCGTTGTTGCAGCCTGGTTTGCCATGGTCTCCCCTTTGTTCGCCGTTAGGCCTTCGTTAGTCCTGCCAGGAATCTCTTCGAATCGCTCACCCAGCCGAAGATCCCGCCTTGCGCCTTGATCATCTCCAGCGCCGCCTTCTGGAAGACGGGGAAATACGAGCCGACGCAGTCCTCGAGCACCAGGCAGTCGTAGCCGCGGTCGTTCGCTTCGCGCACGGTCGTGTTGACGCACACCTCGGTCGTCACGCCGCACACCACCAGGCTGCGGATGCCGCGGTTGTGCAGCATGGAATCGAGGTCGGTGGCGTAGAAGGCGCCTTTACCCGGCTTGTCGACCACCGGTTCGCCCGGCGCGGGCTTGAGCTCGTCGACGATGTCATGGCCGTACTCGCCCCGCACCAGGATGCGGCCCATCGGGCCCTTGTCGCCGATCCCGGCCTTCAGCCGCCCGCGCAGCTTCTTGCTCGGCGGCAGGTCGGAGAGGTCCGGTCGATGGCCCTCGCGCGTATGGATGACGAGCATCTTCTGCTTGCGCGCGGCCTCCAGCACCTTCTGCGTCGGCTTGATCGCCTTGCGCAGCAGCGACACATCGTTGCCGAGCGCCTCGCCGAATCCGCCCGGATCAACGAAGTCGCGCTGCATGTCGATGATCATGAGCGCGCAGCTGCGCGGCTCGAACTCGAACTCGTAGGGTTCCGCCGCGACCTTTGCCATCTGCTTTGCCTCCCGTTCAACCGGCCTTCGCCAGCTCGGCGCGCTGCGCCAGGTAGGCGCGCCAGCCCCCCAGGCGGGTGATCTCGCGCGCTTCGCGCGTTGCGTAGTGCTCGCACACGAAGCCGCGCAGCTGCGCGCCGTCCTCGAGCTCGACCGTGCCGATGCCGAGCGGCGCCGGAATGCCGTCGACGAAGCCGCCGAAGGCCGTCGCGGGCAGTTCCCAGACTTCGACCTCGATCGCCGCGCCGGGCTCGCTGCGCACCAGGCCGGGACGCGGCGGCGAGAAGGCCTCGAGCGCATAGAAGCGGTAGCGCGCTGCGGTGCGCGCGCGCCGCACCAGGCGCGCGTTGCGCTCGGTAAGCTCGCGATTGAGCGGCAGGCCCGACATGTGGGCGCCGCACACGACGAGCTGCACCGTCGCGGGGCGCGCCGCCGCGGGCGATTGCTGCGCGGGCGGGAGCTCGATCCCGGTCGCGCCGAGCGGCAGGCCTTGCGCGCGCTGCAGGCGCTCGCCAAGCCCGGCGAGCGCGCCGTCGTGGAACGCCGGCGCGAGCAGCGTCACGCCGAAGGGCAGGCCGTCGGCGCGGAATCCGGCGGGAACCGCGAGCCCGGACATGTCGAGCAGATTGACGAAGTTCGTGTAGGTGCCGAGCCGGCTGTTGAGCGCGATCGGATCGGCCTCGACCTCGGCCCGGGTATAGATCGTGGGCGCGCTCGGGGTCACCAGCAGGTCGACTTCGCTCCATGCCGCCTCGGCCCGGCGCCGCAGCGCCTGCATGCGGTACGACGCGGCGAAGGCATCAGCGGCGCTGAACGCGGTGGCCCGCTCGATCACGCGCCGAGTGACCGGATGCAATGCCTCGGGCTTGCGTTCGAGCAGGTCGCGGACCGCTAGCCAACGCTCGGCGACCCATGGTCCTTCGTACAGCAGCCGCGCCGCCTCGAAAAACGGCTCGAAGTCGAGCTCGATCCGCTCGCCCCCGAGCGACTCGAGCCGCGCGAGCGCCGTGCGATAGAGCTCGGCTGCGTCGCGATCGCCGAAGAACTCCAGTTGCGCCGGCCGCGGCACGCCGAACCGAAAGCACGCCCCGAACGCGATCTCGGGGCCCGCGGGCGCGGCACGCGAGAACGGATCCCCGCGATCGAAGCCCTGCGTCACCTGGAGAACGGCCTGCGCGTCCCGGACGGTGAGGCCGAAGATCGACACGCAGTCGAGCGAGCGGCACGCCGGCACCACGCCGCGCGTCGACAGCAGACCGAGCGTGGGCTTCAGCCCGACCAGGTTGTTGAACGCGGCGGGCACGCGCCCCGAGCCGGCGGTGTCGGTGCCGAGCGAAAAGCTCACCAGCCCGGCCGCGACGGCGACCGCGGAGCCCGAGCTCGAGCCGCCGGAGATGTAGCGCTCGTCGAACGGATTGGCGCAGGCGCCGTAGGGCGAGCGCGTGCCGACCAGGCCGGTGGCGAACTGATCGAGGTTGGTCTTGCCGATGGCGATCGCCCCGGCGTCGAGCAGGCGCTGTACCACCGGCGCGCTTTCGCCCGGGGTATAGGCGAACTCCGGGCACGCGGCCGTCGTCGGGTGTCCCGCGAGATCTATGTTGTCCTTGATTGCGAACGGAATTCCGTAGAGCGGGAGCTCATCCGGGCGGCGCCGGAGGAGCTCGGCCGCGCGCGCTTCGAGCGCCGCGCGCGGCACGCGGTCGATCCACAACTTGTCGTCGCCGCGGCGCTCGATGCGCTCGAGCAGCAGCGCCACCACCCGCTGCGGATCGAGCGCCCCCGAGAGGTAGCGCTCGCGCAAGCGCGCGATATCCAGGCTTTCTGTCTGGGTCGACATGGTCGGGGCGGCTTATGCTGCCGGAAGTGCAGTGCCCCTGTATAGTAGTTGTTGGCTGCGGCCAATAATAAACTCGACCCGCCGCGACTACCATGCCTACGTTGCTCAGGATCGTCCACAATACCTACCGCGATTCCGTGTCGCTAATGCAGCTCTCGGCGCGCATTGCGGGGCTCGCGGGCGTGCGCCAGGCCTCGGTGGTGATGGCGACCGAAGGCAACCTCGCCCTGCTGCGCGAAGCCGGGCTGCTCGAGGGCGAGGTACAGGCTTCGCCCAGCGACCTGCTGGTGCTGGCACAGGGCGACGGCGAAGAGGCGGCGCGTGCCGCGCTGGACGAAGCCGAGCGTGGCCTCGCCGGCGGCGCCGCCGGCGGACCCCGGCGCGCGCCGCAGGAGAGCGCGCCGCGCAGCATCCGCATGGCGCTCCAGGCGCGGCCTGACGCTAACCTTGCGCTCATCTCCACGCCGGGCGAGTACGCCGCCGCGGAGGCGCTCAAGGCGCTGCGGCTGGGCCTTAACGTGATGGTGTTCAGCGACAACGTGAGCGTGGCCGACGAGGTGCTGCTCAAGCGCGAGGCCGAGGCGCGCGGGCTGCTGGTGATGGGCCCGGACTGCGGCACCTCGATCATCGCCGGCGTGCCGCTCGGCTTCGCCAACGCCGTGCGCAGGGGCCCGATCGGAGTCGTGGGCGCTTCGGGCACCGGCCTGCAGCAGGTCACCTCGCTCATCGACCAGGCGGGCCTCGGCGTGTCGCATGCGCTCGGCACCGGCGGGCGCGACCTGAAGGCCGACGTCGGCGGCGCCACGATGCTGCGCGCGATCGACGAGCTTGCGGCGGATCCCGGGACGCGCGTCATCGTGCTCGTCTCCAAGCCGCCTGCGGCCGCGGTGGCAGAAAGGGTGCTGGCGCGCGCGAACGCGAGCGGCAAGCCGGTGATCGCCTGCTTTCTCGGCGCAGCCGCGGCGGACGTCGAGCGCGGCGGCGTACGCGCCGCGGCGACGCTCGAACAGGCCGCGGCGATGGCGGTCGCGGCCGCGCGAGGCGAGCGCTACAGCGCCGGCATTACGCGCTTGCCGCAGTTCACGGCGCCGCGCCTGGCGCCAGGGCAGCGCTACCTGCGCGGCCTGTACAGCGGCGGCACCTTCTGCTACGAGGCGACGCTGCTGCTTTCGCAGACGCTAGAGGACGTGCACTCCAACACCCCCGTCGGCGGCGCCACGGCGCTCGCGGACGTCTGGCACAGCCGCGGTCACACTCTGATCGACCTGGGCGACGACGAGTTCACGCGCGGCAGGCCGCATCCGATGATCGACCACCGCCTGCGCAACGAGCGCCTGGTGCGCGAGGCGGCCGACGCGCAGGTCGCGGTGATCCTGCTGGACGTCGTCCTCGGCTACGGCGCGCACCCCGATCCGGCGGCCGAAATGCTGCCCGCGCTGCGAGCGGCGCGCGCCACCGCGCAGCGCGGCGAACGCGAGATCGCGTTTGTCGGTTTCGTTTGCGGCACTGAGCGCGACCCGCAGGGCTACGAGCGCCAGTCGGCCGCGCTCGCGCAGGCCGGCGTCATCCTCGCCGGTAGCAACGCGCAGGCCGCCCGCATTGCCGCCAGCATCGCGCTGCACCATGCCGAACCTGCTCGAAGCTAGCCTCGGCGTCGTCAACGTCGGTCTGGCGCAGTTCGCCCAGACCATCCTGACCGAAGGCGGGGCGGCGATTCAGGTCGATTGGCAGCCGCCGGCGCTCGGAGACCGCGCGGCGGGCATGGCGCTCGCCCGCCTCACCGGTGATTCCAGGATCGAGCAGGCAAACGCCGAGGCCTTCGCCGCCTTCCTCGGCACGGTTCCAGTGCTGCGCGGCATCGGCGCCGCAGGCGGCACCTTGCCCGGCATGGGCGAGCGAATGATCCTTCATGCGGGGCCGCCGATCGAATGGTCGCGCATGTGCGGGCCGATGCAGGGAGCGATCGTCGGCGCGATCCTGTACGAGGGCTGGGCGAAGGACGCGGAGCAGGCGCATGCGCTGGCGGCAAGCGGTGCGCTTGCCTTCGAGCCCTGCCACCACCACGCCGCGGTCGGCCCGATGGCCGGCGTGATCAGCCCATCGATGCCGGTATGGATCGTCGAGGACGCGGCGCGCGGCGCGCGCGCGTTCAGCAACTTCAACGAGGGCCTGGGCAAGGCGCTGCGCTTCGGCGCCTACGGGCCCGAGGTGCTGCAGCGGCTGAAATGGATCGAGCGCTCGCTCGCGCCCGCGCTCGGGACCGCGCTCGCGCAGCTCGGCGGCCTGGAGCTGAAACCGCTGGTCGCGCAGGCACTGATCATGGGCGACGAGGTGCACAACCGCAACGCCGCCGCCAGCGCGCTGCTGTTGCGGCGGCTCGCGCCGGCACTGGCACGGACGCGCCTGGCGCACGAAGAGCTCGCGCAGGTGCTTGAATTCATGGCCGGCAACGAGCATTTCTTCCTCAACATTTCCATGGCGCTGTGCAAGCTCGCGCTGGATGCGGCGCACGGCGTCGCCGGCTCGAGCATGGTGAGCGCGATGTCGCGCAACGGGGTCGAGTTCGGCATCCGCGTGAGCGGGCTTGGAGAGCGCTGGTTCAGCGCGCCGGCGGCGGCGATCGACGGACTGTACTTCGCCGGCTACGGCCCCGGCGATGCGGCACGCGACCTGGGCGACAGCTCTATCACCGAGACCGCGGGCTTGGGCGGTTTCTCGATGGCGGCGGCGCCCGCGATCGTCAAGTTCGTCGGCGGCACGCCGGAGGACGCGACGGCAAACTCGCTGCGCATGCGCAGTATCACGCTCGGCGAGTCGGACAGTTTCCAGCTTCCCGCGCTCGATTTTCGCGGCGCCCCCTGCGGAATCGACCTGCGCCTGGTGGTCGATACCGGTATCGAGCCCGTGATCAACACCGGCATCGCGCACCGCGAGGCCGGCGTCGGGCAGATCGGTGCCGGGCTCACGCGCGCGCCGCTCGCCTGTTTCACCCAGGCGCTGTGCGCGCTCGACGCCGAGCTGAACCGGCGCTAGCAGTGTCACCGCCGAGAGGGAACGCGCCATGACCAGCCCCGGAAAGCTCGCAGTAGTGGCGGTCGGCGGCAATGCGCTGATCCGCGACGAGCAGCACCGCACCATCGCGGACCAGTACGACACCGCGCGCGAGACGGTGGGCTACGTCGCCGACCTGATCGAAAGCGGCTGGCGCGTGGTGTTCACGCACGGCAGCGGCCCGCAGATGGGCTTCATCCTGAGGCGCTCGGAGCTCGCGCTGCACGAGGTGATCCCGGTCCCGATGGACTACGCCGGCGCCGACCTGCAGGGCGCCCTGGGCTACATGTTCGTCAAGGCGCTGCGCAACGAGTTTCGGCGCCGCGGCGCCAAGCGCGAGGCGGTCGCGGTGGTCACGCAAGTGCTGGTCGACCGCGACGATCCGGCCTTTCGCAACCCGACCAAGCCGATCGGCTCGCCGATGGACGAAGCCACCGCGCGCAAGCGCGCAGCGGATCTCGGCTGGCACGTGAAGGAAGATCCGGGCCGCGGCTGGCGGCGCGTGGTTCCCTCGCCCAGACCCAAGGCGATCGTGGACCTCGAAGTCATCGCGCACTTGGTGGGCGAGGGCTACGTCGTCATCGCCTGCGGCGGAGGAGGCATCCCGGTGATTCAGGACGATGCAGGCGAGATCCGCGGCGTCGAGGCGGTGATCGACAAGGACACCGCCTCGAGCTTGCTCGCGCGCACGCTAGGCGCCGACCGGCTGGTCGTTGCCACCGGCGTCGAGCGCGTCGCGGTCGATTTTGGCAAGCCGACGCAGCGCTGGCTCGACCGCATGACGCTCGCCGAGGTAAAGCGGCTCTACGAGCAGGACCAGTTCGACAAGGGAAGCATGGGTCCGAAGATCGGCGCGGTGATCGAGTTCCTCGAAGGCGGCGGCGCGGAAGGCATCATCACCGACCCGTCGCATCTCGCGCCGGCGCTTGCCGGCAGCGCTGGGACGCGAATCGTTCCGCGCTGATCCTTATCCGGGCTTGGGCGGAGGCTGGCGCGACGGCAGGCCGGCCGGCGCCACCGGCGTCTTGGGCGTCTTGGGCTGCTTGGGCTTCTTCTTCTCGCGGTTGCTGCGTTGCTGACCTTTGGGCATACGGGTTCTCCGAGCGTATCGACGCGATCGCCAGCTTACGCCGAATCGGGGCCGCGCAATGCGCGATTATTCGCCGACCAGCAGGCGGCAGCGCGCGCGGCCATTGCCGGGGGCTGCGAGCGCGCGCGCGAGCCAGTCGAGCAGTGGCGCCGCCTCCTCGGCGAAGCCGTAGGGGGGATTGACGACGATCATGCCGCAGCCGCTCAGCTTTTGCGCCGTCCGCGCCGCGCCCAGCCTCAGTTCCAGCCACAGGACGCGGCGGATGCCGCTCGCTTCGATCCGGCGCTCGAAGGCGCGCATCGCGGCGGGCTCCATGAGAGGGAACCAGAGCGCGTAGACGCCGGTGGCCCAGCGCGCGTGCGCTTCCTGCAGCGCCGTGGCGAGACGCTCGAACTCGTGCTTGCGGTCGAACGAAGAATCGATCAGCACCAGCCCGCGCCGCTCCTTCGGCGGCAGCTGCGCCTTGAGCGACTGGTAGCCGTCCATCAGTCGCACCGCCACCCGGCGATCGCGGGCGAACAGCGTCTCGAGGGCGGCGCAATCCTTCTTGTTCAGCTCGGTGAGCAGCGCGCGGTCGCCCGCGCGCAGCAAGCCGCGCGCGATGCGCGGCGAACCCGGGTACCAGCGCAGCCGGCCGTCGGGGTTCTCGGACCGTACCGCCGCCAGGTACGGCGCGACAAGCGGCGGAACGTCGTCGCGCTCGAAGATCCGCGCGATGCCGTCGCGGAACTCGGCGTTCTTCTGCGCCCAGGGATGCTCGAGGTCGTAGCGACCCGCGCCGGCGTGGGTGTCGAGATAGACGAACGGCTTGTCCTTGCGCCGCAGGGCGAGCAGCAGACGCACGAGCAGCGCGTGCTTGAACACGTCGGCGAAGTTGCCCGCGTGGAACTGGTGCCGGTAAGCGAGCATCAGCTACAGCTTGTTGTACTTGGTGGCCCTCCCACGCGCCTTGTCGACCGGGTATTTCTGGGCGTTGAGCGCGAGCTTGCGCTCGGCCGCCGCGAGCAAATCGACTTCCAGCCGGTCCGCCAGCTCGACCAGGAAAATGAACACGTCGGCCAGCTCGTGCTCGACCTCGGCGAGCGCCTGCGGCGGCAGCCGCTCGGCCTGCTCCGGGGTGAGCCACTGGAAGTGCTCGACCAGCTCGCCCGCCTCGGCGACCAGCGCCATGGCGAGGTTCTTCGGGTTGTGGAACTGGGCCCAGTCGCGCTCGGCGATGAATTTGCGCAGCTTGGCGCGCAGCGCCTCCAGTTCCCCGCCGCCAGGGGTATCGCTCAAGGCAGTGCTCCTTCAGTGGATCGTCTCCACGGAGGGTACCTCAAGCCAGGCCGTCACGCGGCCTTCTTGGCCCAGCGCTCGAGCTCTTGCCAGCCGCCGATGCGGGTGCCGTTGATGAACACCTGCGGCACGGTTTGCGCGCCGCTGATCGCGCCGACGATGCGGCTGCGAACCTTGTGCTCCAGCGGCAGCTCGACGAAGTCGTAGCCGAGATCCTGCAACAGGGCCTTGGCCCGGGCGCAGTACTGGCAGCCCACGCGCGTGAGGATCGCAACCTGGTCCGGCTTCTTCGCGGTCGGACTGATGTAGGCCAGCATGGTGTCCGCGTCGGAGACCTCGAACGGATCGCCGGGCTTGTGCGGCTCGATGAACATCTTTTCCACCACGCCGTCGCGCACCAGCATGGAATAGCGCCAGGAGCGCTTGCCGAAGCCGAGCTCCGCCTTGTCGACCAGCATTCCCATCCCGTCCGTGAACTCGCCATTGCCGTCCGGAACGAGAACGACGTTCTGGCATTCCTGGTCCTTGGCCCACTCGTTCATGACGAACGCGTCGTTGACCGACACGCACAGGATAGCGTCCACGCCGTTGGCGAAAAATGCGGGCGCCAGCTCGTTGTAGCGCGGAAGGTGGGTGGACGAGCAGGTCGGGGTGAACGCGCCCGGGAGCGAGAACACCACCACCGTCTTGCCCTTGAACAGCTCGTCGGTGCTCAGGTTTTTCCATTCGTTGCCCGCGCGGGTGCGAAAAACGACCTGCGGCACGCGTTTGCCTTCGTGGCTGGGAAGCATCATGCGACTCCATTGATTGATCACGACTATCAATCTAAAGCTTCATTCGAGAGAATTCCAATGAGTAGTTCCGATAGGGCGCATAGCCCGTCGCTATAGGCGCTGCTAGACTGCGGCGCTCTGCATGCCAGACCACCGCAACGCGCTCGACGGCACGGCTTTTTCCGTGATGCTGCTGCTCACGGCGTCGTGGGGTTTCCAGCAGGTGATGATCAAGCTGGCGGCAGCCGACGTTTCGCTAGTCATGCAGGCGGCGATTCGCTCGATCAGCGCGACCGTCCTGTTGCTCGCTTGGTCGCGACTGCGGGGGGTCGCGCTGTTTGCGCGCGACGGCACCTTGCGGCCGGGCATCGTCGCAGGACTGCTCTTTGGTACCGAATTCGTCTTCATCTACGCCGGGCTCGGCCACACCACCGCTTCGCGCATGATCGTCTTTATCTATCTCACGCCGCCCCTGACGGCACTCGGGCTGCACTGCCTGGTCCCGGGCGAGCGCATGCACCTGCGCCAGTGGCTCGGCGTGTTCGTCTCGTTTACCGGCCTTGCGCTCGCTTTCGGCGAAGGCTTCGTCGCCTCCCGCGGGGCGACCATGCTGGGCGACCTGTGCGGCGTGGTCGCCGCCGTGCTGTGGGCGGCTACTACGGTTCTGATCCGCGCCAGTTCCCTTGCGCGCGCAACCGCGAGCAAGACGCTGTTCTATCAGCTCGCAGTGTCGTCCGTGCTTTTGCTGCTGGCGTCGCGCCTGATGGGGGAAGCGGGCGTTATGCGCCTGAGCCCGATCGCGCTCGCCTCGCTTGCCTACCAGGGGGTGGCGGTCGCGTTCGCGAGCTACCTGGCGTGGTTCTGGCTGCTGCGGCGCTACCTCGCCGGGCGGCTCGCGGTGTTTTCGTTTCTGGCGCCGATGTTCGGCGTCGTGTTCGGCGTCTTGGTACTGTCCGAGCCGCTCAGGCCGACCTTCGTCGCCGCCGCGCTGCTGGTCGGGGCGGGGATCGTGCTGGTCAATTACACGCCGGTACGCAGCGGGTAAACTTCATTTCGTGGACAAGGACCACCAGTCTTCGCAGCGAGTCGACGCCGTGCAGTACAAGCTCGGCATGCGCACGCTGGCGGCGGCGGTGAACATCATCACCAGCACGCATTCGGGGCATCGATACGGCATGACCGCTACCGCGGTATGCTCGGTCAGCGCCGATCCACCCACGCTTCTCGTATGCATCAACAAATCGACCACGACGCACAACGCGATCGCCAAGTCCGGCGTGTTCTGCGTCAATACCCTGCGCGCCGAGGACTCCGAGCTTTCGACCGCGTTCAGCGGCGCGCAGAGCGGGGAAGGGCGCTTCAAGTCGCGCGACTGGACTCACCTCGCCACCGGCTCGCCGGCGCTGATCGACGCGCTGGTGTCCTTCGACTGCCGGCTGGCGAGGAAGATCGCGCAGGGCTCGCATACCATCTTCCTGGGCCAGGTAGAGCAGGTGCTGTTCGGCAAGAAGGGCAAGCCGCTGCTCTATGCCGATGGCCAGTACGCCAAGCTCGCGGTGCTGTCGCACGGCGAGCCGCTGCCCGAGGGGCTGGACTACTGGGGCTTCTAGCAGGCCGGCGCCAGCCCGCCCGGCTCGAGGTCGATCAGGGCGCTGCGCGACGGTAGAACTGGCGCTCGCGCGAATCGAGCCACTGCAGCGCGGTATCGAGGTATTTCTTGAAATGCGGCGTCTTCTGGTGCGCTTCGAACGCGGCCTCGTCGTCGTACACCTCGTACAGCATGGCGGCGCTCGGATCCTTCGGGTCCACCAGAATGTCGAACGTCCTGCAGCCCGGCTCGCTCTCGCGCGCCGCCTTGCCGTTCTCCCGCACTGCCGCCATGAACTTGTCGATGCTGTCCGGCTTGATCCGGAGCTTCACCACCAGTGCGAATCCGCTCATCGTCGCCTCCATCGTTTGGGTGAGCGGATTATCGACGCGAGGGCGTCCGCGTCAACACGGATAAGCGAACCGGCACCCGGCGATTTGCTATAATTCGCGCCCTCGCGCCCGTAGCTCAGTTGGATAGAGTACCTGGCTACGAACCAGGGGGTCGTGGGTTCGAATCCTGCCGGGCGCGCCAGTCAATCAAGGGCTTGCAGAAATGCGGGCCCTTGTCGTTTCCGGGGTTACAGTCGCGAAGCATGCGTCGTCGCCGCTTGCGCAGCGCGCGCCGCGTATTGCGCGCGCTGAAGGTTGCGCCGTCCGGCATCCGGGCCGGTGTTGCCGCGTTCGCACTGCTGGCGCTCCTCCTATTGCCGCTCAACTGGGGCCACCAGGTCGTGCGCAAACCGGCCGAGTCGTTCTTTCCGGTGAGCGGGGCGCTGTCCAAGCCACCGCCGCAGACACGGCGCAGCTACGCCCCGATTTTCTGCGAGCACGCGACCGCGACATTCACGCCGGATCTGCTGGCGGCACTGGCCCAGCTCGAGGCCGCAGGCAACCCCGTGGCGCGCACTTACTGGCGCCGGCGGCTGACGACCGAGCCCTTTGACGTCTATCGGCCCGCTTCGAGCGCTGCGGCGACCATGACGTTTCTCGCTATCTGGCGCAGGTAACCGCACTTAAGCATCTATTCGCCCGCTTGGCGAACGCGCGTTGGAGCGGGTCCGCTAGCGACTTCACTTGCTGCGCGGGCGGGATTGCGCCAAGCTTACGGCCGTCAATTTCGCCATTCCGCCGCAGGCCCGGAACCCAGCACGCGATGTCCCCAGAGACACTCGGCCGCTACCGCATCGTCGGTGAGCTCGGGCGCGGGGCCACCGGCACGGTCTACCGCGCCGTGGATCCGCTGATCGAGCGCACGGTGGCGATCAAGACGCTGAATCCGAGTCTGCCGGAAGACGTGCTGAACGACGTGCGCGAGCGCTTCCTGCGCGAAGCGCGCTCGGCCGGGCGCCTGAGCCACCCGAATCTGGTGACCATTTACGACGTCGGCGTGGAGGGCGAGGTCGCGTTCATCGCGATGGAGCTGCTGGAAGGGCAATCGCTGCAGACGATGCTGCGCCAGCAGGGTAGGCTGGATTACTCGACCGCCGCCGACCTCGCGGCGCAGATCGCGGAAGGCCTCGAGCACGCGCATCGGCACGCCATCGTGCACCGCGACGTGAAGCCGGCCAATGTCATCGTTTCGGCGACCGGGCACGCCAAGCTGACCGATTTCGGCGTGGCCTACGTGCCGTCCTCGTCGATGACCCAGACCGGAGTGGCGCTCGGATCGCCGAAGTACATGTCGCCCGAGCAAGTGCTCGGCCAGCCCGCCGATCCGCGCTCCGACGTCTTTTCGCTCGGTGTGATGCTGTACGAGATGCTGGTGCACCGCACGCCGTTCGAGGGTGCGGGCGAGATCGCGATGTTCGAGCTGATGCGTCGGATCATGGTCGAGCCGCACCGCAACGTCTCGCAGCTCGACAGCATGATTCCGACGGAGTTCGACCGCATCCTGTCGCGCGCGCTGGCCAAGAAGCCCGAGGAGCGCTATCAGCGTGCGGGCGAGATGGCCGAAGCCTTGCGCAAGCTGCGCGGCGTTCCCCCTCCGCGCGAGCGTCCGGGACAGGCGGAACAGACGATGGCGCTGCGCACGACTTCGATCGATCAGACGAGCGAGCTTCTGCTGGCGGAATTCGACGAGTTCGCGCGCGGCCTCGAGGACCGGCAGGAAGCCGAGCTGCGGGCCGAAATCGAGATGCGCAAGCGCAAGAAGGACGAACTGCAGCGCTGGGCCGAAACGCAGGCGCGCCAGCGCGAGGAGTTCGAGCGCCAGCGCCAGCGCGCGAGCGCGGATTCGCCCTTGTCCTCCACGGGGCGACGCAACGTGGCGATCGAGATGCTAAGGAGACAGGCGGCCGAGCGACTCGTCGAGCCCAAATCGACGCGCAAAACGGCCGACATCGAGCGCCTCGACCGCGGCCTGCGCGCCGCGTTCCGCTATCTGTCCGAGCTTGCGCAGGAGGTCAACGCCGCGAGCCCCGTGCTGGGATTCCGCTACCGGATGATCTACCTGGGAGAGCTGCCGCTTCTCAAGCTGACCGACGCGTTCGCCGATTTCCGCATGCGCAAAATCGGCGAGCGAGAATTCCACGACTTCGTGACCCTTTCGTACCGCCTGCGCCCGACGCGCGAGGCGACGGTCGAGTTGTCGACGCTGGACATCGCCCGCTTCCAGCAGGAGCTCGAGGCGCTGCAGATCGAGAGCACGCGTCGCGATTCGAAGAACGATTTCAGGCAGGTAGCGCGCGCCGCGTTCACGCTCGGCGCGATTCCCTGCCAAGTGCGAATGCGAGCGGACTACGACACGCCCGGCGTCACGGTCGATCTGCTCAACGTCGGCAATCTGGGGCGCTCGCGGCGCAATTTCAGCCTCGACGTGTTCACCGAGGGCCTGGTCGACGAGCTCGCGCAGTACGTTCTCGGTCTCGACCGCAGCTTCGAGCGCAGTCCCGAGCGGTCTTGAGCCGCTCCGTTCGGCGCCTTCCGCACGCAAACCGAGAAGGAACTTTTGATCTGCCTCAATGCCGACCGCCCTGGCGGCCGCATGATCGATCAAGCTGGGCGGCCAGCGGAGATAGCGCGTAAATGGGGCCATTAATGAACTTGCTGGCGCCGCGCGGCCGCCGCTTCCATAATCGAGCGAATTTTCGCCACGCAGGCGCCGGCCCGCAAGCTAGGAAAGGGCAAGCATGTCGAATCGAATCAGCGTCATGGTGATCTCCGGCAGCCGCGAGAGACTGCAGATGGCGGCAATGGTCGCCTCGGTCGGGGCCGTCAGCGGCAACGAGGTGCATGTGTTCCTGTCGATGAACGCGCTGACTTACTTCGTCAAGTCGCCGGCGAAGGAGCCCTCGGCCGAGGGATCGGTAGGCACCCTGCTGGCGCAGAAGAAGGCGCCCCCATTCCGTGAGCTGTTTGCGAACGCGGTCGACCTGGGCGACGCGAAGATCTATCCTTGCTCGATGGCGATGGACGTGCTGGCGCTGGAGCAGAAGGATCTGGAAGACTTCGTTGGCGCACCGATGGGTCTGACGAAGTTTCTCGACGAGGCGAGCTCCGGCCAGGTCTGGTCATTCTGATATTCCCGACATGAAAGCAAGAGGCACGGGGCGATGAGTACGCGGAAACTGGTGGATGCGCGCGGCAGCTTCTGTCCGGGCCCGCTGATGGAGCTGATCGCCGCGATGAAGGCGGCGCAGGTCGGCGAGGAGCTCGAAGTGCTGTCTACCGACAAGGGCTCGGCGCACGATATCCCGGAGTGGATCAACAAGGTCAAGCACGAGCACATCGAGACCCGCGAAGAGGGCGGGGTGTGGCACGTGGTTGTGCGCAAAGCGAAGTAGGGGGAGTTCGTCCGATTAGGCAGCGACACGAGGAGGCGGCGATGAGGATTCTGATCGTAGGTGGAGGAATGGGCGGTACGATCCTGGCGAACAATCTGGCGCGGCGGCTCGCGGCCGAGTTGCGCTCGGGCAAGGCGCGGATCACGATGCTTTCCGCGTCGGACAAACATATGTATCAGCCGGGGCTGCTGTACCTGGCGGTCGGAAGGGCGACGCCGGACGAGCTCTACCGCGATCAACGCGGTCTGCTCGAGCCTGGCATCGAATTCCACGCCGACCCGGTCGAGGAGTTCCAGCTCGACAAGAACCAGGTCAAGACCAAGGGCGGCAAGGTTCATGCTTACGACACGATCGTGATCGCGACCGGCTCTAGGCCGGTGCCGCACAAGTGCCCGATGGCGCCGCTCGAGATCACGTTCATGCTGTACGACTACTTCAAGGACCGCGGAATCCTGGACAAGACCAAGATCCACTATACGTACCCGATCGGCCGCACCCACTCGCTGGAGAACGTGGCCAAGTGGGCCACGCCAGAGATGGACCGTCTCGGCATCACCTACGAAACGCTGTTCAACATGAAGGAGGTAGACGGCGCGAAGAAAGTGGTGCGCAGCGAGGAGGGTACTGAGGCGGCGTTCGACTTGCTGATCGCCATTCCGGCCCACCGCGGCATGGAGGTGATCGAGAAGAACGGGCTCGGGCAGCGCGGCTTCATCCCCACCCACCGGCACCGCTTGAACATGGAAGGGCGCGAAAACGTGTTCGTGCTCGGCGACACGACCAATCTGCCGATCAGCAAGGCGGGCTCCACGGCGCACTTCGAGGCCGAGGCGCTGGCCGAGAACATCGCGGCGATGGTCAAGATGGGCACCCCGGTGCGCGATTACGACGGCAAGGTGTTCTGCTTCATCGAGGCGGGCAAGGACCGGGCGACGTACGCCATGTTCAACTACCTGAATCCACCCGACCCGAAGGCGCCGACGCGAGCGGTGCACTGGTTCAAGATGGCCTACAACAAGCTGTACTGGGCGTCTGCCCGCGGCCTGCTCTGAGGAGGCGACCATGAGCACCTCAAACGAGGCAATCTCGACCGAGCTCGAGGTCCGGCGCGTGGTGGAAGCGGCGCGCGATGCGCTTACCGACGAGATGGTCGGGCGCTTGACCGAGGCGG
Organism: Burkholderiales bacterium; assembly: GCA_035517095.1. Taxonomy (GTDB): domain Bacteria; phylum Pseudomonadota; class Gammaproteobacteria; order Burkholderiales; family SG8-39; genus DAHVFK01. The sequence continues at coordinate 22,701 of DATIZK010000079.1, forward strand.
TGGGCGAGGGCCTTAGCCTGCTGGACCAGATAAACCGGTCCGGACTGGAAAAAGCCCTGCCGTCAATCGCAAGGATGGTGCGCGACGGCGACCTGGAGCGACTGGTGCAGCTGGCGCGAGTATACGGGTCGGCAGAGGACGCCCTGAGTGACGAAATGATCGGGCGCCTGGCCGAGACGATGGCCGAAGGGCTGTCGCTCATGGACCGTCTTAGCCGCGGCGGGGTGCTGCGCCTGGTCGAAATGATGGAGAGGATGCAGGCGTCGGGGGCGCTGGAACGGATCGCGGTGACGCTGCCGAAGCTGATGGAGCGGCTCGAGCACGTCGAGCACGTGCTCGGCAGTCTCGAATCCGCGGTCGCCGAGGCCGAGCGCATGCCGGCGCCGCCGGGCGGAATCGGCGGTCTGTGGCGGATCGCGCGCGACGCCGAGACGCAGCGCGGAATGCAGTTGCTGCAGAGCTTCAACAAGCACCTGCGCGGCGCGCGCAAGTAACCGGGCAAGGCGAAGGCGCGGCCGGGTCGGCCGGCCGCGCGAGGGCTGGTTGCAATTTTTAATGAGAATAGTTATCATCGGAGAACTAATCTCACAATAGATCTGCGGCGCTCGCTACGGCTTGAATAGGGCTTTGAATGCAAATAAGAAAACTTCCTTTTGGTCTGATCCTCGCGTTGCCGTTGAGCGCGCTCGCGCAAATGCCAGAATTCACCCTGAGCATCAAGGACCATCGTTTCGAGGCGAACGAGATCACGGTGCCAGCGGGCAGGCGCCTGAGGCTGGTGATCGACAACCAGGACCCCACGCCGGAGGAATTCGAGAGCCGCTCGCTGCGGGTCGAGAAAGTCATTCCCGGCGGGAGCAAGGGAGCGGTAACCGTAGGTCCGCTCAAGCCCGGTAGCTACGATTTCCTGGGCGAGTTCCACGAGTCGAGCGCGAAGGGCCGCCTGCACGCGAAGTGAGGGATCATGCTGGGTTCCGCGATCGTCGTCTTCCGTGAAACGCTCGAAGCGGCGCTGATCGTCGCGATCGTCTTGGGCGCGACGCGCGGCGTGGCCGGGCGCGGGCGCTGGATCGCGGGCGGGGTCGTGCTCGGACTGGTCGGCGCGCTGCTAGTCGCCGCTTTTGCCGGCGCGATCTCCGAAGCCGTGCAGGGCCGCGGGCAGGAACTGTTCAACGCCGGCGTGTTGCTGGTGGCGGTGGCGATGCTCGCCTGGCACAACGTATGGATGAGCTCGCACGCGCGCAAGCACGTGGCAGAAATGCGCCACCTGGGACACGACGTCAGCGTCGGCGCGAAGCCGCTCTCGGCCATGCTTGCGGTCACGGCCGTGGCGGTGCTGCGCGAAGGCTCCGAGACGGTGCTGTTCCTGTACGGTTTGGCGGCGAGCGGCGGCAGCGCCGGACTGGCGCTCGGAGGCGTGCTGGGTCTCATCGGCGGCACCGCAATCGGCGCGCTGCTGTACTTCGGCCTGCTGCGCGTTCCGCTGCGATATTTCTTCACCGTCACCGGGGCGATCGTGCTGTTGCTCGCGTCGGGACTTGCGGCGAGCGCTGCCGGCTTTCTGGTGCAGGCGGGACTGCTGCCCACGCTCGTCAATCAGGTCTGGGACACCTCCGCCATCCTAAATGTCGGAAGCTTTGCCGGACGCATGCTGCACGTGCTGGTGGGTTACAACGACCGGCCAACCGGCATCGAACTGCTGTTCTATGTCGTGACCCTGGTCACCATTCTGGTCCTGATGCGCGTGTTCGGTGCGCGCTCGACCCGCGCCGCGCGCACGGAAGCGGCGAAACAAGGCGCGCCCGCGTAACGCCCGCGCTGCCACGCGCGCTACACTGCGCGCGTGGCGAACCGAAAGCTCAAGTCGCGCATCACCGTCGAGGGCCTCGACCGCGCCCCGCATCGGGCGTTCCTGCGCGCACTGGGGCTCTCCGATGCCGATCTCGCCAAGCCTTTCGTGGGCGTGGCCTCGACCGACGGGCGGGTCACGCCCTGCAACGCCCTGCTGGGAAAATTCGCGCTGGCGGCCTGCGCCGCGGTGCGCGAGGCGGGCGGCGTGCCGTTCGATTTCGCTTCGATCTCGGTCGCCGACTCGATGTCGATGGGCCACGGCGGAATGCGCTATTCGCTGGTCTCGCGCGAGATCATCGCCGACGGCGTGGAATCGGTTGCCCGCGGTCACGCCTACGACGCGCTGGTGACGTTCGCCGGCTGCGACAAGACGCTGCCCGGAATGATGATGGCGATGACTCGCCTAAACCTGCCGTCGGTGTTCGTCTACGGCGGCGCCGCACTGCCGGGCCGCTGGCGGGGCCGCGACGTGACGGTGCTGGACGCCTACGAGGCGGTCGGCGCCGTGATGGCCGGGGACATGAAGCGCTCGGAGCTCGATCAGCTCGAGCACGTCTGCCTGCCGACGCTTGGGTCCTGTCCGGGGCAATTCACCGCCAATACCATGGCAATGGTGTCCGAGACGCTCGGGCTGGCGCTGCCGGGCTCGGCCACCATGCCGGCGGTGGCGAAGGCGCGCTTCGGCCAGGCGCGTGAAGCGGGGCGCCTGGTGCTGGATCTGCTGCGCAACGGCGGTCCGCTGCCGCGCGACCTAGTGACCCGCAAGAGCCTGGAGAACGCCTGCGCCGCGGTCGCGGCCAGCGGCGGATCGACCAACGCCGGGCTGCACATCCCGGCGATCGCGCACGAGGCCGGCATCCGGTTCTCGATCGACGACCTGGCGCGCGTATCGCGGCGCACGCCGCTGATCGCCGACATGAAGCCGGGCGGGCGCTTCCTTGCCAAGGATCTGCACGCCGTGGGCGGTGTCTACACGGTGCTGAAGGAACTGCTGCGCCGCGGCGCGCTGCACGGCGACTGTCTCACCATTTTCGGCACCACGCTGGAACAGGAGCTAAGGCGGCATCCGGGTGCCGACGGCACGGTCGTGCGCAAGATGCCGCTGATCGAAAGCGGCGGCATCGTCCTGCTGAAGGGGAATCTGTCTCCCGAGGGCGCGCTGATCAAGGTCGCGGGACTGAAGTCGCTCACGTTTGACGGCGTGGCGCGCGTATTCGATTCCGAGGAGGCCTGCGCCGACGTGGTCCGCAGACGCGCCTACCAGGCCGGTGACGTGCTCGTCATCCGCTACGAGGGCCCCAAGGGCGGGCCTGGGATGCGCGAGATGCTCGGCGTGACGGCGCTGATTTACGGCCAGGGCATGGGCGAGAGGATCGCGCTGCTCACCGACGGGCGCTTCTCCGGCGCCACGCGCGGCATGATGATCGGCTACCTTTCGCCCGAGGCCGCCGTCGGGGGGCCGCTCGCGCTCGTGAGGGACGGCGACCGAATCCATATCGATGCGCGCAAAGCGCAGCTCTCGCTGCGCGTGCCGGCCGCGGAGCTTGCGCGCCGGCGCCGGGCGTGGAAGGCGCCGCGCCGTGCGCCGCTTTCCGGCGCGCTGGAAAAGTACGCGGCTCTGGTGGGATCGGCACGCGACGGCGCGGTCACCCATGCCGGTGGCGGCGCATCGGGCAGGAGGGCCAAGCGATGAGCGGCAAACCGATACTGGGGTACCTGGGTACGGGTCAAATGGGCAGGCCGATGGCGCAGCGCCTGCTCGCCGCCGGCTACGAGCTGTGGGTCTGGAACCGTTCGGCCGACAAGCTCTCCGGGCTGCTGGAGCGGGGCGCAAAAGCCGCGCCCTCGCCGGCCGAGCTTGCCCGTCGCGCTGAGATCGTGATGATGTGCGTGACCGATCAGCGCGCGGCGGAAGAGGTGCTGTTCGGTCCTTCGGGCGTCGCCCGCGGCGGAAGCCGCGGCAAGCTGCTGGTGGATTTCTCCAGTATCGCACCCGCCTCGGCGCGGGGATTCGCGGCGCGGCTCGAACAGGAATGCGGCATGGGCCTGGTGGACGCGCCGGTCTCCGGCGGCGTCGTGGGTGCCGCCAACGGCACGCTGGTCGTGATGGCGGGCGGAAGCCCGGCGCAGATCGAGGCCTTGCGGCCGGTCATCGCGCACGTTGCGCAGCGCTTCACCCGCATGGGCGGCAGCGGTTCGGGCCAGGTGACGAAGCTGTGCAACCAGATCATCGTCGGCTGCCTGTTCCCTGTCATCGCGGAGGCGATGCGCCTGGCCGAGGCGGCCGGCGTGGACGCGGCAATGCTGCCGGAGGCGCTCAAGGGCGGCTTCGCCGACTCGCTGCCGCTGCAGGTCTTCGGTCCGCGCATGGCGCGGCGCGAGTTCGGCAATCCGGCCGGCACGTCCGCGATTATGCTGAAGGATCTCGAGAACGCCGCTTCAGTGGCGCGCGAGGCCGTGGTGCCGTTGCCGATGACGCGCACCGCGTCGGAGCTGTACCGGATGCTAATCGCGCAAGGCAAGGGCGAGCAGGAGCCGTCGCTGTTTATCGAGCTGCTTGCCGGCAAGCTTTGAAGCGATCAGGCGCGCAGCAGCGACTCGGCCAGCTCGCGCAGCTTGCTCTTCTGGATCTTGGTCGCGTTTGCCCCGGGCGTGACCGGGAAGCTCTCCAGGCCGAACGCGCGCAGCGGCACCTTGTATGCGGCGAGATTGCGCGCGACGTGCGCCAGCAGCGCGGGCTCGTTCAAGGCGGCACCCGGCTCGAGCACGACGAACGCCACCGGGCGCAGTCCTTCGGCGCGCGGCACGCCGACGACCTGACAGGCCGAGATGCCCGGGAAGGCTTGGACGACGGCCTCGATTTCCGGCGGGCTGACCAGGAATCCCCCCAGGCGCAGGGCGTCGCCCATGCGGGCCAGGAAGGTGAAGCGCCCGTCGGGGTGGGTACGGCCGAGATCGCCCGAGCGGTAATAGCCGTCCTCGCTCAGGGCGCGCGCGGTCGCATCCGGGTCGCCGAAATAGCCGACCATGCGGCTCTCCGGCGCGTCGAACTCGAGCTCCCCGGCTTCGCCGTGGGCCAGGATGCGGCCGCTCCCGGGGTCGCGCGCGCGCACTCGGGCGGCCGCGCTCACCGGCTTGCCTCCCGCCGTCGCGCGTTGCTCGAGCGGCGCGTTCTCGTCCTGGCGCGCGAAAAGGGCCTGGATCTCGCTGATGCCGTAGAGGCCAACCAGCCTCAGGCCGCGCGCCTGCGCCCGCTGCGCGATGTCGGCGTGCGCGGGGCTGAACGCAGCGTAGCCGAAGAAGCGTACGCCGGGAAACGGCTCCTGCGCAGGGCTTTGCGCCAGCAGTTGGGCGACCGCCTCGTCGGTGGCGTTGGCGTGGGTCACTCGATGCGCAAGGATGTCCTGCGCCGCCTGCGCGGCGTCCCATGCCGGTCGCATGACCAGCGGGCGCCCTGCCGCGAGTGCCGCCATCGCGCTGCAAAAGCCGTACACGCCGCAAAGGGGCGGCGCGAGCAGCATCGACGAGCCGGCATCCAGCCCGAACGCGCGCGCGACGCTTAGGGCGTGCGCTATCACCCTGCGCTGGTCGTGCAGCACGAACTTCGGCGCGCTGGTCGTACCCGAGGTGGTGAAGATGACGCAGCCCGCGCTCGAGGCGGCCGCGCCTTGCAGCAAGGCCGCGCCGGAGGCGAGCGCTTCGTAGCCGACGGCTGGCTTGCCGACCACCGCCTGCGGCGCGGGGGTACCGTCCTCGGAATAGACCACGATGGACTCGAGCCGCTCCAACGCAGCCGGATCGCACTGCGCGAGAATCGAGGCGAAATCTATGCCTTGGAAGCGCGGCCACAATACGAGCACCCGCGCACCCGAGCGCGCCACGATGTCGGCGACTTCCTGGCTGCGAAAGCGCGTGTTGACCGAAACCGCGATGGCGCCGAGCTGCGCGCAGGCAAAGAACGAGGCAAGCCAGGCCGGCAGGTTCGGCAGCCAAAGCGCCACCCTGTCGCCGGGGCCAACGCCGAGCCGCTCCAGGCCATGCGCAACGCGGCGGCCTTCCTGCGTCAGTTCGTGAAAGCCGACCGGCCGACCGCGATCGACGAGAGCCGGCCCGGGGTACGAAGCGCGTTCGGCCAGAAAGTGCTGCAGCGTGTGGTGCGGGGCGTTCATCTACTTACGTGTGACGCGTCGCGCGGACCATCCGATGGAATCATAAATGTTTGCGAATCGCCGTGTGCAAAGTCACGCTTGTGCGTTGTGTTCGGCGAGCGAATTCGCTACGATGCACGCTCGCTAGCGTTGCATGCAGCGCGACAGCGGCCTGGGAGATGCCCGGGAGCACAACGGGCAGGTTAGGAGAACGTATGCCATCTGTGGTCACCAAGTCCGACCTCGTGCAGGCGGCAGCCAAGGCCGGCAATCTGAGCAGGACCGCCGCGGGCGACGCCGTCAACGCCGTATTCGAGGCCATCGTTTCGAGCGTCGCAAAAGGCAATCGAGTCACAGTCGTAGGTTTCGGCACCTTCCTGCCGCGCAAGCGCAAGGCGCGCGCCGGGCGCAGCCCGGCCAACGGCAAGGAAATCAAGATTCCCTCCAAGACCATCCCCGCGTTTGCCGCCGGCCAGGGTTTCAAGGACGCCGTCGGCGGGCGCTGATATCGCGCTGCTCGGATTGCGCCGCGGCAATATTGCCGCAGTACAGGAGCAATAGCGCCTAAGGGCGCGAAATGTCTTGGCATTGCAAAGCACAAGAAGCCTTGGCAGAATTCTTGCGCTAACAAGCTTCGTGCCATGGACAACCCGCTCATCCTCTCGCTCGACAGCCACGGCGTGCCGCACCGCTGGATCAGCTGGCAGCAGGCATGCTTCTATTACGCGAAGAACCTGGTGGCGTGGACCATGGGAGAGCGCACTTTCACGTTCTACGGCGGGATCTGCCGCCTGACCGGGGAACGCTCGAGCATCACGGCGCATTCGATCATCGCGATTCGCGGCCGTGCGCTTGCAGCGCGCGGGTTCAACCAGGTTCCGCCGCTCAACAACCGCGAGCTGTTTCGCCGCGACCGGCACGTATGCGCATACTGCGGCGGCGAATACGGCTTCTTCAAATTGACGCGCGATCACATCACGCCCCTCTCGCGCGGCGGGCGCGACACCTGGATGAACGTGGTCACCGCCTGCAGGCAGTGCAACGGGCACAAGCGCAACCGACTGCCGCAGGAAGCGGGGATGGAGCTGATCTACGCGCCGTACGTTCCGAACAAGGCCGAGTACCTGATCCTCACCAACCGCCGGATCTTCGTCGACCAGATGGAGTTCCTG
>DATIZK010000080.1:0-8214 GCA_035517095.1 Burkholderiales bacterium
GGCGGACTTGAAGGCCGCGATGCCGCCGGTCATGCCGAGAAGTATTTTTTTTCCCTTGATCGTTGTCATCGATCCGGTCGCCAGGGCGTTGGATGGAAGGGAATTCTAGGTGAATTCAAGGGGGGACGCATGGCGATCAAGGATTGGCCCGCCGCCGAGAGGCCGCGCGAGCGCTTGTTGGCGCTTGGCGCGGCGCGCCTGTCCGACGCCGAGCTGGTGGCTGTCTACCTGCGCAGCGGGGTAGCCGGCAAGAGTGCGGTCGAATTGGCGCGCGAGCTGATCGGGCGCTTCGGCGGGCTTGGCGGGCTGCTCGCCGCTGGCCACGCCGCGCTGTGCGAGACGAAAGGCCTTGGCGAGGCGAAGGCGGCGCAGCTCGCCGCGGTGCTGGAAATGGCACGCCGCTGCCTGGGCGAGCAGCTTCGTGCTGGCGCCGCCCTGAACTCGCCGGCGGCGGTGCGCGACTACCTGCGCCTCGCCCTCGGCGCGCGCGAGCACGAAGTCTTCGTTGCGCTGTTCCTCGACGCGCAGCACCGCGTAATCGCGGTGGAGGAGCTGTTCCGTGGCACCCTGACGCAGACCAGCGTCTACCCGCGCGAGGTGGTCAAAGCCGCCCTACGCCGCAACGCGGCCGCGCTGATCCTGGCGCACAACCACCCTTCAGGCGTAGCGCAGCCAAGCCAGGCCGACGAGCTGCTCACCCGCAGCCTGCGCGACGCGCTGGCACTGGTCGACGTCAAGGTGCTGGATCACTTCATCGTCGCCGGCAACCAGACGCTGTCCTTCGCCGAAAGGGGGCTGTTGTAGGTGCGGCCGGACTACTCGCGCCGCCGGACCGGCGGTCTAGCTCGCTCGAGCGCTCGCTCACGCGGCGCGAGCCTTCGCGGGCGTCCCTCCGGCACCGCAGCCGTGCCGCGGCGCAGCTGTTGCCGGCGCTCGGAGGCTGCGCCCCGCGGCTCGGTGGCACGCAGCTTGCGCACCGCCCGGATCCGCGCCTGCCGCTGCTCGACGATCGTTCTCACCGACTGCCGTGCCCGGCGCGCGAACTCAGCTTCGTGTCGCGCGGCGCGGAAGAACGCCGGTGTCGAGGCCAGCAGACGCGGACGCCCCTTGCGCGACCACGCGCTGAAGGCGGCGCGGTTGGGAGGCACCTCGATGACGTCCTTCCCCGATTTTACGTAGGCAAGACCCTCGTTCACCTTGTCGTACACCCCAGGCTCGCCGCGCGGATCTCCAGGGGGGAGGTAGGTGACCTCCTGATCCGTGCCCCGAACGCCGATCGTCACGAGGATCGGCGTGCGGATTTCGTAGGCCGAGCGGTTAAACTTGCCAATCCAGCCGGTAATGCTGCGCACTGTTCCCTGCAGCAGGCCAAGGATGCTTCGATCGGCGTCGCCGCCGTCGGCGACGTAGGCCTCGATCTTGAGCCTCGAGTTCTCGCGCAGCAGAAGGTAGGCCCCGTCGAGCATCCGCAGCTGGGCTTCGCCATCCCGGAAGGTGACGATCGTGTCACCTTCATGCACCTCGCTTCCCTTGGCGACCAGGCGACTGTCGCCGACCTGCGGCGAAATCATCGAGTCGCCACTGGCAAATTCGACCGTGCCGGCAAGACGCGGCGCGGCGGCGGCGTCAGGCGACGGCGCCTGGCCGTACGCGGCCGTGCACAGCAAGGTAAAGGCGAAAGCGGCTGCTTTGGCGGCGGCGAATTTGTCGTTTCGCATTGGCATCGCGTCCACGTTGCGCACTATCACAGAAGCCTCCGGCGCGAAGCAAGTACCGCTTCGCGCCGGCCACTTTGCTTGAAAAACGCACTGATTATTCGAGTATAATTGTCTCTTTTTTCCCGCGGAGCGCAATCCATGTCCCGTGTCTGTGAAGTCACCGGCAAGAAGCCGATGAAGGGCAACCTGGTCTCGCACGCCAACAACAAGAGTCGACGCACCTTCCAGCCCAACCTGCACTACCGCCGCTTCTGGGTCGAGAGCGAGAATCGCTGGGTGCGCCTGCGTGTTTCGACCGCCGGCCTGCGCCGCATCGACAAGATGGGCATCGACGCAGTACTTGCCGAGGTGCGCGCCAAGGCCAAGGCCAGGGCAAAGGCCGAAGCGAAGGCTTAACCGGAACCTGACCATGCGTGAAAAAATCAAGCTGGAGTCCACTGCGGGCACCGGGCACTTCTATACCACGACCAAGAACAAGCGCACCACGCCCGACAAGCTGGAGCTCAAGAAGTACGATCCCAAGGCGCGCAAGCACGTGATGTACAAGGAGACCAAGCTCAAGTAGTGAGGCCGGAGAGCTTCGGAAACGAAAAAGCCCGCCAATGGCGGGCTTTTTCATCGTTGTCGAGGCACTGCTGCTAGGCGTAGCAGCGCAAGCGGCGCGAGAAATCCTGCAGCGGCACGATACCGCTCGATTCGGCCCGACGGCACCAATCCTGCAGTTGGCGCAGCAGCTGCTCTTTCGAGGCGCTCGAGCGCTCCCACAGGGCGGTCAGCTCGTGGCTCATCGCGACAACCGTCGCCAGAGCGCGCGAACTCCGCAGGGCATGGCTCAGGCGCACGCGCTCGGCTTCCGAAAGCTCCTGCACGCGCAGCAGCATGCGCTTGAGGGACTTGAGCGCTTCGGCGTCGCGCGGTGACCAATGCGTAAGCCGCTGCACTTCCTCGCGATAGGTCTTCTTGATCGACTTGGCGTAGCGCGAGAGCACGTCGTAACGATTGGCAATAACCGCGTGCAGCGTCTCGAAATCGGCCGATGGCTTGGGCGCGGCGAAGCGCGGTTTCGGCGCCACCTTCTTGACCGTCGCAAGGCCGAGCATCTCCATCGTCCTGATATACATCCAGCCGATATCGAACTCGTACCATTTCGTAGACAGCTTTGCCGAAGAAGCGAATGCGTGGTGGTTGTTGTGCAGTTCCTCGCCCCCGATCAAGATGCCCCAGGGTACGATGTTGGTGCTCGCGTCAGTGCAACCGTAGTTGCGGTAGCCGAAGTAATGGCCGATGCCATTGATCACGCCAGCGGCCCAGAACGGGATCCAGACGATCTGGGTAAGCAGAATCAGCGCGCCGGGCACCAAGCCGAACAGCGCCAGATCGACCGCGCCCATCAGCGTGAGGCCGAGGATCGGATGCCGCGTATACAGGTTGTGCTCCATCCAGTCGTCGGGCGTGCCGTGGCCGTAGCGCTCCAGCGTTTCGCGGTTGTAGGACTCCTTCACGTACAGGAACACTCCGCCCCACAAAACGCGGTTGATGCCGTATATCTGGGGGCTGTGCGGATCCTCTGGGGTTTCGCACTTGGCGTGGTGCTTGCGGTGGATGGCGGCCCATTCCTTGGTCACCATGCCGGTGGTGAGCCAGAGCCAGAAGCGGAAAAAGTGTGACGCGATCGGATGCAGATCGAGCGCGCGGTGCGCCTGATGGCGGTGCAGAAAGATCGTGACCGAAGCGATCGTGATGTGGGTCAGGCCCAGCGCCACGAGCAGGTAGCCCCACCAGGGCAGGTCGAAAATACCGGAAAAAATCATCAGGTTGACTTCTAATAGTAGTTATGAACGTCAGGTGCGCGTCATTTTACGCGAATCCCTGTCGCTCGCAAGAAACAATCTGTAATGGGCCTATTCGCGCGCCATTGATTTCGTAACCCCGCGCTGCGCAAAGGGAAACAGGCATGCCCGGCGCGTGTGCAAAAATTCCTGTCGACTGCCATCCCAGGAGCGCTTGCTAATGATCGATCTGCTGACCGACCCCCGGGCCTGGATCGCGTTCGCCAGCCTCACCGCGCTCGAGCTCGTGCTCGGGATCGACAACGTGATCTTCATCTCCATCCTGGTCGATCGCCTGCCCGCCGGACAGCGCGAGCGCGCGCGTCGCATCGGTTTGCTGGGCGCCATGTTCATGCGCATCGGGCTGCTGCTGGTGCTGGCGTGGGTCATCGGCTTGACCGCGCCGCTGTTCACCGTGCTGGGCGAGGAGATCTCGGGACGTGACCTGGTCCTGATCCTCGGCGGGATATTCCTGCTGTGGAAGAGCACCAGGGAAATCCACCAGTTGCTCGAGGGCGCGGAGGAGAACTCCGCGGCGCCGATCGCGCGCGCGTCCTTCGCCGCTCTGATCGTGCAGATCATGCTGATCGACCTCGTGTTTTCGCTCGATTCGATCATCACCGCGGTGGGAATGGTGAAGGACGTCGCGGTGATGGTCGCGGCGATAGTCGCGTCGGTCGCGCTGATGATGGCCTTCGCCGGCGCCATCGGGCGCTTCATCTCGGCGCATCCGACCATCAAGATGCTCGCCCTGTCGTTCCTGGTGGTGATCGGCGTGCTGCTGGTCGCGCAGGGCTTCGGCCACGAGGTGCCCAGGGGCTACGTCTACTTCGCCATGGCGTTCGCGGTTTGCGTAGAGATGCTGAACATCCGGCTGCGCCGCGCGATGGCCAAGCCGGTCCACCTGCACGCGCGCTATGGCCGCGGGGAAGATCAGCCGCCGGATTGAGCGTCACGGCGGCGCTCCAGCGCCGCGGCGAAGAACCCGTCGGTGCCGTGCAGGTGCGGCCAAAGTCGCAAGCGCATGCCCGCCGGCAGCGCGATGCGCTGAGCCGCAAGAAGCTCGCCGCAAGACAACGCGGTGAATTCGGGGTGGGCTGCAACGAAGCGTTCGACGAGCGCTTCGTTTTCCGCCTCCAGGATGCTGCAGGTCGCGTAGACCAGCCGCCCCCCGGGCTTCACCAGGCGTGCCGCCGCGCGCAGGATGCGCAGTTGCTTGTGCGCCAGCTCGACGACCGCATCGGGACCGTGGCGCCACTTGAGATCGGGATTGCGCCGCAGCGTGCCGAAACCGCTGCACGGCGCATCGACCAGGACTCGGTCTAGTTTCCCAGCCAGCCGCTTGGCGCGCACGTCGCCCTCGCCCGCGAGGGCGAGCGGGTGAACGTTCGAGACGCCCGCGCGCGCCGCGCGCGGCGCGAGCGCGTGCAGCCGCTTGGCCGACACGTCGATCGCGTACAGCCGTCCCGTGCCGCGCATGAGCATCGCCATCGCCAGCGTCTTGCCGCCCGCCCCGGCGCAGAAGTCGGCCACCATTTCGCCGCGCCGCGGCGCCACTAGGTAGGCGAGCAGCTGACTGCCCTCGTCCTGCACTTCCACCAACCCTTGCTCGAAAAGCGGGTGCCGGTTGATCGCCGGCTTGCCCTCGAGCCGGATCCCCGCCGGCGAATACGGCGTCGGCGCACAGGCGAGTCCGCTCGAGGCGAGAGCCGCAAGGGCGCTCTCCCGATCGGTGCGCGCAAGGTTGACCCGCAGATCTAACGGTGCCGGATTCAACAGTCCCCGCGCAATGCGCATCGCTTCGGCCGGTCCCTGCTCCGCCACCAGGCACTGCCACAACCAGTCCGGCAGGTCGGCCCTTACCGCAGCGGGCCAGCTTGCTTCTCTTGCTGCCCGGGCATGCACGAGTACCGTCTCATCGCCCGGGCGCAGCGCGCCTTGGAGCGCACGCGCGGATAGCCCCTGTACGCGCGCCAGCGCCGCCAGCAGCAGCGCGCGCGGCGCGGCGCTCGCCACGGCCGCTTCGAGCGAGCGCCGGCGACGCAGCACGGCATAGACGGCCTCGGCCACGAAGGCACGGTCGTTCTGGCCCAGCTCGCGGTGGGTGCGAAAGTAGCGCGAAACCGTCTGGTCCGCAGGCCCGACGAAGCTCAGCAGGTCAACTAACAGGGCTTCGGCGTGCGCCAGATGCGCCGGGCGCAACTTCACGGTGTGCCGATGCGCGTCACGATCTGATCGATGCGCGTGCCGTCCTTGTCGCTGATCAGAACTCGGATCGGGAGGTAACCGTGCGCTCGCGCGAGCCAGATTTCGGTGCCATGGTCCTCGGGGCCTTCCTTGCGCTTGACCAGCCGCAGGGCGTCAAACCGTCCTGCGGGGGTGTCTATCTCCTGCCCGCCCGCGGCTTCGAAAACGTAGCGGGACACGCCCTTGCCGTCGGTGGCGTTGATCGAGACCGGTGCCGTCCCCGGAAGATTGAAGGCGAAGGCATAAAGCATCGAGAGCTTGTCTTGCGCATGCGCCGGCATTGACTGAGTGCGAGTCTTGCCGTCGGCTTCCAGCTTCAGGCTGCCGTCGGCCCAGTCGAACACCGCGCGCACCGGATCGCGCCCGGTGCGCACGTCGGAAAACTCGAGCGGGCGCAGTGCGCCGCTGCTGATCGTTCCGCTGCTGGTGCGGGTAATCCCGCCGAGCAGCGCGAACAGGCCCTTGCCGTGCCACTCCTCGACCACGCGGTAGGTATTGCCGTCGTGCTCGAAGCGGTCGACCACTTCGGCCATTACACTGCCGTTACGCAACACGTTGTAATCGATCTCCACGCGCGCCGGCGGCGCGGCGTGCGCGCAGGCACAGAACCAGGCACTAATCGCGATCGGAATAGACCAGTTGCGCATCGTTCCCTCTAACGCTCACGACTCCGTCGTGGACGACCAGCTTGTCGTCCAGGAACCAGCGCACCGCGCGCGGGTACACCAGATGCTCCACGCGTAGCACGCGGGCAGCGAGCAAATCCGGCGTGTCGCGCGGCCGCACCGGCACCGCGGCCTGAATGATAATCGGGCCGCGGTCGAGCTGGTCGCTCACGAAGTGCACGCTGCAGCCGTGCACCTTGACCCCCGCGGCGAGCGCGCGCCGATGCGTGTCGAGCCCCGGGAAAGCAGGCAGCAGTGACGGATGAATGTTCATCAGCCGCCCCGAGTAGCGTGCGACGAAGCCCGGGCTCAGAATCCGCATGAACCCTGCCAGCGCCACCAGCCGAGGCGAATGGCGGTCGATCTCCGCTGCAAGCGCAGTGTCGAATTCTTCGCGCGTCCGAAATTCGCTGTGCTCGATCGCCGCGGCGACGATGCCCCGCCGCGCCGCGATCTGATGCCCCGCCGCGTCGGCCCGGTTGCTGATCACCGCCGCAACCGGCAGCCCGGCATCGAGCAGGGCCTGCATGTTGCTGCCCCGGCCGGAGATGAGAACGACGACTGACATCGCGGGGCGCAGTTTATCAGCCTAGTTCATCGCCGCGGCCCAGTCATGTCTTCAGGCCGCATCCAGCGGTCGAAATCCGCCGCGTTGACGTAGCCCAGGGCAAGCGCCGCCTCACGCAGCGTGCTGCCGTCGCGGTGAGCTTTCTTGGCAATCTCGGCCGCCCGGTCGTAGCCGATCCTGGGCGAGAGCGCGGTGACCAGCATCAGCGAGCGCTGCACCAGTTCGGCGATGCGCGCGCGGTTTGCCTCTATCCCGCGCACGCAGTGCTCGTCGAACGACTCGCAGCCGTCGCCGAGCAGGCGCGCGCTGTGCAGGAAGTTCTGGATCACCAGCGGCTTGAACACGTTTAGCTCGAAGTTTCCCGACGCGCCGCCGATATTCAACGCCACGTCGTTGCCGAACACCTGCGCGCAGAGCATGGTCATCGCCTCGGCCTGGGTCGGGTTCACTTTGCCGGGCATGATCGAGCTGCCGGGCTCGTTCTCCGGCAGTAAGAGCTCGCCAAGCCCCGCCCGCGGCCCCGACCCGAGCCAGCGCACGTCGTTCGCGATCTTCATCAGCGCTGCGGCCAGGGTCTTGAGCGCGCCGTGCGCAAACACCAGCGGCTCGTGACCCGCGAGCGCGGCGAACTTGTTGCGCGCGCTCTCGAACCCGAGGCCGGTCGTCCGGGCGAGGTCCTCGGCCACCCTCGTCGCGAATTCCGGATGAGCGTTCAGGCCGGTGCCGACCGCAGTGCCGCCGATCGCGAGCTCGTACAGCCCCGGCAGAACGGCGCGCAGCGCCGCTTCGGCGTGTTCGAGCTGCGCCACGTAGCCCGAGAACTCCTGCCCGAGCGTGAGCGGGGTCGCGTCCTGCAAGTGCGTGCGGCCGATCTTGACGATCGACGCAAAGGCATCGCTCTTGTCGGCGAGCGTGCCCCGCAGCCGCGCCAGCGCCGGCAGTAGCCGCTCGTGCAACGCGCGCGCTGCGGCAACGTGCATCGCGGTCGGAAACACATCGTTCGACGATTGACCGTGGTTGACGTCGTCATTCGGGTGCACCAGACGCCGCTCGCCGCGCTCTCCGCCGAGAATCTCGGAGGCGCGATTGGCGAGTACCTCGTTCACATTCATGTTGGATTGGGTGCCCGAGCCTGTCTGCCACACGACCAGCGGGAACTCCCCGTCGTGGCGGCCGGCGAGCACCAC
>DATIZK010000081.1:0-283649 GCA_035517095.1 Burkholderiales bacterium
TCCGCCCCGTCGTCGCCGACGTGACCACGGACGAAGGCCGCGCCGCCGTGCTCGCGGCATGCCCGGCGCCCGACATCCTGGTCAACAACGCCGGCGGGCCGCCGCCGGGGGACTTCCGCGGCTGGAGCCGCGACGACTGGATCAAGGCGCTAGATGCCAACATGCTGACGCCGATCGAGCTGATCAAGGCGGTGATCGACGGCATGATCGAGCGCAAGTTCGGGCGCATCGTCAACATCACATCGGGCGCGGTGAAGATGCCAATCCCCGAGCTCGGCATGTCGAACGGCGCGCGTACCGGCCTCACGGGCTTCGTCGCGGGGCTTTCGCGCTCGGTCGCGAAGCACAACGTCACCATCAACAACCTGCTCCCGGGGCCGTTCGACACCGACCGGCTGCGCTCGAACATGGCGTTCAACGCCAACAAGGCCGGCATGACGCCCGAAGAGCTCGCCAAGTCGCGCATGGAGGCGAATCCATCCAAGCGCTTCGGCACCGTGGGGGAATTCGGCGACGCCTGCGCGTTCTTGTGCAGCGCGCATGCGGGCTACATCGTCGGCCAGAACCTGCTCCTCGACGGCGGCGCTTTCCCCGGCACATTCTAGAGGGGTAAAATTCACGATTCACCGTACCGGAGGACCTATGAACGCTCCGTCCCGCGCCGGATTGCCGGCCCTCAACCTCAAGGACCCGAAGCTTTTCCGCGAGCAGTGCTACATCGACGGTGCCTGGGTCGGCGCCGACTCGAACAAGAGCTTCCCGGTCGACAACCCCGCCAGCGGCGAAGCGATCGGCAGTGTGCCGGACATGGGAGTGGCCGAAACCAGGCGCGCGATCGAGGCGGCCGACAAGGCCTGGCCGGCGTGGCGCGCCAAGACGGCCAAGGAGCGCGCCGCGATCCTGCGCAAGTGGTTCGACCTGATGATGGCGAACCAGGACGACCTCGCGCTGATCCTCACCACCGAGCAGGGCAAGCCGCTCGCCGAAGCGAAAGGCGAGATCGCCTACGGCGCCTCGTTCGTCGAATGGTTCGCCGAGGAGGCCAAGCGCGTGTACGGCGACGTGATTCCCCCGCACCAGGCCGACAAGAGGATCCTCGTGCTGAAGCAGCCGATCGGCGTCGCGGCCATGATCACCCCCTGGAACTTCCCCAACGCGATGATCACGCGCAAGGCCGCGCCCGCGCTCGCCGCCGGCTGCACGGTGGTGATCAAGCCCGCCGAGCAGACCCCGTTCTCGGCGCTCGCGATGGCCGAACTCGCCGAGCGCGCCGGAATGCCCAAGGGTGTGTTCAACCTCGTCACCGGCGACGCGCCCACGATCGGCAAGGAGATGTGCGCCAATCCGACCGTGCGCAAGCTGTCGTTCACCGGCTCGACCGAGGTCGGGCGCATCCTGATGCGCCAGTCGGCCGACACGATCAAGAAGCTCTCGCTCGAGCTGGGTGGCAATGCACCGTTCATCGTCTTTGACGACGCCGATCTCGACGCGGCGGTGGAGGGCGCGATCGCAAGCAAGTACCGCAACGCGGGCCAGACCTGCGTCTGCGCCAACCGCATCTACGTGCAGGACAAGGTCTACGACACATTCGCAGCGAAGCTTGCGGAAAAGGTGAAGCAGTTCAAGGTCGGCGCGGGAACCGAGTCGGGCGTGGTGATCGGCCCGCTGATCGACCGGCAGGGAATGAACAAGGTCGAGCAGCACGTTGCCGATGCGACCGCCAAGGGCGCCAAGGTGATCCTCGGCGGCAAGCCGCACAGCCGGGGAGGTCTGTTCTTCGAGCCGACCATTCTGACCGGCGTGACGCAGCAGATGCGCGTGTCGAACGAGGAGACCTTCGGCCCGGTCGCGCCGCTTTACCGCTTCAAGACCGAGGACGAGGCGATCGCGATGGCGAACGCGACCGAGTTCGGGCTGTCGGGTTACTTCTACAGCCGGGACATCGGCCGCATCTTCCGCGTCGCCGAGAAGATGGAAACCGGAATGGTGTGCGTCAACAGCGGGATCTTGTCGACCGAGGTCGCACCGTTCGGCGGTGTCAAACAGTCCGGCCTGGGCCGCGAGGGCTCCAAGTACGGCATCGAGGAGTACCTCGAGGTCAAGTACCTGATGCTCGGGGGAATCTGAGAAACGGGTCCGTCTGCGCGCAAAGGCGCGCGTAGGCGGCCCGATATTCTTTCTCCAGGCGCTCGACCACTTCCGCCGTTGCGGGGGCGTCGTCTATGACGCCCACGCCCTGGCCGGCGCTCCAGATGTCGCGCCAGACCTTCTTCTCGACATTGCCGCCCGAGCCGAAGTTCATCGTCTTCTTGTCCGCGAGCGGAAGGTTGTCCGGATCGAGCCCGGCGGCGGCCACGCTGGGGCGCAGGTAGTTGCCGTGCACGCCGGTGAACAGCGGCGTGTACACGATGTCCGCGGCGGCCGCGCCGACGAGCATATGCTTATACTCGGGCCGGGCGTTCGCTTCGCGCGTGGCGATGAAGCGCGTGCCGATGTAGGCCAGGTCCGCGCCCGTGGCCTGGGCCGCGAGCACCGCCTCGCCGGTGGCAATCGCTCCGGCGAGCAGGATCGTGCCGCCGAAGCAGCGCCTCACTTCCTGTACCAGCGCGAACGGACTGAGCATGCCCGCGTGCCCGCCGGCACCGGCGCAGACCAGGATCAGGCCGTCGACCCCCGCCTGCATCGCCCTGCGCGCGTGGCGCACGCTGATCACGTCGTGAAACACCAGCCCGCCCCAGGCGTGCACTCGCGGCACGATCTCGTCCGGCGCGCGCAGCGAGGTGATGACGATCGGCGCCCGGAAGCGCTCGCACACGTCCATGTCGTGCCCGAGCCGGTCATTCGAGGCGTGCACGATCTGGTTGACCGCGTAGGGGGCGGCATGCGAGCAGGCCGCGAGCTCGGCAGTGATCCGTTCGAGCCAGCTCGCGAGCTGTTCCTTGGGGCGCGCGTTGAGCGCCGGGAACGATCCGACGATTCCCGCCTTGCACTGCTCGATGACGAGCTCCGGGTTCGACACGATGAACATCGGCGAGCCGACGACCGGCAGGCGCAGGCGACCCTGCAGCAGCGCGGGAAGGGGCATGCGGATTCTCCGAATGATGCGGTGGCACCGGCTTTGCCGGAAGTATCGCATGCGCTGCGCGCAGCTTGCGACTGCTAGAATGCCAGCCTTGCGTCGCAGCTCACCATGCCCCGTCTGATCCGCAACATCGCAATCATCGCCCACGTCGACCACGGCAAGACCACGCTGGTAGACAAGCTGCTGCATCAGGCCGGCGCATTCGCCGCCCACGAGCGGATCGCCGAGCGCGTGATGGATTCGAACGACATCGAGCGCGAGCGCGGAATTACGATCTTCGCCAAGAACTGCGCAGTCGATTACGCGGGCGTGCACATCAATATCGTCGACACCCCGGGGCATGCGGATTTCGGCGGCGAGGTCGAGCGCGTGCTGGGCATGGTGGACGGCGTGCTGCTGCTGGTCGACGCAGTGGAAGGCCCCATGCCGCAGACGCGCTTCGTCACCAAGAAGGCGCTCGCGCTGGGTCTCAAGCCGATCGTGGTGGTAAACAAGGTCGACCGCGACGGCGCGCGCCCCGACTGGGTCGTCAACCACACTTTCGAGCTGTTCGACAAGCTCGGCGCGAGCGAGCAGCAGCTCGACTTCCCCGTCGTCTACGCTTCCGCGCTGCAGGGCTGGGCGTCGCTCGATTCCGCACGGCGCGGCCACGACATGCGGCCGCTGTTCAACACGATCCTGGAAAGGGTACCCGCGCCGATGGACGTGGATGCGGACGGCCCTCTGCAGCTGCAGATCTCGGCGCTGGATTATTCCAGTTACGTCGGGCGCATCGGCATCGGGCGTATCCGGCGCGGGCGCCTGTACCCCGCGAGCGAAGTCATGGTGATGCTGCCGGGACAGGCTCCGCTGCGCGCCAAAGTCGCCCAGGTATTCGGCTTCAGCGGCCTGGAGCGCATACCGCTCGAGGCGGCGAGCGCCGGTGACATCGTGCAGTTCACCGGGGTGGCCGAGCTCGTCATCGGCTGCACCCTGTGCGATCCGGATCACCCGGACGCGCTGCCGGCGCCGCGGGTCGACGAGCCGACGATCACCATGAACTTCCAGGTCAACTCCTCGCCTTTCGCGGGCACCGAGGGAAGATTCCTCACCAGCCGCCAGATTCGCGAGCGGCTGATGCGCGAGCTGTTCACGAACGTTGCGCTGCGGGTCGAGGACACGAGCGACGCGGATGTGTTTCTGGTTTCGGGCCGCGGCGAGCTTCACCTGACGATCCTGGTCGAGAACATGCGGCGTGAGGGCTACGAGGTAGCGGTCGGCCGCCCGCGCGTGATCACGCGCACGCGGGACGGGATGCTTCAGGAACCATACGAGCTGCTCACACTCGATGTCGAGGAAACGCATCAGGGCCAGGTCATGGAAGCGCTGGCAGTACGGCGCGGCGAGCTGGTGGACATGGCGCCGGACGGGCGCGGCCGCGCTCGCCTGGATTACCGCATTCCGGCGCGCGGGCTCATCGGCTTCCAGGGCGAGTTCATGAATCTCACGCGCGGCAACGGGATTCTGAGCCACGTGTTCGACGACTACGGGCCCTGGAAGGGAGAGATGCCTGGGCGGCGTAACGGCGCCATGGTGTCGCAGGAGGACGGCGTGGCGGTCGGCTACGCGCTGTTCAACCTCCAGGAACGAGGCAGGCTGTTCGTCAGCCCGGGCGACAAGGTTTACGAGGGCATGGTGGTCGGGATCCACAGTCGCGACAGCGACCTGGTGGTGAACCCGATCAAGACCAAGAAGCTTACCAACGTGCGCGCCTCGGGCAAGGACGAAAACGTGCTGCTCACCCCGCCGGTCAAGCTGACCCTGGAATTCGCGATCGAGTTCATCGAGGACGATGAGCTGGTCGAGGTTACCCCGAAGACGATCCGCATCCGCAAGCGGCACCTGACCGAGAACGAACGCAGGCGCGCTGTGCGCGCGGCCGCCGTCGCGTAGCCCGCTGTCCGTGGCGGCCATCCTGCGGCAATCGCTCGGAATTGCGGCCGCGGCGCTCGGCATATGGGGAAGCGCACTGGCGCAGGATTGCCTCGCGCCGGGGTCGTGGTACGCGACCGAGGGTGTCGCCGCGCACCCGGTCAAGGTCGACGACGTGCTCGCGCAAATGGCGCGGCGGCAGGTCGTCCTGCTGGGCGAGGCGCACGACGAAGCAGACGATCACGCCTGGCAGCTGGCGACGCTCGGCGCGCTGCAGCTTCTGCGGCCGCGGATGTTGATCGGATTCGAAGCGTTTCCGCGTCGCGCGCAGCCTGTGCTGGACAAGTGGATCGCCGGCGACCTGTCGGAGCGCCAGCTGCTGGAGCAGACAGATTGGGAGAAGGTCTGGGGCTGGCCCGCGGACCTGTATCTGCCGCTTTTTCGCTTTGCGCGCATCAACCACATCCCGCTGCGCGCGCTGAATGTCGACCGCGAGCTGATAAAGGCGATCTCGGCCAAAGGCTGGCAGGCCGTGCCGGAGTCGCAAAGGGAAGGCGTCGACCGCCCCGCCGCCCCCTCGCCGGCCTATCTCGACGATCTGTTCGAGGCCTACAAGCTTCACCCCGAGGGCGGCGGCCCGCACAACGGCCGCCAAAGCCCCGGTTTCCTGCATTTCGTCGACTCCCAGACGACCTGGGATCGCGCCATGGCGCAGGGGCTGGCCCACGCGGCGCGCGCGCCGGGCGATGCGGGACCGCCCCTCGTGGTCGGCATCATGGGCAGCGGACACATACGCTACGGCCGCGGCGTCGCGCATCAGCTGCGCGAGCTCGGCATCGAGAGCATCGGCATGCTTCTGCCCGTGGCCGCAAATCGCGCTTGCGCGGGGCTGGCCGGAATCGCCGATGCCGTGTTTGCCGTTCCGACGCTGCCCGCCTCCGCGCCGCCACCGCCCCGGCTCGGCGTGCGCATCGAGCAGGCGAAAGACGGTGTCGGCATCGTCGAGGTCGCCAAGGGCAGCCTCGCCGAGGCTAGCGGCCTGCGCGCGGGGGACCGTATCGTCTCGATCGCGGGCACCGATATCACACGCATGAGCGAAGTGATTAGCGCAGTCCGCGCGCAGCCACCGGGAACGTGGCTGCCGGTGCAAATCCGTCGCGACGGACGGGAGTTCGACCTGGTGGTCAAGTTCCCGCCCGAGCGATGACCCGCCTCTGGCGCGCCGTCACGCTGCTCGCGGGTGTACTGTCGCCCGCGCTTGCGTTGGCCGGCGCCGCGCGGCTCGCCCTTGACGTACGGCTCGATCCGGCGCCGCACGCGCTTCGCGTGACCGCCGAGCTGAAAACCGGGGGCGAATTCCGCTTCGAGCTCAATCGCGCGTTCGCCATCCGGTCCGCGACCGTCGACGGCGCCCCGGCCGCGGTCGAGCTCGCTGGCAGCGACGGCGAGCTCAACCTGTGGCGCGTGCCGGCACAAGCCGGCGCCACGCTGCAGATCGAGTACGCGGGCACCCTGCCGGCCCTGGACCCGTCGCTCGATTATCGGGAAGTGCTGCGGGATCGGCGCGCCATGGTCTCGCCCGCGGGCAGCTATCTGCCCGCGGCGAGCGGTTGGTATCCCGTCACGGACGCGCCGTTCAGCTACAGCGTCCGGCTGTCGCTGCCCCGGGACCAGCGCGGGCTGGTGCCGGGGCGGCTGGTCGAGGAGAAAGTCTCGGCGCAGCGCTATCGCGCGCGTTTCGACTTTGATCACCCGGCCGACGGCATCGAGCTGATGGCGGGGCCGTACCAGGTGCGCGAGAAGATCGTGCCGCGGCGCGGAGCGCCGCCGCTGCGCCTCAGAACCTACTTCTACCCCGAACTGGAACCGCTCGCCGCAGGCTACCTGGACGACAGCCAGCGCTACATCGAGCGCTACAGCAGGATGATCGGGCGCTACCCCTTCGGGTCGTTTTCGGTCGTCGCCAGCCCGCTGCCGACCGGATTCGGCATGCCAACGCTCACCTACATCGGCGCGGCGGTGCTCGAGCTGCCGTTCATCCGGGCCACCTCGCTCGGGCACGAAGTACTGCACAACTGGTGGGGCAACGGGGTCTACGTCGACTACGCGAGCGGCAACTGGAGCGAGGGCTTGACAACCTTCATGGCGGACTATGCCTACAAGGAAGAGGCCTCGCCCGAGGCCGCGCGCGAGATGCGGCTCGCATGGCTGCGTGACTATGCCTCAGTGCCTTCCGGCGAACAGCAATCGCTGGCCGAGTTCCGCTCGAGGACGCACGGCGCCGCCGCCGCAATCGGCTACGGCAAGTCGGCGATGGTGTTCTTCATGCTGCGCGATCTCATCGGCCGCGAGGCCTTCGAGGCCGGCGCGCGCGATTTCTGGCGCGCCAAGCGCTTCCAGGTCGCCTCATGGGCCGACCTGCGGGCGGCGTTCGAACGCGCCTCGGGGCGGGATCTTGCGTGGTTTTTTAAGCAATGGGTCGAGCGCGCCGGCGCCCCGCGGCTGCGCATCGTATCGGCGCACGCCCAGGTCAGGGACGGCGCGGTGACCCTCGCGCTCGCGTTCGCGCAGTCGGCGCAGCCCTACCGGCTACGCGTGCCGGTCGAAATCGTTACGGGCGCTCAGGCGCAGATCCGCTGGGTCGACCTCGAGCGCGAACGCCAGACCGTGCCGCTGCGCCTGAAGCGCGTTCCCGACGGCGTGCGGCTCGACCCCGCGCTGCGCGTTTGGCGCGCGCTCGATCCGGAGCAGCTGCCGCCGATACTTCGGCGCTGGATCCTGGCGCGCGCGCCGCGCCTTGCGCTCGCCTCGAGCGGCGCCGAGATCGCGCGCGCGGCGCAGGTTCTGGCTCAGGCCTTGTTCGAGAACCCGGCGCACACGCTGGGCTTGACCGAGATTTCCTCGCAAAGCGACCCTGTGCTGCTCGTCGGACTGAATGCCGATGTCGACGCGGCGCTCGCGCGCCTAGGCCTGCCGCCGCGGCCGAAGGCGCTCGCGGACCGCGGCAGCGCCCAGGTATGGACGCTGCAGCGCCCAGGTAACGCGCCGCCCATCGCAGTGGTGTCGGCGCGCGACGCCGCGGCGCTGCTCGCGCTGCGGCGGCCCCTGCCGCACTACGGAGCGCAGAGCTACCTCGTGTTCGACGGCCCGCGTGCGGTCGCACGCGGAGTCTGGCCGGCGCCAGGGCGCCTTATACCCGTGTCACGCTGAAACGCTAGTCGAGCTTCAGGCGCATCGGGTACATGGCGGAAGACTCGAAGCCGAGACTGCGGTAGAGCGCGTGCGCGCGCTCATTATCCGGATCGGTGAGCAGCGTGATGCGCAGCACACCGTCCGCACGCGCCTGCACGGCGACGTGCTCGAGCAAAGCTCTGCCGATGCCGCGCCCGCGCCGGTCCGGCCGCACCACCATATCCTCCAGCCACGCCGCCTTGCCGCCTGCGGCTGTACTCACGGTGTAGAGCAGGCTCGCCATCGCGACCGGGTCGGCGCCGTCGCGCGCGACATAGACGCGCCCGAGCGACGCGTCCGAGATGATCGTGCGCAATGCCCGGCGCTGCTTTTCACGGTCGGGCGCAAACTCAGCCTCCTGAGCGAACAGCAGCCCGAGCAGGTCGGCCAGGCACGGGACGTCCTCGAGCCTGGCGAGATCAAGCGCGATCGGTGCTTCGCGTTTCGAGCCCATGCGCAATAGTGCCGCATATCCCGGACTGAGTCGTCGCAGCACGACAACTTGTGGCGCGGAATATCAGAATAAGTGAGAAATAGGCCGTATGCCTTGGGGCCGAGCTTCGGTAGCTTAGCGGCATGAACTCGCTCCACCTCGGATCTACCGCTCGAATGCCCCTGATGCTGGGCACGGTGATCCTGTCGGGCTGCCTCGCAGGGCTCGGCGCGGTGGGCGGCTGGAGCGGTCTCGCGCACGACGAGTCGGGACCCGCTGCCGCGGCAAGCGTGGCCGAGGGGTGTCACTCCTGCGGAATCGTCGAGCAAGTGCGCGAAATCAAGAGCGGGGCGCCCAGGTATGGAGTCAGCACGGTCTCGGGCGGGCGAGACGAGATGATCGTCATGCTTCTGAGCGCGCTGAGCGGCGAGCCCGTCGCATCGAGCCAAACGAAGATCTACGAAGTAAGCGTTCGCATGGATAACGGCTCGATGCGCGCCGTGAGAGGCGGCCGTATCCCGGCTTGGAAGCTCGGAGACCGCGTCAAGGTCGTCAAAGGCAGCCTCGAGCCGCTGTCGTAACTCCCGGCGAATGAAAACTCCGATTCTCCTCGTCGCCTTTGTCGCGCTGCTCGCGGGCGGATGCGCGTCCACGCAAACGGTCAAGGAAGCAAAGGGTGAAGGGGCAAGTCGCGTCTATCATCACGGCTACAATGCGGTCTACCGCGCGACGCTGGCGGCTGCGAAAGCGAAGGAGCTCGAGGTGGCCGAAAACGACCGCAAAGCGCGCCGGCTGATCCTCACGCAAGGCGTCAGCTGGAAAGGCCTGGGCGAGAAGGTCGAGGTCTTCTTCACCCCCGTGACGCACGCCAGCACGAAGGTCGAGGTCGTGAGCAAGCCCGTGCTGGCGCCGCTTAATTTCCAGCCCGACTGGCGACAGGCCCTGCTCGATCAAATCGACGCCGAGCTCAAAGCGAAGCAGTAGAACTGCCGCGGCTCAGACGTTGAAGCGAAAATGCATCACGTCGCCGTCCCTGACGACGTATTCCTTGCCCTCTACGCGTAGCTTGCCGGCTTCCTTCGCGCCCTGCTCACCCTTGCAGGCGACGAAGTCCGCGTAGGCGGCCACCTCGGCGCGGATGAAGCCGCGCTCGAAGTCGGTGTGGATCACGCCGGCCGCCTGCGGCGCGGTAGCGCCGACCGGGACCGTCCAGGCACGCACCTCCTTCGGGCCGACCGTGAAATAGGTCTGCAGGCCCATCAAGCCGTATCCAGCGCGAATGACCCGGTTCAGGCCGGGCTCTTCCATGCCCATATCGGCGAGAAAGACCTTCTTGTCTTCTTCGGGCATGTCCGCGATCTGGGCTTCCAGTGCGGCGCAGATCGCAACCACCGGCGCACCCTCCTTCGCAGCGTGCGATTCGACCGCCGCGAGCAGCGGGTTGTCGCGAAAGCCGTTCTCGTTCACGTTCGCGACGTACATGGTCGGCTTCATCGTCAGCAGGAACAACGGCCGCAGCAGCGTCCGCTCTTCCTTCGAGAGTTCCGCCGTGCTTGCGGGTCGGCCCGCATTCAATACGCTCTGCACTTTCTCCAGCGCCGAGACCAGGCGCTGCGCCTCCTTGTCGCCCCCCGCCTTGGCCAGCTTCACACTGCGTGCAAACTGCTTCTCCACGGTCTGCAGGTCCGCCAGCGCAAGCTCGGTGATGATCGTCTCGATGTCGGATACGGGGTCGACCCGTCCGGCGACGTGCACCACGTTCGGGTCCTCGAAGCAGCGCACGACGTGCGCGATGGCGTCGGTCTCGCGGATGTTGGCGAGGAACTGGTTGCCGAGGCCCTCTCCCTTCGAGGCGCCCGCAACCAGGCCAGCGATGTCGACGAATTCGACCACCGCCGGAATCACCTTCTGCGGCTTCGCGATCCCTACCAGCGCCTCGATCCGGCGATCGGGCACCTCGACGATGCCGACGTTCGGTTCGATGGTGCAAAAGGGATAGTTCTCGGCCGCGATGCCGGCCTTGGTCAGCGCGTTGAATAGAGTGGACTTGCCGACGTTCGGCATTCCTACGATGCCGCACTTGAGACTCAAGCCCTATCCTTTGTGTGCAGCTTCAGCATAGCGCCCTGCAGGTCCCCCGCCAGGCAAAGGGGAATCACGTCGAGCGACTTCTCGATCGCGCGCTCGATCGCCTCGCGGTCCTCCGGCGCCGGTTTTGCAAGCACGTAGTCCGCCACCAGGCTCTTGTCTCCCGGATGGCCGATGCCAAGCCGCAGACGCCAGAAATCGAGCGCGCCGATGCACGCGGCAATGTCCTTGAGCCCGTTATGACCGGCGACGCCGCCGCCTTGTTTCATCTTGGCGACGCCGGGGAGAAAATCCAGCTCGTCGTGCGCGACCAGGATCTCGGCCGCCGGTATCTTGAAGAAACCCGCTAGCAGGGCGACCGATTTGCCGCTGACGTTCATGAAAGTCTGCGGTAGCAGCAGCCACGTGCCGCTAGGCTCGTGGCGACCGACATAGGCGTGATAACGGGGCTCGCTCTTCAGCGCGATTCGCTCGTGCATGGCAAAGCGCTCGACGAGCCAGAACCCCGCGTTGTGGCGCGTGCGCTCGTACTGCTTGCCCGGATTTCCCAGGCCGACGATTAGGCGGATGCCAGACATGCTTGCCTAGAAAGAAAAAGCGGCAAGGACCGAGAGGTCCCCGCCGCTCCCTTTCGGTGCACTGCCTATTTTTTCTCTTTCTTCTCGCCGCCCTTCTCGCCGCCCTTCTCGCCGCCCTTTTCCGTCGCGGCGGACTCGGGCGCCTTCTCCGGCGTGGCCTGCGCGGAAGTCGGCACCTCGGACGCGGCGGGTGCGGCCTCTTCGGCCGGCGCCTCTTCTTCCTCGACGATCAGCGTCGGCAGCAGGACCGACGCCACGACCGGGTTCTCCGCCTTGTGCAGGATGGCCTCGACGCCTTTCGGCAGCTTGATGTCCTTGACGTGGATCGAGCCGCCGACCGACAGCTCGCCCATGTCGACCTCGATGAATTCCGGCAGGTCGTCCGGCAGGCAGGCGATGTTCAGCTCGTTCATCACGTGGCTCGCCACACCGCCCTGCTGCTTGACGCCCGGCGAGTTCTCGGCGTTGATGAAGTGCAGCGGCACCTTCATGTGGATCTTCTTTTCCTTGGATACGCGCTGGAAGTCGACGTGCTGTACCTCCCCTTTATACGGGTGCATGTTGAACGTGCGCAGCAGCACCTGCTCCGCGCCTCCGTCCAGCTTCAGCGTGAGGATCGAGGCGTGAAACGCCTCGGTATGAAGCTTCTTGAGCAGATCCTTGTGATCGAGCTCTATATTCACCGGCTGCTTGTCTCCGCCGTAAACGATGCCTGGTACCTTGCCCGCGCGGCGCAGGCGGCGGCTCGCACCCGTGCCCTGCGCGCCGCGCTTGGCGGCGTTGATCTCTATTTTCATCTCTTGCTCCTTCGCATTTTCTGCCGGGTCCGCGACCAGACACGGGCAGGGTTGATAAAACTACTCGATGAACAGCGAACTCACCGATTCCTCGGTGAATATGCGCAATATGGTTTCCGCCAGCAGCGTCGCGACGGACAATTGGCGGATCTTGCCGCAGGCTCGCGCCTCTTCGCTGAGCGGAATGGTATCGGTTACCACCAGCTCGTCCATGTCCGAACCCGCGATCCGCTCGACCGCTCCGCCGGACAGCACCGCATGCGTACAGTAGGCGACCACCTTGGTTGCGCCTTCATGCTTTAACACCTGCGCCGCCTTACAAAGCGTTCCCGCAGTATCGACCATGTCGTCCATGATCACGCAGGTGCGCCCCTCGACCTCTCCGATCACGTTCATCACCTCGGAAACGTTCGCGCGCGGACGCCGCTTGTCGATGATCGCGAGGTCGGATTCGAGCCGCTTGGCGAGCGCCCGCGCCCGCACCACGCCGCCGACGTCCGGCGACACGACGATCAGGTTGTCGTAGCGCTGCTTCCAGACGTCCCCCAGCAGAAGCGGGGCGGCGTAGATATTGTCGACCGGAATATCGAAAAAGCCCTGAATCTGGTCCGCGTGCAGGTCCATCGTCAGCACGCGCGCGACACCGACCGAGGTAAGCATGTTGGCGACCACCTTGGCGCTGATCGCGACGCGCGCCGAGCGCGGGCGCCGGTCCTGACGTGCATAGCCGAAGTACGGGATCGCCGCGGTGACGCGCGCGGCCGACGAGCGCTTGAGCGCGTCGACCATCACCAGCAGTTCCATGAGGTTGTCGTTGGTCGGCGCGCAGGTCGATTGCAGCACGAACACGTCCTTGCCACGCACGTTCTCGAGCAACTCGACCATCACCTCGCCGTCGGAGAATTTCCCTACGATCGCGCGCCCGAGCGAGATGTTGAGGTGGCGCGTCACGTCCTGCGCAAGGCGCGGGTTGGCGTTGCCGGTGAACACCATCAGTCGCTCGAGCGACGTGCCGACCATGTTGACTGGTCCAGTGCTAGTGATTGGCTGGGGAGCTAGGATTCGAACCTAGGAATGCCGGAATCAAAATCCGGTGCCTTAACCAGCTTGGCGACTCCCCAACTCTTGCTCCGATGCGCGGGAACCGCCCCGCGCACCCTCGTCAGTCTGCCCAGTCGTAGAGCGGATGGCGCTGCAGGCCTTTCGTTACGAAGCCGCGCATCGTGTCCGGCAACTGCGACTGGAGGGCCTGCGCCTCGTCTCGTTCGGCGAATTCGGCGAACACGCAGGCCCCTGATCCCGTCATGCGGGCCCCCGCCGAGCGCTGCCTGAGCCACGCGAGGTGCGCCGCAACGTCGGGGTGGCGGGCGGTGACGACCCGCTCCAGGTCGTTCCTTCCTTGCCCCGACAAAAAGGGCGGTATTTTGAGTTGTTTCGTATCGCGTGTCAACGCGGCGTCCGAGAAGATTTCTTTCGTAGAAACCGTAACTTGAGGCACCAAAACGAGGTACCAAGCCGGCTCCAGGACGAGCGCCGTCAGGCGCTCGCCTACGCCCTCGCCGAGGGCGCTTTCGCCGAACACGAACAGCGGCACGTCGGCGCCGAGCCGAAGCGCAAGCGAGCTCAGCTCTGCGCGCGGCAGATTGAGGTCCCAGAGGCGATTCAGCACCAGCAGCACTGTCGCTGCGTCCGAAGACCCGCCGCCCAAGCCGCCGCCGATCGGCAGAATCTTCTCGAGCGCGATGTCGGCCCCGAGCAGTCGCGCGGGCGGGCCAAGCCGCGCTAGCGCATAGTCCTTGAGCAACCGGGCGGCGCGCAGCGCCAGGTCATCCTCCTCCGTTAACGCGGGATGAGGCTCGAGGCGGCGCAGCGCGCCGTCCGAACGCGCGCGCACGCCGACCCGGTCGGCGCGCTCGATCAGGCGAAATACCGTTTGCAAGATATGCAAGCCATCGTCGCGACGCCCGAGCACGTGCAGCATCAGATTGAGCTTCCCGGGTGCCGGATACCACTCGAGCGCCGTCATGGCCGCACTTGCCACTCGCCGATGGCGAGGCGCAGCTCCAGTCCGGGATAGACCAGGCGCAGGCGCGCCGGAAGCCCGCTGACGTCCGCGTAGGCCAGGTAGTAGACGTGCCAGCCGTCCTGCACGAGCTCGCTCAGCCGGCCGTGCGCATCCCTGGTCTCGCGCGCCGGTCCGGGCGCCGGTCTTGCGCGTACCCAGTCGGCGAGCCCGGCGAGCGGTACGCGGAACCCGAGCACCTGCTCGGTAAGCGATTCCGCGTCGTGCGCGCGGTACACGCGCCGGTCGGAAGCGGTGACGGTCACCACATTCGCCTCGCGCTCGATCCGCGCCACGCCCTGCCCAAGGGGCGAGGTGATCAGCATTTCGTCGCCCGTCGCGCGGTGGCGCCACGCGAAGTTGCCGCTCGAGCCCTGGTCGGCGTAGCGTACGGCAATCCGGCCCGAGAGCTGGAACTCCAGCCCGGCCGTCGGCTGCAGGAACGCAAGCTCGGCGCACGCCGGGAGGATCGCGAGCGCGGCGGCGGCGAGAACGCGCAGACCGGTTGTTGCGCTCACCCCGGATTCTCTAAGGGCTGAAGCGCCGAACCGTCTTTCGCAGGGTCTCGTTCTCAGGGTGGTCTTTCAGCGCCTGGTCCCAAATTCGGCGCGCTTCGTCGCGCTTGCCCTCGACCCAGAGTACCTCCCCCAGATGCGCGCCGATCTCGGCGTCCTGCTGGTCGCCGTAGGCGCGGCGCAGATGGGTTTCCGCCGCAACGAGGTCTCCTTGCCGAAACAAGACCCAGCCCATGCTGTCGATGATAAAGCCGTCGTCGGGCCGCAGCTCGAGCGCCTTCTCGATCAGCTTGCGCGCCTCGGGCAGACGCACGTCGCGGTCGGCGAGAGAGTATCCCAGGGCGTTGTAGGCTTGCGCGTTGTCGGGCTGGAGCTTGATGACCTTGCGCAGGCTTTGCTCGAGCACTTCGTAGCGGCCGAGCTTTTCCGCCGTCAGCGCCTGGTCGTAGAGGAGCTCGGGCTGATCCGGACTCTGCGCCAGCGCGCGGTCGAGCAGCGCGAAAGCCCCGGCTGCGTCATTCGCGTCGCGCAGCAACTGGGCTTCGGCGATGACAAGCTGAACCTCGTCCTGTTTGCCGTTCACCTTGAGCGCATGCAAGTAGGCGCGCGCGGCGTCGAGCTTGCCCTGCTGCGCCATCGCCTGGGCCACGCGCAGGCGCGATGCCAGGAAATGATCCCCGTTCTGGATCTGTTCGTACCAGGCGATCGCCTGCGGCCAACGCTTCTGCGCCTCCTCAATCTGGCCCAGGATGTAGCGCGCACCGTCCGGGTCACGGTAGTCAAGCGCGAGCAGGCGCTTCATGCTCGCTTCGGCAGTGGCGTAGTCCTTGAGCTGGAACGCAAGCAGGCCGACGGCGTAGATTATCTCGGTACTGTCGGGATTCGCGGCCAGCAGCTTCTCGAACTGCTTCCTGGCCTCGGCGTAGCGCTTCTCGCCCACCAGCAAGCGGGCGTAGCTCATCCGGACGTCGTTCTGCTCTGGATACTTGTCGAGGTAGCGCGCGAGGCGCTCGGCGGCCTGCGCCGGCGATTTTCTCTGCAGGATCTCGGCCTCGAACCCGGCGGCGACCGCCCAGTCAGGGCGCAGCTCGGCGGCGCGACGTATCTCCCGCAGCGCGAGCTGATCGTCGTTCGCGGCCGCGGCCGCCTGCGCAACCGCGAAATGCGCGTTCGGCAAATCCGGGTAGCCAGCCGCGAGCTTGCGCGCCAGGCGCAGATTGGCGGCCTTGTCCGGGTCCGCGGCGAGCAGGCGGTTGAGCTGCATGAAGACGTTCTCGGGCTTGGTCTCGCTCGAAGACAGCAGCTTCTTGAGGTACGGCTCCGCCTCGTCAACCCGTCCCACCGCCGCCATATAAACGGTCACCATCTGCAGCGCGGCGACCGAATCCGGCTCCGCTTCATGCCAGAGTTTGGCCGCCTCGAGCGCGAGCTCCGGCATGCGCGCGTAGTTCGCGATTTCCACCGCGCGCCGCGCGATACGCGGGTCGCGGGTGCGCTTGGCGAGATCGATGTAGGTCTTGGCCGCCAGCTCAGGTTCGCCGCGCTGCACCGCGATCTCGCCGATCAGCAGTTCGTACAGGATCGGCTCGGTCAGCGCTTCGTTCGGCAGTCGCTCCGGCGCCTTGGCGGCGCTCGCCTGCAAGCCCGTCAGCGCGCCCGCGAACAGCAGTGCGGCCGTCAGGACGGATCTGCGCAAGATCGGGGGCATTGCGACCATCTTCCTTCCCAGGGTTTCGACAGGGGCGCGAGCGCGCCGACGGCCGCAACCCGATTCGGACGCATCTTAGGTATATTTGATGCCCCGCACAAGGCGCATCGCCAACGCGGCGCGCGACAGTTTCCATTGACCGAAAACCAGGCGGCAAGTTCAAGTGCCAGAGCTTCCGGAAGTTGAAG
Organism: Burkholderiales bacterium; assembly: GCA_035517095.1. Lineage (GTDB taxonomy): Bacteria > Pseudomonadota > Gammaproteobacteria > Burkholderiales > SG8-39 > DAHVFK01. Next base: position 16,594 of record DATIZK010000081.1, read on the forward strand.
TGACGCTGCGCGGCTTGGCGCCGCAGCTGACGGGACGCACCCTAACCGGCGTCGCCGTGCGCGAGCCGCGGCTTCGCTGGCGAGTCCAGGACTCGATCGAGCGTCTCGCGGGGCGCGAGATCCGCTCGCTGCGGCGACGCGGCAAGTACCTGCTGTTCAACTGCGGTGACGGACATCTCATCGTGCACCTTGGCATGTCGGGCAGCCTGCGCCTGATGGAGCGCGGCACCCCGCCGCACAAGCACGACCATCTCGATCTTCAGTTCGGCGAGCTGATCCTGCGGCTGCGCGATCCGCGCCGCTTCGGCGCCGTATTGTGGACCGAAGCGCCGCCAGACGCGCATCCGTTGCTACGTCACCTGGGAGTGGAACCGCTGACGCGCGCCTTCGACGCCAAGCGCCTGCACGCGCTGACGCGCGGGCTGCGCGCCGCAGTAAAGCAGACTCTGATGGATGGACGGCGCATCGTCGGCGTAGGAAATATCTACGCCAGCGAAAGCCTGTTTCTGGCCGGAATCCACCCGTTCGCGCGCGCCGGCAGCCTCTCGCTGGAGCGCTGCCTTCGCCTCGCGGCTGCGATCAAGAAGACGCTGCGCGACGCGATCCGCGCCGGGGGATCGAGCCTGCGCGACTTCGTCCGCAGCGACGGCAGACCGGGCTACTTCCAGCAACGCTACTGGGTTTACCACCGGGCGGGCGAGCCCTGCCGGCGCTGCGGTGCGACGATCAGGCGCAGGGTGCAAGGGCAGCGGGCGACGTTCTATTGCCCGTCTTGCCAGCGTTAGCGCGTCCTCAGCCGCGCAGCGACTTCACCTTTTCGCTCAGCTTGGCGCGCACCAGCGGGTGCACGAACTTGGACACGTCGCCGCCCAGCGTGGCGATTTCGCGTACCAGCGTAGCCGAGATGAACATGTGCTGCTCGGAAGGAGTGAGGAAGATGGTCTCCACATCCGGGTAGAGGTTGCGGTTCATCCCGGCGAGCTGGAACTCGTACTCGAAGTCCGCCACCGCGCGCAGCCCGCGCATGATCACGCGCGCGTCGTGCTCGCGGATGAAGTCGATCAGCAGCCCCGCAAAACCGACCACCTTCACGTTCTTCAGCTCGCGCAGCACCTCGCTCGCCATGTCCACCCGCTCGCTGCAGGTAAAGAACGGGCGCTTCGCCTGGCTGTCGGCGACGCCGATGATCACGCTCTCGAACAGCGACGCGGCGCGGCGCACGATGTCCTCGTGCCCGCGCGTGAGCGGGTCAAACGTTCCCGGATAGACGGCTCGTATCATCTGCGCTCCATTGCAGTAGCTGGTAGCTGACCCGGCCGGCGCGCTTGCGCCTCAGCTCGCGCCATGGCTCCGGCACGGCCAGCGACGAAGCGGCCTCGAGGTATACCCGCGCGTCCGGCGCAAGGCGCGGCGGCAGCGCCTCGAGCACGGCCGACAGTGCATTCTGCCTGAAGGGCGGATCGAGGAAAACCAAGTCGAAGCGCTCGCTTGCAGCGGCGAGGTAGGCGAAGGCGTCGCTTGAAGCGATCTCAACCCGTTCGGCACCGAGCGCGGCACGGCTCGCTCGCAGCATCGCGATCGTCGCCTGGTCGCTTTCGACCATCACCACACGCCGGGCGCCGCGCGAAGCGGCTTCGAAGCCCAGCGCGCCGCTGCCCGCGAACAGATCCAGACAGGACAGCCCGGCGAGGTCCTGGCCGAGCCAGTTGAACAGCGTCTCGCGCACGCGATCCGGCGTCGGGCGCAGGCCCGGGCGCGACGGCACCCCGATCCGGCGGCTGCGCCAGACCCCGCCGACGATCCGGACGCGTCCGGCTGGCTGCGGTTTGCCGCCTGCGTGCTTCATTCGAGCACGGATACCCGTTTGATAGAATCGGGCGCCAATCTTAGCGGCTTTTCGCCGCCATCCGCGTGTTTGGACTGGGCAACAGATCCTCGAAGGAAACCGTCTCCTGGAGCTCCCGCCTCAAGGCCGGGCTGGCCCGCACGCGCGGCGCCCTCGGCGGTGGGCTGGGCGCGCTGCTCGGCCGGCGCAAGATCGACGAGTCGCTGTTCGAGGAACTTGAAACCGCCCTGCTCGCGGCCGACTGCGGCGTCGAGGCGTCCCGGGCGCTCATCGAGGGCCTGCGCGCAAGGGTGCGCAAGGAGCGCATCACCGACGGCGCCAGCCTGAAGAGTGCGCTCGAGGAAGCATTGCTCGAGATCGTCGCGCCGCTCGAGCAAGCGCTGGACGTTTCGCGCGCCGTGCCGTGCGTGATCATGATCGCGGGCGTGAACGGCTCCGGTAAGACCACCTCGATCGGCAAGCTGGCAAAGTGGCTGCAATCCCGGCACAAGAGCGTGCTGCTCGCCGCCGGAGACACCTTCCGCGCCGCGGCGCGCGAGCAGCTCGAAGCCTGGGGCGAGCGCAACGGCGTGAGCGTGATCTCGCAGCGCAATGGCGATCCGGGCGCGGTGATGTTCGACGCGGTAAGCGCGGCCCGAGCGCGCGGCATCGATGTCGTGCTGGCGGACACCGCGGGCCGGCTGCCGACGCAACTGCACCTGATGGAAGAGATCCGCAAGGTGAAGCGCGTGCTCGCCAAGGCGCTTCCCGGGGCGCCGCACGAAATCCTGCTGGTGCTCGACGCCAATACGGGACAGAACGCGCTCGCGCAAGTCAGGGCGTTCGACGAGGCGCTCGGCCTCACCGGACTCATCCTGACCAAGCTCGACGGCACGGCCAAGGGCGGCGTGGTCGCGGCAATCGCACTGCTGCGCTCGAAGCAGCCTGGGAAGAGGGTGATTCCGCTTTACTTCGTCGGCGTCGGGGAGGGAGTGGACGATCTGCGCCCGTTCGTGGCGCGTGATTTCGTCGAGGCGCTGATTGATTAGCTTCTCCTCCGTTTCCAAGCGCTACCCGGGCGGCCAGGACGTGCTGCAGGGCGTCTCGCTCACCATAGAAGCCGGCGAGTTGGTGTTCATCACCGGGCACTCCGGGGCCGGCAAATCGACGCTGCTCAAGCTGATCCCGGCGATCGAGCGCCCGAGCACGGGATCGGTCATCGTCAACGGCCAGAACGTGAGCACGCTCAGGCCCGCGGCGATCCCCTTCCTGCGGCGCAACCTGGGGCTGGTATTCCAGGACCAGAAGCTGCTCTATGACCGCAGCGTGTACGAGAACCTGATGCTGCCGCTTTCGTTCTCGAGCCTCGCCCCGCGGGAAGCCGCGCGGCGCGCCCGCGCCGCGCTGGACAAGGTGGGCCTGCTCGGGCGAGAAAAGGCGAACCCGGTGCAACTCTCCGGCGGCGAGCAGCAGCGGCTTGCGATCGCCCGCGCGGTAGTGAACCGGCCAGCGATCCTGATCGCGGACGAGCCTACCGCGAACCTGGACGCCGACGCCGCGCGGCATGTGCTGGAGATATTCGTCGCCTTCAATCAGGTCGGCGTTACCGTGCTGCTCGCGACGCACGACCTTGCGCTGGTGGCGCGCTACGGGCGACGCGTGCTGCGGCTGGCCGCCGGCCACGTGACGCAGGACTCGGCGCCGTGAGGTCCTGGCTGAGGCAGCATCGCCGGGCCCTGGTCGCCGCGCTCGGCAAGCTCGCGGCGCAAAAGGCGGGCGGTGCGGTCAGTGCGCTCGTGATCGGCGTGGCGCTGTCGCTGCCCGCCGGGGGCTATGCCCTGCTGGATGGACTAAGTTCGCTCGCCGCCGGGGTTGCGCTTGAACCCCAGATATCGGTCTACCTGAAGTCGAGCGCGACCAAGGGCGACGCAGATGCGCTCGCCTCGCGCCTCAAAGCGGACGGGCGCATCGGCCAGCTGCGCTTCGTTTCGCGCGAGCAAGCGCTGAAGGAGTTGAAGGCGACCGAAGGACTGGCCGACGTTGTCGACGCCCTGGATCACAACCCCTTGCCGGATGCGTTCGTCGTGCGCGCGCGCGACTCCAGTCCCGAGACCCTGGCCGAGCTCGCGCAGGAGCTGCGCCGCATGCCGTCGGTCGCCCACGTACAGGCCGACGCAGTCTGGGCGCGGCGCCTGGCGTCGCTCACGCGGCTCGGGCGCCTTGCGGTGCTGCTGCTCGCGGCCTTGCTCGCGTTCGGACTGGTCGCGGTCACCTTCAACACGATCAGGCTCCAGATCCTTACTCAGCGCGACGAGATCGAGGTCTCGAAGCTGATCGGCGCGACCGACGCCTTCATCCGTCGGCCGTTTCTGTACCTCGGGCTGCTGCAGGGCCTGGCGGGCGGAGCGCTGGCGCTCGGCATCGTCTGGGGCGGTCTCGATCTGCTCAATGGCGAGGTCAGGACGCTCGCCCAGAGCTACGGCTCGAGTTTCCGCTTTGCCTTTCTCTCGCCAGGCGACTCGTTCGCCGTGGTGCTCTTCGCCGGCGCGCTGGGGTGGCTGGGCGCATCTTTGTCAGTAAGCAGGTACTTGCTTGAAATTCAGCCAAAGTAAAGGCAATCGCAGACCTCCTGCAGGGAACTCCGAGACCCTTTAGCACTCCAATCCAGCGAGTGCTAAAATTGACGCAGACAGGAGGTATGCCGATGCAAGCGACGATGACCATGCCGGTTCCGGTATCTGTTCCCGTCCCCATGGCGACGGGAAGCTTGGAGAGCTACATCCAGACCGTCAACCGTTTTCCGATCCTGAGCTTCGAGGAAGAGCAAGCGCTCGCGCGGCGCTACCGCGAAAGCGACGATCTGGAGGCGGCACGGGGTTTGGTGTTGTCGCACCTGCGGCTGGTGGTCGCTATCGCGCGCGGCTATCTGGGCTACGGCCTGCCGCACGCCGACCTGATCCAGGAAGGCAACATCGGCCTGATGAAGGCGGTCAAGCGCTTCGACCCGTCGCGCGGAGTGCGCTTGGTGTCTTTCGCGATTCACTGGATCAAGGCCGAAATCCACGAATATGTGCTGCGAAACTGGAGGCTGGTCAAGGTCGCCACCACCAAGGCGCAGCGCAAGCTGTTCTTCAACCTGCGCTCGATGAAACGTGGGCTGGCACCGCTGTCGCGCGACGATATCAGGCGCGTCGCGACCGAGCTGCGGGTCAAGCCCGAGGAAGTGACGGAAATGGAGTCCCGGCTTGCCGGGCAGGACGTGGCGTTCGAAGCCGACGACGCAGACGACGACGCCTATGCGCCCGCGCAGTACCTCGCGTCCGACGCCGGCCGCGAGCCCTCGCAGCTGCTCGAGGCCGAGGAAAACGAGCGCACATCCGCCGCCGGGCTGGAAAAAGCACTCGGCGCGCTCGACGCGCGCAGCCGGCGCATCATCGAGACACGCTGGCTGCGTGAGAAGGATACGGCCACGCTGCACGATCTCGCGGACGAGTTCCATGTCTCGGCCGAGCGTATCCGCCAGATCGAAGCGAAGGCGCTCGACAAGATGCGCAAGGTGATGGAGCAGCAGGGCGCAGCGCTGTCGCTGCCGGCAGCGGCTGCCTGAGCCCTACTACTTCTCGCTCAGCAGCGTTCGGATGTCGTGCGCGAGGCCCGCGCCGGCCTTGCCGTAGCCCACGAACAGCCTGAGCCGCCCCCTGGGGTCGATCACGTAGCTGCCGGCGCTGTGGTCCATCGTGTACTCCCCGGGCGTGGGCCCCTCCCGTTTCTCGTAGAACACCTTGAATTCCTTCGCCGCTCGCCGCGTCGCCGCCGCGTCGCCGTAGAGGCCCAGAAAGCGCGGATCGAACGCGGTCACGTACTTGGCGAGGATCGCGGGCGTGTCGCGATCCGGATCGACCGTTACGAACAGTACCTGCACGCGGTCTGCGTCGGAGCCGAGCGAGTTCATCACCTGCGCCAGCTCGGCAAGCGTGGTCGGGCAGACGTCCGGGCAATGCGTATAGCCGAAAAACAGCACTACGACCTTGCCGCGGAAATCGGCCAGCGTACGGGGCTTGCCGTTGTGGTCGGTGAGCGAGAGCGTCTCGCCGTAGCCGGCGCCCGTGATGTCGGTGTTATCGAACTTCGGTCCGCCCCCGCCGCAGGCCGCGACCAGGCCGCTCAGCAGCAGTGCGGCGACGCTAGTGCGCCAGATAGTGGTCGACGAGCAGCGCACCGAACAGCGCGGCGAGGTAGATGATCGAGTAGCGGAACATCGCGCGTGCGACACGGTCGCTGTACGCCGCATAGACGCGGACCGCATAGGCGAGAAACACGGCACCGAGCGCGCAGGCGGCCGTCAGGTAGATCACCCCGCTCATGCGGATCGCATACGGCAACAGGCTCACCGCGAACAGGATGAAGGTATAAAGCAGAACTTGCAGCCGGGTGTAGGCCTTGCCATGCGTCACCGGCAGCATCGGCAGGCCCGCCTTGGCGTAGTCGGCGGTACGGTAGAGCGCGAGCGCCCAGAAGTGCGGCGGCGTCCAGGCGAAGATGATGAGGAACAGCACCATCGCCTCGGTGTTCACTTCGCCGGTTACCGCGGCCCAGCCGAGCGCCGGCGGCATCGCACCCGCCGCGCCGCCGATCACGATATTCTGCGGCGTGGCCGGCTTTAGGATCACCGTGTATACGATCGCGTAGCCGACGAACGTCGCCAGCGTGAGCCACATGGTGAGCGGATTGACGAAATTGCCCAGCAGCCACAGCCCGAGGCCGCCCATCGCGCCGGCGAATACCAGCGTTTGCAGCCCGGTAAGCTCTCCGCGCGGAAGCGGACGCCAGCGTGTGCGCTGCATGACCGCGTCTATGCGCTGCTCGACCAGGCAGTTGATCGCCGCTGCCGCGCCCGCGACGAGCGCGATGCCAAGCGTTGCGGCGAGCAGGATCCGGACCGGCACCGCGCCCGGCGTGGCGAGCAGCATGCCGATCACCGCGGTGAAAACGATGAGCGAGACCACGCGCGGCTTGGTCAGCGCGTAGAAGGAGCGCACGCGCTGCGCGGTCGTCCTGGCCCAACTTGAGGAGAGAACCTGGGTGTTCATGCCTTCGGCAGCCGGGGACACAAGCCGTGGAAAGCAAAGAAGTTTAGCACGACCAGCGAGCCTAGGAGGAGCGCTGCGCCCGCATTGTGCGCATCCGCGACGGCGAGCGGCAGGCCGGCCAGCACGTTCGCCACCCCGAGCGAAAACTGAATCCCGAGCAGAGCGGCAATCAGCCAGCCAAGCGGCCGCAGGGCGCGCAGCCGCACTGTGCGATACGCCGTCCAGCCCACCACCAGCGCTACGACCAGCGCGAAAGTGCGATGCGTCCAGTGGATCGCCGTCAGCGCCGGGAAAGCCAGCATCGTCCCGTCGCCGGTTCGGCCGAGCTCTCGCAGCAGACGAAAGGCGTGTGCGAAGTCCATCGGCGGCACGACTTGGCCCAGGCACAGCGGCCAGTCCGGACAGGCGAGCGCCGCGTAATTCGCGCTTACCCACCCTCCGAGCATTATCTGCGTCGCGACCACGCACAGCGCGAGCGCCGCGAGGGCGCGCACTTTACGTGCTTCGGGCGCGGGGCGGAAGCGCCATTGGCGCAGCGAGAGCCACAGCAGGAGGGCGAGGGTCGTCATGCCGCCCGCCAGGTGCGCAGTCACGACGGCGGGCCTGAGCAGCAGGGTCACGGTCCACATCCCGAGCGCGGCCTGCAGGGCGACCACGATCACGATCGCGCTGGCGAGCCAGGGCGACTGCCCGAGCGCGCGCCGCCGCAGCCAGCCCAGCAGCGCGATCGTCAGGATGAGCAGCCCGAGCGTACCCGCCAGGTAGCGGTGCCCCATTTCCTTCCACGCTTTGCCGAGCGAAACCGGCCCGCGCTCGCCGCCCTGGTGGGCCACGGCGCGCGCGATCGCGTCCTTCGCCAGCGTCGGCGCCGGCTTGCCGTAGCAGCCCGGCCAGTCGGGGCAGCCCAGCCCGGCGTCGGACAGGCGCACGAAGGCACCCACTACGACCACCACTAACGCGAGCAGCGCCGCGGCGAGTACCAGCGTGCGGTAGGCCTTCATCCGATCTGCGAGATCTTGAGCAGGCGCTGCAGGTCCTTCAGCATCTTCGAAGGGTCAGGGTCGCGCGGGAAGCGCATCATCAGGTTGCCGAGCGGATCGATCAGGTAGATGTGGTCCTGCGCGCGCCCGCCAGGCGGCAAGGACTCCGCGACGGTAGCGTCGGCCGCGCGCACGACGTAGGTGCCGTCGATCGCCGCCATCAAGGCCTGCCGCGGCATGCCGCTATCGGTCAGGATCCACACGCGCTCGACGCGGTTTCTGTCCTTGCCCTGCGCCACGCGCAGCTGGCGCATGAAATAGAGCTTGCGCTCGCAGTAGGCATCGCAGGCCGCGGCATCGAACTGCAGCATCACCCACTTGCCGCGCAGGCTCGCGAGCGTGAAGGGCTTGCCGTCCAGCCCTACGAGCCCGCCGCCGGGCACCTGTCGCGGGGGCCGCAGCAGCTCGCCGTAGTTGCCGGCCTGTCCGGGGGTCCAATGCAGCCAGTACGCGGTCCAGGCGAGCGCGAACGGCAGGGCGAAGAAGAGCCCGATCAGCGCCAGCTTCAGCCGCCCGCGCTTGGCGCGCTCAGGCACCACGGCCGCGCCCCGCGCGATACGAATGCACCACGAACAGCACCAGCGCGAGCAGCGCGAACAGGTACCACTGCAGCGCATAGCTCTCGTTGCGTTCCGCGCCGCTGTCCGGGCGCGGCCAGTCGCGCAGCAGCCCGTCCGGCGTGGCCGAGCGCTGCTCGATCACCAGCGGCAGCAGCGCAAGGCCGCTCGCCTGGCTGAAATCCGCCAGCCGCAGGTTCTGCCATACCCGACCCCGCGGGATGCGCTTGAACGGCTCGAATGCGCGCGGCAGACGCGTCAGCGCGAGGCCTTCGATGCGCTGCTCTCCGACCGGCGTGGGGATCTGCGGCAGAATATCGCGCCGCGGACCGGCCGGCGTCCAGCCGCGATCGACCAGCACGTGGAGCGTTCCACCGGCGAGCCGCAGCGGCGTCACGACTTCGTAGCCGACTCGGCCCTGGTGGATCTTGTTGTCCAAAAAGACGGTCTGCGCGGGCACGAACTCGCCCCGCGCGAGCACGCGCCGCAACGCGAAATCCGCCGCCTCGACCTGGTGCGCGGGCAGGCTGAGCGGCGGACCGGCGAGCGCCGCGTCGACCCGCGCCGCGAGCGCGCGCTTATCCTGCGCCCGGTGCGTCTGCCAGTTGCCGAGCGCGATGAACGCCGCGCAGCCGGCCACGGCGAGCGCGCCGCCCCACCAGGTCGGACGGAAAGCGGTTGTGCTGTTCATGCTGTGCAGGCGTAGAAGCGGGGACAGGTATCCATTAAACTCCCCCCTCTGCATGCGCTACTTCGTCATCGCCGTGCTCGTCCTGATCATCGCCAGTCTCGGCTCGGCGCTGTTCTTCGTGTTTCACGACCAGAGCGGCTCGAACCGCGCCATCAAGGCGCTCGCGATTCGGGTCGGCCTGTCGATCCTGCTGTTCCTGTTTTTGATGGCGGGATTCTATTTCGGTTTCATTCCCGGCCGCCTGACCTGAGGGCTGGGCCCAAAAAAAGACGCCGCACCGTGTGCGGCGAATCGAGCTTCTCCTCCGGGCCGCTACGCGGGCGCCTTCTCCTCCTGGTTGTCCGATACGCGGTCGCCTAGAGCCAGTAGACGAATATGAACAGCCCCAGCCAGACCACGTCCACGAAGTGCCAATACCAGGCCACCGCTTCGAACGCGAAGTGGTGGTTCGGCTTGAAATGCCCGCGCAGGCATCGAACCAGAATCACGCTCAGCATGATCGCGCCGCAGGTCACGTGGAAGCCGTGGAACCCCGTGAGCATGAAGAAGGTCGAGCCGTATACGCCCGTCGTGAGCTTGAGATTGAGCTCGCTGTAGGCGTGGCCGTACTCGTGCACCTGCAGGCTGAGAAACGCCAGGCCGAGCGCGACGGTGAAGAACAAGAACAGGCTGAGCATGCCACGCTTGTTTTCCTTCAGCGCCCAGTGCGCAATCGTCACCGTGACGCCCGAGGACAGCAGCAGCAGCGTGTTGATTGCCGGTATCCCCCAGGCCGCCATAGGCGAAAACTGCTCGGTGAACGCGGGCCCGGCCGACGGCCAATGGCTGGTGAAGTTCGGCCACAACAGCGCCTGGCTTTCCAGGCTCGCGAGATCGGGCACCGACAGCATTCGAGTGTAGAACAGGGCGCCGAAGAAGCCGGCGAAGAACATCACTTCCGAGAAGATGAACCAGCTCATTCCCCAGCGGAACGACACGTCCTCCCACTTGCCGTACTTGCCGGCCTCGGACTCGCGGATCACGGCGCCGAACCAGCGGAACAGCATGTACAGCAGGATCATGAAACCGAGCGCGATCGAGATCCATCCGCCGCGGTGCGAATTGAAAACGAACACCGCACCGGTTGCCATGCAGAACAGCGCGATCGACCCCATGATCGGCCAGGGCATCGGCTGCGGCACGAAGTAGTGCTGCCGCGGGTTGGTGGTTGCGCTCTGCGCCATGTTGCGATCTCCCTGCTTTCGATTTTTCGATTGTTCTCAGCTCACCACGATCCGCACGATCACGATCAGCGTAAGGACGAACAGCGCCGCGAACACGACGCCCGCGACGATCAGATAGACCGGATTCACGGGCTGCGTCTGGCGCTCGTGATCGGCCTTGCGGCGCACGCCCAGCGCGCCGAACAGTACGGTCTTCACCACGTCCAGCAGCCCGGGGCGCATTGCGTCGCTCATCGCCCGAGCAGCCAGTATCTGGCGATGATGCCGAGAAAGAACATCAGGGCGATCGTGGCGATGATCAGGCCGGTCCTGGCGTTGCGGCTCATCGGGTCCCTACTTGAGCACCGGGGGCGTTTCGAAGGTATGGTACGGCACCGGCGTGGGCAGGTGCGTCCACTCGAGCGAATCGGCCCCTTCCCAGGGCTTCTCGGGCGCCTTTTCCCCGCTGCGTATGGTCTTGATTACGATGTACAGGAACAGCAGCTGGGTCAGGCCGAAGCCGAAAGCGCCGATCGAGGAGATCTTGTTCCAGGTTTCGAACTGCAGGGGGTAGTCCGGAACGCGCCGCGGCATTCCTGCCAGGCCCAGGAAGTGCTGCACGAAGAAGATCATGTTGAAAAAGATCATCGACAGCCAGAAGTGCCACTTGCCGAGGGTTTCGTCGTACATCCGGCCGGTCCATTTCGGCAGCCAGAAATAAATCCCGGCGAAGGCCGAGAACAGCGCCCCTGCCACCATCACGTAGTGAAAGTGCGCCACGACGTAATACGTATCCTGCAGCTGGATGTCGATCGGCACCAGCGACAGGACCAGGCCCGAGAACCCGCCCATGGTGAACAGGAACAGGAACCCGCAGGCGAACAGCATCGGGGTCTCGAAGCTGAGCGACCCTCGCCACATGGTCGCGACCCAGTTGAACACCTTCACCCCGGTCGGAATCGCGATGAGAGTCGTCGAGTACATGAAGAACAGCTGGCCGGTCACCGGCATGCCGGTGGTATACATGTGGTGCGCCCAGACGATGAACGACAGGATCGCGATCGCCGAAGTGGCGTAGACCATCGAGGCGTAGCCGAACAGCGGTTTGCGCGAGAACGCCGGGATCACCTGCGAGATCACGCCAAAGGCGGGCAGCGCGATGATGTAGACCTCGGGATGGCCGAAGAACCAGAAGATGTGCTGGTAAAGCACCGGGTCGCCGCCGCCCGCGGCGTTGAAGAACGAGGTCCCGAAATGGCGGTCGGTAAGCGTCATCGTCACCGCACCGGCGAGCACCGGCATGGCCGCGACCAGCAGGTAGGCGGTGATCAGCCAGGTCCAGCAGAACATCGGCATCTTCATCAGCGTCATGCCGGGGGCGCGCATGTTTAGGATGGTGGTGATGATGTTGATCGATCCCATGATCGAGCTCATGCCCAGCAGGTGAATGGCGAAGATCGTGAAATCCATCCCCATTCCTTGCTGCACGGTAAGCGGCGCGTACATCGTCCAGCCGACCTCGGGCGCCCCGCCCGGCACGAAGAAGGATGTGATGAGCAGCGTGGCGGCAAACGGCAGGAGCCAGAACGACCAGTTGTTCATGCGCGCGAAAGCCATGTCCGGCGCCCCGATCTGCATCGGTATGAGCCAGTTCGCAAAGCCCACGAACGCCGGCATGATCGCGCCGAACACCATGATCAGCCCGTGCATGGTGGTCATCTGATTGAACAGCTCCGGATTGACGATCTGCAACCCGGGCTCGAACAGCTCGGCGCGGATCACCATTGCCATCGTGCCGCCGGTGAGGAACATGATGAAGCTGAACCACAGGTACAGCGTGCCGATGTCCTTGTGGTTGGTGGTCGTGATCCAGCGCATGATGCCGCCGTAGCCACCGTGATGGTCGTGGTGCCCGTGCTCGTGCGCCTTGCCGTGGGTGTCGAGAACTGCGCTCATCGATGTTCTCCTAGTGCTTGAATTCGGTCCGTCAGTTCTTGGCCGCGTTGACCTTGGGCTGCTCGGCGACCCAGGCCGCGTACTGCGGTTCGGTCACCACCTTGACCACGATCGGCATGAAGCCGTGGTTCTTGCCGCACAGTTCCGCGCACTGGCCGCGGTAGGTCCCCGTCTTGTCGGCCTTGAACCAGGTGTCGCGCACGATTCCGGGGATCGCGTCCTGCTTGACGCCGAAGGCGGGCACCCACCACGAGTGAATCACGTCGCCCGCAGTGGTGATGATGCGCACTTTCTTGCCTACCGGCACGACCAGCGGATGGTCGACCTCCAGCAGATAGTTCGCATCCTTGGGCGCCTGACCGTCGATCTGCTCCAGCGGAGTCGCCAGAGTGGAAAGAAAGCTTATGCCCGCACCTTCGCCCTTGAGGTAGTCGTAGCCCCACTTCCACTGGAAGCCGGTGGCCTTGATCGTGAGGTCGGAGTTCGAGGTGTCCTTTTGCGCGATCACCACCTTGGTCACCGGCACCACGATCGCGATCAGGATGATTGCCGGGATGACGGTCCACAGGATTTCAACTGTGACGTTCTCGTGGAACTGCGCGGCCTTGTGCCCCTTCGACTTGCGGTGGGCGTAGATCGACCAGAACATGAAGCTGAAGACGCCGACGAAAATGACCGTCACCAGCAGCATGACGTATTCGTGCACGCTGTGAATGTCCGCCGCGATCGGGGTTACCGGCGGCTGCAGGTTCCACTCGGCGGCCATCGCCGTGCCGGAAAGCGCCGCGCCGGCCAGGACGGCCGCCCACCGCAGGCTTCTTTTCGGGCCCGCGCCGAAGCGGGTTCCCGGGGATGCCGACTTGCTTGCCATTGTTGCCCCTTCCTGATTCAAATCCGCAATTTCTTCGTCAGCTCGGCCGCGAACTCCACGCGCGCCTCGGCGTCGAGGTGACGGCCGACTTCAACATCCCTGCCCGGCGTGCGCAACAGCACGCGCGCGCCGTAGCCTTCGTCCTTCTCGAGCCGCAGCTTCGCGAGCCGCGGGTCGAGCACGTAGCGGGCCACGCGGTCCGCCTCCGCTATCTCGACTGTCAGTCGACCCGTCGAAACCTCGATCCGCTCGAAGTCCGTCGCGTGCCGCGCTTGGACCACGAACGCCGCGCCGAGCGCGATCACCTCGAGGCCGGCGAACGGCAGAATCAGCCAGGCGCCCGCGAGCGCGAATCCCGCGGCGATGCCGAGCGAGGCAAGCGCAAGCAGCCCAAACACCCGCAACATGCCTCCCGGGGAAATCGAACAATTGCGCTTGAGCAGCAGGCTCGAGCCGTCTGCCTGCTCCTCGAACACCAGCTCACGCCGCGGGAATTCGGTACTCGTCATGCTTCGAACGCACTCGCATCGAATCGGGGTGGCCGAAGCCGCGGTAAATTACCACAGTCGCGCTGCCATAACAACACGAAAACCCGAGACAAATCCTCATCTTCGGCCGCGGCCGCCGCTCAGCTTTTCTTATGGCGCGAAAGTTCGAGCCGCACCACCGCGGGGTCGCCGGCGGCTGCGCGCGGCGCGCCCTTCCAGGCGTGGCCGTAGACCACCTCGAAGGTCGCCGGCAGCCGGTCCCCGCGCATCTGCGCCCGCAGCGACTGGTGCAGCCGGGCAAGAAAGTGCCTCCCGGCGAGCCCGCGCGGGCGGTCGGCGCGAGCACCGGTCTGGCCGGTCGCGCGCAACTCAGCCAGGAAGGCTTGCGCATCAGGATAAGTAACCGTAATGACCTCCATGTCGATCACCGGCGCCGAGAATCCGGCCGCGACCAGGCGATCGCCCAGGTCGTGCATGTCCATGAAGCGATGTACCCGGCGCTCGCCGGCCGCCGCACGCAGCTCCTTGAGGGTGTCTGGTCCCAGGGTACTGAGCATGACCAGGCCGTCGCTGGCCAGCACGCGCTGAAACTCGCGCAGCGCGCCCAGCGGCTCGTCGAGCCAGTGCAGCGCCATGTTCGACCACACCAGCCCCACCGAGCCCGAGGCGAGGGGCAGGCGCTCGAGATCAGCGCACAGCGGCAGCGGCCGCCGCCCGGCGCGCAGGCGCGACAGGAACCCCCCTGCGCGCCGCGCGCGCCGCAGCATCGCGAGCGAGAAATCCAGCGCGACGAGGCTCGCGCCGCGATAGCGCTCGGCCAGGCCCCGCGCCTCGCGCGCAGTGCCGGCGCCCGCGTCGAGGATGCGTTGCGGCGCAACGCGCACGTAGTCCAGCCGCTCGAGCATGCGAGCGCCGACTTCCGCCTCGAGCCGCGCCGCGTCGGCGTAGCTGCCCGCCGCGCGCTCGAAGCGGCGGCGCGCGGCACGTCGCTCGAGCCTTGCGTCCGCGTCAGTCACGCGCGGCGGCCGCGCGTTGCGTGACGGGCTCGAGCGCGCGCTCGAGCGCGGCGCCGACCGCGAGCACGTGCCGGTCCGCGAGCGCCGGGCCGCATACTGACAGCCCTACCGGCGCGCTCCCCGGGGCGTGGCAGGGCAGCGTCAGCGCGCAGCCGTCGAGGAAGTTGACCACCCCGACGTTGCGCAGGATGCGCGTGTTCCAGCGGAAATAGTCCTCGTCGCTGCGATCCACCTCCTCGATGGTGGGCGCCACGCAGGGCGTGGTCGGCATCAGGAAGCCGTCGAACGG
Source organism: Burkholderiales bacterium (assembly GCA_035517095.1). Taxonomy (GTDB): domain Bacteria; phylum Pseudomonadota; class Gammaproteobacteria; order Burkholderiales; family SG8-39; genus DAHVFK01. The sequence continues at coordinate 31,619 of DATIZK010000081.1, forward strand.
CGCTAGCAGCGCCTCCACCTCGCGCATGTAGGCGGCGCGCAGCTGGCCCAGCTCGATGTAGTCCGCCGCGCCGATGCCCTTTCCGAGCACGATGCGCTTCGCCACGCGCGGATCGTATTCGGACAGGCGGCTTTCCCAGCGCCGGTGGATCGCATAGGCCTCGGCGCCGGCGAAGCCGCCGTTGCGAAAGTACTCGGCCTGGCGATCGAAGGCGGCGACCGGACGCTCGACCAGGACGGCTCCCTGCGCCGACAGCCTGCCCAGCGCGGCCTCGAACGCCCGCCCGACCGCCGGGTCAAGATCCTCTAGCAGGCTCGAGCGCGGCACGAGCAGGCGCAGGCCCTTGGGCGGCAGTTCCGCCAGCGGCGCGGGCGGCTCGCCGGCGAGCACCGCGTCGTAGGCTGCACAACACGCCACGGTATTGGCGAGCGGGCCGATCGAATCAAGCGTGTAGGAAAGCGGAAAGGCGCCCTCGCGCGGCACGCGGCGCGCGGTCGGCTTGAAACCCGTCACGCCGCACAGCGCGGCCGGCTGGCGCACCGAGCCGCGCGTGTCGCTGCCGAGCGCCATCGCGCACATGCCGTCGGCCTGCGCCACCGCGGCGCCCGAGGACGAGCCGCCGGGAACGCGCCCGATGGCGCGCTGCCAGGGGTTGCGCGGCGTGCCGTAGTGCGGGTTGAGCCCGGTCGTGCCGAAGGCGAATTCGACCATGTTGGTACGCCCGACGATCGGCGCACCGGCGGCGCGCAGGCGCGCCACGGGCGGCGCATCGCGCGCCGCGGGCGCGGCATCCGCCAGCAGCCTCGAGCCCGCGCGCGTCACGTCGCCGCCGACGTCGAACAGGTCCTTGACCGACACCGGCAGGCCGTCTACCGGCGAGCGCACGACGCCGCTTGCGCGCAGGCGATCGGCGAGGTCCGCTTCCGCGCGGGCGGTCTCGGCGTAGACCTTGAGGAAGGCGCGCGGGCCCTCGCCGCCGGCATCGGCGATGCGCGCGAGCGACTGCTCGACCAGCTCCCGGCTGCTGGTACGGCCGGCGGCGAGCTCCGCCGCCAACCCGGGTACCGTCCACATGCGTGGGATCCTGTTGCTTGGCTAACGTTCGATTCTCGCGGCCGCCTCGCACGCGCGTCAAGGCGCGCCGCCGGGGGCATAATCGGACGGACGCATCCGCCCGCCCCCATGCTGACGCGCGCCACCCGACGCATCGCCAACCTCGTGTTCGGCGGAACCTGCCTGCTGTGCCGCGGAGGCGCGGACGGCGCGCGCCACGAGGGCTTGCTGTGCGCGGCCTGCGAGCTCGACCTGCCGCGGCTCGGTGCCGAAGGGTTGTGCCCGCGCTGCGCTCTACCCGCCCCGGGCGGCGCACTGTGCGGCGCCTGCCTCGCGGCGCCGCCGCAGTTCGACGCGACCGTCGCCGCGCTCGCCTACCGCTTTCCGGCCGACGTGCTGATCCAGGCGCTCAAGTTCCGCGGCACGCTAGCGATCGCGGCGCTGCTCGGGCGCGTGCTCGCCCAGCGCATCGCCGGCACGGTGCGGCTCGACGCCGTGCTGCCGGTGCCGTTGTCGGCCGCGCGCTTGCGCGCGCGCGGCTACAACCAATCGATGGAGATCGCGCGCGCGGTCGCCCGCGCGACCGGGCTGCCGCTCCGGCCATCGCTGTGCGAGCGCGGCCGCGACACCGCGGCCCAGATCGAGCTGCCGCCGGCGGAGCGCGTGCGCAACGTGCGCGGCGCGTTCAGCTGCCCTCGCCCGCTCGGAGGCCTCGCCGTGGCCGTGGTGGACGACGTCATGACCACCGGGGCGACGCTCGACGAGCTCGCACGCACACTCAAGCGCGCCGGCGCATCGCGCGTGGTGAACTGGGTCGCGGCGCGCACCTTCGCGCCGCAGAACGAATAATCGACATCGTCCGAATGATCGACATCGTCCTGCACGCGCCGGAGATCCCGCCCAACGCAGGCAACGTGATCCGCCTCGCGGCCAACACCGGCGCGCGGCTGCACCTGGTCGAGCCGCTCGGCTTCGCGCTGGACGATCGCCGCCTCAAGCGCGCCGGGCTCGACTATCACGACCTGGCAAACGTAACCGTTCATGCCGACTGGGGGAAATTTCACGCCGGGTTCGAGGGCAGACGCATGTTCGCGCTCTCCACCCGCGCGCGGCGCAGCGTCTACGACGAGCGATTCCGCGCCGGGGACGTTTTCGTGTTCGGATCCGAGACCGCGGGGCTGCCGCAGGAAATCCTGCAGGGCTTCGATCCACGATCGCAGCTGTGCCTGCCGATGCGTCCTGGCAACCGCAGCCTCAACCTGTCGAACGCGGTCGCGGTGGTGGTGTTCGAGGCCTGGCGCCAGCTCGGCTTCAGCGGCGCGCGCTGAGCGCCTCGGGTTTCGGGTCGCGCGCGAGCAGCAGTTCCGCCGCCGCCTGCGGCGCGAGGCTGCCGCGCAGGACCGCGTTGACCGCGTCGCTGATCGGCATCTCGATCCCGCGCTTGGCGGCGAGCCGCGCCACCTCCTCGGCCGAGCGCACGCCTTCCGCGACGTGCCCGAGCGCGCCGAGAATCTCCTCCAGCGGCCGGCCGCGCGCGAGCTCGAGCCCGACGCGGCGGTTGCGCGACAGGTCGCCGGTGGCGGTGAGGATCAGGTCGCCCGCCCCGGCGAGGCCCATGAAGGTTTCCGCCGCGCCGCCCAGCGCCACGCCCAGGCGCGAGAGCTCGGCCAGCCCGCGCGTGATCAGCGCAGCGCGCGCATTCTGCCCCAGGCCCAGGCCGTCGCAGATGCCTACCGCGATCGCCATCACGTTCTTCACCGCGCCACCGATCTCCACCCCGATCAGGTCGGCGCTGTGATACACGCGCAGCCGGCCGCCGTGCAGAAGCGCGGCCGCGTCGCGCGCAAAGGCGGCGTCGCCCGAGGCGAGCGTGAGCGCGCACGGCAGGCCACGCGCGACCTCGAGCGCGAACGAGGGGCCCGACAGCGCGCCGCTCGGTGCGGGCGCCCCGTGCGCCTCGGATACGATCTGGTGCGGCAACCGGCCCGTGCCCTGCTCGAAGCCCTTGCAAAGCCAGAGCAGGGGCGCCGCAGCCTTCTCGGCGCGCAGCAGGCCGAGCAGTGGGCGCAATCCCGCCACCGGCGTGGCCGCGAGCAGCAAGCCCGCGCCCTCGAGCGCGTCCGGCAGCGCAGCGGTGACCGCGAGGCGCGGGGGCAGCTCGATTTCGGGCAGATAGCGCTCGTTGCGCCGCAGGCGTGCGATCGTTTCGGCCTGCGCCGGATCGCGTGCCCAGAGACACACCTGCCGCCCGCCGCGCGCGAGTGCCGCGGCGAGCGCCGTACCCCAGGCGCCCGCGCCGAGCACGGCGATGCGGCTCATCCCCAGCGTAGGCTCAGGCACCCCACACCAAGTTCGCGCGCAGGTAGCCGTTGGAGCCGTCGTCGTGCCGAACGTGCAGCCAACCCCCGGGCAGCACCTCCAGCAGTTCGAGCGCGACGTTCTGCGCCGCCGCGAACGCGATCGGCGAGGCCTCGTCGGGGCGCACGTGCACCTGCGCTACCGGCGTGGTCACCACCACCGTGTGCCTGTCGGACAGGGCGCTCGCCTCGATCCAGGACAGCGCGCCGGTCTGGTCGCGCACCTTGACCCAGGCCTCTAGCTTGACGATCACCTCCAGCGGGTAATCGCGCGAAACGATATACAGCGGTGTTGCCGCCTTGGACGGCGCGTCGTACAGCACCGCCGCGTCCTGGGCCACGCTGCGGAACTCGGCCGCGTTGGCGCAGGCGGCGAAAAGCAGTGCGGCAATGAGGGCCGCGAGGCGCATGCTAGGACGAGATCTCGATTCGGGCGTCCGGGCCACCGGATTGCCGCTGCGAGCGCTGGGCGTACAGCGCTTCGAACGACACCGGCGCCAGCAGCACCGGCGGAAAGCCGCCGCGCGTCACCAGGTCGGACACGGTCTCGCGCAGGTAGGGATATAGGATCGCCGGGCAACCGACGGCCAGCAGCGGATCGAGATCGGCCTGCGACACGTTGCGCACGGCGAAAATGCCGGCCTGCACGGCCTCGGCAAGGAAAATCGTGCGCTCTCCCGCGCGCGCTGTCACTGTCACCGAGACCGTGACCTCGAACATGCCTTCGCCGAATTGCGCCGCCCCGTTGTCGATCTGCACCTCGAGTTGCGGCTGCTCGGCCTGCATGAAGACCTGGGGCGCGTTCGGGATCTCGAGCGACAAATCCTTGACGTAGATCTTCTCGATCTGGAAAGTCGGCTGATCTTCGCTCATGCGCACTCCGGCATCGGCAGCGGCGTCAGGTCTGCGCCGCGTGCAGCAGTTGGTCGAGTTCCCCCGCGCGCTCGAGAGCTTGCAGATCGTCGCAGCCGCCGACGTGGCGCTCGCCGATCCATATCTGCGGCACGGTTCGCCGGCCGCTTCTGCGCATCATTTCGGCGCGCCGCGCCGGCTCGAGGTCGACGCGGATCTTGTCCAGCTCGCGCACGCCCTTTTGCGCCAGCAGCCGCTCGGCCGACTGGCAGTAGGGGCAGGCGGCGGTGCAGTACATCACGACCGCCGCCAAGTCACTTCTCCACCGGCAGGCCGGCCTGCTGCCAGCCCGCGTAGCCGCCGGCGAGATTGTAGACGTTCTGGAAGCCGAGCTTCCTTAGCGTCGCGATCGCCGCCGACGAGCGGCTGCCCGTCTCGCAACAGGTGATTACCGGCTTGGACTTGAATCGCTGCAGCTCCTTCGCGCGGGCCTCTAGCTGCGCGAGCGGGATGTGGCGCGCGCCCACGATATGCCCTTTGGCGAATTCGGCGTCTTCGCGCACGTCGATCACCAGCGCGTCCTGGCGATTGATCATCTGCGTCGCCTCCAGCGTGCTGGCCCACGGCCCCCCGGTGCCGCGCCGGATCAGCGGCCACAGCAGCATCGCGCCCGATATGAACGCGATCGCGAACAGCAGCAGGTTGTCCTTGACGAACTGGATTGTCATGACGCGCGCTCAGTCCTGGGCGGCGCCGCAGAATACCTCGCGCATCATGCCGATCAGCTGCAGCGTGCGCTCGTCGCTCACGCGGTAAAACACTCGGTTCGCCTCCTTGCGCGCGCGCAGGACGCCCTTGTCGCGCAGGATCGCGAGGTGCTGCGAGATGTTCGACTGCGAGGTACCGACCGCCTCGACGATTTCCTGCACGCCCACCTCGTTCGGGCCCAGCACGCACAGGATCTTCAGGCGCAAGGGATGCGCGATGGCCTTCAATGCCCGCGCCGCCTGCTCGATGTGCTCCTGCTTTTCGATCAGGTCGAAGATGTCGCGCTTCATGTGCGGTGGTGCGGCGCTCGGGCCGCCTGGTCGGAAAGAAAGCATATTATAGAATACCCTCGGATTTCGAGCCTCCTCGCGATGCAATCCGTCCCCCACAAGCTGGTTCTCCTGCGCCACGGCGAGTCCGACTGGAACCGTGAAAACCGCTTCACGGGCTGGACCGACGTCGATCTTTCGGCCAAGGGCGTCGATGAGGCGCGCGCCGCCGGCAGGTTGCTGCGCACGGAGCGATACCGCTTCGACCGCAGCTTCACCTCGGTGCTCAAGCGCGCCATCCGCACGCTTTGGCTGGCGCTGGACGAAATGGACCTGATGTGGCTCCCGGTCGACAAGAGCTGGCGCCTGAACGAGCGCCACTACGGAGCGCTGCAAGGACTCAACAAGGCCGAGACCGCGGCCAAGTTCGGCGACCAGCAGGTCCTTGCCTGGCGCCGCAGTTATGACACGCCGCCGCCGGCGCTCGAGCCGGGCGATCCGCGCAGCCCGGCCGGCGACCCGCGCTACGCGCAACTTGCTCGCGCAGATCTGCCGCTCACAGAGTGCCTCAAGGACACGGTCGCGCGGGTGCTGCCGTACTGGAACGGCGCGGTCGCACCCGCGATCCGCGCCGGCGAGCGGGTGCTGGTGACAGCGCACGGCAATTCCCTGCGCGCGCTGGTCAAGTACCTCGACCAGGTGTCCGAGACAGATATCGTGGGCCTCAATATCCCGACCGGCATCCCGCTCGTGTACGAGCTCGATTCCGCGTTGCGGCCGCTCAGGCACTACTATCTCGGAGACCAGGACGAGGTCGCGCGGCGCATTTCCGCGGTCTCGGCCCAGGGCAAGGCGAAGGCCTGAAGTCCTCGCTCAAGTCCTCGCTGAATTCCGCGCTCAAGTCCGCGCTGACCGCCTGCCTCGCCGCCGCGACGCTGTCGGCCGCGGCGGCGCACGCCGCGCCGCCGCCCGCAGCCAGCGCTGCCGAGCAGGCCGCCAAGCAGCGCGACCTCGCGGACCTGCGCGCGCGCATCGAGCACCTGACGGCCGCACTGGACCTCAAGATGGCGTCGCGGCGCGAGGCGCGCGATGCGCTGCGCGACTCCGAGCGCGCCATCTCGGATGCCAACCGGGCGCTGGCGTCGCTCGAGGGCGAGCGCAAGCAGCTGGAGCGCGACTCGAAGGCGCTCGAGCAACGCGAGCGCTCGCTGAAGAAGGCCCTCGCCGCGCAGCAGGAGGCCCTCGGGCGGGTGCTCGAAGCGCGGCACGAAGGCGGCGCGCCCGACGCCCTGCGGCTGATCCTGTCGGGCGAAGACCCGGCCGAAGTGGCGCGCAAGCTGTATTACCTTGGGCACGTATCGCGCGCGGTGGCGGCGATGGTGGAGTCGTTCCGCGCCGGGCTCGCCGACCTGGCGCAGGTGCGCGCCGAAACCGGTCAGAAGGCGGCGCGTCTGGCCGAGGTCGAGCAGGCGCAGCGCGCGGACCGCAAGCGCATCGTCGCCGAGCGCGCCGAGCGGCGCCGGGTTCTGGCGCGAATCGCAGGCGAAATCCGACACGACAGAAAGGAGATCGGGGTGCTGCGCGCCGACGAGGCGCGCCTGTCGCGCCTGATAGAGGAAATCGGCCGCGTGCTGGCCGCAAGGCCCCCCGGGGGCTACGCCCGGATCGAGCGGGTCCCGGAGCTCGGCTCGGCGAGCGGCGCGTTCGGCGATCTGCGCGGCAAACTGCGCCTGCCGGTGCGCGGGGAACTGATCGGGCGCTTCGGCGCTCCAAGGGAAACGGGCGGAATCAACCTGAAGGGGCTGTTCATCCGTGCCGCCGAAGGGCAGCCGGTACGCGCCATTGCCGCGGGACAGGTCGTTTTCGCGGACTGGATGCGAGGCTTCGGCAACCTGCTCATCATCGACCACGGCGAGGGCTACCTTTCGGTCTATGCGAACAACGAAAGTCTGCTCAGGCAGGTCGGCGACGTGGTGGCGCCGGGCGAGCCGATCGCGACCGTCGGGGCGACAGGTGGCAACCAGGAATCGGGTTTATACTTTGAATTGCGCCACCTCGGCAAACCATTCGACCCGCTGACATGGGTCGAACGCAAATGAGTCCTGACCGGCGGCCAGCCGCGCGGGGAGAAGCGAACACTATGCGCAGCAAATTTCGCAATATCGGCCTGGTCCTGGTCGGCATCGTCGCCGGGATCCTGATCAGCCTCAATCTGCAGGCGATCGCCGATCGCGACGCGCCCCAGCCGCTTCCGGTGGAGGAGCTGCGCGCGTTCACCGACGTGTTCGGCGCGATCAAGCAGAATTACGTCGAGCCGGTCGACGACAAGAAGCTCATCACCGGGGCGATCAACGGCATGCTGTCGGACCTCGACCCGCATTCGGCCTACCTCGACAAGGACGCCTACCGCGAGCTGCAGGTGAGCACGCAAGGGCAGTTCGGCGGCCTGGGCATCGAGGTCGGCATGGAGGACGGGTTCGTGAAGGTGGTGTCGCCGATCGAGGACACGCCCGCCTTCCGCGCCGGCGTCAAGCCGGGCGATCTGATCGTCAAGATCGACCAGGCCCTGGTCAAGGGCATGACGCTGAACGAGGCGGTCAAGCGCATGCGCGGCAAGCCGAACACCAAGATCACGCTGACGATCTCGCGCAAGGGCGAGACGCAGCCGATCGTGGTCACGCTCACGCGCGCGATCATCCACGTGCGAAGCGTGAAATCGAAGATGATCGAGCCCGGCTATGGCTGGATCCGGGTGTCGCAGTTCCAGGAAGCCACCGCGGAGAACCTCGCCAAGGCGCTGCAGACGATGTATCGCCAGGGCGCGCTCAAGGGCCTGGTGCTCGACCTGCGCAACGACCCCGGCGGGCTGCTCTACGGCGCGGTGGCGGTGTCCTCGACCTTCCTGGCGCCCGACGCCCTGGTGGTCTCGACCGACGGACGCACCGAGGACGCGAAGAAGCAGTTTCACGCCACCCCCGATGATCTGCGCGGCGAGGGCGAAGATTTCCTCAAGACGCTGCCGGCGGCGGTCAAGACCGTGCCGCTGGTGGTGCTGGTGAACGGCGGCTCGGCGTCGGCGTCGGAAATCGTCGCCGGCGCGCTGCAGGACCAAAAGCGCGCCACGATCATCGGCACGCAGACTTTCGGCAAGGGCTCGGTGCAGACGATCATGCCGCTCAACAACGACACCGCGATCAAGCTGACGACCGCGCGCTACTACACGCCGAGTGGCCGCTCGATCCAGTTGAAGGGCATCACGCCCGACATCGTGGTCGAGGAACCCGGGGAAAGGGCCGCGCGCCTGCGCGAGGCCGACCTGCAGCACCACCTGGACAATCCGCAGGACCCAAGCATGCAGACCAAGTCCGCGGCCGACGCCGAACAGGCGGCCCTGAGCCCCGGTCCGGGGCTCACCAAGCCGGTCGAATTCGGCTCGAAGGACGATTTCCAGCTCGAGCAGGCGCTCGCGTTCCTCAAGGGCGAGCCGGTCAAGGGCGAGCCGACCAAGACTGTCGCCCAGGGCCAGCCTGCCAAATAGTCGTACGTTGGACGACTCTCAGCTGCTGCGCTACAGCCGGCACATCCTGCTGCCGGAGATCGGCGTCGAGGGCCAGCTGCGGCTGGGCGCATCCCACGCGCTGGTGATCGGCGCGGGCGGCCTGGGCTGTCCGGCGGCGCTCTACCTCGCCACGAGCGGCATCGGGCGCCTCACGCTGGCCGACCCCGACCACGTCGACCTTACCAACCTGCAGCGCCAGATCCTGTATCGCGACGACGCCGTCGGCGCATTGAAGGTCGAGGCCGCGCGCGAGACGCTCGGCGCGGTCAATCCGTCGGTGTCGATCTTGCCGCTCGCCGAGCGTCTGGCGGGCGAGGCGCTAGAGCGCCTGGTGGCCGAGGCCGACGTGGTGCTCGACTGCAGCGACAACTTCGCCACCCGCCACGCGGTGAACCGTGCCTGCGTGCGCCATGCCAAGCCCCTGGTATCGGGCGCGGCGATCCGCTTCGACGGCCAGGTCGCGGTGTTCGACCTCAGGCGGGACGATGCGCCGTGCTACGCCTGCCTGTTTCCGGAGGGCGGCCAGACCGAGGAGCTGCGCTGCGCGATCATGGGCGTGCTCGCCCCCCTCACCGGCGCGGTCGGCGCGTTGCAGGCGGCCGAAGCGCTCAAGCTGCTCACCGGCGCGGGCGAGTCGCTCAACGGGCGCCTGCTGATGTTCGACGCCCTGCGCGCCGAATGGCGCTCGGTGCGCGTGCGCAAGGATCCCGACTGCGCCGTTTGCGCGGCGGCCGCGGCTCAGGCCGGCAGGTAGGGTCGCTGCGCGGCGTAGCTCTCGCTCGGGCTCTTGGCGAACCCGCTGCGCGCGAATTGCTGCAGGCTGCCGAGCAGGTAGCAAAGCAGGGTCCCGGCCTTCGCCGCCGCCTCGCTCTCTTCGCCCTGGCCCTGGCTGGCGGCGAGCCTGAGCGACTGCCTGAGCGTGGCCTCGAAACGGTCGAAGAACTGGTTCATGCGCGCCTGCAGGCGTTCGTGCTCGCCGATCAGCGCGTCGCCGGTCATCACGCGCACCATGCCGGGATTCTTGCCGGCGAAGGCGAGCAGCATCTCGACCAGCTTCTCGGTCCGCCGGTGGCCGCTCGACTCGTCCTCGGAAATGCGATTCGCGAGCGTGAACACGCTGTTCTCGATGAACTCGATCAGTCCTTCGTACATCTGCGCCTTGGAGGCGAAGTGGCGGTACAGCGCGGCCTCGGAGACATCGAGCCTGGCCGCCAGCGCGGCGGTCGTGATGCGCTCCCACTTCGGCGCCTCGAGCATCTGCGCGAGGGTCTTCAGGATCTCGAGCCTGCGTTCGCCTTTGGCGCGGGGCATGGGGGTGCGGGTGGAAGGCTGTCCGGATTCTAGCCTCAAGCGTACCTGAACACGAGCCGAGGCAGCTCGAGTACCGACCTCACCCGCAGGTCGACGAAGGAAATGCGCCGCTTTTCGCGGCTGACCCATACCGTCGACATGCCCAGGCGCTTCGCGGTGCGCAGGTTCTCGAGCGAGTCGTCCAGGAACGCGCAGCGGTGGGGGTCGATGTGGTGCTTGCGCAGCAACAGGTGAAAGCCGTGCGCAGCCGGCTTGCCGCGGAAGCGCGCATCCTCGATGGTGTAGACCGCATCGAACCAGCGCGCAACGCCGATCGCGCGCAGCACGCCTTCGACGTAATGGCGCGGCGCATTGGAAAACACGAGCTTGCTGCCGCCCAGGCGCGCGAGCGCGTGGCGCAGGGCGTTCTCGTGCACCACCATGCCGGCCAGCTCGGGAAAGCGGTGCGTCTCGGCCAGGAAGCGGCGCGGGTCGGTACCGTAGTGGCGCATCAGCCCGTTTAGGGTCGTGCCGTAGCGCAGCCAGAAGCCGCGCCGCATCTGGTTCGCGCCCGCCTCGTCGAGCCCGAAGTGGCGTCGCAGATAGGCGTTGATCTGCTCGTGCATCGACGGGAAGATGCGCGCGTTCGCGTCGTGCAGCGTGTTGTCGAGGTCGAAGATCCATACCCGCCGCGACGGCGGGAGGCGCGCGATGCGCATTACCTGCTGCGGATCAGCGTGCCGACCCCCTGGTCGGTCAGGACCTCGAGCAGCAGCGCGTGCGGCACGCGCCCATCGATGATGTGCACGCTCTTGACTCCGGCGCGCGCGGCCTCCAGCGCGGAGGCGATCTTCGGCATCATGCCCCCCGAGAGCGTGCCGGCGGCCAGCATGGCGTCGATCTGGCGCGGGGTTATGCCAGTCAGCAGCCTGCCCTGCTCGTCGAGCACGCCCGGGGTGTTGGTGAGCAGCACCAGCTTCTCGGCATGCAGCACTTCGGCCAGCTTGCCCGCGACCAGGTCGGCGTTGATGTTGTAGGACAGGCCGTCGGCGCCCACCCCGATCGGCGCCACCACCGGGATGAATCCGCCCTGCTTGAGCGAATCGATCACGCCCGGGTCGATCGACTCGATCTCGCCCACCTGCCCGATGTCGAGCAGCTCGGCCGGCTTCTCGCGCGAGGGCATCATCAGCTTGCGCGCGCGGATGAAGGCGCCGTCCTGCCCGGTTAGGCCGACCGCCCTGCCGCCCGCCTGGTTGATCAGGGTGACGATATCCTTGTTGACCGCGCCGCCGAGCACCATCTCGACCACGTCCATGGTCGCCGCGTCGGTGACCCGCATGCCCTGCACGAACTCGCTGCGGATCCCGAGCTGCTTCAGCAGCTGCTCGATCTGCGGCCCGCCGCCGTGGACGACCACCGGGTCCATGCCGACCAGCTTGAGCAGCACCACGTCGCGCGCGAAGCTCGCCTGCAGCGCCGCGTCGACCATCGCGTTGCCGCCGAACTTGACCACGATCGTCTTGCCGTGGAAGCGGCGGATGTAGGGCAGCGCCTCGGCGAGGATGCGCGCCTTGGTCGCGGCGTCGTTGGCTTGGGTCATGGCGATCCGATTCTACAAAGAAAAAGGGCCGGCGGTCGCCGGCCCTTCGGTCACGCTGCCTCTGGGGTCAGTTTATCGCGATCTGCTTGCGCGCCGCAGCCGCCTTCTTCGGCAGCGTCAGCTCGAGCACGCCGTCGCGGAACTTCGCCTCGGCGGCGGTCTCGTCGATATCCTGCGGCAGCGCAAAGCTGCGGCTGAGCTTGCCGTACAGGCGCTCGGAATGCAGCACCTGCTCGTCCGCAGCCACTTCCTTCTCGCGCTTGACCTCGGCGCTAAGGGTGACCTGGGCGCCGTCGATCGTGACCTGGATATCTTCCTTGCGCACCCCGGGCAGCTCGGCACTGACCGTATAGGCGCCGTTCTTTTCGGCGACGTCGACTTTCATTCGCGGCAGTTCGGCGCGGGCCTCGTTGTACATCGGTCGCACCAGGAAGCCCTTGAACAGGTCGTCGACCAAGTCATTGAACGGGTCGAATCGGGTAACATTGCTCATACGCGTCTCCTTTGCGGGTAGCTAGCTGTTCCTGCAATGCCGAAAATGGGGCGCAAGAGTCCGGTTTCAACCCCCCCTATGCCCGCGCCCAGCGACTTTCGTGCCCGGCTCGAAGGCGAGCGCCCCTACCTGCTGCGCTACGCCACCCTGCAGCTGCGCGACGCCGACCGGGCCGAGGACTGCGTGCAGGAGACCCTGCTCGCCGGGCTGGCCGGCGAGGCCGGCTACGACGGCCGCTCCAGCCTGCGCACCTGGCTGACCGGGATCCTGAAGCACAAGATCGTCGACGCGATCCGGCGCTCGAGCCGCGAGCCCGCCATGGCGCTCGAGCCCGAAGGCGACCCGTCCGAGTTCGACGCCCTGTTCGACCCGCGCGGCCACTGGACCGACGCCCCTACGGCCTGGGAGCGCCCGGACAGCGCGCTCGAGCGGACCCAGTTCCTCGCCGCGCTCGAAGCCTGCCTCGAGCGGCTGCCGGCGAGGACCGCGCGCGCATTCATGATGCGCGAGCACATGGGGCTGGAAACTGAAGAGATCTGTAAGGAGCTCGGCGTCAGCGCGACCAACTGCTGGGTGATGCTGTATCGCGCGCGCATGGCGCTGCGCCTGTGCCTGGAGCGGACCTGGAAATGAAGCTGATGCTGCCGTGCAAGGAAGTGACGCGCCTGGTGTCCCAGGGGCTGGACCGCAGGCTCGGCTTCGGCGAGCGTGTCGCCTTGCGCGTTCACTTCGCGATCTGCGAGGGCTGCGGCAACTTCGAGCGCCAAATGAAGCTGCTGCGCGAGGCCGTGCGGCAGCTCGGCGAGACCGGAGCTCAGAGTACGTAGCGCGCCAGGTCCTCGTTCTTCGCCAGCTCGGCGAGCCGCGTCTCCACGTAGGCCGCGTCGATCGTGACCGTCGCCGCGCCGCGCTTGCCGGCCTCGAACGATATCTCCTCTAGCAGCTTCTCGAGCACGGTGTAGAGGCGCCGCGCGCCTATGTTCTCGGTCTTCTCGTTCACCTGGTAGGCGATTTCCGCCAGGCGCCGGACCCCCTCCGGGCGGAACTCGAGCGTCACGCCCTCGGTCGCCAGCAGCGCCTGGTACTGCTTGACCAGGCTCGCGTCGGTCGAGGTGAGGATCTGCTCGAAATCGTCCACCGACAGCGAATCGAGCTCGACCCGGATCGGCAGGCGCCCCTGCAGCTCGGGAATCAGGTCCGACGGCTTGGCCAGGTGAAACGCGCCCGAGGCGATGAAGAGGATGTGGTCGGTCTTGACCATGCCGTACTTGGTCGCGACCGTGGTGCCCTCCACCAGCGGCAGCAGGTCGCGCTGCACGCCCTGGCGAGAAACGTCCGCGCCGGCGATCTCGCCGCGGCTGGCGACCTTGTCGATCTCGTCCAGGAACACGATGCCGTTCTGCTCGGCGTTGGCGAGCGCCCTGGCCTTCAGCTCGTCGTCGTTCACCAGCCGCGCGGCTTCCTCGTCCGTGAGCAGCTGCAACGCCTCGCGGATGCGCAGCTTCCTCAGCTTTCTGCGCCCGCCGGCGAGGTTCTGGAACATGCCCTGGATCTGCGAGGTGAGCTCCTCCATTCCGGGCGGCGCGAGGATCTCCATCTGCTGCGCGCTGACGGCGAGCTCGAGCTCGATTTCCTTGTCGTCCAGCTCGCCTTCGCGCAGCTTCTTGCGGAATTTCTGGCGCGTCGCGCTCTCCTCGGCCTCGACCCCGCGCGCGGGCGGCAGCAGCGCGTCCAGCACCCGCTCCTCGGCCGCATCCTGCGCCCGGGCGCGCACCGCGCGCATCGCCTGCTCGCGCGTCTGCTTGATGCTGATCTCGACCAGGTCGCGCACGATGGTGTCGACGTCGCGCCCGACGTAGCCGACCTCGGTGAACTTGGTCGCCTCGACCTTGATGAACGGCGCCCCCGCCAGGCGCGCCAGCCGCCGCGCGATCTCGGTCTTGCCCACTCCGGTGGGCCCGATCATGAGGATGTTCTTCGGTGTGATCTCCTGGCGCAGCGGCTCGGCAACCTGCTGGCGGCGCCAGCGATTCCTGAGCGCAATCGCGACCGCGCGCTTGGCCCTGGCCTGGCCCACGATGTGCTTTTCCAGCTCGTGGACGATCTCCCGCGGCGTCATCTGGGTCACTCGAGCACCTCGATCACGCGCTGGTTGTTGGTGTAGATGCATAGGTCGGCAGCAATCGCGAGCGCCTTGTCGACGATCTCGCGTGCGCCGAGCGCGGTGTTGTCCAGCAGCGCCTTCGCCGCGCTCTGCGCGTACGGTCCCCCCGAGCCGATCGCGACGATCCCCTGCTCGGGCTCGAGCACGTCGCCCATGCCGGTGATGATCAGCGAATGCTCGCGGTCGGCCACGGCGAGCATTGCCTCGAGCCGCCGCAGGATCCGATCGGTGCGCCAGTCCTTGGCCAGCTCGACCGCCGAGCGCAGGACGTTGCCCTGGTGCTTGTCCAGCTTGGCCTCGAAGCGCTCGAACAGGGTGAAGGCATCCGCGGTGCCGCCGGCGAAACCCGCCAGGATGCGGTCGTTGTACAGCCGCCGCACCTTGCGCGCGCCCGCCTTGAGCACGATGTTGCCCAGCGTCACCTGCCCGTCGCCGCCGAGCGCGACGTCCAAGCCACGCCGGACCGAGAGAATGGTGGTGCCGTGCAATTGCTCCATGGTGCCTTTTCAGTCGCGCGTGGTGACCTTGGCGAGCGCGGAGACGCCCATCACCTCGAACAGCGCCGCTACCAGCTGGTTCACGTTTTCGAGCTCGAGGCGCCCGCCGTTGCGGATCAGGTCCGCGGCGAGATTGAGCAATGCCGCCGCCGAAACGAAATCGACCCGCTTCAGGCTCGAGCAGTCGACCTCGACCCGCGTGCGGCTCGCGCCGGCCTCGGCGATCACGCCGAGGAACGCCTTCGACTGGGCCACGATTTCGCGCGGCGCGGCGAGCGAATCGACCGCCGGCGGCGCCAGTTCGAGGTCGAACGGCGGGGGCTCGCATTCGAAGCGGCTCGCGTATTCGTGCGCACGCTTGCCGAAGGCCTCGCGCTCGCCGAGCACGCGGTGCAGGTCGAGCAGCATCAGCCACAGGCGCTCCGCGGCCGGGGCCAGGTTTTCCCTCTTCACCGCGCGCGCCAGGCTGCGCTTGGCCTCCGCGCTCTGCGCGTTGGCGTACAGGATCGCCGCCTCTTCCACCGCCGCGGCGAGCTCCGAGGAGGCCGACACCACCTCGATGTTCAGGCGCGAGTCGACGCCCACTTGCGTGCGCGGTGTCCGCCCGGCGGGCCAACCCAGCGGCAGCTTGTCCGTCACGTCCGGAGACTTGCCGCCCCTCCTGCGCGAATTGCGCGAATTCCCGTCGCCAGTACCGGAGCTCATTTCGTCCCCCGCTCGTGTCGCTTCAGTTCGCCAGGCACTGCTCCAGGCCGGCGAGGAAAAGGTCCCGCGGCAGCTTCTTGCCGATGAACACCAGCACGGACTGCTTCTTCTCCCCCTTGCCCCATGGCTTGCCCAGGTCGCCGCCCATCATCATGTGCACGCCCTGGAACACCACCCGGCGCGGGTTGCCCTTCATCCACAGCACCCCTTTGTAGCGCAACAGGTCGGGGCCGTAGACCTGGATCATGCCCGACAGGAACTGCTCCAGCTTGTCGCCGTCGAAAGCCCTGTCTGAGCGGAATACGAACGACTCGACCTCGTCGTGGTGCTCGTGCTGGATGTCGGTCAGGAACTCGGGGTCGAGGTCGAGAATCGCGTTCAGGTTGAAGCCGCGGATGTCGAGCACTTCGTCCAGCGGCGCCTGGCCGAAGTGCACTTTCTTGATCGGAGCGCGCGGATTCATCAGACGGATGCGCTCCGAGAGCTTCTTGACCTCGTCCTCGCCGACCAGGTCCGTCTTCGACATCAGGATCCGGTCGGCGAATCCGACCTGCTCCTGCGCCTCGTGGAACTCATCGAGCTGCTTTGCGGCGTGCTTGGCGTCGACCAGCGTGATGATCGAGTCGAGCAGGTAGTAGTTGCCGATCTCCTCGTCGGTGAAGAAGGTCTGCGCCACCGGGCCCGGGTCGGCCATGCCGGTGGTCTCGATCACCACGCGGTCGAACTTGAGCGCGCCCTGGCTGCGCCGCTGCTTGAGCTCGCCCAGGATACGGATCAGGTCGCCTCGCACCGTGCAGCAGATACAGCCGTTGTTCATCTCGACGATTTGCTCGTCGCCGCTTTCGATGATGTCGTTGTCGACCCCGACCTCGCCGAACTCGTTCTCGATTACCGCCACGCGCCGGCCGTGATCCTCCTTCAGGATGCGATTCAGCAGCGTCGTCTTGCCGCTACCCAGGAAACCCGTGAGGATGGTCACGGGAACCATGTTCTCCTGCTGCATGATGGCTCCTTCCGAAGGCTTGGATTCTACCGCCTCGCACGCTCCCCTTACGAACGCAGCACGAGCAATCCCTTGAGGTAGTCGCCTTCGGGGAACTCCAGCGCCACCGGGTGGTCGGCAGCGGGGCCGAAGCGCCCCAGGATCTTGCCCTCGACCCCGGCGTCGCGCGCGGCGCCGGCCACGATCGACTGAAACAGCTCCGCCGGCACGCCGCCGGAGCAGGAGAAGGTCGCCAGCAACCCGCCCGGCGCCAGCAGCTTGAAGGCGAGCAGGTTGACGTCCTTGTAGGCGCGCGCGGCGTTCCTCGCCTGCGCCGCGGTGGGCGCGAACTTGGGCGGATCGAGCACCACCAGTCCGAAGCGCGCGCCCCGGTCGCGCAGCCCGCGCAGGTGCGCGAACACGTCGGCCTGCACGAACTCGATCCGCCCGGCGTCGAGCGCGTTGGCGGCGAGATTCTCGCGCGCCACCTCGAGCGCCGGGGCCGAGCTCTCGAGCGCGAGCACACGCTCGGCGCCGCCGGCGAGCGCGGCGAGCGCGAAACCGCCCGTGTAGCAGAACCCGTCCAGCACTGCGCGCCCGGCGGCGAGGGCACGCACGCGCTGGCGATTGTCGCGCTGGTCGAGGAAGAACCCGGTCTTCTGTCCCTGCTCGACGTCGACGTGAAAGCTCAAGCCGTGCTCGACGATCGCGCAGCGCGCCGCCGCCCGGTCGCCGCGCACGAACCCGCTGCGCGGCGCGAGGCCCTCGAGCGCGCGCACCTCGGCGTCCGAGCGCTCGTACACCGCCTCGCAGCCGGTAAGTTCGGCGAGCGCATCGAGGATCGGCTCGCGCCAGCGCTCGGCGCCGGCGGAGAGCAATTGCGCCACCAGCACGTCGTCGTAGCGGTCGACCACCAGCCCGGGCAGTCCGTCGGACTCGGCGTGAACCAGGCGCAGCGCGTTGCCGTGCCGGGCCGCGGGCAGCGCCGCGCGCAGCGCGAGCGCACGCGCCAGGCGCGCGCGCAGGAACTCGGCATCGATGCGCAGCCCCGTGTCAAAGCTCCAGACGCGGGCGCGAATCTGCGACTGCGGACTGTACGCCGCAAGCGCGAGCGCCTGCCCCGAATCGGACACGACCTCGACCGTGTCGCCGCGCTGCGGTTCGCCCTCGACGCGCGCGATCGCGCCCGAGAACAGCCACGGGTGCCGTCGCCTGAGCGACTTGTCGCGGCCCGGATGGAGCACGAGGCGCGCCGGCGCCATGCCCTACTTCTTGCGCGCGCGCGGGTGCGCGGCGTCGTAGACCTTCGCCAGCGACTGGAAGTCCAGGTGCGTGTACACCTGGGTACTCGAGATGCTCGAGTGGCCCAGCATCTCCTGCACCGCGCGCAGATCCTGGGAAGACTGCAGCACGTGGGTGGCGAAGGAGTGACGCAGCATGTGCGGGTGCAGCGGCGCGTCCAGCCCCTGGCGGCGCGCCCAGGCCGCGAGCCGCGCGCGCACGATGCCGGGCGCGATGCGCATGCCGCGCGCGCCGACGAAAAGCGCGCTTTCCTGCGGCGCGGCGAGCTGCGCCCGCGCCGCAAGCCAATGCGCCAGCGCCTCACGCGCCCTGGCGCCGACCGGAACGGTGCGCGTCTTGCCGCCCTTGCCGGTGACCGTGACCTCGCCCTGGGCGAGGTCGAGCCGCCCGCTCCCCAGCTCGAGGCCGATCAGCTCGGCCAGGCGCAGGCCGGAGGAATACATGAGCTCGAACATCGCCCGGTCGCGCAGCAGCGCCGGGGTGGCCGGCGGCGCGACATCGAGCAGGCGCTGCGCGGCCTCGACCGAGAGCGCCTTGGGCAGCGTCTTCGGCGCCTTGGGAGCGCGCACGCCCTGGCAGGGACTGGCGCGAAAGCCGTGCTGGCGCGCGAGCCAACGGTACAGCCCGCGCCAGGCCGACAGCGTACCCGCCAGCGAGCGGCCCGACAGGCCGGCGCCGTGCAGCTGCGCGATAAAGCGGCGCACCTGGACGCCATCGATCGCCGCCAGGCGCGCGCCCTGCGCCAGGCGCAGCAGCAGCGCCAAGTCGCGCGCGTAGTTCCTCAGCGTGCCGGACGCGAGCCGGCGCTGATGCCGCAGCGCCTCGAGATGCTCGCGCACCAGCGCGGCGTCGGGATGCGTGGCAAGCAGGGCTTGTGCCACGCGGCGGCGCCGTCCCGCGCTACAGCCGCGCCGCCACGCCGGCGGCGCACAGTTCGCCGATGCGACGCAGGTAGATGGTCCCCATTTCGGGGAAGAAGCGCTGCGGATCCTCGCTGCCGAGCGCGAGCAGCCCGAATACCGCGCTCTGGCCGAGCGGAACCAGCGCCATCGAGCGCAGGTGCGGGGCCGATTCGCCGAACCACGCCAGGTAGGGGTTGTCGGCGATCGCCGCGCATTGCGGCGCGCCGATGGTCTCGGCGTGCCGGCGCTGCGCCTCGGTCACCGCCTGCGACTCGACGAAATCGACCGGCACGGACTTGCCCCAGACGCGCAGCGCCACGTGCGGCACCGCGAAGTCGTCGCCCAGATGCAGGTAGAGCGCCTGGGTCAGCTCCGGAAAGTCGCGCGCCCCGACCAGTGCCACCGCCAGGCGATGCACCTTCTCGCTGATAGCGTCGTTCTCCTCGCCGAACTGGATCAGCTCGCCCAGCTTGCCTTCGAGCAGCTTCACCTTCTCGCGCAGCGTGATGGTCTGGCGCTCGGCGAGCGGAATCGCGCGCCCACCGTAGGGGTGCGGCACGCTGATCGCTTCGAGAAGCTCCGGGTGCTGGTCGAAGAACTGCGGGTGGGTCCTGAGGAACTGCGCGAGCTCTTCTGCGTTCATGGTGTCTCGTCCAGGTCGATCGAGCCCTCGAACACGCTGCGCGCCGGGCCCTTCATCCAGACCGCATTGTCGCCGCCCTGCCAAGCCACGGTCAACGTTCCGCCGCGCGCCTCGACCCGCACCGGCGAGTCGAGCAGGCCGCGCGCGATGCCCGACACCGCGCCCGCGCAGGCACCGGTGCCGCAGGCGAGCGTCTCACCTGCGCCGCGCTCCCAGACCCGCAGCGCGATGCGATGGCGGTCGCGCAGCTGCATGTAGCCGGCGTTGACGCGCTTCGGAAAGCGCGCGTGACGCTCGATGAGCGGGCCCTGGCTGGTCACCGGCGCGCGCGCGATGTCATCGACCAGTTGCACCGCGTGCGGATTGCCCATCGAAAGGATCGCCAGCTCGACCCGCGCGCCGCCGACCTCGAGCGCCTGCACCAGGGGAGATTCGAGCGCCGGCGGACCCATGTCGACGCTCACTTCACCGTCGTCCTCGAGGCGCGGCACGATCAGGCCGCCCAGGGTCTCGACCCGGATCTCGCGCTTGGCCGTCAGCCCTTTCGCGTGCACATAGCGCACGAAGCAGCGCGCCCCGTTGCCGCACTGCTCGACCTCGCCGCCGTCTGCGTTGAAAATGCGGTAGCGGAAATCGGCGTCCGCGCGCGTGCTTCGCTCTACCACCAGGATCTGGTCGCAGCCGACGCCGAAATGCCGGTCGGCGAGCCGGCGCAGCTGCGCAGGCGCGAGCGCGAACGGCGCCGCGGTCGCGTCCAGCACGACGAAGTCGTTGCCCGCGCCCTCCATCTTGGTGAACGCGACGCGGCTCACGCCGGCACCATCAGGCGGCGGTACTCGAGCGAGATGCAGCGGTCCATGACCACCACCATCCCCGCTGCGCGCGCGCGCTCGGCGGCGGGCTCGTTGACGATTCCCTGCTGGAGCCAGATCGCGGGCAGCCCGAGCGCGATGCACTGCTCGACGATCGGTCCGACCTGCTCGGCGGACCGGAACACGTCCACCAGGTCGATCTTGTCCGGCACCTCGGCCAGGCGCGGGTAGGCCTTCTCGCCCAGTACCTCGCTCAGCGCCGGCCGCACCGGGACGACGCGGTAGCCCCAGGACTTGAGACGCTGTGCGATGCGGTGGCTGGGGCGTTCCGGTCTGGGCGAGAGCCCCACCACGGCGATGGTTCGCGCCCGCGCCAGCAGGTCGCGAATCTCTTCGTTGGCAGGGTTGCGGAACACGCGCCGCAATTCTATGCGTAAAAGCGCGCCTCGCCCTCGGGACGCGTCTTGAAGCGCTTGTGCATCCAGAAATACTGCTCCGGCGCTTCGAGCACCTTGCGCTCGATGTACTGGTTCATGCGCAGCGTGTCCGCCGCGGGATCCTCGGTCGGAAAGTCCGCCCAGGGCGGCTCGATCGAGACGACGTAGCCTGCGCCCCGCGGCAGCATGTGCGTCACGCACGGCAGCACCTTCGCCCCGGTGACGCGCGCGATGCGCGACAGTCCCGGCACGGTCGCCGCCGCCACGCCGAAGAAGGGCACGAACAGCGCCCCGCGCGGGCCGTAGTCCATGTCGGGCAGGTAGTACAGCGGGCGGCCCGCGCGCATCGTGCCGAGCACGGCGCGTATGCCGTCCTGGCGCGACACCAGCGCCTGGCGCCCGAAGCGCGTGCGCCCCGCGAGCAGGCGCGCGGCCAGGAGCCGGTTCTTCTGCTGCGCGTACATGCTCACCATGTCGATCTCGCAGGCGAGCCGCGCGAAGCCGGCGTCGAGCCCGACGAAGTGCGGCACGAACAGGATCGCCGGCGCGCCGCCGAGCGCGCGCAGGTGCTCGAGACCGTCGACGCGCACCAGCCGCTCGATGCGCTCGCGCGCCGCCCACCACAGCAGCGCATGGTCGAGGAAGCTGCGGCTCCAGGCGCCGAAGTGCGCGCGCGCCAGGCGCTCGCGCTCGGCCGCGGCCATCCAGGGGAAGCACCGAGCGAGGTTGATGCGCGTCACGCCGCGCCGCTCGGCGATCAGCCGGTAGGCGAGCGCCCCGAGCGCGTCCCCGAGCGCCGCCAGCGCCCGCGGCGGCAGCAGGCGCGCGAGCCACATCGCAGCGAACAGCGCTCTCATCACCCGAGCGCTGCCGGCGGCGGCGCGCCGCGCGGCCGCTTGTAGCGGTTGTAGCCCCACAGGTATTGCTGCGGACACTCGCGCACCAGCTGCTCGAGCGCGCGGTTGACGCGCCGCGCATCGGACTCTCCCGGCAGGGCCGCGGGCAGCGAGCGCAGGTGCACCACGTAGCCTTCGCCGCGCGGCAGGCGCTCGCCGAACGCGAGCAGGGTGACGCTGCCGGGCCGGCGCGCGAGTCTCGCGGCCAGCGTCATGGTGTAGGCGGGCCGGCCGAAGAATTCGACCCACTCGCCCTCGCCTTCGCTCGGCACCTGGTCCGGCAGCACGCCCACCGCCTCCTTGCGCTTGAGCGCGCCGAGCAGCTCGCGCACCCCGGCGTAGTCCGGGGTCGCGAGCCGCAGGTTGGGCCCGGCGCGCCCCGCATCGATCAGCGCCTGCACGAAGCCCAGCTTGGGCGGCCGGTAGAGCGCGGTGATCGGAAAGCGCTCGGCCGCGAGCTTGGCCGTGATCTCGAAGCAGCCCTGGTGCGGCGTGAGAAAAACGATTCCCAGGCCCTGCGCGCGCGCGGCCTCGATCAGCGCCTCGCCGTCGATCCGCCTGACCCAGCGCACCACGTCGGCGCGCGGGCGAAGCCAGATCGCGGGCAGCTCGAGCAGACCCTTGCCGGCCGAGGCGATCGCGGCACGCCGGGTCGCCGCGTCGCGGTATCCCGCCTGACTCAGGTTCTGGCGCAGTTGCCGGCGGTAGGTCGGCGACAGCGCATAGACCGCCCAGCCGAGCAGCGTGCCCGCCGCGTGCAGCAGCGGCAACGGCAGCGCGGCGAGCAGTCTGATCAGCGGCATCGCGTGGCGCCGGTTCTATGGGAAGCAGGCATTCTTTGGTATCCTTGCGGCCTCTTCGCAACCCCCGCTCGCCGCACGCTCATAGCGGCGGCCTAAACCTCGAGGCGCAAAGCACATGAGCGAGTTCCTCTTTACGTCGGAATCGGTATCCGAAGGTCACCCGGACAAGGTCGCCGACCAGATCTCGGATGCGGTGCTCGACGCGATTCTAGCGAAAGACTCCCGCGGCCGCGTCGCGGCGGAAACCCTGGTCACGACTGGCCTGGTCGTGCTGGCAGGCGAGATCACCACCGCCGCATTCGACATCGATTTCCAGCAGGTCGCGCGCGACACGATCAAGAGCATCGGCTACGACAATACCGAGTACGGCATCGACTACAAGGGCTGCGCCGTGATGGTGTGCTACGGCAGGCAGTCGGCCGACATCGCGCAGGGCGTCGACGAAGGCAAAGGGATCGACCTCGACCAGGGCGCCGGCGACCAAGGCCTGATGTTCGGCTATGCCTGCGACGAGACGCCGCAGCTGATGCCGCTGCCAATCCACCTCTCGCACCGCCTGGTCGAGCGCCAGGCCGAGCTGCGCCGCGACGGGCGCCTGCCGTGGCTGCGCCCGGACGCGAAGTCGCAGGTGACCGTGAAATACGCCAACGGCAGGCCGCATGCGATCGACACCGTGGTGCTCTCGACCCAGCACTCGCCCGACATCACCCACGAGCAGCTCTCGGAAGGCGTAATCGAGGAGATCATCAAGCCGGTGCTGCCCAAGGAGCTGGTCAGGGGCGAAGTGAAGTACCTGATCAACCCGACCGGACGCTTCGTGGTCGGAGGTCCGCACGGCGACTGCGGCCTGACCGGGCGCAAGATCATCGTCGACACCTACGGCGGCGCGGCGCCGCACGGCGGCGGCGCGTTCTCGGGCAAGGACCCGTCCAAGGTCGACCGCTCGGCCGCGTACGCAGCGCGCTACGTGGCGAAGAACGTGGTCGCCGCGGGCCTCGCCTCCAAGTGCCTGGTACAGGTCGCGTACGCGATCGGAGTCGCCAAGCCGGTCTCGGTCATGGTCACCACCTACGGCACCGGCAAGATGTCGGACGACGCGCTGTCCAGGCTGGTCGCGACGACCTTCGACCTGAGGCCCAAGGCGATCATCCAGGCGCTCAACCTGCTGCGCCCGATCTACCGGAAAACGGCGGCCTACGGCCATTTCGGGCGCGAGGAACCGGAGTTCACGTGGGAAGCGACCGACAAGGCGCTGGCCCTGAAACAGGCCGCCTAGGTATAATTCGCCTTGCTGAGGGGCGCTGCGATCCCCACGGGGACCAGGCTCAGCTAAATCGAACTGCGCTCGCATCGGAAACGATGCGGGCGCTTTGCTTTTCTGGAGACCGCAAATGAACGCACCCAACCCGAAATTCACCGATTACAAGGTCGCCGACCTGAAACTGGCGGACTGGGGCCGCAAGGAGATCGCGATTGCCGAGTCCGAGATGCCGGCGCTGATGGCGATCCGCAGGGAGTACGCCAAGGCGCAGCCGCTCAAGGGCGCGCGCATCGCCGGTTCGCTGCACATGACGATCCAGACCGCGGCCCTGATCGAGACCCTGCGCGCGCTGGGGGCCGAGGTGCGCTGGGCCTCGTGCAACATCTTCTCCACCCAGGACCACGCCGCGGCGGCGATCGCCGCCGGCGGCACCCCGGTATTCGCCTACAAGGGCGAATCGCTCGACGAGTACTGGGAGTTCACCCACCGCATCTTCGAGTTCGGCGGCGGCAAGGGCCCGACCATGATCCTCGACGACGGCGGCGACGCCACCCTGCTGGTGCACCTGGGCCAGCGCGCCGAGAAGGACCCGTCGGTGCTCGCCAAGCCCACCAGTGAAGAGGAAGTCGCGCTTTTCAAGGCCGTCAAACAGAGAAAACCTGGTTGGTACTCGCACATCGCCGCCGAGATCAAAGGCGTCACCGAGGAGACGACCACCGGCGTGCACCGTCTGTACCAGATGCACAAGGAAGGGCGGCTGCTGTTTCCGGCGATCAACGTCAACGACTCGGTCACCAAGTCGAAATTCGACAACATTTACGGCTGCCGCGAATCGCTGGTGGACGGCATCAAGCGTGCCACCGATGTCATGGTGGCGGGCAAGGTGGCCGTGGTCGCCGGCTACGGCGAGGTCGGCAAGGGCTCGGCCCAGGCCCTGCGGGGTCTGCAGGCGCAGGTCTGGGTGACCGAGATCGACCCGATCTGCGCGCTGCAGGCCGCGATGGAGGGCTTTCGCGTGGTCACCATGGACTACGCAGCGGATAAGGCCGACATCTTCGTCACCGCAACCGGCAACCTGCACGTCATCACCCACGCCCACATGAAGGCGATGAAGAACAACGCCATCGTGTGCAACATCGGCCACTTCGACAACGAGATCGAGGTCGCGGCGCTCAAGGGCTACAGCTGGGAGAACATCAAGCCGCAGGTGGACCACGTTATCTTCCCCGACGGCAAGCGCATCATCCTGCTGGCCGAAGGCCGGCTGGTGAACCTGGGCTGCGCCACCGGACACCCTTCGTACGTGATGAGCTCGTCATTCGCGAACCAGGTGCTGGCGCAGATCGAGCTCTTTACCAGGACCAAGGACTATCCGCTCGGCGTGTACATCCTGCCCAAGGCGCTCGATGAGAAAGTGGCGCGGCTGCAGCTCTCGACGCTGAGCGCACAGCTTAGCGAGCTCACCGACGAGCAGGCAGCTTACATCGGCGTGCCGAAGGCCGGGCCATACAAGTCAGAGCACTACCGCTACTAGATGCTCAGAATCCTGCTCGTCTGGCTGATCAACGCGCTCGCGCTGCTCGCGGTCGCCTACCTGATGCCGTCGTCGATTCACGTCGACAGCTTCGGCACCGCGCTGGTCGCGGCCGTGGTGCTGGGCCTGGTGAACGCGGTCATCCGGCCGATCCTGATCGTGCTCACGCTGCCGGCGACGATCCTGACCCTCGGCCTTTTCATCTTCGTCATCAACGGACTGCTGTTCTGGCTCGTCGGCTCCTACCTGCGGGGCTTCGCGGTGGGAGGGTTCTGGGCCGGAGTCCTCGGCGCGATCGTCTACAGCATCGTGTCCTGGGCGCTCTCCTCGGTTCTGCTCCCGGCGCGGCGCGTGCACGTGGAAAGGATCGACTGACCATGAAGATCGCGGTAATGGGTGCAGGCGGCGTCGGCGGCTATTTCGGCCTGCGCCTCGCGCAGGCGGGAAACGAGGTCGTATTCATCGCGCGTGGCCGGCACCTCGAGGCGCTGCGGGCCAAGGGGCTCAGCCTGAAGAGCCCGGCGGGAGACGCGACGCTAATGGTCAAGGCCGTGGAGGACCCGGCGCAGGCGGGCAGCGCCGAGGTGGTGCTGTTCGCGGTCAAGCTGTGGGACACCGAGAGCGCGGCCGAGCGCATCCGGCCGCTGGTGGCCGGCGGCGGGGTGGTGATCCCGTTCCAGAACGGCGTCGAATCGATCGAACGCATCGGCGCGCTGCTCGGGCGCGAGCGGGTGATGGGCGGCGCGGCCTATATCGCGGCGCGCATCGGCGAGCCGGGCGTGATCGTGCAGACCGGGACCATGGCGCGGCTGCGCTTCGGCACGGTTGAAGCCTCGCAGCGACCGACCGCGCAGGCCTTTCATGCCGCCTGCGCCGCGGCGGGGATCCAGGCCGAGCTCACCGACGACATCGTGCGCGTGCTGTGGGAGAAATTCGTGCTGCTGGTCGCGATCAGCGGCGCGACCAGCGTGGCGCGCTCGCGCATCGGCGTGGTGCGCGCCGACCCCGACCTCAGATGGCTGCTTGAGGCCTCGATGCGCGAGACCTGGCAGGTCGGCCGCAAGCGCGGCGTGGCGCTGGGCGACGACCTGGTCGCCGCGACGCTCAAGGCGATCGACGGCCTGCCGGCCGAGATGACCTCGTCGATGCACGGCGACCTCGACGCCGGCGGCAGGCTCGAGGCGCCTTGGCTCGCCGGCGCGGTCGCGCGCATGGCGCGCGAAGCCGGGCTCGAGGCGCCGGCCAATCGCGCGATCTACGCCGCACTCAAGCCCTTCGTCGAAGGCCGGCGATGAGCGCGGCGCCCGCGCGCGACTTCAGCTTCGAGTTCTTCCCGCCGAGGACGCCGCAGGGCAGGGAAAAGCTGCGCGCGACCTGGCAGCAGCTGGCGCGGCTCAAGCCGCGCTTCTTCTCGTGCACCTACGGCGCCGGCGGCTCGACGCGCGAGGGCACGCTCGAGACCGTGCTCGAGATCCGCGCCGCGGGGCACGAGGCCGCGCCGCACATCTCCTGCGTCGCCTCGACCCGGGCCGACGTGGCGGAGCAGCTCGAGCTGTACCGCAAGCACGGCATCCGCCACATCGTCGCGTTGCGCGGCGATCTGCCCTCGGGCATCGCCGCCTCGGGCGAGTTCCGCTACGCGAGCGAGCTGGTCGCGTACATCCGCGCAACCACCGGCGACTGGTTCAGGATCGAGGTCGCCTGCTATCCCGAGTACCACCCGCAGACGCGCAACGCGGCCGACGAGATCCGCAACTTCAAGCAGAAAGTGGACGCCGGCGCCGACGGCGCGATCACGCAGTACTTCTACAACTCCGACGCCTACTTCGAGTTCGTCGACGACTGCCGCGCCGCCGGCATCACGCTGCCGATCGTCCCTGGCGTAATGCCGATCGGCAACTTCTCGCAGCTGGCGCGCTTCTCGGACGCCTGCGGCGCCGAGATCCCGCGCTGGATGCGATTCAAGCTCGAAAGCTTCCGCGACGACAGCGCCTCGATCCGCGCCTTCGGCCTGGACGTCGTCACGGAGCTGTGCGAGCGCCTGCTCTCGGGCGGCGCGCCGGGGCTGCACTTCTACACCCTAAACCAGGCCGGCCTGACGAGCACAATCTGGCAGCGCCTCGGTCTTTGAGAAGACATAAGGCGATGCAGGAATTGCCCGCGGGCGGGAAGCTATTCGCCCTGTGCAGCTGATCAGATCGGCCCATAATCTCTTGCCAAAGTGGAGCAAGGCATACCTGTAACAGACCAGTCCAATTGATGACCGCCTGGATCTTCCTTCTGATCGCGCTCGCCGGCCTGGCCGCGCTCTGGTTCGCGCGCCGGCGAAGTTTCACGGACAAGCTGTTCCGGCAGAAAGCGGCGCTCGAGCGCGCGGCGATGGAGGAGCATTTCCGCCAGGTGATGCGCTTCGCGCGCGACCCGACGTTTCTCCACGACGCCGAGGGACGCATCATCGAGGCGAACGAGCGGGCCGAGTCGGTCTACGGCTACCCGCGCGAGGTACTTATCGGCAAGCACGTCGCCGAGCTTCGCGCCCCGGAATCCCGCGCTGCGCTGGCGCGCGACGAGCGCGAGGTCGAACGGCACGGCGAGCTGACGTACGAAACCGTTCACCAGCGCGCGGACGGCTCGACCTTTCCGGTGGAGATCAGCGGGCGCCACTTCGAGATCGACGGGCGCGGGTATTTTCACGCCGTCGTGCGCGACATCTCGGAACGCAAGAGCGCCGAAGCGCGCATCCAAACGCTCAACCGCCTGTACCGAACCCTGTGGCAGACGAACGAAGCCCTGGTGCGGTCAAATTCGCGCGACGAGGTGATGCGGGAGATCTGCCGCATCGCGGTCGAGGAAAGCGGTTTGTCCGGAGCGTGGATCAGTATGGTCGACAAGGCAAGCGGCAAAGTTCTGCCCCTCGCGATGTCGCGCGGCCTCGAGCACTACCTGGCGCACGCCGATATCACCATCGATGCCGACGATCCGCGCGGGCAGGGCCCGATCGGGCGGGCGATCCGCGAAGGCCGTCCGGTG
Source organism: Burkholderiales bacterium (assembly GCA_035517095.1). GTDB lineage: Bacteria > Pseudomonadota > Gammaproteobacteria > Burkholderiales > SG8-39 > DAHVFK01. The sequence continues at coordinate 59,831 of DATIZK010000081.1, forward strand.
ATCATCGAGGACTTCATGCACGACCCCGCGCTCGAGCCGTGGCGCGGACAAGCGGCAGGCCTGAGCGTGGTCACGTCGGCCGCATTTCCACTTCGCATCGAAGGCAAAATCGTCGGCACGCTGAGCTTTCACGCGTCGAGCGCCGGATTTTTCGACGCGGAGGTGGTGCAACTGCTGGACCAGACCGCGCGCGACGTCGGTTATGCGCTCGAGCGCTTCGCGGAGAACGAGCGCCGGCGCGAGGCCGAGCGCCGGCTGGCCGACAGCGAGGAGCAGTTCAAGCAGGCGTTCGAGAGCGCCAGCATCGGCATCGCGCTGATCGGTACGGACGGGAACATTGTCAAGACCAACGCCTCGAGCTCGAGCATCTCGGGCTATTCGGACGCAGAGCTGATCGGCAAGCAGTTCAGGGACTTCCTCGCGCCGGAGAGTGTCGTTCCGCTGATGACGCAATTCGCGCAGTTGCTGAGCGGCGAGCGCCGCACGCTGCGGACCGAAGCGCAGATCGTGCGCAAGGACGGACGGCCGGCCTGGGTCCGCGCCAATGCCGCCCGGGTGTGCGATTCGGCCGGCAAGCTGCGCTATCTGGTGGTCCAGGTCGAAGACATCTCCGAGTACAAGGCCTCCGGCGAGAGGGTGCGCCAGTACATGGAGGAGCTCGAAGAGACCATGACCGGCACCATCCGGGCGATCTCGACCATGGTCGAGATCCGCGATCCCTACACCGCCGGCCACGAGCTGCGGGTCGGCAGGCTGGCCGCGGCGATCGCGGGCGAGATGGGGCTCGACCCCGAGCGCTGCCGCGGGCTGGACGTCGCCGGCAGCCTGCACGACATCGGCAAGATCTCGGTCCCGGCCGAGATCCTGTCCAAGCCGACGCGCCTGCAACCAGCGGAGTACGAGATCGTCAAGACGCACGCGCAGTCGGGCTACGACATCCTCAAAGATATTCGCTTCCCGTGGCCGATCGCCGAGGTGGCGCGACAGCACCACGAGCGCCTCGACGGCAGCGGCTACCCGCAGGGCCTCAAGGACGGGCAGATCATCCTCGAGGCGCGCATCCTGGCGGTCGCCGATGTGGTCGAGTCGATGGGCTCGCACCGCCCATACCGGCCGGCGCGCGGCATCGACGCGGCGCTCGAGGAGATCGCCAACGGGCGCGGCCGGCTCTACGATGCGGACGCGGTCGATGCCTGCCTGCGGCTGTTCCGCGAAAAGGGCTACCGGCTCCCCGCTTGATGGCCGCTCGCGGCCGTGCACGGCGAGCTGATCGAGCGGCTCGCCGCCCAGCACCCGCGCGCGATCGTGTTCGACATCATGTTCGCCGAGCCCGACCGCTACGCCGCCCAGGCTGACCTCACCGCGCGCTTCGCGCCGCTGCCGCCGAACTAAAGTTAGCCGGTGCTTATTTGCTTCGCGGACGCGTTCCTGCGTAGATTGGCGGGACGCGTCGAGCCCTTTTTTATCCTGTTGTCCGGCACGGCGCAGGAGAAGAACGCACCGGCATGGACGTTCGGCGAGTGAACCCGCTCTCGACTCAGGCTCGCGCCGCGCAGTTGTATCGCATGCTGCTCGAGGTGCACGCAGCGGTCGCGCAGGGCGGCGAGCCGGCGGCCATGCTGCAGAAGATCTGCGACACCGCGTTTCGCGCCGAGGGAGTCGTCGCGGCCTGGGGCGCGCTGATCGATCCCCGCACCGACACGCTCGAGCCGGTCGCCTTCCCGAGGATGCTCAAGCCATTCGAGGCGCTGGTGCGCGGCATGATGAACGCGCCGGGCGCGAGCGGGAATTCTCCGACCGTGCGCGCCGTACGCGAAGGTCTGCCGCAGTTCGTGCTCGAGCCGCGCTCGCTCGAGTTGCCGGCCGAGGCGCAGGCCATGCTCGGCGTGCTCGGGATCGGCGCAGTCGCGGCGCTGCCGCTCAGCGTCGGCGGCCGACCGGCGGGCGTGTTCACGCTCTACCTGCGGCGCGCCGAGGACCTCGACCCGCAAACCCAGCTCGTGCTGCGCGCCGCGGGGGAGAGCATTTCGCTCGCCCTGCAACGCTTCCACGATCAGAAGCGCCTGGTTGAAAGCGAGGCGAAGTTCCACGCCCTGGTCGAGCAGTCGATCGCCGGGATCTACATGGTGGACGATGAGCGCTTCGCCTACGTCAACCCGCGCCTGTGCGAGATCCTGGGCTATTCCGAGGCGGAGCTGCTCGCGATGGGCCCGCGCGAAGTCGTGCTCGAGGAGGACCGCGACCTGGTGCTCGGCAACGTGCGCAGCCGCATCGCGGGGCAGGCGCAGAGCCTGCGCTACGATTTCCGCGTCAGGCGCAAGGACGGCACGGTGCGGCACGTCGGCGTGCACGGCAACGCGATGGCGTACGGCGGCCGGCGGGTGGTGATCGGGCTCCTGCAGGACATCAGCGATCGCGTGCTCGCCGAGCACACAGTCGAGCAGCAGCTGGACCAGCTCGAGCGCGCCATGGTGGGCACGGTGGGCGCGATGTCGGCCATGGTCGAGCTGCGCGACCCTTACACCGCGGGGCACGAACGGCGGGTCGGCTCGCTCGCGCGCGCGATCGGCGAGATGCTCCGGCTGCCGGCCGAGAGCGCGCGCGGCCTCGAGATCGCGGGCGGACTGCACGACGTGGGCAAGATCTCGGTGCCGGCAGAGATCCTGAGCAAGCCCACGCGCCTGTCGGCGGTCGAGTTCAGCCTAGTGAAGGGCCACGCCCGCTCCGGCTACGAGATCCTGAAGGACGTGGACTTTCCCTGGCCGGTGGCGCAGGCGACGCTGCAGCACCACGAGCGGCTCGACGGCAGCGGCTATCCGGAGGGGCTCAAGGACGGCGCGATCATCCTCGAGGCGCGCATCCTGGCGGTGGCCGACGTGGTCGAATCGATGTCCTCGCACCGCCCGTACCGCGCGGCCCTAGGCATCGAACTCGCGCTGGGGGAAATCGAAGGCAACGCGGGCAGGCTGTACGACGCCGACGTGGCGCGCGCCTGCGCGCAGCTTTTCCGCGAAAAGTCCTACCGCTTCGAGACTTGAGCGCTCAGGCGGCGCGCTTTTTCCTCTGCGCGTCGCTGGCGTGCATGCTGGCGTAGGCGCCGTGCGCCGCGGCTTCCGCGTCGCCGACGTGCACCGGTAGGCCCATGTCCTCGAGCACCGAGCCGAGCGCCGACAGGCACAGCATCACGTTGTCCGGGCGGCACGAGTAGCCCATCAGCCCGAAGCGCCAGATCTTGCCCGCGAGCGGCCCGAGGCCGGCGCCGATCTCGATCCCGAACTCGCCCAGCAGCGTCTTTCTCACGTCGGCCTCGTTCACCCCCTCCGGGCACAGCACCGCGTTCATCTGCGGCAGCTGGTTCTCCTCCTTGACCAGGAATTTCAGTCCCATCGCTTCCAGCCCCGCCTTGAGCGCGACGTGGTGGCGGTGATGGCGCGCCCAGGAGTTCTCCAGCCCCTCCTCGCGGATCAGCAGCAGCGCCTCGTGCAGCGCGAAGAGCGAATTCGTCGGCGCGGTATGGTGGTAGGTCCGGGTAGTTGCGCCCCAGTAGCCCAGGAGCAGGTTCATGTCCATGAACCAGCTGTGGATCTTGTCCTTGCGCGCCTTGACCCGCTCGACCACGCGCTCGGAAAACGACACCGGCGAGAGCCCCGGCGTGCACGACAGGCACTTCTGGCTGGCCGAGTAGATGGCGTCGATCTCCCACTCGTCGACCCGCACCGGCGTGCCGCCGAGCGAGGTGACGGCATCGACGATCACCAGCGCACCGTGCTTGTGCGCGATGCGGGTGATCTCCTGTGCGTCGGACTGGCAGCCGGTCGAAGTCTCGGCGTGCACGAAGGCGACGATCTTGGCGTCCTTGTTCTTTTTCAGCGCGTCCTCGACCTTGTGCGGGTCGACCGGCTCACCCCAAGTGTCCTCGACCACCACCGGAACGCCGCCGCAGCGGATAACGTTCTCGAGCATGCGGCCGCCGAACACGCCGTTGATGCACACGATCACCTTGTCGCCGGGCGCGACCAGATTGACGAAGCAGTACTCCATGCCGACCGAGCCCGGGCCCGAGATCGGGAAGGTGAGCGGGTTCTTGGTCTGGTAGACGTAGCGCAGCAGCGCCTTGAGCTCCTCCATCATCTCGACGAAGATCGGATCGAGGTAGCCGATCGCCGGCTGGCTCATGGTGGTGAGCACGCGCGGGTGGATTTCGGTCGGCCCGGGGCCCATCAGCGTGCGCTGCGGCGGGTGGAAGGAATGGATGCGCTTGGACGGTGCGTAGCTGTTCATGGGCTCAGTCTCCGACAGGATGCCGAACGACGCGTCGTCCGGGCGCGATTTCACGCGCACCGGCTTCTTGGCGCTCGCCTCGGTAAGGATTTCGACCGCGGTGATGCGGCCTTGGGTGACGCGCTCGACCTCGGTCGCCCAGCGCGCCGGGACGTAGCCCGACTTGACCCAGTTGTTGATCACCGCGCGGTCGAGCTGGAACGCGCGCGCGACGTCGGCCTGGCTACCGAATAGGACGACGAGTTGCTCCGCGCAGTTCATGGCTTGGTACCTGGCGCAAAGTCTAATGTGTCAAATTGATTTTGACAAGCCCTGGTTCAAGAACTGTAGCAGGACAGCGCCGTAGCGCTCGAGCTTCTTCGCGCCGATGCCGCCCAGGCCGGCGAGCGCCGCGAGGTCGCGCGGCCGCACACGGGCGATCTCGGCCAGCGTGCTGTCGTGCAGGATCACGTACGCCGGCACGCCCTGGCTGCGCGCCTCGTCGCGCCGCCAGGCCTTGAGCGCCTGTAGCAGCTCTGCGTCGGCCGGCGCGAGGTCGGTCGGCGCGGCGCGGCGCGACCGGCGCGCCGTGCGCGCCGCCACGCGCCGCATCTGCACCACCTGCTCGCCCTTGAGCACGGCCCGGCTCGCCTCGGTCAGCCTGAGCGCGCCGTGCGCCTGGTGGTCGACGCGCGCCAGCCCGAGCGCGACGAGCTGGCGGAACACGCTGCGCCAGGCCGCCTCGTCCAGCTCGGCTCCGACGCCGAACACGCCCAGCGCCCCGTGCCCCCAGCGCTCGGCGCGCTCGCTGTGCCTGCCGCGAAGGACGTCGATCAGGTGTACTGCGCCGAAGCGCTGCCCCGTGCGGTAGATCGCCGACAGCGCCTTGCGCGCCGCGTCGGTCGCGTCCCAGGTCTGCGGCGGCTCAAGGCAGGTGTCGCAGTTGCCGCAGGGGCCGCTTTGCTCGCCGAAGTAGGCCAGCAGGCGCACGCGGCGGCAGCCGGCGGTCTCGCACAGCCCGAGCAGCGCATCGAGCTTTGCGCCCGACACGCGCTTGTAGTCCTCGCTCGCCTCCGACTGCTCGATCAGTCGGCGCTGCTGCACCACGTCGGCCAGCCCGTAGGCCATCCAGGCGTCGGCGGGCAGGCCGTCGCGCCCGGCGCGCCCGGTCTCCTGGTAGTAGCCTTCGATGCTCTTGGGCAGATCGAGGTGGGCGACGAAGCGCACGTCGGGCTTGTCGATTCCCATGCCGAAGGCGATCGTCGCCACCATGATGATTCCGTCCTCGCGCTGGAAGCGGGCCTGGTGCTCGGCGCGTTCGGCGCCCGCCATGCCCGCGTGGTAGGGCAGCGCGGCAATGCCCTGCGCCGCGAGCCAGGCCGCGGTCTCGTCGACCTTGCGCCGGGAAAGGCAGTACACGATCCCGGCCTCGCCCGGGTGCTCGTCGCGAATGAACGCCAGCAGCTGCGCCCGCGGCTCGACCTTGTCGACGATCGCGTAGCGGATATTGGGTCGGTCGAAGCTCGACACGAACACGCGCGCCTGCCCAAGCGCGAGGCGCGCCACGATCTCGGCCCGCGTCTGCGGGTCGGCAGTGGCGGTGAGCGCGATGCGCGGCACCTGCGGAAAGCGCTCGTGCAGCAGCGACAGTTGCAGGTACTCGGGACGGAAATCGTGGCCCCACTGCGACACGCAGTGCGCCTCGTCGATCGCGATCAGGGCGACGCGGCTGCGCCCGAGCAGCTCCAGGCAGCGCGGCGTGAGCAGCCGCTCGGGGGCCACGTACAGCAGGTCGAGCTCGCCCGCGACGAGCGCCCGCTCGACCTCGCGCGCGGCGGCGGCGTCGAGGCTCGAGTTGAGGAACGCCGCGCGCACCCCGAGCTGCCTGAGCGCCGCCACCTGGTCCTGCATCAGGGCGATGAGCGGCGAGACCACGACCCCGGTGCCGGGGCGCAGCAGCGAGGGCACCTGGTAGCAAAGCGACTTGCCGCCCCCGGTGGGCATCAGCACCAGGGCATCCCCGCCCTGCGCAACGTGGCTGACGATCTGCTCCTGCGAGCCGCGAAACGCCGCGTGGCCGAACGTCTGCCGCAGCGTTTCGAGCGCGCGCGATTGGTTCTTCCGGATTCCCTGCACCGATCAGCGGCGCTTGCTGCGAACCATCAGCACCGGGACCGGCGCGCTGCGCAGCACCTGCTCGGCGTCGCTGCCCATCACGACCCGCCTTACCCCCCGGCGGCCGTGCGTTCCAAGCACGATCAAGTCAGCTTTCCAGCTCCTTGCCTGCCGAACTATGACATCCGCCACCGGCCGCGTCATGGTTTCCGCCAGGACGGTACGCGCCCGCACGCCCCGCTTGCGCGCCAGCGCGAGCCCCGCGGCGAGGACCTTCCTGCCGCTGGCACGCAGCTTCTCGAAGATTTGGTCGGCGACGATCATTCCCTCGCCCGCCTGGGTAACGAACAGTTCATCTACTACGTTCAGCAGGCAGAGACTCGCATTCCCGCCTTGCGCGAGACGCAGCGCCTCCTTCAGGCCCAGTTTCGAGGTGCTGCTCCCGTCGAGCGGGACCAGGATGCGCTTGTACATGGAATGGAACCCCCGATCTGAAAACATGTTACCGCGGATGCACGCGCCTCAGGTGATGAGCCGCGGGTATATCCAGCCGCCGATGAGAACGAGGACCCCGAGCGTGAGCGCGAGAACGGCGAAATCCACCCGCAGCCCGAGCGCGGACTCGCCGCCGGCGAGCATCAAGGCGCGCAGTCCGTCCACTTCGTAGGTCAGCGGATTGGCGTGGGCGACTCCCCTTAGCCAGGCCGGCATGATGCTCGTCGGGTAGATGGCGTTGCTGGCAAAGAACATCGGCATCGTCAGCACCTGCCCGATCCCCATGAACCGCTCGCGCGTCTTGACGATGCACGCGATGATGAGCGAAAAAGTCGAGAATAGCGCTGCGCCCAGCAATACCAGGATGATCACCCCGCAGAAGGCGGGAACGCTCCAGACCATCTTGACCCCCAGGGCCACGGCCAGGACATAAATGATCACCGCCTGGGAAAGAGCCTTCACGCCCGCGGACAGCGCCTTGCCGAGGACCAGCGCGGTTCGCGGCGCGGGACTGACGAGGAACTTGTGCACGATCCCCAGGTCGCGCTCCCAGATGACCGAGATACCGTTGAATATCGCTACGAACAGCACGCTCTGGGCAAGGATGCCCGGCGCGAGAAAGTCGATGTATGCCATGCCCCCGGTCGGCATGGCGCGAATCCTGGCGAATACCTGCCCGAACACCAGCAGCCACAACATCGGCTGGATGGCGCGCGTGAACAGTTCCGACGGATCGTGGCGCAGCTTGCGCACGTCCATTGTCGCGATCGCGAACACGTCCGCGACGTAGCGCACGATCGCAGCAGCGGCGCCCCCGGACGAGCCGGCTGCGGCTTCAGGCGAGCCGCTTGGCGACGTTCCGGGTTCTGGCGGTGTCAAGGTATCGCCCTTCGTCTTCGCTCGGGTCTTCCGTGTAGTGGGCGAACAGCGCCTCCAGCGTGGCGTCTGCGCCTCCGCTGGCCGCGCGCAGCTCGTGCAGGCTGCCAAGCGCGACCAGTTTGCCCTTGCGCATGATTCCGACGCGCCCGCAGAGCTGGCCGGCTTCGTCCATGTAATGAGTGGTGAGAAGGATGGTCATGCCGAAGCTCGCGCGCAGCTGTGCAATATGCTCCCACACCGCTTCTCGCGCCACCGGATCGAGCCCGACCGTCGGTTCATCGAGAAACAGCAGTTTCGGGCGGTGCATCATCGATTGCGCGATCTCCAGGCGGCGGATCATGCCTCCCGAGTAAGTGCCTACGAGCCTTCGTGCCGCATCGGCTAGCCCCATCAGCTCGAGCGCCTCGCGGATGCGCCTCTCCCGCATGGCGCGCGGAATGTCGTACAGGCGGGCGAACACCTGCAGGTTCTCGTATCCCGTGAGCTCGCCGTCGGCGGACAGGGCTTGCGGCACGTAACCGATGATCCCGCGCACCTGTGCCGCCTGGCGGACGATGTCGAAGCCGCCCACCCGCGCACTGCCCGCGCTCGGGGGCAGCAGCGTGGTCAGCATCTTGATCAGGGTGCTCTTGCCCGCGCCATTGCGTCCCAGCAAGCCGAACACTTCCCCGGCCGTCACCGAGAGGCTCAACTGGTCGACCGCGAGCAGCTGGCCGAACCGCCTGCTCAATGAATCGGCAGCGAGAATCTCCATCCTCAGCCGCCGTGGACCCGCTTGAGCACCTCGTCGCGCATGTCGAAGCTGTGCGCCTCACCGGGAAACACGCCGTTGCGCACCTCGGCCGCATAGCGCGCGATCGCATCGCGGATCAGTGCGCCCGCTTCCACGTAGCGCTTGGCGAATTTCGGCGCGAAACCTGAAAACAGACCGGCCAGGTCGTGGAACACCAGCACCTGGCCGTCGCAGTGCGGGCCGGCGCCGATGCCGATGGTCGGCACCCCGATCGACTGCGTGATTGCGCGTGCTAGCGGCGCCGGCACCATCTCGAGCACGACGCCCCAGCAGCCCGCGCGCTCGAGCGCGGAAGCTTCCTCGAGCAGCCGGCGCGCGCTGGCCTCATCGCGCCCTTGCAGCTTGTAGCCCCCCAGCGCCGACGCCGTCTGCGGCGTCAGGCCGATGTGCCCGAGCACCGGAACGCCTGCGCGCGCCAGCGCCTCCGCCGCGGGTACGGCCTCCAGACCGCCCTCGAGCTTGATCGAATCGGCGCCCGCCTCCTTCATCAGCCGCGCGGCGTTCGCAAGCGCCTGCTCACGGCTCGCGTAGGACATGAACGGCATGTCGGCGACCAGAAATGTGCCGGGCGCGCCGCGCCGCGCGGCCTTGGCGTGGTGCAGCATCTCTTCCATGGTGACCGGCACGGTCGATTCGTAGCCCAGCACCACCATGCCGAGCGAATCGCCCACGAGGATGAGGTCCACGCCGGCCTCCGCTGCGAGCCTGGCGCCCGGGAAATCGTACGCGGTGAGCATGACCAGGCGTCCGCCCTTCGACTGCCTCAGCTCGAGGACCGTGCGCTTCATCGCTCCAAACCTGCTCGTAAGCGGGCTAATGTAGCCCTATCGAAGACGAGTCGTCGAGCGGGTCCCACAATTCGAGGCTGCGCGCGGGCGCGAGCGCCCCGCGTACGAACTGCGCCACGTCAGGATCTTGAATGAAACTTGGCGAGCACTGCGCGCCCAGGATCGCGGCAGGGTCGAGCGGCCTCGAGACGGCGTATCCCTGCACGTAATCGACTCCCACGCGCCAGAGCGCCTCGAGGGTCGCGCGGTCCTCGGCCCATTCGGCGATGCTCTGCATGCCGAGGTTGCGCGCCAGCTCGACGATCGCCTCGACGATCGACAGATTGGCGGGGTGGGTGGTGATCGCGGTGACGAAGCTGCCGTCGATCTTCACCGCGTCCGCCGGCAGCTCCTTGAGGTAGGAGAAGGACGTGTAGCCCGCGCCGAAGTCGTCCAGCGCGATCTTGGCGCCGAACCCGCGCGCCGTGTCGATGAAGCGCCGCGTGGTTTCAAGGTCGTGCAGCGCGACGCTCTCGGTGATCTCGATGCAAAGGCGCTGCGCGGCGCGCCGGTGGCGCCCCAGCATCGAGAACGCGTCGTGGGTGAACTTCTCGTCGTTCAGCGACGCGCCGCTCAAGTTCATGCACACGAAGCGCGTGTTCGGCAGCCGCGCATGGTGCAGCTCGAGCCACTCTAGCGTCCGCAGCAGGACCCAGCGGTCGATCACCGCGGCGCGGCCGTTGTTCTCCGCCGCCTCGATGATCTTGCCGGCACCGGTGATGCTGCCGTCGGCTTCGCGCAGGCGCAGCAGCACCTCGAAGTTGTGCGACTGATATGGCTCGCTGAGCGACATGATCGGCTGCATGACCAGAAACAGGCCCTCCGGCGCCACGCCGGCGCCCAGGTGTTCCACCAGGCGCAGCTCCCGCTCGCGCTCGTCGAACTCGGGCGCGTTCTTGTCGTAGGTCACCAACCCGTCGCCGCTGCGCTTCTTCGCCGCGCGGCAGGCGCGGTCGGCCATGTAGATGGCGTCCTTCACCCGCACCCCGCCCGCGAGCTCTATCAAGCCGATCGAGCCCTTCACCTGGAACGCCTTGTCGCCCGTCTGATAGCTCGTGGTCTCGATCCGGTCGATGATCCGGCGGCACACGGCCGCGGCCTCGTCGATCGTGGTGCGGTCGAACACGACTACGAATTCGTCGCCGCCGACGCGCCCGATCGGGTGCTCCTCGGCCAGCAGCTCGCCCACCCGGCGGCAGACCTGGCGCAGCACTTCGTCGCCCGCGAGGTGGCCGAACAGATCGTTGATCAGCTTGAAGCGATCGAGGTCGAGATAGGCGAGCGCCACGGGGCGCGATTCGCCCAGTTGCGCGACGGCCCGCTCGAGCAAGCCCTCTATTCCGCGCCGGTTCAGCACGCCGGTCAGCGGATCGTGATCGGCCAGGAAGCGCAGCTTCTCGTCCGCCTTCGACTTCTCGGTGACGTCCTGCAGCGAGCCCTCGACCTTGTCCGCGCTCAGGCTCGCCTTGACCAGGAAGCGCTTGGACACGCCGCTGTCGCCCGCGTAGCCGCTGATCTCCATCTCCTGCGCGGCGCCGCGCTGGGCGATGTGCTGCAGCCTGCGCCAGGCGCCGTGCTCGAAATGATCACTCCAGTGCTCGCGCCGGCCGCGCGAAAGATCGACCCCGAGCATCTCGGTCAACGCCGGGTTGACGCGCTCGAACAGGCCGTTGCGATCGAGCGTGAAGAGCCCGATCGGAATCGCCTCGTAGGTGTCACGCAGCTCGGCTTCGACCTTCACTCTCTGCTGGTGCTCCTCGCGCATCTTTTCGGCGATGGCCAGCGCCACCATCAAACTCGACGAAAGCGCGGCCGTCACGCTGTTCACCGACCCGATTAGTTCTTTCACGCCCAGCGCGGCAGCTATAACCTCGTACAAGCTCGCCGAGAGAGTGATCGCCAACGAGGCGCTGTACCACATGGCGACCCTGGAGCGCGTCACTAGCAGGATCCGCACCAGCAGGAACACAAGCACCGCGATGCTGAACGCGGTCATAAGCCACAGGCAAGGAAGGAACTTCGCATATGGCAGAACCAGCGCTGACAGCAATAGCGGGGGACACGTCCATTGCACGATCCGCAGCAAGCGCGAGTGGCCCACCTGCCTGAGGTCGTTCGCGAAGAGCCGGCTAAACAACACGATGGTTAGCGTGTAGAAGAGAGCGGTGGTGAGCTTACGCAGCAAGAATATCCAGTCTGCCGGTACCGCACGGTCGAACCATTGCGTATCCCAGCCGGCCGAGATCGCCCCCAGGCGCAGGCTCACCATGAGCCAAGCCGCGAACAGTACGTACATCCATTCGCGGTTTATGACTGCAGTCACAAGCACAAAGGCGCTGAGCATGATCAGTCCGCCCTCGAGCAGCCCGGCATCGCGGTTGAACCGTTGGCCCGAAACCTCAAGCCGGTCTTCTGGCCACTGAACCACCGAAATGCGCGCCGGGCCGGAAAATGTCGAACGGCACAAGATGCTCGTAGGAGAACTGATCTGGCCAAGCTGGAGCGAAAAGCCCGCCTTTGATTCCTTCATCCGCCCTGAGGATTCGACGCGACTCGAGCTGCCGAGCGGCTTCAGGTCAGACGCGTCCCAGCAGCTTGCCTCGGTGGCGTGCCGCGAAGGCAGCTCGATGGCGACAGGTTCGTGCCCGTCGCCTGGCGAGGCCACGAATGTAAACCAGAACGGCGCTTCGGAGAGCTTGGTATCGCGATACCGGACCGGCGCCATGCGGCGAAGTACCCGCAGCGCTTGCGCTGGCTCCAGCGTGGCGCCCTCTTGCTCTAGGACGCTGAAGCCGACAGGTATGGCGCCGTCTGTCGGATATTGCGGACGCCAAGTGCCGAAGGCCAAGAGCGTGATGACGGCGATCGCGCCAGGCACCGCATACACGCCTAAGCCGTACAAAAATGCGTCAAGCGCTGCTTGGACCCGACTCGTCCAGCGTTGTGCGCTACTTGCCGGTCTCAACGTCGCTCCCGTCGGCTATCACAAGGCATTCTATCCGCGAGTGAGACCCGCGCCTGTGAAGAATCGCACGCATCGGCGGTCTGCGAGCGGCGCGCAGCGAAAGCGCGCCGCGACTTGCCAAGACTTACTGCGTGCCGTCCATTCCGTAAAGCGAGGGCCTGAGCTGCTTAGCCGACATAAGGAGGGGCCTTTCGTGCCCGAGGTCGAGGTCCGGATGGCGGGTGCCGAAGACGAAATTGAACAGCGGGTGTCTTGCCCCCGACCAGCGCGCCTCCGCCGTTTCCACTTCGAACGCCAGAACCCGGTGCGGGATGTTGCTTGCGTGGCGCAGCGGGATGAATCCACGTTCCGGGAACACGTCCTGGAACAGCAGCGCCTCGTACTGCTTGTCCAAGGGCGCTCTCCCGCCTATGACCATCCAGTCGATCTCAGCCTGCTCGCAATAGCGGAAGAACGCCTTGAAGAGCAGAGTCTTCACCATCCGTCCGACCCGGCCCAATGCGACACCCAGCCGGGTTGCCTCGGCGAGTGAGCAATCCTGCAGCCATTGCGGGAGTTCTACCGATTGTTCGATCGCTAACGGCCGGTAACGATTAGTCTGGATCCGCATCGTGCCTAGGGGCGATCCGTCGAGCTTGGATTCCGCCAGCAGGACTACCGACCCTTCCTCGTGATCGCACGGTTCCGGCGCTTTCAACTTTTCGGCGAGCGCGGGAACGTGGCGCGCGTAGGCCGCGTGCCGCATGCTCACCGCCTTGCGCAGCTGCTCGTCGCTGCGCGCGACCGACACGGTAAAGGGAAGCCGCTCCACGGCTGGCATTTCACCGGGCAAGTGCGCCACGGCCGGCCGCAGCACAGGACTATCGTTTACGACATCCACCCCGTAGTGCACTTTCATTTGCGACCTCCCTGTTGATGACGATGAAATGCGAGCGCCTCGTTGCTTTTCGAGCTTCGACCGACCCCTCGGAATCCGAAGTTCGTCAAGGGCTTCTTGCGGACATATTGCCTCTTCTTTCAATTAATAACACGGCAAATCGTCGCGCAGCGTGAAAAAATTCACGGCCTTGCGCTGAATCAAATTCGCTTGGCCGACGTCTCGTCGGGCTCAGACGTCGCTGAACAGCGGCTCGCGGAAGGACTGCGGATCGAATGCGGTGTCGCCCTCTGGATCGGCTATGCCTTTAGCCCGCAGTCCGATGAAGTCGAACAGCCTGCGGTCAAGAAGATGCGAGGGGCGCACGTCGGACAGCGCGCGCAGAATGGATTCAACTCGACCCGGATGGCGTTGTTCCCACTCGGAAAGCATGCCGCGCACGACTTTCCTCTGCAGGTTCTCCTGCGACCCGCACAGGACGCAGGGAATTATCGGAAAGTCCCGCGCCGCGGCGTAGGCCGCGAGATCGTCTTCGCTCACGTAGGCCAGCGGCCGGATCACCACGTGCCTGCCGTCGTCGGAAACGAGCTTGGCCGGCATCGCCTTGAGCGTGCCGCCGTAGAACAGGTTGAGGAAGAAGGTCGCGAGGATATCGTCGCGGTGGTGCCCGAGCGCGATCTTGGTCGCGCCGAGCTCGCCCGCCACCCGGTACAGAACGCCGCGCCGCAGACGCGAGCACAGCGAGCACATCGTACGGCCCTGCGGGATCAGCCGCTTGACCACCGAGTAGGTGTCCTGCTCGACGATCCGGAACGGAACGCCGCGCGCCGCCAAGTACTCCGGCAGCACGCGCGCCGGGAACCCGGGCTGCTTCTGGTCCAGGTTCACCGCCACCAGCTCGAACTCGACCGGCGCCTTGTCGCGCAGCGCGAGCAGCACGTCGAGCAGGCCGTAGCTGTCCTTGCCGCCCGACAGGCACACCATGACCCGGTCGCCCGCCTCGATCAGGCCGAAATCGGCGATCGCCGCGCCCGCCTGGCGGCGCAGCCGCTTGGCGAGCTTGGCGCCCTCGTACTTCCGTTTGCGCGGGTCGGTCACAGGAAAATCGAGCGCCCGCCGTCGACTGCGAGCGTCTGGCCGGTCACAAAGGGCGCGGTGGCGAGGAAATGCACCGCCTGCGCGATATCGGCCGCGCTGCCGATGCGCCCGAGCGGAGTGGTGGCGACGATGCGCGCGCGCTCGGCGTTGTCGAACTTGCCGTCCTCAGGCCAGGCGATCGCGCCCGGCGCGACCGCGTTGACCCGTACCTCCGGCGCCAGCTCGAGCGCGAGCGAGCGGGTGAGCGCCGCGAGCCCGGCCTTGGCGACGCTGTAGACGGGAAAACCCTTCAGCGGGCGCTCGGCATGAATGTCGGTGATATTGACGATCGCGCCGCGCGCCTGCTTCAGGTGCGGCGCGGCCGCCTGCGACACGAACAGCGGCGCGCGCAGGTTCGAGCCCACCAGCTCGTCCCAGTGCCGCGGCTCGATCTTGCCTATTCTGCCGGGGTAGAAGATCGAGGCGTTGTTGACCAGCAGATCGAGCCGCCCGAAGCGCTCGATCACGGCGGCGACCAGCGTCTCGGCTGCGTTCGGCTCGAGCAGGTCGCGCCGCAGGCGGGCCGCGCTGCCCGGGCGCAGCGTCGACAGCTCGGCCTCGAGCCGCGCCGCGTCGGCTTCGGAACCGCGGTAGTGCAGCGCCACGCGTGCGCCCGCGGCGTGCAGCCGGCGCACGATCGCCTCGCCGACCCGCTTTGCGCCGCCGGTGACCAGTGCCACCTTTCCGTCAAGGGATTCGCCCATCGCGTTGCGAATTCTAGCGGAGCGGGTAGCCTAGGCCAGGAATGGATTGGTCCCTGCCCGAACCCGGCCCGCAGGCGCGCGCGGCGAGCCGCGCGCTGATGGAGCACATCGGCGCCGAGCTCGCGGCCGGGCACAACTGGATCAGCTTCGCGCGCTACATGGAGCTCGCGCTGTACCAGCCCGGCCTGGGCTACTACGCGGGCGGGTCGGCCAAGCTCGGCGCGGCGGGCGATTTCGTCACCGCGCCCGAGCTCGGCGCGCTGTTCGGACGCACGCTCGCGCGCCAGGTCGCCGCGCTGCTCGAGCCCGGCGCGGCGATCCTCGAGTTCGGCGCCGGCAGCGGCGCGCTCGCCGCGGCGCTGCTCGACGCCCTGCCCGCGGGGCAGCCCTACTTCATCGTCGAGCCGAGCGCCGAGCTGGCCGCGCGCCAGCGCGTGCGCCTCGGCGAGCGCGCGCAGTGGCTCGATCGATTGCCGCAGCGCTTCCGCGGCGTGGTGCTGGCGAACGAGGTGCTGGACGCAATGCCGGTGCACGCCCTCGCGTGGACCCGGGCAGGCGTTGCCGAGCGCGGCGTGTGCGCCAACGAGGGCACGCTCGCCTGGAGCGAGCGGCCGGCCGCGGGCGCGGTGCTCGCCGCGGCGCTCCGGATCGCGCCCGAGCTGCCGCCGTCGGGGCGCTACGAAAGCGAGCTGGGTCTGGCCGGCCGGGCGTGGATCGGCACGCTTGCCGCCATGCTCGAGGCGGGCGTCATCCTGATCGCCGACTACGGCTTTCCGGCGCGCGAGTACTACCATCCGCAGCGCTCGATGGGCACCCTGATGTGCCATTACCGGCAGCGTGCGCACGGCGATCCGTTCTTCCTGCCCGGACTGCAGGACATCACCGCGCATGTCGATTTCAGCGCGCTCGCCCATGCCGCCGCCGACGCCGGCCTGGACCTGCTCGGCTACGCCTCGCAGGCCGACTTCCTGCTCAACTGCGGCCTGACCGATATCCTGGGCGAGGCGGACGCCGCGGACGTGCGCCGCTACGCGCCGCTCGCGGCGCAGGCACAGACCCTGCTGTCGCCGGCCGAAATGGGCGAGTTGTTCAAGGTGCTCGCCCTCGGGCGCGGCGTCGCGCGGCCGCTCCTGGGCTTTACGCGCGCGGACCGCTCGCATACGCTTTGAGCATGCTGCGCATGCTCGTTCTCTGTGTCTCGCTCGTCATTGCGCACGCCGCCGCAGCAGGAGTGTCGGACTACGACACCGCGGTCGCGCAGGCGAAGCAGCGCTGGCAGGAAAGTCCCTACGGGCCGATGCTCGAGCGCATCCTGCCGCCCGGCTTCGAGCCGCAGATGCTGCCCGAGCCGGACTCGCGCGGTGCGGCGCTCACGGTGCGCTACTGCGTGCAGTGCCACAACCTGCCCAATCCCGCCATGCACCAGGCGGCGAAATGGCCCAAGGTGGTGGATCGCATGGTCGCGCGCATGCGCGGCCAGGGCAACATGGGCCGGCTGATGCACGAGATGATGGCCGGGGTGCGGGCGCCCGGAGAGGACGAGGAGCATGTGCTGCTCGATTACCTGCGCCGCTACGGGCAAAAGCCGCTCGACCCGAAAAAATACCCGGAGGCGTTTACTGCGCGCGGCGAGCCGTTCCGGCTCGCCTGCCGCCAATGCCACGTGCTGCCCGATCCCAAGCGCCACACGGCCCAGGAGTGGCGCGCGGTGGTCGCGCGGATGGAAAAGAACATGCAGTGGATGAACCGCGTGGTCGGCTCGCAGCCAGACCCCGACGCACCGCAGCTGCGTATCGAGGACATTAACGCCTTCCTCGCCAGGTACGCGAAGAAAGCACGCTGATCAGGATTCGCGCGCCGCGAGCCAGCCGGCGAGCGCCTCGGCCGCCGAGCGCCAGCCGGTCTCGAGCATCACCGCGTGGCCCAGACCGGGCAGCGAGAGGTAGTCCGCGCCGAGCAGTTGCGCCGTGGTCTGCGCGAGCGCCGGAGAAATCAGCACGTCGCGCTCGGCGCCGATCACCACCGTGTCGGGCCGTGCCGTGCGCCAGGTCTGCGGCAGTCCCCAGCCGCTCATATCGAGGATCGCGCGCCGCGACTCCGGCTGCATGCGCGCGAAATAGCGCTCCAGGCGCTCCGCCTCCAGCGGGCCGGCAAACAGCGCCTCCTGCAGCGCGGCGCGCGAGGCGCGCCCGCCGAAGGCGAGCGCGTTCATTTCGGCGAACAAGGCGGGGCGGGTGAGCGCAAGCGAGAACGACGATGCCAGGATGCCGAACGGCGGCACGGGACAGAACAGCGCCGCCGCCTGCGCCGCCCCCCCGCGCTCGAGGAATTTCTGCACCACCAGCGCGCCCATCGAATGCCCGATGAGCACCGGCGGGCGATCGAGTCCGCGCACCGCCGCGGCCAGATCGTCGGCGAAATCCGCCAGGCCGAACTCGTGCAGCCGCTCGCGCCCGGCGCTTTCGCCGTGACCGCGCAGCGACAGCGCGCAAACCGGGTGGCCGCGCCCGGCGAACCAGGGCAGGAAATGCTCGGCCCAGCACCACGCGCCGACGTAGGCGCCGTGCACGAACACCAGCGGCGCGCGTGCGTCCTCGCCCGCGCCCGCCGGCAGCGCCAGCAGCTCGAGCACGCGGCTCAGTTCAGGTACGGAACGGCCATCCCGCGCGCCACGGCGGGGCGGCGCGAAATGGTGTCGAACCAGCGCTTGACGTTGGCAAACGAGGCCAGGTCGACCCGGTGCCACTCGTGGCGCGCCACCCACGGGTAGGTGGCGATGTCGGCGATCGTGTACTCGCCCGCGGCGAGATAGGGCCGGCCCGCGAGCTGCCTGTCCATGACCTCGTACAGGCGCCTGGCCTCCTTGCCGTAGCGCTCGCTGCCGTAGGGAATCTCGTCCTTCTTCGCGCGCATGAAATGGTGCGCCTGGCCGAACATCGGCCCGACGCCGCCCATCTGAAACATCAGCCACTGCAGCGCCTCGTACTTGTCGCGCACCGAGCGCGGCAGGAATTTTCCGGTCTTGCCGGCGAGATAAACCAGGATCGCGCCCGACTCGAACAGCGACATCGGCTTGCCGTCCGGCCCGTCGGAGTCTACGATCGCGGGGATCTTGCTGTTCGGGTTGATCGCCACGAACTCGGGCGTGAACTGCTCGCCCTTGCCGATGTCGATGCTGTGCACGCGGTATTTCAGGCCGCACTCCTCCAGCATGATGGAAACCTTGCGGCCGTTCGGCGTGCCCCAAGTGTAGAGGTCGATCATCGTTTTTCTCCCTGACCGGTCAAAGGCGGCGAGTTTAGCGCCTCCGGCGGCGTCGCGTAGAGGAGGCGTTTCACCGTGCTGAAGTGGCTGATCACCCTGTTCATCGCGCTCGTGGTGCTGTCCGCGGCGCAACCCTGGTTCTCGCGCCTGGGTATCGGGCGGCTGCCGGGCGACCTCAGGATCCCGCTGCGCGGGCGTATCTACTACGTTCCCTTCGCCAGTACCGTCGCTCTCTCGCTCGCGTTGTACCTGATCGGCCGCCTGCTCTAGCCCCCGGCGAGCGAGCCGGCGATGGCCTGCTCGCGCGCGCGATCGAGCCGCGCCGGAATCTCCGCCGGCGCGGCCGCCTGGCGCGCGATCGCCGCGGCGTCCACGCCCTGCGCCGCCGCGAGCGCGCGCCGCAGGCGGGCGATCGCGCGCTCGTTCGCCTCGCCCGGCTCGGCCAGGCGCGCCACCGCCAGCAGATCGCCGAAGCGACCGCCGCGCCGGATCGCGTCGGCGCGCTTGAGCGTCTCGAGCAGCGCGGCGGGACCCGCCCCGCCGGCGCCGCGGATCAGCTCGCGGCAGCGGCAGGTCGCGAGCGCGAGCTCGCTCGCCTCGTTCGGCGCGCGCAGCCGCGCGCACAGCGCGCGCACGGCCGCCTCGTCCAGCCGCCAAGCGAGCAGCGCGAAGCGCAATGCGAGCGGCGCGCCTTCCTGCGCCGCTCGCGCGAGCGCGGCGTAGAGCGCCGCATCCGGCCGAATCTCGGGCAGCAGGCGCTCGAGCGCGCCGCAGTCGGCCAGCACCTCGAACAGCCGGCGCGGGTGCGGCTCGGCGAGCGCCTTGGCGAACTCCTGCCATACGCGCTCGGGGACCAGGTCCTCGATCTCGCCCGCCTCGACCATGCGCCGCATCAGCGCCGCGGTCTCGTCGGCGACGCGGAAGTCGAAGCGCGCGGCGAAGCGCGCCACGCGCAGGATGCGCACCGGGTCCTCGGCGAAGGCCTCGCTCACGTGGCGCAGCACCCCGGCCTCGAGGTCGCGCCTGCCGCCGAACGGGTCGATCAGCCTGCCGTCCTCGGCGCGCGCCATCGCATTCAGCGTCAGGTCGCGCCGCCCGAGATCCTGCTCGAGCGTCACCTCGGGCGCGGCGTAGACCGTGAATCCGCGGTAGCCGCGCCCGCTCTTGCGCTCGGTGCGAGCAAGGGCGTACTCCTCCTTGGTCTCGGGATGCAGGAACACGGGGAAATCGCGCCCTACGGGGCGGTAACCGGCAGCGGTCATCTGCTCGGGCGTGGCGCCGACCACCACCCAGTCGCGGTCCGCGACCGGCAGGCCGAGCAGCTCGTCGCGCACCGCACCGCCGACCACGTAGGCCTTCATCGCCGCGCGAGATAACGCGAGTCGTCGAAGGTGCTCACCCATTCGTGCCGGTAGACCACGAACAGCGTCACCAGCGCGCCAGTGAGGAAGGCCTCGCCGAAGCCGAGCATCAGCCCCAGCGCGACGAAGGGCTCCACGCTTTCGCCGAGCAGGCGGTGGGCGGCGAGCGAGGCGAACATCGACAGCCCCGCGCCGGCGAAGGCGGCGCCGAAAACGTAGACGAACAGGTTGGGCGGCGCATAGCGCTCGATCGCCCGGTGCGCGGCGAAGGCGCAGGCGACCGGCACGGCCCCGTCGGCCAGCCAGAGCGCAGGCAACGCGGTCCAGTCCCCGGCGCCGAGCGCGCAGGCGAGCGCCGCCGCGAGCGCCATTGCCGCGAGCGCGAGCGGCGCGCCGAACATGAGGTACATCAGCGCCGCGCCGAGAAAGTGCAGCGCGAATCCGGCCGGCAGCTCGGCGCGCACGCCCCACAGCGCCGCGACCAGCGCGGCAGCCGCGAGCAGCCGGTGGAGCCGGGTCCGGTCGGGCAGCGCGAGGCGCATTCAGCCGTACATCTCGAACTGCGGCAGGGACTCGGCCTCGCGCTCGGCCGCGTCGATCCACTCGCCGAGCGCCGGCAGCGCGAGCACCGCGTCGGCGTAGGCGCGGCACGGTGGCGGCAGCTCGACCGCGTAGGTGCGAAAGCGCAGCACCACCGGTGCGTACATCGCGTCGGCGGCGCCGAAAGCCCCGAACAGGAACGGGCCGCCGGCGCCGAAGCGCGCGCGGCAGTCGCTCCACATGGCGACGATGCGCGCGATGTCGGCGAGCGACTCGGGCGTGCGCCCCTTGCCCGGGTGGCGCTTGCGGATGTTCATGCTCATGTGCTGGCGCAGCGCGGCGAAGCCCGAGTGCATTTCGGCGCTGATCGAGCGCGCCAGCGCGCGCGGCGCCGGGGCCACCGGCCACAGCGGCGGGTGCCTCTCGGCGAGGTACTCGAGAATGGCGAGCGAGTCCCAGACCCGTCGCTCGCCGTCGATCAGGATCGGCACCTTGCCGGCCGGCGAGTAGCTCAGCAGCCGCTCCTTGGCGCCCGGGACGTAGAGCAAGACGCGCCGCTCCTCGAACTCGAGGCCGAGCACTTTCATCGCCAGCCAAGGCCGCAACGACCAGGACGAGTAGTTCTTGTTGCCGACGACCAGGACCAGCCCGCTCATCTGCGCGCGCGCCAGCGGAACACCGGGTAGCGCTGGCGCGGGCCGGTGGGCGCCAGCCAGCCGGGCGCCAGCGCCTCGAGCGCCTGCGGCTCGATGCCGAACGGCGGGCTGCAATCGCACACGCTCGGAACCTGCATCGAGCGCAGGTTGTCGCGCGTCAGCAGCGGCTCGCCGGGCGCTAGCTCGAGCAGCAAGGCCTGCAGGCTCGACAGCGCATGGGGCAGTCCGAGAATCAGCCGGCGGCGGCCGATGAGCCGGCACACGGTCTGCACCAGATCGCGCAGCGTGTAGACCTTCGGTCCGCACAGATCGTAGGCGCGGCCGAAGGACTTGCTCTCGCCGAGCGCCTCGACCATCACCCGCGCCACGTCGCGCACGTAGACCGGCTGGAAGCGCGCCTGCGGGCAGGCCAGCGGCAGCACCGGCATCAGCCGGGCGAGCGTCGCGAACAGGTTGAGGAAGGCGTCCTCCGGCCCGAAGATCACCGACGGGCGGAACACCGTTGCATCGAGATCGTTGGCCGCGAGCACCGCCTGCTCGCCGGCGCCCTTGGAGCGCAGGTACTCAGACGGTGCACCGGGCGCGGCGCCGAGCGCGCTCATATGCAGCACGCGGCGCACGCCGTGCTCGCGGCAGGCGGCGAGCACCTCCTGCGGCAGCTCGACGTGCGCGCGGGTGAAGCCGGGGCCGTGCAGGATGCCGACCAGATTGACCACCGCATCGCGCCCGGCGACCAGTGCCGCGAGCGCATCGCGGCGGTTGACGTCGCACTCGACCACGTCGACCGTTGGCAGCAGCAGCAGGTGCTTGGCGCGCTCGCGCCGGCGCGACGGGACGGTGACGCGTGCGCCGCGCGCGGCGAGCGCGGCGACGAGGTGGCGGCCGACGAAGCCGCTGCCGCCCAGAACCAGGATATTTTCGTAGCGCATGGCAGTATCGGACCCGTCAGGGAAGCATATCGTCTTCGCCGCCGCCCGCATCGGCGGCGGGTATCACGCCCAGCCGCGCATGCAGCGAGCTGCGCGGCTCGCCAAGCAGCGCGGCGTAGATCACCGCGTTCGCCATCACGTTCTTCACGTAGCGGCGCGTTTCGCTGAACGGGATGGTCTCGACGTAGATCGCGCCTTCGAGCGGCTTCGCGTCGCGCCAGCTGCGCGCCCGGCGCGGGCCGGCGTTGTACGCGGCCGAGGCGAGCACCTCGTGCCCGAGGTCCTCCAGCACCATCTTCAGGTAGCCGGTGCCGAGCGTGATGTTGGTCTCGACCTCGGCCACGTCGTGCGGCTCGTACTGAACCAGCCCGATCTTGCGCGCGACCCAGCGCGCGGTGCGCGGCATGAGCTGCATCAAGCCGCGCGCGCCCGCGTCCGAGCGCGCGTCGACGATGAAGCGGCTCTCCTGGCGCACCAAGCCGAGCACCCAGGCCTCGTCCAGTCCGTGCGTGCGCGCGTAGTCGCCGAACACGCCCTCGAACGGCACCGGGTACCTGACGCGGAAGTCGTGCAGGCGCACGGTCATGTTCGCGGTACTGATGGCGCGGTCGTACACGCTCTCGCGCCGCGCCAGCTCGGCGGCGGCGAGCAGCTCCCGGTCGTCCATGCCGCGGATCGCGAACACCCATTCGCCGGTCGCCTCGGTGCGCAGGCCGAGCCGGTAGAGCTCGAGCGCGCGCGCGAGGCCCGGAATGCCGCGTGCCGCCGCGACC
Organism: Burkholderiales bacterium; assembly: GCA_035517095.1. Taxonomy (GTDB): domain Bacteria; phylum Pseudomonadota; class Gammaproteobacteria; order Burkholderiales; family SG8-39; genus DAHVFK01. Next base: position 82,406 of record DATIZK010000081.1, read on the forward strand.
TGCGCGTCGCTCGGCACGAAGCTCGGCGCCGGGATCGCGGCGAGCGCGCCCAGCTCCTCCGTGGCGAGCAGGCCGTAGAAATCGGTTCCGCCGGAGATGCGCTGGTAGTAGGCGCGCGCGGCCTCGCGCTTGCCCTGCGCTGCGAGCGCGCGGCCGTACCAGTAGATCCAGGCCGGCTGTCGGCTGTCCGCCGCCGACATGGCGTCGATCGCATCGCGTACCGTCGGCCAGTCGCCGCGGCGCAGGGCGGCGCGCGCCTTCCACGCGGCGAGGTCGTAGCCGAGCGGCTCACGGCCGAGTCTCGCGTACCAGTCGAGCGCCTCGCCGTCGTGCGCGCGCGCGCCCTCGAGCGCGACGCGGCTCCAGAGGTAGGCGCGCTCGCTTGCGTTCAGCCTGCGCACGACCGGCCCCTCGAGCGCCTCGGCGGCAAGACGCGGATCGGAGCTCGCCAGCCGCAGCGCCGCGAGCACGGCCACCTCGCGCGTGGCGCGCCGCCCGAAGTGCCGCGGCAGGCGCGCCAGCACCTGCTGCGGCTGCGTCGCCGCCTGCGCCAGCAGCAGCTCGTCGGGCGCCTGGGCGCGCGGCAGGTAGCCGAGCGCGCTCTTGGCGGCGGTGATCTGGCCGCGCTCGAACAGCACGCGCGCGCGCTGCCAGACCTCGCCCGCGTCAATCGCGCCGCGCGCGGCGAGCTTGTCTGCCAGCAGCTGGCAGCCTGCGGGCAGATCGCCAGGCTCGAGCCAGATCGATTTCGCCTCCGCCGCCACGGCCTTGTCGCCGCGCGCGAGCCGCGCGGCCCAGTCGTAGCAGCGAAGCTCGAGGTCGCGCGCCGCGAGCGGCGCGAGCGCGCGCTCGAAGCGCGCCCAGTGCTCGCGCTTGCCGAGCTGCTTGGCCCAGTCGGCGCGCAGCGCCTGCGCGAGATAGGTCCCGGCATGCTTGACCAGAAAGGCGCGCACCTCGGCATCGGGTGCGTCCTCGAGCCGCAGCTCGAGCGCCCAGTACTCGCCATAGGGCTCGAGCACGCTGCCTTCGAGCGCCGGCGCGTAGCGCGCGAGCGAAATCGCGTCGCCGGCGTTGAACGCCTGGTAGGCCTTCAGCAGCGCTTCATCCGCAGTCGTTGCGCCGAAGGCGGCCGGCGCGACCATGCACAGCGCCAGTGCTATATTGCGGAAACGCTGCAAAATCATCGAGTAAGCATACCACGCGCATGGATATCGAAATGCTCAAACGCTGGCGCCGGGAGCAGCGGGAACGGCTCGTCGCGGCGCGCCTGGCGCTCGACGCCGCCACGCTCGAGTCCTGGCGTCGGGGCATCGACGCGACTATCGAGCGCGCGTTCCCGGGGCTGGCCAAGGCGACCGTAGCGATCTGCTGGCCGATCCGCAACGAGTACGACCCGCGCCACCTCGCGCGCCGGCTGCGCGCGCGCGGCGCGCGCACCGCGCTGCCGGTGGTGCTCGCGCCGGCGACGCCGCTCGTGTTCCGCGAGTGGCACCCCGGGGTGAAGCTCGCCCAAGGCGCGCTGGGTATCCCCTACCCGGTGGATTCGGCCCAGCTCGCGCCCGACGCAGTGCTGTTGCCGATGAACGGCTGGGACGCGCAGGGCTACCGGCTCGGTTACGGCGGCGGCTTTTTCGACCGCACCCTGGCGAGCCTTGCCCGCAAGCCCGTCACCATCGGCGTCAGCTACGAGTTCGCCCGGCTGGAGACGATCCACCCCCAGACCTGGGACATCCCGCTCGATTACGTGGTCACCGAGCGCGGAGTCTACCGGCGCGACCCGCCCGGACTCGCGTTCCTCGGCGCGCCGCCGGCCGGCGAGCCGAGCACGCTCGCCTCGCCCGTGTGCTACGCGGGCGAAATCGCGCCGGACTACTTCGGCAAGGTCAACTGAGGAACAGGCGGTAGGCCGGGTTGCGGGTTTCCTCGACGAAGGGGTAGCCGAGCTTGGCGAGAAAGCGGCCGAACTCGCGCATCTCGTGCGGCGGCACCTGGATCCCCACCAGCACGCGGCCGTAGTCCGCGCCCTGGTTGCGATAGTGGAACAGGCTGATGTTCCAGTCGCCGCGCATGTTGTCCAGGAACCGCATCAGCGCCCCCGGACGCTCGGGGAACTCGAAGCGATACAGCAGCTCGTTCGCCGCGCGCGCGGCGCGCCGATCGCCCGACCACGGCGCGCGCCCGCCGACCATGTGCCGCAGGTGCGTCTTCGCCATCTCGTTGTCCGACAGGTCGAGCGTACGCAGCCCGTGGCGCTCGAGCTTGCGCACGATCTTGCCCGTTTGCGCCCGATCGGCGGTCTCGACGCCGACGAAAATGTGCGCCTCGCGCGATTCGGCGATGCGGTAGTTGAACTCGGTGATGTTCTTCGCCCCGAGCGTGGCGCAGAACTTCTTGAAGCTGCCCGGGCGCTCCGGGATGGTGACCGCGAGAATCGCTTCGCGATGCTCGCCCAGTTCGGCCTGCTCGGCGATGAAGCGCAGGCGGTCGAAGTTGGTGTTCGCGCCGCAGGCCACCGCGACCAGCGTCTTGCCGCGCGCGCCGTGCTTCTCGACCCAGGCCTTGGCGCCGGCGACCGCGAGCGCGCCAGCCGGCTCGAGCACCACGCGCGTGTCCTCGAACACGTCCTTGATCGCGGCGCACATCTCGTCGGTATCGACCAGCACCATTTCGTCGACCAGCTTGCGCGCCAGACGGAAAGTCTCCTTGCCGACCTGCTTGACCGCGACGCCGTCGGCGAACAGGCCGACCTGCTCGAGCACCACGCGCCGGCCGGCCTTGAGCGAGCGCGCCATCGCGTCGGCGTCGACCGGCTCGACGCCGACGATCCTGATTTCCGGCCGCAGCCGCTTGAGGTAGCTCGCGATGCCCGAGATCAGCCCTCCGCCGCCGACCGCGACGAACACGGCGTCTATCGGCCCGGCGTGCTGGCGCGCGATCTCCATGCCGATCGTGCCCTGCCCGGCGATGACATCGGGATCGTCGTAGGGATGCACGAAGGTCAGCCCGCGCCGGCGCCTGATGCGCGAGGCATGGGCGTAGGCGTCGGAATAGCTGTCTCCGTGCAGCACCACTTGCGCGCCGCGCGCCGCCACCGCGTCGACCTTGATCTTCGGCGTAGTCACCGGCATCACGATCACCGCGCGGCAGCCGAGCCGCTCGGCCGCGAGCGCGACGCCCTGCGCGTGGTTGCCGGCGCTGGCCGCGATCACGCCTTTCTTCAGCTTCGCCGGCGCCAGGTTCGCCATCTTGTTGTAGGCGCCGCGCAGCTTGAACGAGAATACCGGCTGCAGGTCCTCGCGCTTGAGCAGGAGCGCGTTGCGCAGGCGCTTGGACAGTCCGGGCGCGCGCTCCAGCGGCGACTCGATCGCCACGTCATACACCCGCGCCTTGAGGATGCGCTCGAGATAGTCGCTTCTTTTCACGTCGAAAAGACTAGCACAGCGGCGCGCTAAGGGTGCCTTAAGCGGGTTAGCCTAGAATCCGACCGGATGCTTATCGCGGGAGACATCGGCGGCACCAAGACGCTGCTCGCGCTCTACGACGCCGAGCGCGGCCCGCGCCGGCCCGTGGCCGAGGAAGAGTTCGCGAGCGCGCGCTACCAGGGCCTTGAGCACATGGTCGAGGAGTTCCTCGGCCGGCACAGCGCAAACGCGCGCGCGGCCTGCTTCGACGTCGCCGGGCCGGTAATCGACGGCCGCGCGCAGTTGACCAATCTGCCCTGGGTGCTGGAAGAGCGGGCGCTGTGCAGCCGCCTCGGCCTCGAGCGCGCCACGCTGCTAAACGACCTGCAGGCGATCGCGCACGCAGTGCCGCTGCTCGAGGCGCAGGAGCTGCGCACCATCAAGCCCGGCCGGGCGCAGGAACGCGGCGCCAAGGCGGTCATCGCGCCGGGCACCGGGCTGGGCGAAGCCTTCCTGGTCTGGAGCGGAAGCGGCTACATGGCCTGCCCCTCCGAGGGCGGGCACGCCGATTTCGCCCCCAGCGACCAGCTGCAGACCGAGTTGCTCGGCTACCTGCGCGCGCGCTACGCGCGCGTCGGCTACGAGCGGGTGTGCTCGGGAATGGGGCTGCCGAACATCTACGATTTTCTGCGCGATTCGGGGCGCGCGGCGGAGTCGCGCGCGCTCGCCGCCGAACTGGCAAAGGCGCCCGATCGCACGCCGCTCATCGTCCAGGCCGCGTTGCGCGAGCCGCAGGGCGACCCGCTGAGCGCGCTGACGCTGCGCAGCTTCGTCTCGATTCTCGGCGCCGAAGCGGGCAACCTCGCGCTCAAGGTGCTCGCCACCGGCGGCGTATACATCGGCGGCGGCATCGCGCCGCGCATCCTGCCTCAACTCGGGCACGGCGCCTTCGCGCAGGCGTTCGTCAACAAGGGGCGCTTCGCCCCGATGCTCGAGTCCATACCGGTGCACGTGATCGTGACGCGCGCGGCGCTGCTCGGCGCGGCGATCTACGGCCTGCGCGAGATGCAGGCCGGCATTCGCATTCACCCAGGAGAACAGGCATGCAGCTCGGAATGATCGGTTTGGGACGGATGGGCGCCAACATGGTGCGGCGCCTGCTCAAGGCGGGTCACGAGCTCGTGGTGTACGACACTCACCCCGAAGCGGTGCGTCCGCTGGAGAAAGCCGGCGCGCGCGGCACCACCGCGCTCAAGGACTTCTTCACCCTCCTGGCCAAGCCGCGCGCGCTGTGGCTGATGGTGCCCGCCGCCGCGGTCGACCCGCTGCTCGAGCAGCTTGCGCCGCTGCTCGAGGCGGGCGACTGCGTGATCGACGGCGGCAACTCCTACTACCACGACGACCTGCGCCGCGCCGCCGCCCTGGAGCAGAAGAAGCTGCACTACGTCGATGTCGGGGTGAGCGGCGGGGTGTGGGGCGCCGAGCGCGGCTACTGCCTCATGGTCGGCGGCGAGAACGAGGTGGTGGCGCGGCTCGAGCCGGTCTTTCGCGCGCTCGCGCCCGGGGTCGAGGCCGCCGCACGCACGCCGGGCCGCCAGGGCGCGCCCGCGCCGGAGGAGAACGGCTACCTGCACTGCGGCCCGAACGGCGCCGGCCACTTCGTCAAGATGGTGCACAACGGGATCGAATACGGGGTCATGGCGGCCTACGCCGAGGGCCTCAACATCCTGCACGGCGCCGCCGTCGGCAAGCGCCAGGGCGAGGTCGACGCCGAGACCACGCCGCTGCGCCATCCCGAGCGCTACCGCTACGACATCGACGCCGCGCGCGTGGCCGAGGTGTGGCGCCGCGGCAGCGTGATCGGCTCCTGGCTGCTCGACCTTACCGCGAGCGCGCTGCGCGCCGATCCCGCGCTGGCCAAATTCGGCGGCCGCGTCTCGGACTCGGGCGAAGGGCGCTGGACCGTGCAGGCCGCGGTCGACGAAGGCGTTCCGGCGCCGGTGATCAGCGCCGCGCTGTTCGCGCGCTTCGCCTCGCGCGGCCACAGCGAGTACGCCGACAAGCTGCTGTCGGCGATGCGCTACGAGTTCGGCGGCCACCTCGAGAAGCCCGGCTCCGGGGGCGCGAACAAGTGACGCGTGGCGCAGGCGACGAACTGGTCGTCCTGTTCGACGTCGACAACACCCTGCTCGACAACGACCGCGTCCAGCGGGATCTGCGCGCGCACCTCGCGCGCCGGTTCGGCGCGAAGGCGCGCGACCGCTACTGGGACATCCTCGAGCAGCTGCGCGAAGAGCTCGGCTACGTCGACTACCTGGGCGCGCTGGAGCGCTACCGGCTCGAGCGCCTGCACGACCCGCGCGTGCTGTCTCTGTCGTGCTGGCTGGTGGACTATCCCTTCGCCGAACGTCTGTATCCGGCGGCGTTGGACGTTCTGCGAAATGTGCGCCGGCGCGCGCGCACGGTGATCCTGTCCGACGGCGACGCCGTGTTCCAGCCGCGCAAGGTGATGCGTTCGGGACTGTGGGACGCGGTTGGCGCACAGGTGCTGATCTACGTCCACAAGGAGCAGATGCTGGCCGACGTCGAACGCCTGTTCCCCGCCCGGCGCTACGTGATGGTGGACGACAAGCTGCGCATCCTGTCGTCGATCAAGGCCGCATGGCGCGAGCGCGTCACCACCGTGTTCGTCCGCCAGGGGCACTACGCCAACGACGCCGGAACGACGGCGCGCTATCCCGCGGCTGACGTAAGCATCGGCCGCATCGGCGAGCTGCTGCGCGCGGACCTGTCGCGTTTTTCTTGATTTGAAGCAATGAATGCCGCGCGTCGTGGGCTAACCTGAGCGGGTGCATCCGCGCAACCGCCTTTTCGTCGCCCTCGCGCTCGTCTACGGCCTCGCCGGCGGGCTGCTGGCGCTTGCGCGCCTTGCCGCCCCCCAGCTGGTGCCGGGGGACGCCGTGCGCGCGCACGCGCACCTCATGCTTCTCGGCCTGGTGCTGATGTCGATCTATGGCATCGGCCTGCACGTGCTGCCACGCTTCGGCGGCTACGCCTTGCGCTCGGAGCGCCTGGCGTGGGTCCAGTTCTGGCTCGCCAACGTCGGCCTGCCGCTGATGGTCGCGGGCTGGCTCGCGAGCTTGCGCTGGATGGTGCTTCTGGGCGGCACGCTCAGCGTCGCGGCGATGCTCGCATTCGGCATCAATGTCGTGTTCACGGTCCGCTTCGTGCCGCCGGCGGAGGCCGAGTGAGCGAGTACCGCGGCTGCGAGTTGCCCGAGGACCTCTGGTACGACCTCGACTACTGCTGGGTCAAGCCCGAGCCCGACGGCAATTTTCGCATCGGCGTCACCGACCCGGCGCAGACCATGGCGGGGCGCGTGCAGCACGCGACCTTCCGTCCGGTAGGCTCGCGCCGCGCGAAGAAGAAACCCGTCGCGCGCCTCGAGTCGGGCAAGTGGGCGGGCGGCGTCCCGGCGCCGTTCGAAGGCACCATCGTCGCAGTCAACGAGCGCGTCGCCGCGGAACCCGGTCTGATCAACATTGCGCCCTACACCGACGCCTGGCTGGTGCTCATGAAGCCGGACGACCCGCAAGCCGCGCTCGCTTCGCTCGCGCGCGGAGAGGACGCGCAGGCCGGCTTGCGCGCCTGGGTCGACCGCTACGACCTCGAGTGCATGCGCTGCGCAGAATGAGAACGCGCGTCGAGCTGCTCGTTTCCGAATGGTGTGTGACGTGCCCGGCGGCGGAGGCCGTCTGGCGCACGGTCGCCACGGAGAAGGACATCGACTACGCGGTGCTCGACCTCGCGCAGCCCGAGGGCAAGCGCCTGGCGCGCGGGCTTCGCATCCGAAGCATCCCCGCGCTGGTGATCGACGGCGAACTGAAGGCGGTCGGCGTGCTGCCGCTCGCCGACGCGCGCAAGATGGTGGCGGAGGCACCCGACCGGCCCGCTCGCGCGGCGCGCCACGTCGGCCTGCTCCTCGGGCGCGACGAGCGCCTGTTCGCGCTTTCCGCACTCGCATGGCTGCTCGCCGCGGGGGCGACGCTGCTCGTCTCCGGCTCGATGCTCGCGCCCGCGCCGATGCACTTTTTCGGCGGCTTCGTGCTGTGCCTAATCTATGCCCTGGGCGCGCATATGCTGCCGCGCTTCACCGGCCGCCCGATCCGGATCGGCGCCTGGTCGCTTGCGCAGCTCGTCGCGGCCGACACCGGCGTCGCGCTCTTCGCGGTCGGCGCGCTGTTCGCCGGCGGCGCGCTGCTGTGGACGTCGCTGCTCGTGTTCACGCTGCGGCTGTGGCCGGTGCTGCGGCCTTTCGGCAGCACGTGAAGCCGGTCGCCGGCAGCGCGGTGTTCTTTCCGGCTGCGGCAGCCTACGCAATGCTGGTCTTGCCCGCCTCTGTCTACTCGATGGCGGGGAGAATCGAGGCGCTACCCGGCCTATCGTTCCCTGAAAGCCATGCGCATGAGATGCTCTTTGGGTTTGCGCTTGCAGCGGTGGCCGGCAATCAGCTCAGTCCACGCAGTGCGCCGCGCGCCGCGGGTCTGCTCGGCCTGTGGGCGCTGGCGCGGTCGATTTTCGTGATGGCCCCGCAGAGCATGGCTGCGGCGGGCGCGAACGCCGCCTTCGCGGCACTGCTTGTCGCGGAGATCGTGCCGCGCCTGCTCGGCGCCGCGAAGAAATGGCGCAATCGGGCGCTGCCGCTCGTGCTGATCGCGATCTGCGTCGCTTGCGCCGCATATCCCCTCGCCCCGGGCACCGCGCTCGTAGTCGGAGTTCTGCTCTTCGCGCTACTGATGCTGTTCATGGGCGGGCGGATCATAGCGCCGGCGGTCGCCGGCCAGTTCTATCGTCAGGGCGCGAAGCTCGACGCGCGGATTCAGCCGCGGATCGAGGCCGGCCTGATCATCGGCATGACGATCGCCGTTGCTTCGGCGCTACCCGGTAACAGCCGGCTTGTCTACCTCACCGCGGCCTCGACGATCGTCTCAGGGCTTCTCGCCGCGGCGCGCCTGCTGCGCTGGCGGACGTGGGCGCTGCGCGCAAGGCCGGACCTGCTGTGCCTTGCCGCCGGCTACGGCTGGGTCGCGCTCGGCCTGGCGCTCTACGGCGCCGCGCTCGTCCTCGGCCGCGACCAGACCGCCGCGATGCACGTCATCGTGGTCGGCGGAATCGGCACCCTCACGTTGAACGTGATGGCCATGACTGCGCTCCTGAAGGCACGGCGCGACCCCGCCCGCGCCCGCCTGCCCGTCTGGGGAACCGTATTCATCGCGATCTCGACGCTCGCCAGGGTGCTCGCGGGGATCGGCGCGTTCCGGTACCAGGCGCTGCTCGACATCGCCGCGCTGTGCTGGAGCGCGGCCTTCGGAATGCTGCTCGCGCTACTGATCCGGCTCACGGTTGCGGCTCACAGCCGCTGAAGCTTGCGCGCCGCGCCGGCGTAGAGCACCTCGCGCATCGCGCCTGCGGCGCGGGCGTGGAACGCCACCGCCTCGGGGTCGAAATCGCGCATCGCCACGGGCGTGTGCGCGAAATGGCCATAGCGGTCGGTCCCGCGCACCAGCGCGGCGCAGTCCCAGGCGCCGACCACCTGCCTGGTATCGGGCGGCATGAAATGCATCGACACGCCGATCCTGCGGTCGGGCGACAGGTTCGGCCCCGAGCCGTGCGCGAGGCAGTAGTTGTGCAGCGACATCTCGCCCGCGCGCAGCGGCATGCTGGCGGCGCGTGCCTCGTCCAGTCCCCGAATCGCCTGCCCCCGGGTCAGCATGTTGTCGGCGTCATAGGTGTCCTCGTGCGCGAGCGTCTCCGCGTTGTGCGTGCCCGGCATCACTTTCATGCAACCGGCCTCGACGCTCGCCGCCGAAATGGCGAACCACGCCGTCACCACGTTGCGGCTCGACAATCCCCAGTAGGTGTTGTCCTGGTGCCAGGAGACGAAGCTCTTCGAGCCCGCGTCCTTGATCCAGAAGATGGTGCTCCAGCACAGGATGTCGGGGCCGATCAGCTGCTCGATCGGGTCCAGCACGCGCGGATCGCGGATAAGGTCGTCCAGCCACTTGAAGAGCAGAAAAGCGCGGCTGCGCTGGCCGGGCTCGAGCCTGCCGCCCTGCGTCGCCTCGAAGGCCTCGAGCTTGGCGCGCAGGCCGGCCGCCTCGGCCGCCGGCATCACCGGAACTGGACAGACATAGCCGTCGCGGCGGTACTGGTCGATCTGCTGGTCGGTGAGCGGCATGTCGGCCTCCCAGGCTATCAATATTTGAAGAATCCGCGCCCGGTCTTGCGCCCGAGGTAGCCCGCCTCGACCATCTCCACCAGCAGGGGGGCGGGGCGGTACTTCGGGTCCTTGAAGCCCTCGTAAAGGACCTGCATCACCGCCAGCTCGACGTCCAGGCCCACCAGGTCGCACAGGGCTAGGGGCCCGATCGGATGGTTGGCGCCGAGCTTCATCGCCTGGTCGATCTGCTCCGCGCTCGCGAGGCCCTCGGCCAGGGCGAAGATCGCCTCGTTGATCATCGGGCAGAGCATGCGGTTGACCACGAAGCCGGGGGAGTTTCGCACCTGCACCGGCGACTTGCCGATTTTCTTGGTCAGCGCCTCGACTGCGGCGTAGGTCTCATCCGAGGTCTGCAAGCCGCGAATCAGCTCGACCAGCGCCATCACCGGCACCGGGTTGAAGAAGTGCATCCCGATCACCCTGTCGGGGCGCTTGGTCGCCGCCGCGAGGCGCGTGATCGAGATCGACGAGGTGTTCGACGCGATCACCGCGCCGGCCGGCGCGAGCTCGTCGAGCTGCGCGAAGATCTTGAGCTTGAGCGGCAGGTTCTCGGTCGCGGCCTCGATCACCAGGGCGCAGTCCTTGATCGCGCCGAGCTCGGTCGTGCTGCGGATGCGCGCGAGCGCCGCCGCCTTTTGCGCGCCGCTCAGCTTGTCCTTGTTCACCAGCCGGTCGAGGCTGCCCGAGATCGCCGCCGTGGCGCGCTCGAGCTGCGCCTGCGCGACGTCGGTCATCACCACCTCGATCCCGGCCAGCGCCAGGGCCTGGCTGATGCCATGGCCCATGGTGCCCGCGCCGACCACGCCGATTTTGCTCGATTCCATGATCCCTTCCTTTGCGTATGCGTTGCGTTACGCGGCCTCGAGCTTGGCGACCGCGACCGCGAGCCATTTGACGCCTTGGCCGCCGAAATTCACCTGCACGCGCGCGTCGCTGCCCTGGCCTTCGGCGTCGACGATGACGCCGGAGCCGAACTTCGGGTGTTGCACGTTCTGCCCGACGCGAAAGCCGCCTGCCGCGACGGTACCGGCGAAGCCCGGCGCCTTCTTCCTCGGCGCGCTCCAGGCCTGCGCCACCGAGGCGAGCGCCTGGCGCGCGCGCTGGGCGGCGAAGCGCGGCGTGAGCCATTTCGTCAGGCCCTCGGGAATCTCGTCCAGGAAGCGCGAAGGCAGGTTGTAGCGCGTCTGCCCGTGCAGCATGCGGGTCTGCGCGAAGGACAGGTAAAGGCGCCTTCTCGCGCGCGTGATCGCGACGTAGGCCAGGCGCCGCTCCTCCTCCAGGCCGTCGCGTTCCACCACGCTCTGCTCGTGCGGAAACAGGCCCTCTTCCAGTCCGGTCAGGAATACCGCCTCGAACTCGAGCCCCTTGGCCGAGTGCACCGTCATCATCTGCAGCGCGTCCTGTCCCTCGCCCGCCTGGTGCTCGCCCGCCTCGAGCGCGGCGTGGGTCAGAAACGCGGTCAGCGGGTCGGTTTCCTCGCCCGATTCGACCGCGCGCTCCTCCGCGGTGAACGCGGCCGCCGCGTTCACCAGTTCCTCCAGGTTCTCGATCCGGTCGGCGCCGTCGCGCTCGTTCCTGTAGTGCTCGATCAGGCCGCTCCTCGCCACCACGTGCTCGACCGCCTCCGGCAGCGGCAACCCGGCGGTTTCGCGCCGCAGGTCCTCGATCAGGCTGCGGAAGGCGCCCGCCTTGCCCTCGATCGCGGCGTAGAGCGACGTCGCGTTCGTCTTCGCCGCGTCCTGGATCTGCTCCAGCGTGCGCGCGCCGAGACCGCGCGGCGGGAAGTTGAACACCCGCAGGAAGGCGTTGTCGTCGTCGCTCGAGGCGATCAGCCGCAGGTAGGCCAGCGCATGCTTTACCTCGGCGCGCTCGAAAAAGCGCAAGCCCCCGTAGACGCGGTAGGGGATGCCGGCCGAGAACAGGGCGTGCTCGAGCACGCGCGACTGCGCGTTGGAGCGGTACAACACCGCCAGGTCGGCGCGGCGCGCACCGTCGTTCACCAGCGCCTGCGCTTCTTCGGCGATCCAGCGCGCCTCGAGGGCGTCGGTCTCGGCCTCGAACACGCGCAGCGGCTCGCCCTCCCCCGCGGCGGTCCACAGGTTCTTGCCCAGGCGCTTGCGGTTGTTGGCGATCAGCGCGTTGGCGGCGTCGAGGATGTTGCCGTGCGAGCGGTAGTTCTGCTCCAGGCGGATCACGTTCTGCACCCGGAAGTCGCGCTCGAAGTCGGCCATGTTGCCGACGTTCGCGCCGCGGAAAGCGTAGATCGACTGGTCGTCGTCGCCGACCGCGAACACCGCGGCCTGGCGTCCGGCGAGCAGCTTGAGCCAGCGGTACTGCAGCTTGTTGGTGTCCTGGAACTCGTCCACCAGGATGTGGCGAAAGCGCGCCTGGTAGTGCTCGCGCAGCAGCTCGTTGCGCGCCAGCAGCTCGTAGCTGCGCAGCAGCAGCTCGGCGAAATCCACCACGCCTTCGCGCTGGCACTGCTCGTCGTAGGCCGCGTACAGATCGGCGAAGCGGCGCGTGGTCTCGTCGCTAAGCGCGACGTCCCGCGCGCGCAGCCCCTCTTCCTTCCTCGCGTTGATGAAGTACTGCAGCTCGCGCGGCGCGAAGCGGTCCTCGTCGACGTCGAGCGCCTTCACCAGCCGCTTGAGCGCGCCGAGCTGGTCCTGCGAGTCCAGGATCTGGAATGTCTGCGGCAGACCCGCATCGCGGTGGTGCGCGCGCAGCATGCGGTTGCACAGCCCGTGGAAGGTGCCGATCCACATCCCGCGCGGGTTCACCGGCAGCATGGCCGACAGGCGCGTGAGCATCTCGCGCGCGGCCTTGTTGGTGAACGTGACCGCGAGCACTCCGCCCGGGGTCACGCGGGCGTTCTTGATCAGCCAGGCCAGACGCGTAGTCAGCACGCGCGTCTTGCCGCTGCCCGCGCCGGCCAGGATCAGCGCGTGCTCGTCGCCGAGCGTGACCGCCGCGAGCTGTTCGGGATTGAGATGTTCGAGATGCAGCGACAAGGCAGGCGCATTATAGGCCGCGCGCTAGAGCGAGACCTTCGGCTCGGCCACGCCCAGCTTGCCGCGCAGCCTGCCGGCGAGCGCCTCGGCCTCGGCCTTCGACGGCAGCTGGGTGATGCGCACCCGGTACACGCGCTTGCCGTGCGACATGCCCGGGTAGATCCGGGCCGGGTAACCGGCGGCGCGCAAGGCGCCGTACAGGTCCAGCGCCTCGCCCTGCGTGCGGGTGCTGGCGAGCGTGAGCTTCCACTTGCCGCCGCGCAGCGCGGCGCCGGCGCCCTTCTCGATCTCGGTCTCGGCCGCCCACTTCGCGAGCTGCTCCGGGCTGACCTGGCCCACCGGCAGCGACTTGCCATGCTCGCGCTGGTAGAACTCGAGCGGCCGATCCATCGTCAGCGCGTTCTCGTTCTCGGGCTTGACCTCGATCTTGCCCTCGATCAGGCAGACGATCTGCTTGTCCTCGGTCGAGCGGCCCCACAGGTCGGTACCGCGGATTCCGGCCGTGACCGTGTTCAGGGTGATGCTGACTTCGCGCCGGCGCGCCTTGGCAAGCGCTTCGGTGGTGAAGCGGAATGCGCCCTCGAGCACGTGCAGCGCGGCGCTGAACAGGCCGCCCCGATCGGGCTGCATCGCGGTGATCGCAAGCGTGGCGTTCGCCCCCAGCTTGACGCGGCTGCCCTCGGCGAGCTTGACCAGCAGGCGCGAGTCCGCTCCGGTGCTGACCTGGTCGCCCGCGACCAGCGTCATACCGGGCGCGAGCGGCGTGCGCACGCCGTCATGCTCGACCCAGGCCGGCATCTGCACGCCCTCGACCACCGCCGCCGGCGCGGCCAGCGACTGCGCCGCCCCCAGGGCCAGGCCGGCGCCGAACAAGACTGCGTGAATGCGCTTCATCGGAACTCCCGTTTGCCCGTCTCGAGCGGGATATACGTCCCGCGCGCGCAGGGCGGATGCGGCGAAAAGCTATAATTCGCGGCTTGCCGCCAACAAAGTCACAAATGCAGGAACGCTACGATCCGCACAGCGTGGAGCGCGAGGCCCAGGATTACTGGCAGAGCCGCGGCTCTTTCCGCGTCGTCGAGGATCCCGCGCGGCCCAAGTTCTACTGCCTTTCCATGTTCCCATATCCCTCGGGAAAGCTGCACATGGGGCACGTCAGGAACTATACCATCGGCGACGTTCTCACCCGCCACTACCGGATGCGCGGCATGAACGTGCTGCAGCCGATGGGCTGGGACGCGTTCGGCCTGCCGGCCGAGAACGCCGCGATGGCGAACAAGCTCCCTCCCGCGAAGTGGACCTACGACAACATCGCATACATGAAGAAGCAGCTGAAGAGCCTCGGCTTCGCACTCGACTGGCAGCGCGAGCTCGCCACCTGCCGGCCCGAGTACTACAAGTGGAACCAGTGGTTCTTCACCCGGCTGTTCAGGAAGGGCCTCGCCTACAAGAAGACCGGCGTGGTCAACTGGGACCCGGTCGACCAGACCGTGCTCGCCAACGAGCAGGTGATCGACGGCCGCGGCTGGCGCACCGGCGCGCCGGTCGAAAAGCGCGAGATCCCGATGTACTTCCTGCGCATCACGGCCTACGCCGAGGAGCTGCTCGCCGCGCTCGACGGGCTGCCGGGCTGGCCCGAGCAGGTCAAGCTGATGCAGAAGAACTGGATCGGCCGCTCCGAGGGCGTGCGGGTCGGTTTCGAATACGAGCTCGAGGGCGAAAAGCGCGTGCTGTGGGTGTTCACCACCCGCGCCGACACGCTGATGGGCGCCACCTTCTGCGCCGTGGCCGCCGAACATCCCATCGCAACTTTTGCTGCCAAATCCGATTCGGAACTTGCGAAATTCGTAGAGGAATGCAAGCAAGGCGCGGTCATGGAAGCCGATCTCGCGCAGCTCGAGAAGAAGGGCATGCCGACCGGCCTGACCTGCACCCACCCGCTCTCGGGCGAGAAGATCCCGGTCTGGGTCGCGAACTACGTCCTGATGGGCTACGGCGAGGGCGCGGTGATGGCGGTGCCGGCGCACGACGAGCGCGACTACGCGTTCGCGCTCAAGTACCGCCTGCCGATCAAGCCCGTGATCCGCCACCCGCTCGGCGACACGGTGCCCGAGCCCTGGCAGCCGCAGTACGCCGATTACGGTACTTGCATCAACTCCGGCAAGTACGACGGCCTGCGGTACGAGGCTGCGGTCGACGCCATCGCCGCCGATCTGGAGGCGAAGAAGCTGGGCGAGAAGCAGGTGCAGTGGCGGCTGAGGGACTGGGGCATCTCGCGCCAGCGCTACTGGGGCTGCCCGATCCCGATCGTGCACTGCCCGGACTGCGGCGACGTGCCGGTCGACGACCAGGATCTGCCGGTGGCGCTGCCCGAGGACCTGGTGCCAGACGGCAGCGGCAACCCGCTCAACAAGATGCCCGCCTTCCTCGACACGACTTGCCCGTCGTGCGGCAAGCCGGCCAGGCGCGAAACCGACACCATGGACACCTTCGTCGACTCGTCCTGGTACTTCGCGCGCTACGCCTGCCCCGACAACGAGCGCGCGATGGTGGATGAGCGCGCGCGCTACTGGATGCCGGTCGACCAGTACATCGGCGGCATCGAGCACGCGATCCTGCACCTGCTGTACTCGAGGTTCTTCATGCGCGCGATGCGCGACGAGGGCCTGATCGAGGTCGACGAGCCGTTCACCAACCTGCTCACCCAGGGCATGGTGCTGGCCGAGACCTACTACCGCGACACGCCGCAGGGACGCCGCGAGTGGGTCAATCCCTCCGAGGTCGCCGTCAGCCGCGACGCGAAAGGCAAGATCGTCTCGGCCAGGCGCGCTAGCGACGGCGCCGAGGTCTCGTTCGCGGGCATCGGCACCATGTCGAAGTCGAAGAACAACGGCGTCGACCCGCAGGCGCTGATCGAGAAGTACGGCGCGGACACGGCGCGCTTTTTCATCATCTTCGCCTCGCCGCCGACCAACACGCTGGAGTGGTCCGACGAGGGCGTCGAGGGCTCGCACCGGTTCCTCAAGCGCCTGTGGGCCTACGGCGCGAAGCTCGGCGCCGCGGCGCCCGCGCCGGCCGACGCGGCCGCCGACAAGGCCGCCCGCTTCGAGGTGCACTCGGTGCTGCGGCAGGCGAACTACGATCTTGCCAAGCACCAGTTCAACACCGTGGCCTCGGCCGCGATGAAGATCCTGAACGCGCTCGAGAAGCTGCCCGGACGCAGCCCGGCCGCCGAGGAGGGCCTGTCGGTCCTGCTGCGCATGCTGTCGCCGATCACGCCGCACATCTGCCATCACCTGTGGCGCGCGCTAGGCCTGGGCGAGGACGTGATGCAGGCCGCCTGGCCCGAGCCCGACCCCGCCGCGCTCGAGCAGGACGAGATCGAGCACGTGGTGCAAGTCAACGGCAAGGTGCGTGGCACGGTACGGGTTCCGGCCGGACTGAATGACGAGGAAACGGCGGCACTGGCCATTAAAGCGGTGGGGAAATACATTGAAGGAAAGCCGGTGCGAAAGCGGATCGTTGTTCCTGGCCGTCTGGTGAATATCGTCGTCTGATGCGGACATTGATCGCGCTCGCCGCGCTCTGCCTCGCCAGCTGCGGCTTCCAACTGCGCGGCGCGGCGAAGCTGCCATTCGACACCGTGTATGTCGGGGCCGCCGGCGGCGGCATCGCGCTCGACCTCAAGCGCAACATCCAGGCCGGAACCAACGTCAAGGTCGTCGACGACCCGAAAAAGGCCGAGGCGTTGCTTCAGTTCACGCAGGAGCAGCGCCAGAAGGATATCCTTTCGCTCGATGCGGCGGGTCGGGTGAATTCATTCAAGCTGCGCTATACCGTCAGCTTCCGCGTCGTCGACAGCAAAGGGGGCGACTTCGTGCCCCCAAGCACGATCGTGCTGACGCGCGACATCCTGTTCAACAACGCCGAGGTGCTGGCCGAGGAGTCCGAGGAGCAGCTGCTGTACCGCGACATGCAAAGGGACATGGTGCAGCAGATCATGCGCCGGCTCGCCGCCGCCAAGCGGCCGGCGAAGGCCTGAGTCCGGATGGCGCTGCGCGCCGAGCAACTGCAGGCGCAGCTTGCAAAATCGCTCGCCCCGCTGTACGTCGTGCACGGCGACGAGCCTTTGCTCGCGCTCGAGGCGGCCGACGCGGTGCGCGCCGCGGCGCGCCGGGCGGGCTATCGCGAGCGCGAAGTGTTCTTCGCCGAGCGGGGCTTCGACTGGAGCGAGCTGCTGCACGCGGGCGCGAGCCTTTCGCTGTTCGGCGACAAGAAGCTCGTCGAGCTCAGGATCCCGAGCGGCAAGCCGGGCGCGCAGGGCGCGCAGGCGATCGGCGCGTACTGCAAGCGCGTGGGCACCGACATCCTGACGCTCGTCACCCTGCCGCGCCTTGAGCGCGCGGCGCAGTCGTCGGAGTGGTTCGGCGCGCTAAGCGCGGCGGGCGTGGTGGTGGACGTGTTCCCGATCGAGCGCGCGCGCCTGCCGACGTGGATCGGCGAGCGCCTCGCGCGCCAGGGCCAGCGCGCGCCGCGCGAGGTGCTCGAGTTCCTCGCCGACCGCGTCGAGGGCAACCTGCTCGCCGCGTTCCAGGAGGTGCAGAAGCTCGCCCTGCTCGCACCCGGGGGCGAGCTTGCGCTGGACGACGTGCGCGAGGTGGTGGCGAACGTCGCGCGCTACGACGCCTACGACGCCTCGGCCGCGCTGCTCGCGGGCGACATCGCGCGCTACGTGCGGGTGATCGACGGGCTGCGCGGCGAGGGCGAGGCGCCGACCTTCGTGCTGTGGGCGATCGCCGAGGACCTGCGCGCGCTCGCGCGCGTGCAGGCGGGCGCGGCCGCGGGCCGGCCGCTGGATGCGCTGCTGCGCGAGAACCGGGTCTGGGGACCGCGCCAGGCCTCGGTCAGGGCCGCCGTGCGCCGGCTTCCGGCCGCCGCGATCGAGCGCGCGCTGGCGCAGGCGGCGCTCATCGATCGCGCGATCAAGGGCGTGGCCCGGCTCGAGGCGTGGGATGAGTTCCTCAAGCTGGGGTTAAAATTGGCCCATGGATCAGAAGCTTGACGGCAGGACGGTGGACGTCCGCCAATACGTGCGGGAGCTCGGCCGCGCCGCGCGCGGCGCCTCGCACGAGCTCGCACGCGCGGCGACCGAGACCAAGAACCGGGCGTTGCGCGCCATGGCGGCCGAGATCCGCAATGGCGCGGCAAACCTGCTCGAGGCCAACCGGGCCGACGCCGAGCAGGCGCAACGCGACGGCCGCGACGCCGCCTTCATCGACCGCCTGACCCTCACCCGCGCCTCGGTCGAGCAGATGGCCGAGGGGATCGAGCAGGTCGCGGCGCTGCCCGACCCGGTCGGAGAGATCAGCGACCGGGTCACGCGCCCGAGCGGGATCGAGGTCGGGCGCATGCGAGTCCCGCTCGGCGTGATCGGCATCATCTACGAGTCGCGCCCGAACGTCACCGCGGACGCGGCGGCGCTGTGCGTCAAGGCGGGCAACGCCTGCATCCTGCGCGGCGGCTCGGAAGCGCTGCACTCCAACCAGGCGATCGCGGCCTGCGTGCGCGCGGGCCTGAAGTCTGCCGGGCTGCCCGAGGCCGCGGTGCAGGTGGTGCGGATCGCCGATCGCGCGGCGGTAGGCGAGCTGATCACCCTGACCGAATATGTGGACATTATCGTGCCGCGCGGCGGCAAGGAGCTTATCGCGCGCCTGATGCGCGAATCGCGCGTGCCGATGATCAAGCACCTCGACGGCGTGTGCCACGTCTACGTCGACGAACGCGCCGACCCGGACATGGCGTTGCGCATTGTCGACAATGCCAAGACCCAGCGCTACGGCACCTGCAACACCATGGAGACTTTGCTGGTGGCCGAGGGCATCGCGCCGAAGATCCTGCCGCGCATCGCCGAGATCTTCCGCGCCAAGTCGGTCGAAATGCGCGGCGACGAGGCCACCCGCCGCCTGGTGCCGGACGCCAAACCCGCGAGCGAGCAGGACTACTACACCGAGTGGCTCGCGCCGGTGGCGTCGATCCGGGTGGTGCGCGACATCGACCAGGCCATGGCGCACATCGCCAAGTACGGCTCGCAGCATACCGACGCGATCGTCACCGACGACCGCGCGCGCGCCGAGCGCTTCCTGCGCGAAGTCGATTCGAGCTCGGTTCTGGTCAACGCCTCGACCCGCTTCGCCGACGGCTACGAGTTCGGCCTCGGCGCCGAGATCGGAATCTCCACCGACAAGCTGCACGCCCGCGGCCCGGTCGGCCTGGAAGGCCTCACCACCCGGAAGTTCGTCGTAATGGGGCACGGCGAAGTGCGTCAGTGAAAGCGCCGATCGGCATCTTCGGCGGCACCTTCGACCCGGTTCACAACGCCCACCTGCGCATCGCGCGGCTCGCGCTCGACACGCTCGGGCTCGCGCGCCTGCTGTGGATCCCGACCGGTGCGCCGCGCTATCGCCCCGCGCCGGTCGCCCCGGCCGAGCACCGGCTTGCGATGCTCGAGCTCGCGCTCGCGGGCGAGCCGCGCTGCGCGATCGACGCGCGCGAGCTCGCGCCGCAGGCCTCGGGCTATACGGTCGACACGCTCGCCGCGCTGCGGGCCGAGCTGGGGCCCGAAGCGCCCCTGGTGCTGCTGATCGGAAGCGACCAGTACGAGAAGCTGGCCGGCTGGCACCGCTGGCGCGAGCTGTTCGGACTGGCGCGCATCGCGGTCGTGGCGCGCCCCGGCTGGGCACCCGAAGCGGGCGCCGAGGTACGCGCCGCCGGGCCGGTGCTGCGCGTGGAGATGGCGCCGCTCGACGTCTCCTCGACCGAGATCCGCGCCCGCGTCGCGCGCGGCGAGGACGTCTCGGGTATGCTGCCGCCCCCCGTGCTGGACTACATCTCAACGCACCGACTGTATCGCTGATGGATATCCGCAAGAAGCAGCGCACGGTGGTGGACGCGCTGGAAGACATCAAGGCGCGCGACATCCTGGTGTTCAACACCGCGCGCCTGCCGTCCATGTTCGAGCGCGTAGTCATCGCCAGCGGCGACTCGACGCGCCAGGTCAAGGCGCTCGCCGACCGAGTGCAGGAGAAGATCCGCGAGCAGGGCGGCCGCGTCTACGGCGTCGAGGGCGAAGCCAACGCCGAGTGGGTACTGGTCGATCTGGGCGACGTCGTAGTGCACCTGATGCACCCCGCGGTGCGCAGCTACTACAACCTGGAGGAGATCTGGGGCGGACAGGCGGTGCGGCTCAAGCAGGCCGCAGGCGGGCGCACGCGTGGCAAGACTGCTCATCGTCGCGGTCGCCTCTAAGGCGCCGGCCTGGGCGCAGGCGGCCTGCGCCGAATATCTCAAGCGCATGCCGCGCGGCTTCGACACCGCGCTCGAGACGGTCAGGCCCGAGCCGCGCAGCACGGGCAAGCCACTCGAGCGCCTGCTCGCGCTGGAGGCCGCGCGCATCCGCGAGCGCCTGCCGCGCGGCGCGCGCCTGGTGGCGCTCGACGAGCGCGGGCGGGAGCTCGGCAGCGCCCAGTTCGCCGCCCAACTGCGGCGCTGGATCGACGACGGGCCGACGACTGCGTTCGCGATCGGCGGGCCGGACGGGCTCGACCCTGCACTCAGACGCGATGCTGCCTTGCAGCTGCGCCTGTCGGCCTTCACCCTGCCGCACGCGCTGGCGCAGGTGGTGCTGTGCGAGCAGCTCTACCGCGCCGCCTCCCTGCTCGGGGGACATCCCTACCACCGGGCATAGCGGCCGCCGCGCTCTGCTACACTTCGCGGGCCCCTCCGGACGGTGCCGCCCGTGCTCGCTTCGCTCGACCGCAGCCTGTACCTCGCTTCGCGCAGCCCGCGCCGGCGCGAGCTGCTGGCGCAGATCGGGGTGCGCTTTCACCTGCTGATGTTCCGCGCCCGCCCGGACGGCGACGAGGTCAGCGAAGAGGTGCTCGCAGGCGAGTCGCCGCGCGCCTACGTCGAGCGCATCGCCATGGCGAAGGCCGAAATGGGCTGGAAGCGGCTGATGCAGCGCAACCTGCCGCGCGCGCCGGTGCTCGCCGCGGACACCACGGTCGCGCTCGAGGGGCGAATCTTCGGCAAGCCCGCCGACCGCGCCGACGCCGCGCGCATGCTGGCCGAGCTCTCGGGCCGCGAGCACGAGGTGCTCTCCGCGGTGGTGCTGAAGTACGACGAGCGCACCGAGGCCGAGCTCGCGCGCACGATGGTGCAGTTTCGCGCCCTGAGCGAAGACGAGATCCGCCAGTACGTGGCCAGCGGCGAGGCCGACGACAAGGCCGGCGCGTACGCGATCCAGGGCCGCGCCGCGCAGTTCATCGCGGCCATCCGCGGCAGCTATTCCGGGGTCGTGGGACTGCCGCTCTACGAGACGGCGCAGGCAATCGAGCGGATGGGTACGGCGCGTGAGCGAAGAAGTCCTTATTAACGTCACGCCGCAGGAAACGCGCGTCGCGGTGCTCGACGCCGGCGTGGTGCAGGAGCTTCTCATCGAGCGCAGCGCAAGCCGCGGCCTGGTCGGGAACATCTACATGGGGCGCGTCGCGCGGGTGCTGCCGGGAATGCAGTCCGCCTTCGTCGAGATCGGGCTGGAGCGCGCGGCCTTCCTGCACGTGGCCGACATCTTCGAGCACCGGCGCCAGCCCGGCGCCGCCGGCGCCGAGCCCGCCAGGGCGATCGAGCAGATCCTCTCGGAAGGCCAGCCGCTGCTGGTGCAGGTGGCGAAGGACCCGATCGGCACCAAGGGCGCGCGCCTGACGACCCAGATCTCGATCGCCGGGCGCATGCTGGTATACCTACCGCAGGACCCGCACATCGGCATCTCGCAGCGCATCGAGGGCGAGAACGGCCGCCAGCTGCTACGCGACAAGGTCAGGGAGCTGCTGCCGCCGGACGAGAAGGGCGGCTTCATCATCCGCACCCTGGCCGAGGCCGCCGACGCGGGCGAGCTCGCCGCCGACATCGAGTACCTGCGCCACCTGTGGCGCGACATCCGCCAGCGCTCGCTCGGCGCGCAGCCGCCGCAGCTGCTGTACCAGGACCTGTCGCTCGCGCAGCGCGTGCTGCGCGACATGGCCTCCGGGGCTACCGAGCGCCTAGTGGTCGACTCGCGCGAGAACTTCCAGAAGCTCGCCGCTTTCGCGGAGACCTACATGCCAAAGCTGCGCCCGAAGCTCGAGCACTACACCGGCGCGCGGCCGCTGTTCGACCTGCACAACGTCGAGCCCGAGATCGAAAAGGCGCTCTCGCGCCGTGTCGAGCTCAAGTCGGGCGGCTACCTCATCATCGACCAGACCGAGGCGATGACCACGATCGACGTCAACACCGGCGGCTTCGTCGGCCAGCGCAACTTCGACGACACTATCTTCAAGACCAACCTCGAGGCGGCGCAGACGATCGCGCGCCAGCTCAGGCTGCGCAACCTGGGCGGCATCATCATCATCGACTTCATCGACATGGAAAGCGAGGAGCACCGCGCCGCGGTGCTGGCGGAGTTCAACAAGGCGCTCGCGCGCGACCGCACCCGGATGACGGTCAACGGCTTCACCGCCCTGGGCCTGGTGGAAATGACGCGCAAGAGGACGCGCGAATCGCTCGCCCACGTGCTGTGCGAGCCCTGCCCGACCTGCGGCGGGCGCGGCGAGGTCAGGACCGCGCGCACCGTGTGCTACGAGATCCTGCGCGAGATCCTGCGCGAGGCGCGCGCCTTCAACGCGCGCGAATACCGCATCCTCGCCTCGCAGAAGGTGAGCGACCTGTTCCTGGAAGACGAGTCGGCCTCGCTCGCGATGCTGTCGGACTTCATCGGCAAGCCGATCTCGATGCAGGTCGAGACCAGCTACAACCAGGAGCAGTTCGACATCGTGCTGATGTGAGAGACCCATGAACGACATCGTGTTCCAGCCGGCGAAGAAACTCGCGCGCCAGATCCGCGCCCGCAAACTGTCCGCGCTCGAGGTGATGAAGGCCTACGTCGCGCAGATCGAGCGCGTCAACCCGAAACTGAACGCGATCGTCACCTTCCTGCCCGAGCAGGCGCTCGAGCGGGCCAGGGCGCTGGAACGCAAGGGCGCGCGCCCCGGCGTGCTCGCCGGCCTGCCGATCGCCTACAAGGACCTGGTCCTCACCAAGGGCATCCGCACCACCTTCGGCTCGCCGATCTACGCCGACAACGTGCCGGGCGAGGACCACGTGCTGGTGGAGCGGCTGACGGCCGCGGGCGCGATCACGCTGGGCAAGACCAACACGCCCGAATTTGGCGCCGGGAGCCAGACCTTCAACAAGGTCTTCGGCGCCACGCTCAACCCCTACGACCCCGACAAGACCTGCGGCGGCTCTTCCGGCGGCGCGGCAGTGGCGGCCGCCTGCGGCATGCTGCCGTTCGCCGACGGCTCCGATCTCGGCGGCTCGCTCAGGAACCCCGGCAATTTCTGCAACGTGGTGGGCTTTCGCCCCACGCCGGGGCGCGTGCCCAACTACCCAGCCGACGACGCCTGGGGCACGCTGCCGGTGCTCGGCCCGATCGCGCGCACGGTCGAGGACGTCGCGTTCCTGTTCTCTGCCATGGCGGGCCCCGACATGCGCTCGCCGGTCAGCATCGCCGAGCCGGGCAGCGCGTTCGCGCGGCCGCTCGCACGCGACTTCCGCAAGGTGCGCGTCGCCTGGTCGAAGGACCTCGGCGGCCTGCCGGTGGACCCGCGCGTGACCAAAGTGCTCGAAGCGCAGCGCAAGGTGTTCGAGTCTCTGGGCTGCGTCGTCGAGCGGGCCGAGCCGGAGCTTACGGGCGCCGACGAGGTGTTCCAGGTGCTGCGCGCGCTCGGATTCGTGCAGAAGTACGGCCCGCTGCTGGAACGGCACCGCGGCAGGATGAAGGACACCGTGGTCTGGAACATCGAGCAAGGACTCAAGCTCGACGGGCCGCGAATCGCGCGCGCGATGGCGCTGCGCTCGGACCTCTACCGCCGCATGCGCGAGTTCATGCAGCGCTACGAGTTCCTGCTGCTGCCGGTGAATCAGGTGCCGCCGTTCCCGGCCTCGCAACCCTACGTCGACACGATCAACGGCGTGAAGCTCGGCAGCTACATCGACTGGATGAAGACCTGCTGGTACATCACCGTCACCAGCCACCCGGCAATCTCGGTTCCGGCGGGATTCACCGACGACCAGCCGGGGCTGCCCGTGGGCCTGCAGATCGTCGGGCGCTACCGCGACGACTTCGGCGTGCTGCAGCTCGCGCACGCCTTCGAGCAGGAAACCCGGGTCGGCATGCGCCGCCCGCCGCTTGCGGCCTGAAGCGGCGCTACTTCTGCTTCGGCAGTCGCCCGAGCAGGTAGAACTCGTCGTTCGGCCGCATGTCGGTCAGGTTGGCCATGCGATTCGACAGCGCGAAGAAGGCCGCGATCGCGCCGATGTCCCAGATGTCCTCGTCCGAGAAGCCGTGCGCGCGCAGCGCCGCGAAGTCGGCCTCGCCGATCGCCTGCGCCTGAAGCGCGGTCTTGAGCGCGAAATCGAGCATCGCCTTCTGGCGCGGCGTGATGTCGGCCTTGCGATAGTTGACCGCCACCTGGTCGGCCACCAGCGGGTTCCTGGCCCGGATCCTGAGGATCGCGCCGTGCGCCACCACGCAGTACTGGCACTGGTTCGCGCCCGAGGTAGCGACAACGATCATCTCGCGCTCGGCCTTGGAAAGGCCTCCTTCCTTTTCCATCAGCGCGTCGTGGTAGGCGAAGAAGGCGCGGAACTCCGCCGGCCGGTGCGCCAGCGCGAGAAACACGTTCGGCACGAAGCCCGACTTCTCCTGCACCTCGAGGATGCGGGTGCGCACGTCCTCGGGCAGGGCCTCGAGACCGGGGACGGGAAAGCGGCTGATCGGTTTGTCGCTCATGCTGGTGCATGCATCGCTGAGGAAACTCTGGCGCGCCCGGCGGGAGTCGAACCCACGACCTTCGGCTTCGGAGACCGACACTCTATCCAGCTGAGCTACGGGCGCCCGGGGAGGCGCGAAGGATAGCCCTTTTCGCCCTTCCAGTCCACGCGCGGCCGGCGGGTTCCGCGCGCGCGGAGATTCACGCTAAAATCATTCCTTTGCACACTTGCCGGCAGGACGCGCGAATGAGCGAGCACGACGAGCATTCCTCCTTCATCAAGACGCCGAAACAGCTGATCACGGTCGTGCTGCTCGCGTTCCTGGTGCCGATCATCGGCATCGTGCTGCTGGTGCAGCTGGTGATCGACCGCCAGACCGCGGATCCCTCGGCCCTGACCCCCGAGGCGGTCGCCGCGCGCATCCACCCCGTGGGCCGCGTCGTGTTCGCGGGCTCCCCCGAAGCCGCCGCGGAAGGCAGCGCGGCAAGCGCACCCGCGCCCGTCGCGGTGGCCCAGTCCGGGCCGCCGGACGGCGAGAAGATCTACCAGACGACCTGCATCGCCTGCCACGGCACGGGGGCCGCGGGGGCGCCGAAGTTCGGCGACAAGGCCGCCTGGGCGCCGCGCATCGCGACCGGCATGGACACGCTGCTCAGCGTGGCGCTGCACGGCAAGGGCGCGATGCCGCCCAGGGGCGGCAATCCGTCGTATTCGGACGCCGACATCCGCGCCGCGATCGAGTACATGGTGTCGCACAGCAAGTAACGCGGGGCGAGCGGGCGCGCAGCCCCTGCCGCGAGCGATGCAATTCCTCTTCATCATCGACCCGCTCCCCGAGCTCAAGGCCTACAAGGACACCACGGTCACGATGATGCGCGCCGCGCAGGCGCGCGGCCACGGCGTGTTCGTGTGCGAGCAGCCGGGCATCGCCTGGCGCGCCGGCGGCGTTACCGCCGAGACGACGCGCATCGCGCTTACCGACAACGACCAGGACTGGTACCGCGCCGACGGCAACGCGCGCCGGCGCCTGGCGGAATTCGACGCGGTGCTGATGCGCAAGGACCCGCCGTTCGACCTCGAGTACGTGACCAGCACCTGGCTGCTGTCGGCGGCCGAGCGCGAAGGCGCGCGGGTGTTCAATTCGCCCGCGGCGATCCGCGACCACAACGAGAAGATCGCGATCACCGAATTCCCGCAGTTCGTCGCGCCGACGCTGGTGACGCGCGACCCGCGCCAGATTCACGCGTTCATGGACGAGCAGCAGGATGTGGTGGTCAAGCGCCTCGACGTGATGGGCGGCGAAAACATCTTCCGCGTGCGCAGCGGCGACCCGAACCGCAACGTGATCGTCGAGATCATGGCGCAGGGCGGCACGCGCAGCGTGATGGCGCAGCGCTACATACCCGAGATCACAGACGGCGACAAGCGGGTGATCATGATCGACGGCGAGGTCGTGCCCTACTGCCTGGCGCGCATCCCCAAGGCCGGCGAGTCGCGCGGCAACCTCGCGGCCGGCGCGCGCGGCGAGGCGCGCAAGCTGACCAAGCGCGATCGCGAGATCGCCGAGGCGCTCGGTCCCGTGCTCGCGGCGCGCGGCCTGCTGTTCGTCGGGCTGGACGTGATCGGCGACTGGGTCACCGAGGTCAACGTGACCAGCCCGACGTGCTTCCGCGAGATCCTGGACCAGACCGGCTTCGACGTGCCGGGGATGTACGTCGAGGCGCTGCAGAAGAAGCTCCGCACTTGATCGGTATCCTGATCATCTCGCACGGCGCGCTCGGCGAGTCGCTCATCCACGCCGCGAGCCACGTCCTTGGCAAGCGGCCGTTGCGCGTGCGCCAGGTGGGCGTCACGGTGCACGACGACCCGGAGGCGATCCTGCCGCTTGCGCGCGAGTTCGTGCGCGAGCTCGACGGCGGGGACGGCGTGCTGGTGCTGACCGACATCTACGGCGCCACGCCGGGCAACATCGCCATGCGCCTGCTGCAGAAGGGGCGCATCGAGGGCATCTCGGGCGTCAACCTGCCGATGCTGATCCGTGCCCTCACCTACCGCAACGAGCCGCTCGCCTCCGTGGTCGAAAAGGCGCTTTCGGGGGGTGTGGACGGAGTGGTGCACATGAATTCCGATTGCTGCAATGCCGAGCGTTGAGGCAACCATTGTCAACAAGCTCGGCCTGCACGCCCGCGCTTCGGCCAAGTTGACGCAGCTCGCGAGCCGCTTCCAGAGCGAGATTCACCTCGCGCGCAACGGACGCCGAGTCAACGCCAAGAGCATCATGGGCGTGATGATGCTGGCCGCCGGCAAAGGTAGCTCGGTCTGCATCGAAGCCGACGGCGAGGACGCCGAGGCCGCGCTGGCTGCGATAGAGGCGCTGATCGCGGACAAGTTCGGGGAAGGCGAATGAACTTCGTCCTGCACGGCTCGAGCGTGTCCGGCGGGATCACGATCGGCCACGCGCACCTGGTGTCGACCGCGCGGCTGGAAGTGGCGCACTACCAGATTCCGGAAGAATCGGTCGAGGCGGAGATCGCCAGGTTCGACGCCGCGATCCTGCGCGCGACCGAGGAGCTTGCCGCGCTCGGCTCGCACGTCCCGGCCGACGCGCCGGCCGAGTTCGCGGCCTTCCTCAACCTGCACCGCATGATCCTGGACGACTCCTCGCTCTCGCACGCGCCGCGCGCGCTGATCCGCGAGCAGCGCTGCAACGCGGAGTGGGCGCTGGTACAGCAGATGGACAAGCTGGTGGCGCAGTTCGAGGAGATCGAGGACCCCTACCTGCGCGAGCGCAAGGCCGACATCGCGCAGGTGGTCGAGCGCGTGTTGAACGCCCTGATCGGCGGGCAGACGCTCGCCGAGCCGCGCGCCTCCGACGAGAAGAACCTGATCGTGGTGGCGCATGACCTGTCGCCCGCGGACATGATCCTGTTCAAGCGCCACCACTACGGCGGCTTCGTCACCGACGTCGGCGGCGTGACTTCGCACACCGCGATCCTGGCGCGCAGCCTGAGCATCCCGGCGATCGTCGGTCTGCACCACGCGCGCCAGACGATTCGCGAGAACGAGCTGCTGATCGTCGACGGCGTGCAGGGCGTGGTGGTGGTGGACCCGGACCCGGTCGTCTTGGCCGAGTACCAGCTGCGCCAGTCCCAGCTCGAGCTCGAGCGCAGGAAGCTTCAGCGCCTGCGCTCGACGCCCGCGGCGACGCTCGACGCGGTGGCAGTGGAGCTCTACGCCAACATCGAGCTGCCGCAGGACGTGCCGCAGGCGCTCGCCGCGGGCGCCGAGGGCATCGGCCTGTTCCGCAGCGAGTTCCTGTTCATGAACCGCAAGGACCTGCCCTCCGAGGACGAGCAGTTCGAGGCCTACCGCGAAGTCGCCCAGGCGATGCACGGGCGCGTCGTGGTGCTGCGCACCCTGGACATCGGCGCCGACAAAACCCTGTCCGGTAACGGGGCGGTGCGGCCGAACCCCGCCATGGGCCTGCGCGCGATCCGGTTCTGCCTGGCCGAGCCGCAGATGTTCCTCGCCCAGCTGCGCGCGATCCTGCGCGCCTCGCACTACGGCAGGGTGAGGATCCTGCTGCCGATGGTGGCGCACGCGCAGGAGATCGAGCAGTCGCTAGCGCTGCTCAAGCAGGCCAAGCAGCAGCTGGACGAGAAGGGTGAGCCCTACGACCGCTCGGTCGAGGTCGGCGGCATGATCGAGATCCCGGCCGCGGCGCTCGCGCTGCCGATGTTCATGCGGCGGCTGAATTTCCTTTCACTCGGCACCAACGACCTGATCCAGTACACGCTGGCGATCGACCGCACCGACGACGCGGTGGCGCACCTCTACGACCCGCTGCACCCGGCAGTGCTTCATCTCGTCTCGCACAGCATCCGCACCGCGACCCGCGCCGGCGTGCCGATCGCGGTCTGCGGCGAAATGGCCGGCGACCTGCTGCTCACGCGCCTGCTGCTCGGCGTCGGGCTGCGCAATTTCTCCATGCACCCGGCACAGCTGCTCGCGATCAAGGAGCGCATCCTGCGCACCGACCTGAACGAGGTGCGGCCGCTGGCGCAGCGCGTGCTGCGCAGCGCCGATCCGCGCCGCACGCGCGAGCTGCTCGCGAGACTGAACGCATAGCCCCATGCCCGGACCGCTGCACGGCGTGAAGATCCTCGACCTCACCACGGTGGTGATGGGGCCGTACGCGACGCAGATCCTGGCCGACCTGGGGGCGGACGTGATCAAGGTCGAGCCGCCCGAGGGCGACGTGATGCGATTCGCCTGGCCCGCGCGTCATGCCGGCATGGGCCACATTTTCCTGCATGCCAACCGCAACAAGCGCGCGCTCGCGCTTGATCTGAAGCAGACCGCCGCGCGCGAGGCCCTGCTCGCGCTGGCAAAGGACGCGGACGTGCTGGTGTACAACATCCGCCCGCAGGCCATGGCGCGCCTGAAGCTCGCCTACGAGGACCTGCGCGCGGTCAACCCGCGCATCATCTACGTCGGCGGCTTCGGCTACAGCCAGCGCGGCCCCTACGCCGCCAAGGCGGCCTACGACGACCTGATCCAGGGCGCAGCCGGGATCCCCTGGCTGCTGAAGAAGCAGGGCGCGGACGTGCCGCGCTACGCGCCCGTGATCATCGCCGACCGCACTGTCGGCCTGCACATCGCCAATGCGGTGTGCGCCGCGCTCTACGCGCGCGAGAGGACCGGCAAGGGCCAGCGCGTCGACGTGCCGATGTTCGAGAGCCTGCTGCAGACGGTGCTCGGCGAGCACCTCGGCGGCCACAGCTTCGAGCCGCCCGCCGGCGAGCCCGGCTATGCCAGGATGCTCGCGCGCGACCGTCGCCCGTTCCAGACCGCGGACGGCTACGTCTGCGCGCTGATCTACAACGACAAGCAATGGAAGGCGTTCTTCGCCCTGATCGGAAAACCGGAGCTGATGCAATCGGAGAAATTCCGCGACCAGGAGGCGCGCAGCAGGAACTACGACGATGCCTATGCGCTGGTGGACGCGCAGATGAGAATGCGCAGTACCGAGGAATGGATCGCGGCGCTCGAGGCAGCCGACATCCCGGTGCAGCGCATGAACAGCCTGACCGAGATAATCGCCGACCCGCACCTCGCCGCGATCGGCTACCTGCGCGAGATCGAGCATCCCAGCGAGGGCCGCATCCGCTCGATGGCCGTGCCCTCGGAGTGGTCGGAAACGGTGCCCGAGTACCGCCTGCACGCACCGCGCCACGGCGAGCACACGCGCGAGCTGCTCGCCGAGGCGGGGCTCGACGAGAGCGCGATCGAGGCGCTGCTCGCCAGCGGTGTCGCCAAGGCGGCCGATTGAGCGAGGCCGCCGCTCGGCTATAATCGCGCATCGGCGCCGATTTGATGTTCAGATTGCGGGCGCCTAACAAATACCGCTAAAGAGACGGCATTGAACGCAGCTCACGATCCCTCTTCCGTTGGCGCGGTCGTCGCGCAGAAAGCGCGCTTCGACGCGCCGCTGAAGCTGCGCAGCGGCGCCGAGCTGCCCGGCTTCGAGCTGGCCTACGAGGCCTACGGCGAGCTAAACGCGGCGAAGTCCAACGCGGTTCTGGTGTGCCACGCGCTCAACGCCTCGCACCACGTCGCGGGCTACTACGCCGGGCGCGAGGACGAGCTCGGCTGGTGGGACAACCTGGTAGGCCCCGGCAAGCCGCTCGACACGCGCCGCTTCTTCGTCATCGGCGTGAACAACGTCGGCGGCTGCCACGGCTCGACCGGGCCGATGAGCCCCAACCCGGCAACCGGCAGGCCCTGGGGCGGTGACTTCCCGGTGGTCACGGTCGAGGACTGGGTCGAGTCCCAGGCGCAGCTGGCCGATCGGCTGGGCATCGAGCGCTTCGCGGCGGTAATGGGCGGCAGCCTGGGCGCGATGCAGGCGCTGCAGTGGACGCTGTCCTACCCGGAACGCATCCGGCACTCGCTCGTCATCGCGGCGACGCCCAAGCTCTCGGCACAGAACATCGCCTTCAACGAGGTCGCGCGCCAGGCGATCACCACCGACCCGGATTTCTACGGCGGGCACTACTACGACAAGGGCGTAGTGCCGGTCAGGGGGCTGCGCATCGCGCGCATGATCGGGCACATCACCTACCTCTCGGACCAGGCGATGATGGGCAAGTTCGGCCGCCAGCTGCGGCGCGCGGCCCTCGGATTCGATTTCGACATCGACTTCGAGGTCGAGAGCTACCTGCGCCACCAGGGAGACAAGTTCTCCAGCTACTTCGACGCCAATACCTACCTGCGCATTACCAAGGCGCTGGACTACTTCGATCCGGCGGCGGACTTCGGCGGCGACCTCTCGGCCGCGGTCGCGCGCGCCAAGGCGGCGTTCCTGGTGGTCTCGTTCAAGTCGGACTGGCGCTTCGCGCCCGCGCGCTCGCGCGAGCTGGTCAAGGCGCTGCTGGACGCGCGCAAGATCCTGTCGTACCTGGAGATCGATGCGCCCGGCGGGCACGACGCCTTCCTCATGGACGACGCGCGCTATTTCGGCGCGCTGCGCGCCTATTTCGGGAACATCGAGCTGTGACCTCGTCCGAGCAGGCGCTGCTCGCCGCGCGCCCCGATTTCGCCGCCGTGGCACGCTGGGTGACGCAGCGCGCGCGCGTGCTCGACCTGGGCTGCGGCGACGGCGCGCTGCTGCGCTACCTGTGGGAAGCGCGCGAGGCGCCCGGCTACGGGGTAGAAATCGACGACGCGGAGGTCGTGGCCTGCGTCAAGAACGACATCAACGTGCTGCAGCTCGACCTCGAGAGCGGCTTGTCGCTGTTCCGCGACGGCTCGTTCGACACCGTGATCCTGTCCGAGACGCTGCAGACCATCCGCCGCATCGAGCAGCTCCTGCGCGAGATGCTGCGCGTGGGACGCGAGGCGATCGTGTCGTTCCCCAACTTCGGCCATTGGTCGGCGCGCGTGCAGGTGCTCCTGGGGCGCATGCCGGTGTCCGAGGAGCTGCCCTACGAGTGGTACAACACGCCGAACGTGCACCTGTGCACCACCACCGACTTCGAGGATCTTTGCCGCAAGCTCGGCATCCGCATCCGCGAGCGGGTGGCGCTGCACCAGGGCCGGCAGGTGAACTTCCTGCCAAGCCTGTTTGGCAGCATTGCGGTGTACCGCTGTGCGGCTGGCTGAGCGCCCTTGCCCCGCGCGGTTGTGCGCCTGATTGCCGCGCGCGCCGTTCCACGTGGCGGGAGAGCTGCAGGCGAGCCGCCTCGTGCTGTACGCGCGGTTGTTTCGCCGCTACGCTATGCGCGGTGCGAACTGAGGAGCGCTGAGGAGCGACTGGCGGGGCCCTGCGTGCAGGCCGGCAGCTTGCTTTTCTCCCAGCCTACAAGGTGACGTCGCTGTCTACCCCCGTGCCGTGGTCAAGTCGCCCGCGTCCCGAGCGTGCACCGCTCGAAGGACGCTATTGTCGCCTCGAGCCGCTCGAGCCGCGGCGCCACGGCGAGCAGCTGTTCGAGGCGTCCATGGCTGCCGGCGCCGAGGAGCGCTTTCGCTACCTGTTCGAAGCGCCGCAGTCGCGCCAGGATTTCGAGCGCTGGCTCGAGCGCTCTGCCGCATCCGAGGATCCGCTTTACTTCGCGGTGATCGACTCGGCGAGCGGACGCTGCGAGGGGCGCCAGGCCCTGATGCGCATCGTTCCCGAGCACGGCGTGATCGAGATCGGCAGCATCCTGTGGGGGCCTGCGATCGCCCGCACGCGGGTCGCGACCGAGGCGCTGTTCTTGTTCGCGCGCCATGCCTTCGACCAGCTCGGCTACCGGCGCTTCGAGTGGAAGTGCAACGCCCTAAACGAGCCTTCGCGCCGCGCCGCGGCGCGCTT
Organism: Burkholderiales bacterium; assembly: GCA_035517095.1. Taxonomy (GTDB): domain Bacteria; phylum Pseudomonadota; class Gammaproteobacteria; order Burkholderiales; family SG8-39; genus DAHVFK01. Next base: position 114,821 of record DATIZK010000081.1, read on the forward strand.
CGGCTTCAGCTACGAAGGCACGTTCCGCCAGCACATGGTGGTCAAGGGCGAAAACCGCGACACCGCATGGTTCTCGCTCATCGACAAGGAATGGCCCACGCTCAGGCAGGTGTTCGAGCGCTGGCTCGACCCGGCGAACTTCGACCACAAGGGACGGCAGAAAAAGCGCCTGCTGGACTGCCGCAAAGGGCCGTGAGGCGGATGATCGCGTCGGCCAGCACCGGCGCAGTATGATCGCAAGGCATGGACCAGCAGATAAGGTTCTGTTCCAGCTTCGACGGCGCGCGCATCGCCTACGCGCTAAGCGGCCGCGGCGCGCCGCTAGTGATGTCAGCCACCTGGCTGGGGCATCTCGAGCAGGACTGGAATAGCCTCGCCTGGCTTCCCTGGCTCGAGCATTTCTCGCGCGATTACACCCTGCTGCGCTACGACCTGCGCGGGACCGGGCTTTCGGATCGCTCGTTTACCAATGCATCGCTCGACACCTGGGTGCGCGATCTCGCCGACGTAGTCGACGCAGCCGGCGTCGAGCGGTTTCCGCTGCTGGGAGTCTGCCAGGGCGGGCCGATCGCGATCGAATACGCTGCGCGCCACAGCGAACGAGTCAGCCACCTGGTGCTGTACGGCACCTATGCGCGCGGCATGCTGTTGCGCACCGATCTGCCGCCCGAGCTCGCCAAGGCCCGGGTATTGCTCGAGATGTCGCGGCTCGGCTGGGGGCGCGACGACAACGCCTTCATGCAGGTCTGGGGTTCGCTGTTCCAGCCCGGCGGCGGCATCGATCATTTGCGCTCCTGGACCGCGCTGCAACGCGCGGCTATCTCGGCCACGAATGCACCCTCGTTCTTTGACGCGACCTTCCGCGTCGACGTGCGCGAAGCCGCGCGACGCCTGAAGTGCCCGACCCTGGTCATACATGCCGCCGGTGACAAGGTGGCGCCGGTCGAGGAAGGCCGGTCGCTCGGAGGCCTGATCCCGGGCGCGCGCTTCGTCGAGCTCGAGAGCGAAAACCACATGCTGCTGCCGGAGGAGCCCGCCTGGGCGCGCCTGAAGGAAGAGGTTCGCGGCTTCCTGCGCGCGCCCGGCGCGCAAGGCGAGGCCGAGGGGATCGGGCAACGGCTCGCCGCGCTCACCGAGCGCGAGCGCCAGGTGCTGGAAGGCATCGCGCGCGGATTGGACAACGCCGAGATCGCCGCCGAGCTCGCGCTGTCCCAGAAGACGGTGCGCAATCACATCACGCGGGTATTCGACAAGATCGGCGTCGCGCACCGCTACCAGGCGATCGTCCTGGCGCGCGACGCGGGCCTGGGCAAGGCATGGACCAGCAGATAAGGTTCTGCACGAGCTTCGACGGAGCGCGCATCGCCTACGCGCTAAGCGGTCGCGGCGCGCCGCTGGTGATGTCGGCGACCTGGCTCGGCCACCTCGAGCACGACTGGCGCAACCTCGCCTGGCGACCCTGGCTCGAGCACTTCTCGCGTTCGCACACCCTGCTGCGCTACGACATGCGCGGCACCGGGCTCTCGGACCGATCCTTCAGCAACGTATCCGGCGAAACCTGGGCGCGCGATTTCGAGGCGGTGGTCGCGGCAGCGGGGTTCGATCGTTTCCCTTTGCTGGGAATCTGCCAGGGCGGACCGACCGCGGTTGAATTCGCGGCGCGGCACGGCGAGCGCGTAAGCCAACTGGTTCTCTACGGCACCTACGCGCGCGGCAACTTCATGCGCACCGAGCGGCCGCGCGAGCTTGTCAAGGCGAAGCTGTTCATCGACATGGCGCGCCTGGGCTGGGGCGTCGAGGACCACGAGTTCATGCAGGTCTGGGCTTCGCTGTTCCAGCCCGGCGGCGGAATCGACCATTTGCGCTCCTGGGTCGAGCTGCAGCGCCAGGCGATTGGTGAGGAGAACGTTCCCGCGTTCCTCGAAGCGGCTTTCCGTACCGATGTTCAAGATGCGGCGCGGCGCATCAAATGCCCGACTCTCGTCATTCACGCCAGCAAGGAAAAGGCGGTGCACGTCGAGGAGGGGCGACGCCTGGCGGGGCTGATCCCGGGCGCGCGCTTCGTCGAGCTCGAGAGCGACAACCACATGCTGCTGCCCGAAGAGCCGGCATGGGCGCGCTTGGTCGAGGAAGTGCGGGCCTTCCTGTGCGAGCCGGGAGAGCAAGAAGAACCCGCGGGCATCGCCCGACGGCTCGCGGCGCTCACCGAGCGCGAGCGCCAGGTGCTGGAAGGCATCGCGCGCGGACTGGACAACGCCGAGATCGCCGCCGAGCTCGCGCTGTCCCAGAAGACGGTGCGCAATCACATCACGCGGGTGTTCGACAAGATCGGCGTCGCGCACCGCTACCAGGCGATCGTCCTGGCGCGCGACGCGGGCCTCGGCAACGGGCGGCGCGCCGCCCACCCCTAGCTCGGGACTGCTGTCCCGTCTTCCCGGCAATCCGCCCGGCAGATCGGGACGATCGCCTCAATACAGGCGCGTTCGCCCGCGCCAGAGTTGGTCCGGGCGACGCATCTTGCGTGGCCGCCAAACCAGCAAAGGAGACTTACATGCCCAAGTTCGTGATCGAGCGCGAGATCGCCGGTGCCGGCAAGCTGCCGCCGCAGGAGCTGAAGGCCATCTCGCAGAAGTCCTGCGGCGTGCTGCAGAGCATGGGACCGAAGATCCAGTGGCAGCAAAGCTTCGTCACCGACGACAAGATCTACTGCCTGTACATCGCGCCGGACGCGGAGACGGTGCGCGAGCATGCGCGCCAGGGCGGGTTCCCCGCCAACAGCGTGGCGCGGGTGCGCTCGGTCATCGATCCGACTACGGCGGACTGATCGACCCCCCCTCAGTCATGCGGCGCCGTATCGATCGCCTCGATTCGGCGCCGCTGCCAGACCAACATTGCCACGCCTGGCAGGGCTACCAGGAAGGTAAACAGGAAGAACTCCGGCCAGCCGAGGGTCTTGGCCATCTCGCCCGCGGCAGGGCCGACGTACACCCTGCCGAGCGCGGCGAGTGCCGAGAGCAGCGCGTACTGGGTAGCCGAGTGGCGCCGGTCGCACATCGCCATCAGCAGCGCGACGAAGGCCGCGGTGCCCATGCCGCCGCACAGGTTCTCGGCCGCCACCGCGCCGATCATCAGCGCGTAGCTCTTGCCCGCGAGCGCGAGCAGCAGGTAGCCGAGGTTGGTGACCGCCTGCAGCACGCCGAACAGCAGCAGCGCCCGGTAGAGTCTAAGGCGCGCCATCAGCGCGCCGCCGGCGAGCGCGCCTATGATGGTCGCGCCGACGCCGAGCCACTTGTTCACCAGACCGACCTCGGTGAGCGAGAACCCGGGCCCGCGCAGCAGGAACGCGGTCGACAGGCTGCCGGCGAAAGCGTCGCCCAGCTTGTACAGGACGATGAGCACCAGCAGCAGCCAAGCCCCGTCGCGCCCGAAAAATTCAACCAGGGGCTCGCGCACCGCCTGCTCGAGCGTGTGCGGCGCGCGGGGCGGCGCGGCCGGCTCCTCGGCCGCCCACACCGTGGCGACGCCGACCAGCATCAGCGCCGCCATCAGCCAGTAAGTGCCGGTCCAGCCGAGCCAGCCGTCGGCCAGGATCAACGCGAGGCCTCCGGACACCAGCATCGCGATGCGGTATCCGAACACCGACACCGCGGCGCCGGCGCCGCGCTCCTCGGCGCCCAAAATATCGGTGCGATAGGCATCGAACACGATGTCCTGCGACGCGGACAGAAACGCGACCGCGAGCGCAAGCCCCGCGAGCAGCCAGGGCGAGTTCTGCGGCGAGAGCGTTCCCATCCAGGCGATCGCGCCAAGCAGCGCGAGCTGCGTCAGCAGCAGCCAGCCGCGCCGCCTGCCGAGCAGCGGGATGCTGTAGCGGTCCATCAGCGGCGCCCAGAGGAACTTGTAGGTGTAGGGCTGGCCCACCAGGGCGAACAGGCCGATGGTAGTGAGGTCCACCCCCTTGACCGTCAACCAGGCCTGCAGCGTGCCGCCGGTCAGCGCGAGCGGCAGGCCGGAGGCAAATCCGAGCAGCAGCAGGACCAGAATCCTGCGGCTGCGGAACACCGCGGCGTAGGCGGAAAGCGGCATGCGGTGCGCAGGGCAGGAGTAAAATCGAGGGTTCCGGATTGTCACATATCCTCGCGGGGGATCTGCCATGGACTCCGAAGCCGAAAACGCTGCCGCCGAAGTCAGCGCCGAGAAACTGGTCGCCGATCTCAGGACCCTGGTCGCGGACACCGAAGAACTGCTGCGCGCGAGCGCCGGCCAGGCCGGCGAGAAGGCGGCGGCCGCGCGCGAGCGCATCGAGGCCTCGCTCGCACGCAGCAGGCAGAGGCTGCTCGATGCCGAGCGCGCGCTCGAAGACAAGGCCGGGCAGGCGGCGCGCGCGGTCGAGGAGTACGTGCACGAGAATCCCTGGCGCGCGCTCGGCATCGCCGCATTCGCCGGCTTTGTGCTCGGCGCGCTCATCAATCGCCGCTAGGCTCGAATGAGCGAGCCGGAGCGCGGCGTGCTTGGGCCGGTGCGCGGTTTTGCGCGCACTCTGATTTCCTACGCCGAGACCCGCACGCGCCTAGCAGCCAACGAGCTCGAGGAGCAGGTTGCCCGGCTGTACGAGATTGCGCTGTGGACACTGGTCACGCTTTTGTTCCTGGGCATCGCGGTGGCGCTGGGCGCGGTATTCGTGCTGATCGCGTTCTGGGACGAGCACCGACTGCTCGCCGCCGGGCTGCTCGCCGCCGGCTTTCTCGCCTGCGGCATCGCTGGCACGCTGTTCGTGCGCCGGCGCCTGGCCGAGCGGCCGCGCCTGTTCGCGTCCACGCTCGGGGAGTTCGCGCGCGACCGCGAGCGGGTGGAAAGGCCGTGACGCGCGAGCATCTCATCGCGCTGCGCGAGCGAAGAGCCGAGCTGGTCGCTCGCGCGGATACGGAGCGCGAGGCGATCGCCGCCATGCTCGCGCGCACAGACGCGGCGACGCGATGGCTGGAAGCCGGCGCGGGTGCGATTGCCGAGCTCAGGCGCCACCCCAGCTGGATAGCCGGCAGCTTGGCGCTGCTGTTCGTGCTGCGGCCCAAGCGGGTGCTGAAATGGCTCGCGAGCGGATGGTCGCTGTGGCGCGTCTACCGCGGCGCGCGGGCATGGTTGTTTCGCGCGGCACCCGCCGCGGCACGCCGGGCGCGCAGCCCCTAGAAAGGGTAGTCGTAGTCGATGGTCAGCGGCGCGTGGTCGGAAAAGCGCCGCCGCTTGTAGATCGACTCCCTGAAAGCCGTCTGCGCCACGCCGGGTGTGGCGATCTGGTAGTCGATGCGCCAGCCGACATTCTTGGCCCACGCCTGGCCGCGGTTCGACCACCAGGTGTACTGCTCGGGCCCGTGGTTCAGGCGCCGAAACACGTCGACCAGCCCGACCTCGTCGAACACCCGGCTCAGCCAGGCGCGCTCCTCGGGCAGGAAGCCCGAGTTCTTCTGGTTCGAGCGCCAGTTCCGGAGGTCTATTTCCCTGTGCGCGATATTCCAGTCGCCGCACAGGATCACCTCCCGCCGGGAGCGCGAGAGCTTCTTCAGCTGCGGCAAAAAAGCCTCGAGGAAGCGAAATTTCGAAGCCTGCCGGTGAGGGCCGGACGAGCCCGAGGGCAGGTAGAGCGAGATCACGGACAGCTTGCCGAAGCGCGCCTCGAGGTAGCGTCCCTCCGAGTCGAACTCGTGCGTGCCGAAGCCCTTGATCAGCGCGTCGGGCGCGCGGCGCGAATAAAGCGCCACCCCGCTGTAGCCCTTCTTCTCGGCCAGCGCGTAGCCGGCCGCGAATCCCTTGGGCGCGTGCAGCGCGGCGTCCAGGTCGGTTTCCTGTGCCTTGATCTCCTGCAGGCAGATCACGTCCGCATGCTGCGCCGTGAGCCAGCGGAACAGGCCTTTGCTCGCCGCCGAACGGATTCCGTTCACGTTCAGCGTGACGATCCGCATTCAGGATGTCGGCGAGCTCGCCGCGCCACCGTGCGCCGCGGACCACTCGGCCGGCGCGTTGAGGAACTTCTCGACTTGGTCGATCTGAGCCGCCGGCAGGTAGGCGCCGCGCTTGACGACCGCCAGCACGTCCCACCAGGTCGCAAGATGATGCAGCCTCACGTTCAGATCGGCCAGGATCTTTTTCGACTCGGGAAAGATGTCGTAGTAGAAATTGACGAACACGTGGTCCACGATCGCACCGGCGTTGCGCAGGGCCTGGCAGAAATTGATCTTCGAGCGCCCGTCCGTGGTCAGGTCCTCGACCAGCAGGGTGCGCGCGCCCTCGCGTATGTCGCCCTCGATCTGGGCGTTGCGGCCGAAGCCCTTGGGCTTTTTCCTGACGTACTGCATCGGCAGGCCGAGCCGGTCGGCGATCCACGCCGCGTAGGGTATCCCCGCCGTCTCGCCCCCGGCGACCACGTCGAACTGCTCGAACCCGGCGTCGCGCTGCAGCGTCGCGGCGGCGAACTCGACCAGCTGCGTGCGGATGCGCGGATAGAAGATCAGCTTGCGGCAGTCGATATAGACGGGGCTTGCCCAGCCGGAGGTGAAGATGAATGGCTTTTCGTCCGAGAACAGGACCGCCTTCACCTCGAGCAGCATCCTGGCGGTGGTCTCGGCGATGAAGCTTCGGTCGGCGGAGTGCATGGGAGTTGCAGGCGGTGGGGTGGAGCGGATTTTAGCAGGTGAACGCGCGCCCGCCCCGCGCTAGAATATCGCCATCGCCGTTCCTCGAAAGGGCAAGCAATGCGTCGTTGCGTACCGTTCCCCGCTGCGCTCGTGGCCATGGCGTTCGCTGCGATCCCGCTCGCGGCGCAGGCGCAGTCGTTCCGCTGCGTGGGCAAGGACGGCAAGAAGTACTACGGCCAAGTCATCCCGCGCGCCTGCATCGGCCAGCCCTACGAGCAGCTGAACAAGCAGGGGATGGTGATCAACCGCTTCGATCCGACCGTCTACAACGAGGACCCGGCGACCAAAGCGGCGGAGGAGGAGAAGCAGCGCGAAAAGGACGCCGCCGCGAGAGAAGAGGCGCGCCGCAGTCGCGCCCTGCTCGCCACTTACACGAGCGAGAAGGATATCGACGCCGCACGCGCGCGCGCGTTGGCCGAGCCGCAGAGGCAAATCGTCGACATCGAGGCCAACATCGCGCAACGCGAAAAGCGGCTCGCCGAGCTCAACAAGAAGAAGTCGGCGCCGAACGAGTCGGCCGCAGTGGAGTCTGAAATCGAGACTGCCCAATCCGGCCTCGCTGCGCAGCAGGAGCTGCTGGCGGTGAAGAAGCAGATCGTCGAGGCGATCAAGGCCAGATACGACGAAGACAAGAAGCGCTACCAGCAGCTCACGCGCGGCAGGTGAAGGCGCGCTCCCGCGGGCGCCTAGCCTAGCCTAGCCTAGCCTGCGGCGCAGGATGTCGTTGACCTGCGCGGGGTTCGCCCGGCCGCCGCTGGCCTTCATCACCTGCCCGACCAGCGAGTTGAAGGCCTTCTGCTTGCCCGTCCGGTAGTCCTCGACCTGCCTCGCGTTGGCCGCCAGCACGTCGTCCACCAGTTGCTCGAGCGCCGCCGCATCGCTTATCTGCCGCAGCCCCTTGCGCTCGATGATCGCGTCGGGCTCGCCCTCCCCGGCCCACATCGCGTCGAACACCTCCTTGGCCATCTTGTTCGAGAGCGTCTGGTCCAGGATCCGGCTCAACAGCTTGGCCAGGCGCTCCGGCGCGACCGGGCTCAACTCGAGCGCGAGATCGTCGGCGTTCAGCTTCGCCGCGAGGTCCACCGTCAGCCAGTTCGCCACCAGCTTGGCGCGCTCCTGGAGGGTCTCTTGCTTGCGCTCGATGCCGGCCACGGCCCGCTCGAAGTAGTCCGCGCTCGCCTTGCTGGCGGTCAGGGCCGCAGCATCGTAGTCCGAGAGGCGATACTCGGTCGTGAAGCGCGCTCGGCGCGCCGCGGGCAGCTCTGGCAGCGTGGCGCGGATCGAGTCGATCTCGTCCTCCGACAGCACCAGCGGCAGCAGGTCGGGGTCGGGGAAGTAGCGGTAGTCCTGCGCGTCTTCCTTGGTCCGCATCGGACGGGTTTCGTCGCGCTCGGGATCGTACAGGCGGGTCTCCTGAACCACCGTGCCGCCGCTCTCGAGCAGCTCGATCTGGCGCCGCGCCTCGTATTCGATCGCGCGCTCCATGAAGCGGAACGAATTCAGGTTCTTGATCTCGCAGCGCGTTCCGAGCGGCTGGTCCGCGGCTCTGCGCACCGAGACGTTGGCGTCGCAGCGAAACGAGCCTTCCTGCATGTTGCCGTCGCAGATCTCGATCCAGGTCACGAGCGAGTGCAGCGCGCGCGCGTAGGCCACCGCTTCTTTCGCCCCGCGCAGGTCCGGCTCGCTGACGATCTCGAGCAAAGGCGTGCCGGCGCGGTTCAGGTCGATGCCGGACATGCCGCGAAAGTCCTCGTGCAGCGATTTCCCGGCGTCCTCCTCGAGGTGGGCGCGGGTGATGCGGATCGTCTTCGCGCCCCCGTCCGCGTGGATGCTCAGCGACCCGCCCTGAACGATAGGCGATTCGTACTGGCTGATCTGGTAGCCCTTGGGCAGATCGGGGTAGAAGTAGTTCTTGCGCTCGAACACCGAACGCAGGCTGAGCCTGGCGCCGATCGCGAGGCCGAAGCGCACCGCGTGCTCGACCGCGGCGCGGTTCAGCACCGGCAGCACGCCGGGCAGCGCGATGTCGACCGCGCAGGCCTGGGTGTTCGGTGCGGCACCGAACGCGGTCGCAGCGCCGGAGAAGATCTTGCTCTGCGTGCGCAGCTGCGTGTGGGTCTCGATCCCGACCACGACTTCCCAGCTCACAGCGGCGCCTCCTTCGGCACGCGCAAGTGCCAGTCGGTGGCCTGCTGGTAGCGGTGCGCGATGCCGAGCAGGCGCGCCTCGGAAAAATAGTCGCCCGTCAGCTGCAGCCCGACCGGCAGGCCCTTGGCGTCGAACCCGCACGGGATCGACAGCCCCGGCAGCCCGGCGAGCGGCGCCGGAATGGTGAAGATGTCGTTCAGGTACATCTGCACCGGATCGTCGATCTTGGCCCCGATCGGGAACGCCGTGGTGGGGGTGGTCGGGCCGAGCACCACGTCGCAGCTGCGAAACGCCGCAGCGAAGTCCTGCGCGATCAGGCGGCGCAGCTTCTGCGCCTGGAGATAGTAGGCATCGTAATAGCCGTGCGACAGCACGTAGGTTCCAACGAGGATCCTGCGTTTGACCTCGGCGCCGAAGCCCTCGGCGCGCGTGCGGCGGTACATGTCGCCCAGGTCCGCGTAGTCCTTCGCCCGATGGCCGTAGCGCACGCCGTCGAAGCGCGAAAGGTTGGAGGAGGCCTCGGCCGGGGCGAGCACGTAGTACACCGGCACCGCGAGCGCCGTGTTGGGCAGCTCGACCGGGATGGTCTTGGCGCCCTGGGCCTCGAACCAGCGCACCGCCTCGTCGACCGCCCGCCGCACGCCCGGCTCGACGCCTTCGCCGGAATACTCCTTCGGCAGGCCGATGCGCAGGCCCGCAAGCGACAGGCCGAGGTCCCGGCCATAGTCCTCCGGAGGCCGCTCCAGACTGGTGGAATCGCGCGCGTCGAAGCCCGCCATGGCGTTCATGAGCAGCGCGAGGTCCTGGGCGCACTTCGCCATCGGCCCGCCCTGGTCGAGCGACGAGGCGAAGGCGATCATGCCGTAGCGCGACACCACGCCGTAGGTCGGCTTCAGGCCGCACACGCCGGTAAGCGCGGCGGGCTGCCGGATCGAGCCGCCGGTGTCGGTCCCGGTCCCGGCCGGCGCCATGCGCGCGGCGACCGCGACCGCGGTGCCGCCCGAAGACCCGCCGGGCACCAGCGCCTTGTCCCAAGGATTCCTGACCGGACCGAAATACGAGGTTTCGTTGGACGAGCCCATGGCGAACTCGTCCATGTTGGTCTTGCCCAGCAGCACGGCGCCGGCCGCCTCGAAGCGCTCGATGACATGCGCGTCGTAGGGGCTGACGAAGTTTTCGAGCATGCGCGAGCCACACGTCGTGCGCAGCCCCTTGGTGCAGAAAATATCCTTGTGCGCCAATGGGATACCGGTGAGAGGGCCCACGTTGCCGGCGGCCCGATCCTGGTCCGCGCGGCGCGCCTGCGCGAGCGCTTGCGCGCCGTCGACCGTGATGAACGCGTTTAGCTCCGCGTTCAGGCGCTCGATGCGCTCGAGGAACAGGCGCGCCAGCTCGACGCTGGAGATCCGCTTTTCCGCCAGCGCGGCGGAAAGCTCGCTTAGGGTCGCGTTCAGCACCCGTTACTCGAGGACTTTCGGAACCAGATACAGCCCCGCTTCCACCGCCGGCGCGGCCGCCTGAAACAGCTCGCGCTGGTCGGTTTCGGTCACCACGTCGGGGCGCAGCCGCTGCGCCACGTCGACCGGATGCGACATCGGCTCGATGCCGGAGGTATCGACTGCGCGCAACTGGTCGATCAGGCCGAGCACCCGGTTTAGCTGGCCGACGACAGCAGCCTCCTCCGCCGGGCCGAGGGCGATGCGCGCGAGCCGCGCGAGGCGTTCGATCTGGTCAGGAGAGAGCGACATTGCGATGCAGAAAAACTCCCCCCGCAGCCTATGCCGGAGGTGCCATTAGAGTATCATAGAAGGGGTTCGGGGCGAGGGAGGAGGAACTTCCGAACCCCCAATCGGGACACAGCCTTAGCGTACGAAGTTAAGGCGTAACGGAAACCGACTTCGAGAGAGGCTGGGAACACATATGTTCGGATTTCTGCGCAGCTACTTTTCCAACGATCTCGCGATCGACCTGGGCACTGCGAACACGCTGATCTATGTACGCGGCAAGGGCATCGTGCTGGACGAGCCCTCGGTGGTCGCGATCCGCCAGGAGGGCGGTCCTAACGCAAAGAAAACGATTCAGGCCGTAGGCAAGGAAGCAAAGCAGATGCTCGGCAAGACGCCGGGCAACATCACCGCGATCCGGCCGATGAAGGACGGGGTGATCGCGGACTTCACCGTCACCGAACAGATGCTCAAGCAGTTCATCAAAAAGGTGCACGACAACAAGCTGTTCTCGCCCAGCCCGCGCATCATCATCTGCGTGCCCTGCGGCTCGACCCAGGTCGAGCGCCGCGCGATCCGCGAGTCCGCGATCGGCGCCGGCGCGGGACAGGTGTACCTGATCGAGGAACCGATGGCCGCGGCGATCGGCGCCGACATGCCGGTGGCGGAGGCGACTGGCTCGATGGTGGTCGACGTCGGCGGCGGCACGACCGAGGTGGGCGTGATCTCGCTCGGCGGCATGGTCTACTCGGGCTCGGTGCGCGTGGGCGGCGACAAATTCGACGAAGCGATCATCAACTACATCCGGCGCAACTACGGCATGCTGGTCGGCGAGACCACCGCCGAGATGGTGAAGAAGGAGATCGGCTCGGCGTTCCCCGGCAGCGAGGTGCGCGAGATGGAAGTCAAGGGCCGCAATCTCGCCGAGGGCATCCCGCGCAGCTTCACCATCAGCTCGAATGAAATCCTGGAGGCGCTCACCGAGCCGCTCAACCAGATCGTGTCGGCCGTGAAATCCGCGCTCGAGCAGACCCCGCCCGAGCTGGGCGCAGATATCGCGGAGAAGGGCATGGTCATTACCGGCGGCGGCGCGCTGCTGCGCGATCTCGACCGCCTGCTGATGGAGGAGACCGGGCTGCCGGTAATCGTCGCCGACGACCCGCTGACCTGCGTCGTGCGCGGCTCCGGCAAGGCGCTCGAGAAGATGGAGCATTTCGGGCCGATCTTCACGAATGACTGAGTGATGGGGGGATGGAGCACGGCCCCCCACCGTTCTTCAAGCGCGGCCCCGCGCCGGTCGTCCGGCTCGCGTTCTTCGCCTCGCTTTCCCTCGCTCTGCTGGTCCTGGACGCGCGCTTTCACTACGCCGAAGGGCTGAGGAACGTCCTCGCGCTGGCGGCCTATCCGCTGCAGCGTATCGCGACCGCGCCGTCGGAGCTGGGCCGGCGCATCGGGGACTACTTCGCCACCCAATCCGCGCTGCGCGAGGAAAACGCGCAGCTGCGCGCGCGCATGCTGGCTGCGCTGCAGTCGGCGCAGCGCAACGAGGCGGCCGCCGCCGAAGGTGAGCGCCTGAAGCGCCTGATCGAGGCGGGTGAGAAGCTGAAGCGGCACACCATCCCGGCCGAGATCATCTACTCCGGGCGCGATCCCTACGCGCTCACGGTCGTGGTCGACAAGGGCACCCAGCATGGCGTCGCCCCCGGCAGCCCGGTGGTGGACGAGGGCGGCGTGCTCGGCCAGGTCACCCGCGCCCACGCGTTCACCTCCGAGGTCACGCTGATCACGGACAAGAGTCAGGCGGTTCCGGTACAGGTATTGCGCAGCGGCCTGCGCGCGATCGCGTTCGGCGGCGGATCCTCCGGCTTGCTCGAACTGCGCTTCATGGCGCCGAACGCGGAGATCGGCGACGGCGACCGGCTGGTCACATCCGGCATCGACGGCACCTATCCGGCGGGGCTGCCGGTCGCCACCGTGGTGAGCGTCGAGCGCGACTCGGCGCACGCCTTCGCGCGCGTGCTGTGCAAGCCCGCGGCGGGGGTCGATCGGGGGCGCTTCGTGCTGGTGCTTTCCGGCGAAGCGAAGCCGGCTCCGAACTTCGGCGACGCGGGTCCCGTCAAGCCGCGCCGGCTCGCGCCGCGCCACACGCGCAAGAACGATGGCACTCGGACCCGATAGCCCGCAGCATATCCTGCGCCCGGTGCGTCCTGGCACCATCGCGATCTCGTTCGCGGTCGCTTTGCTGCTCGATTTCCTGCCCTGGAAGGACCTGCGCCTTACGCCCGACTTCGTCGCGCTGGTGCTGGTGTTCTGGTGCGTGCGCCAGCCCCGGCTGGTCGGGCTGGGAGTCGGCTGGACGCTCGGGCTGCTGATCGACGCCGGCAACGGCGTGCTGCTCGGCCAGCATGCGCTCGCCTACTCGCTGCTCGCGTTCTTCGCAATCTCTCTTTCGCGCCGCATCCTGTGGTTCGGGCTCATGCAGCAGGCGCTGCACGTCGCGCCTTTGCTCGCCTTCGCCGAAGCGGTCAGCGCGCTGGTGCGGCTCGCGGCCGGCGCCCAGTTTCCGGGCTGGACGATCTTCGTCGGCCCGCTCATCGGCGCGCTCTTGTGGCCGCCGGCGTCGGCCTTGCTGCTCGCGCCGCAGCGGCGACCCGTGACCCCGGACGAGACGCGGGCGCTCTAGGCAATGCGTCTTGCCGAGCTGAAGAACCACGAGCGCGAGCTCTACAATTTTCACCTGCGCATAACGATCGCCGTCGTCGCGGCGCTGCTCGCGTTCGGCGTGCTGCTCGCTCGCTTCGTCTATCTGCAGGTGCTGCAGCACGACTACTACCAGACCAAGGCCGAGGACAATCGCATCTCGATCGTCCCGATCGCACCCAACCGCGGCCTGATCGTCGATCGCAACGGCGTCGTGCTGGCGGGCAACGATTCCGGCTACACGCTCGAAATCTCGCCCGACAAGACGCCGGACCTGGAGCACACGATCGACGAATTGTCCAAGCTGGTCGAGATCCAGCCCAAGGACCGCAGCCGCTTCGCACGCCTGATGGCGGACACGCGCAGCGGCGACAGCCTGCCGATCCGCACCCGGCTGAGCGACGCCGAGGTGGCGCGGGTCGCGGCCAACCGCTACCGCTTGCCGGGCGTCGAGATCAACGCCCGCCTGTTCCGCGACTATCCGCTCGGCGAGACCGCGTCGCACGTGCTCGGCTACACCGGCAGGATCACCGAGCGCGACCAGGAAAGGCTCGAGGCGCTCGGTGTCGCGGCCAACTACCGCGGCACCGATGTCATAGGCAAGAGCGGGATAGAGGCGAGCTACCAGGAGGATCTGCACGGCAGCGCGGGCTTCGAGCAGGTCGAAATCGACGCTGCCGGGCGCGCCATTCGCACGCTGACCCGCACTCCGGCGCAGCCCGGCAACGACGTCGCGCTCACCATCGACACCGGCCTGCAGCAGGTGGCCGAGGCCGCGTTCGGCGACCGCCGCGGCGCGCTGGTGGCGCTCGAGCCGGCCACCGGCGCGGTGCTCGCGCTGGTGTCGCAGCCGGGCTTCGATCCGAACCTGTTCGTCGACGGAATCGACCCCCAGAGCTGGGATGCGCTCAACAACTCTCCCGATCACCCGCTCAACAACCGCGCCATCGCGGGCCTCTACCCGCCGGGCTCCACGCTCAAGCCATACCTCGCGCTCGCCGCGCTGGAACTCGGCAAGCGAACGCCCAAGAGCACGATCGTCGATCCGGGATATTTCATGTTCGGCGGGCGGCGCTTTCGCGATGACAAGCCCGGCGGGCACGGCGTAGTCAACCTGTACAAGTCGCTGGTCGAATCCTGCGACACCTATTACTACATGCTCGCCAACGATCTCGGCATCGACGCCATCGCGCAGTTCCTCGCGCCGTTCGGCTTCGGCTCGCGCACCGGCATCGATCTGGACGGCGAAGCGGTGGGCGTGCTGCCTTCGCCGGAATGGAAAGCGAAGCGGTTCAAAAGTTCCGAGCAGAGGAAGTGGTACCCGGGCGAAACCATCTCGATCGGCATCGGCCAGGGCTACAATGCCTACACGCCGATACAGCTCGCGGTCGCGGTCGCGACGCTGGCCAACGGCGGCGTGATGTACCGCCCGCGGCTGGTCGACCATATCGACAATCCGCGCACCGGCGAGCGCCGCTACGAGGAACCGCAACTGGTGCGCCGCATCCCGCTGCACGAAGCCAACGTCGCCTTCATCAAGCACGCGATGGAAGGTGTGAACCGCGACCCTGAGGGAACCGGGGCGCGCGCGTTCGCGGGCGCGCAGTACACCAGCGCCGGCAAGACCGGCACCGCGCAGGTCGTGGCCATCAAGCAGAACGAGAAGTACGAGGAGAAGAACGTCGCCGAGAGGCTGCGCGACCACTCGCTCTACGTCGTGTTCGCGCCGGTCGAGAGCCCGAAAATCGCACTCGCCGTGGTGGTCGAGAACGGGGGTTTCGGCGCGCGCGCGGCGGCCCCGATCGCGCGCGCGGTGCTCGACTATTATCTTTTGGGCAAGGCTCCGGCACGCAAGAGCGTCAAGGAAGACGAGTCCTCGCAGGCGGGCGACTGATGACGCTTACCCCTGTGACCATACGCCGCGCGATCGCGCGCCTGGCAAGCGGCCTTGACGGCCCGCTGCTTGCGATCGTGCTCGCGCTGACCGGCATCGGCCTCGCAACGCTGTACTCGGCGAGCTACGACATGCCCGCGCGCTTTCATTCCCAGCTGCTCAATTTCGCGGTGGCGTTCGCGGCCCTGTGGGTCGCCGCGCAGGTGCCGCCGCAGACGCTGGCGCGCTTCGCGCTCCCGGCCTACCTGCTGGGGCTCGCGCTGCTGGTAGGGGTGGCGCTGTTCGGGGACGTGGTGAACGGCGCGCGCCGCTGGCTGCACCTCGGGTTCGTGCGCCTGCAGCCTTCCGAAATGATGAAGATCGCGGTACCGCTCATGCTGGCATGGTATTTCCACCGCTACGAGTCGGCGCTCAGGCTGCGCGATTTCGCGCTCGCAGGCCTGCTGCTCGCTTTGCCGGTGGCGCTCATCGCGCGCCAGCCGGACCTTGGCACCGCGCTGCTCGTGTTCGCGGTGGGCTTTTACGTGATCTTCTTCGCCGGCATCGGCTGGAAAGTGCTCGCGACGCTCGCCGCCATCGCGCTCGGCAGCGTCGCGCCGCTGTGGGGTCTGCTGCACGACTACCAGCGCAAGCGCATCCTGACGCTGCTCGATCCGACCCAGGACCCGCTCGGCGCCGGCTATCACATCATTCAGTCGACCATCGCGGTCGGCTCGGGAGGCATCGCCGGCAAGGGCTGGCTGCACGGCACGCAAGCACATCTGGAGTTCATCCCGGAGCGCCACACGGACTTCATCTTCGCCGTGTTTTCGGAGGAATTCGGACTGATCGGAAACTGCGTCCTGCTGCTGCTCTACGCGCTGCTGATCGGGCGCGGACTGATGATCGCGGCCAACGCCGCGACCTACTTTTCGCGCCTGCTGGCCGCCTCGCTCACGCTGATGTACTTCACCTATGCCTTCGTCAACATGGGCATGGTGGCGGGGATCCTGCCGGTGGTCGGCGTGCCGCTGCCGTTCGTGTCCTACGGCGGCACCTCGCTCGCCACGCTGTTTGTCGGGATCGGCATCCTGATGAGCATCAATCGTCACCGCAAGCTCGTGCAGACCTGATCGGGGTCTGATATTGCGCGGCAGCATGAATCTGAAAACGCGCATCGCATTGCGAAATGCACGGGCGCTAAGTCATTGTAAGTGCTTGTTTCTCACACCCTTAAGCCGCCCGGCGCGGGTTGTTGCTCCGCGCCAACCCCCTACGTTATGGTGGCAGTGAGCTGACCGATTACTCACTAACGCAAAGGGACCACGATGAATCAACGAGAGCTTGAAATCGCCGCGCTGAAAAAGGACTGGGCCGAGAACCCGCGCTGGAAGGGCATCGGGCGCGGCTACAGCGCCGAGGACGTCGTGCGCCTGCGCGGCAGCCTGCGCATCGAGCACACGCTGGCGCGCAACGGCGCCGAGAAGCTGTGGCAGCTGTGCAACGAGCGGCCTTTCGTCAACTCGCTCGGCGCGCTTACCGGCAACCAGGCCATGCAGCAGGTCAAGGCGGGAGTGCCGGCGATCTACCTCTCGGGCTGGCAGGTGGCGGCCGATGCAAACGATTCGCTGTCAATGTATCCGGATCAGTCGCTGTACGCGGTCTCGAGCGTTCCAAACGTCGTCAGGCGGATCAACAACGCGCTCGCGCGCGCCGACCAGATCCAGTGGATGGAGGGCAAGGGCGACGTCGACTGGTTCGCCCCGATCGTGGCCGACGCCGAATCCGGCTTCGGCGGTGTATTGAACGCATTCGAGCTGATGAAGGCGATGATCGAGGCGGGCGCCGCGGGCGTGCACTTCGAGGACCAGCTCGCCTCGGTGAAGAAGTGCGGCCACATGGGCGGCAAGGTGCTGGTGCCGACCCAGGAAGCGGTGCAGAAGCTCGTCGCGGCGCGCCTTGCGGCGGACGTGATGGGCGTGCCGACGGTGCTGCTCGCACGCACCGACGCGGAAGCGGCGGATATCGTCACCAGCGACGTGGACGACAACGACAAGCCCTTTCTCACCGGTGAGCGCACCGCGGAAGGCTTCTACCGCACCAGAAAGGGGTTCGACCAGGCGCTCTCACGCGGCCTGGCCTACGCCGCATACGCCGACATGGTGTGGTGCGAGACCGGCACTCCGGACCTCGCCTTCGCGCGCAAGTTCGCCGAGGGCATCCGGCGCAAGTACCCGGGCAAGATGCTGGCCTACAACTGCTCGCCGTCGTTCAACTGGAAGCGCAATCTCGACGACGCCGCGATCGCCAAGTTCCAGCGCGAGCTCGGCGCGATGGGCTACAAGTTCCAGTTCATCACCCTGGCCGGTTTCCACGCGCTGAATTACTCGATGTTCGAGCTTGCGTACGGCTACGCGCGCAGCAACATGAGCGCGTTTGTCGAGCTGCAGCAGAAGGAGTTCGCCGCGGCGGAGAAGGGCTTCAGCGCGGTCAAGCACCAGCGCGAGGTCGGCACCGGCTACTTCGACGATGTGACCCAGACCGTGACCGGCGGCAAGGCATCAACCACCGCGCTGCACGGCTCGACCGAGGACGAGCAGTTCTTCGACCAGAAGCAGGCCGAGAAGAAGGTGGCTTGAGGCGAGCGTGACCGCCGGCGCACTGTTGCGGGTTCACGAGGCGCGTGCCGACCTCACGCACGGGGTCGCGCGCGCCATTCTCGCCGGCTTCGACAAGCACTACCGCCTCTTTCGCGAGGCCGCGCGCCAGGCCAAGCGCCACTTCGAGGCGGCCGACTGGTCCGCCATGCGCAAGCTCGCGCGCGAGCGCATCCAGATGTACGACCGGCGCGTGCACGAGGCCGTCGAGACGGTGCGTGCGGACTACCCCCAGGCCGAGCGCGACGAGTCGCTCTGGCCCGCGATCAAGCTGGCCTACATCGGGCTGCTGCACGAGCACAGGCAGCCCGAGCTCGCCGAAACGTTCTACAACTCGGTCGCCTGCCAGGTCCTGCACCGGCGCTACTACCGCAACGAGTTCATCTTCTGGCGTCCGGCGGTCGCGACCGAGCACCTCGAGGGCGAGGCGCCGACCTACCGCTGCTACTACCCCAGGGACAAAGGGCTGCGCGGCACGCTGCACGCGATCGTGGCCGACTTCGGCCTGGCCAACGCGTTCGAGGACCTGCGGCGTGACGCCCGCAGCGTGCTGCGCGCTCTGCGCGCGCACTTCCCGCGCCCGACCCGCGCCTACCCCAGCCTGCAAGTGCAGGTGCTGGGCTCGCTTTTCTTCCGCAACAAGGCGGCCTACGTGGTGGGCAAGATCGTCAACGGCCATCGCGAACATCCCTTCGCGGCGCCGATCCTGCAGAACGAGCGGCGCGAGCTTTACCTGGACGCGCTGCTGCTCGATCCGGACCAGCTGCAGCTCCTGTTCTCGTTCGCACGCGCCTACTTCCTGGTCGACATGGAGGTGCCGGCCGCCTACGTCTCGTTCCTGCGCCAGCTGATGCCGAAGAAGCCGCGCACCGAGATGTACATGGCGGTCGGGCTGCAGAAGCAGGGCAAGACGCTGTTCTACCGCGACCTGCACTATCACCTCAGGCACTCCAGCGACGACTTCGTGGTCGCGCCCGGCATCAAGGGCATGGTGATGCTGGTGTTCACCCTGCCCTCGTTTCCGTACGTGTTCAAGCTGATCCGCGACCACTTCGCCCCGCCCAAGGAGATGGACCGGCAGACGGTCAAGGACAAGTATCAGCTGGTCAAGTACCACGACCGCGTCGGGCGCATGGCCGACACGCTCGAATATTCGCTGGTGGCGCTGCCGCGCGAGCGCTTCGCGCCGGAGCTGATCGAAGAGCTCAAGGCCGAGGCCGCGTCCTCGATCGAGTTCGAGGGCGACCAGATCGTGATCAAGCACATGTACATCGAGCGGCGCATGGTGCCGCTCAACCTGCACCTCGAAGAAGCCGTGCGCGAGGGGGACGAAGCGCGCTTGCGGCACGCCCTGGACGAGTACGGCAAGGCGATCAAGGAGCTCGCCGGGGCGAACATCTTTCCCGGCGACATGCTGCTCAAGAACTTCGGCGTCACGCGCCACAACCGGGTCGTGTTCTACGACTACGACGAGATCGCGTACATGACCGACTGCAACTTCCGCCGCATCCCGCCGCCTAGCAGCTACGAGGACGAGATGGCCGCGGAGCCGTACTGGTCGGTCGGCCCGAACGACGTCTTCCCGGAGCAGTTCGAGCGCTTCCTGGTCGCGAACCCGCGCGCGCGCGAGCTGTTCATGCGGCTGCACGGCGACCTTACCCAGCCCGCGTTCTGGACCGGCAAGCAGGCGCGCATCCGCGCCGGAGTCCAAGAGGACGTTTTCTCCTACCCGGAGTCCTGCCGCTTCAAGCGTTAGGCGCCGGCGGGACACCGGCGGCGTACATCGGCCGCCCTTCGTACAGGTTCAGCCAGCCCTTGACGATGCGGTAGATGACCCAGATCGCGGTCGCACCGACGACGATCATGCCGACGAACACGAGCCACGACAGCGCGCCAAGCGCGAACCAGAGCAAGGCAAACCAGAAGGTGCGGATCTGCCAGCGAAAGTGCGATTCCAGCCAGGTGCCGCGCACGTCGTCCAGCTTGACGTAGTTGACGATCACGCCCACCAGCGCGGTCAGGCCGGTGAAATAAGCCGCCGACTGCAGCGCGTAGACCACCGCGGTGATCGTCTTCAAGCGCTCGAACGCCGCGTCCCGGTCATCCATGGCTCCCCTCCCCGTACAGCGCCTGAGGCCCCCGCTTGGCGCCGCGAACCGCGACCCGCTTGGCGCGCCCGCTGAGCCCGGCCTCGATCGTCACGTCGCGCCGCGCAGCCCCCAGGCGCTCGGCGATGAACTCGATCAGCGCGGCGTTCGCCCTGCCGTCGATCGCGCGCGCCGCCAGACGCAACTTCAGTCTGCCGCCGTATAGCCCCGCGACCTCGGTGCGCGCGGCGCCCGGCTGCACGTGCAGCTCAAGCACCACCCGGGCGCCGTCAAGGCGGTACCAGGCGTTCAGAACACGCCTCCGATCGCGCCGCGCAGGCTCCAGATCGGGAACAGCAGCACCTGCAGCAGGATCAACAGCACGAGCGGCGAAAGGTCGACATTGGCGATCGGCGGCACCAGCCGCCGCAGCGGACGCAGGAAAGGTCGCGTCACCGCGTCCAGGACCGGGTTCGTGGCGGCGTGCGGTGCGACCCAGGACAGGATCGCCTGCAAGATGACCGCGAAAACGAGCATGTAGACGCTCAGGCGAAGCAGGTCGATCAGCGCGACGGCGGCGAGCAGCGCCAGCGCCACGCCCGGCGCCGAGCCGAGATCGCCGCCGCGCAGCGCGAACAGCGTGTACTGCGAGATCGCCTGCAGCAGCCAGGCCGCGATCGCGGTGGCCAGGTCGAGCCCGCCAAGCGGCGGGATGACCCGCCGCGCCGGGCGCACGATCCAGTTGGTCGCCACGACCACGAACTCCCCGATCTGGTTGCGGAACGGCACCGCCAGCCACTGGAAATGGAAGCGCGCCAGCAGCAGATAGACGAAGAACGCGCCGACCGTGTCGATCAGAAACGAGAGGATCTGCTGCAGCACTCAGCCTCCCTTGCCAATTTCTTCGCCCAGCTGCGCGCCGCGCCGGCTCGCGGCTTCGAGCGCGCGCATCAGGCGCTCGGCCAGCCCCTCCTCGGCGAATACCCGCAACGCGGCCTCGGTGGTTCCGCCCTTGGAGGTGACACGCTCGCGCAACGCAGCCGGTGCTTCGCCGCTCTGCGCGGCGAGCTTGGCCGCGCCGAGCACGGTCTGAAGCGCAAGCCTAGAGGCGACGTCCTGCGGCAGCCCCAGCCTGACGCCCGACGCAGCGAGCTGCTCGATGAACCAGAACACGTACGCCGGCCCACTGCCCGAGACCGCGGTCACGGGATCGAGCAGCGCCTCTTCGTCCACCCACACCACCTCGCCTACCGCGCCTAGGATGCGCGCCGCGCGCTGCTTCTCGACCGCGCTGACTTCGGGCAGCGCGTAGAGGCCGGTAATGCCGGCGCCGATAAGCGCCGGGGTATTCGGCATGCAGCGCACCAGGTGCCGGTGCCCACCCAGCCAGCGCGACAGGTCGGCCAGGCGCACTCCGGCCGCGACGCTGATCACCAGCTTGGCGCCCACCTCGCCGCCGAACGATGCGAGCGCGACGCGCATGTCCTGCGGTTTCACCGCCAGCAGCAGGGTGTCCGATTCCCGCGTTGCCGCGTCCGGCGCCGCGCTCACGCGCACCTTGTGCTGCGCGGCGAGCTTCTCGCGCGCTGCGGCACTCAGCTCGATTACCGAGATCGCGCCGGCGTCGAAGCCCTGCGCCAGCAGCCCCCCGATCAGCGCGCTGGCCATGTTGCCCCCGCCCAGAAACGCGATCTTCATGCCGCGCTCTTGACCTTCGCGCGCGCGCCGAAGATCGCGCTGCCGATACGAACCATGGTCGCCCCCTCGGCGATCGCGGCTTCCATGTCGTCCGACATGCCCATCGACAGCGTGTCGAGCGCCGGGTTGTGCGCGCGCAGCCGCTCGAACAGCCTGCGCACGGCGCGAAAGCGCTCGCGCTGAACGGCCTGGTCGCGGCTCGGCGCCGGAATCGCCATCAGGCCGCGCAGGCGCAGCCGCGGCAGCCCGGCGACCGTGCGCGCGAGCGCCAGCGCGTCCTCGGCCGCGACCCCGCTCTTGCTCGCCTCGCCGGAAAGGTTGACCTCGATCAGGACGTTCAGCGGCGCGAGCGCCGCCGGGCGCTGCTCGGAAAGGCGGCGCGCGATCTTCTCGCGATCGACACATTGCACCCAGTCGAAGCGCTCGGCCGCGACGCGGGTCTTGTTGCTCTGCACCGGTCCGATCAGGTGCCACTCGAGGGCGCGCGAGCGGGCCTCGCCCAGCATTTGCGCAAGCGCATCCATCTTCCCGATCGCCTCCTGGACATAGTTCTCGCCGAACGCTCTCTGGCCCGCGGCTGCCGCCTCCGCGATGCGCGCCGGCGGCTGCGTTTTGCTCGCCGCCAGCAGGCGCACCGACCCGGGCGCGCGCCCCGCCTCGGCGGTTGCTGCGGCGATGCGTGAGATTACAGCTTGCAAATTGTCGCCAATCATTGCAATAATTTCTTGAAACTGCGGGGATTTTCTCGCCGCAACGCGCCTGCCGCACCGTTATGGGAGCATTGTAATGGATCTCACCGAGCTGCTCGCCTTCGTGGTCAAGAACAAGGCGTCCGACCTGCACCTGTCGGCCGGGCTGCCGCCGATGATCCGGGTGCACGGCGACGTGCGCCGGATCAACGTGCCGCCGCTCGAGCACAAGGACGTCCACACGATGATCTACGACATCATGAACGACGGCCAGCGCAAGTTCTACGAGGAAAACCTCGAGTGCGACTTTTCGTTCGCGGTTCCCAACCTGGCGCGCTTCCGGGTCAACGCGTTCGTCCAGCAGCGCGGCGCCGCGGCTGTCATGCGGACCATCCCGTCGAAGATCCTGTCGCTCGAGGACCTGAAGTGCCCCGCCATTTTCAAGGACATCTCGGAGTATCCGCGCGGCATCGTGCTGGTGACCGGCCCCACCGGGTCGGGCAAGTCGACGACCCTGGCGGCAATGGTCAACCACATCAACGAGAACGAGTTCGGGCACATCCTGACGATCGAGGATCCGATCGAATTCGTGCACGAGTCCAAGAAGTGCCTGATCAACCAGCGCGAGGTCGGCCCGCACACGCTCTCGTTCGCCAACGCGCTCCGGAGCGCACTGCGCGAAGACCCGGACGTGATACTGGTGGGCGAGATGCGCGACCTCGAGACAATTCGCCTCGCGCTCTCGGGCGCGGAGACCGGCCACCTGGTGTTCGGCACGCTGCACACCAGCTCGGCCGCGAAAACGATAGACCGGATCGTCGACGTGTTCCCGGCAGCGGAGAAGGAAATGGTGCGCGCAATGCTCTCGGAGTCGCTGCGCGCGGTGATCTCGCAGACGCTGCTCAAGACCAAGGACGGCTCGGGGCGGGTCGCCGCGCACGAGATCATGATCGGCACCCCGGCGATCCGCAATCTGATCCGGGAGAACAAGATCGCGCAGATGTACTCCGCGATCCAGACCGGCGCGACCCTGGGGATGCAGACGCTCGACCAGAACCTGCAGGAGATGGTCAAGCGCAACCTGGTCTCGCCCGGCGAAGCGCGCGGCAAGGCCCAGAACAAGGACATTTTCCCGGGCTGATCGCCAGGCACCAGCATATCGGCACAGGAGGCACGGCATGGAACGAGAACAGGCAACCAAGTTCATGTACGACCTGCTTCGCGCGCTGGTCGCGAAGAAGGGCTCCGACCTGTTCATCACGGCGAATTTTCCGCCGGCGATGAAGGTCGACGGCAAGATGACGCCGGTATCGCAGCAGGCGTTGAGCGCCGGACACACGCAGATGCTGGCGCGCTCGATCATGAACGACCGCCAGGCGGCCGATTTCGAGGCGCACAAGGAGTGCAACTTCGCGATCAGCCCGGCCGGCATCGGGCGCTTCCGGGTAAACGTCTTCATGCAGCAGGGCCAGGTCGGGATCGTGCTGCGCGTCATCACCACCGCGATCCCCAACTTCGAGGAGCTCAACCTGCCTCCGGTGCTGAAGGACGTGGCAATGACCAAGCGCGGGCTGGTGATCTTCGTCGGCGCCACCGGCTCGGGCAAGTCGACCTCGCTTGCGGCGATGATCGGCTACCGCAACGAGAACTCCTACGGGCACATCATCACGATCGAAGACCCGGTCGAGTTCGTGCACCCGCACAAGAACTGCATCATCACCCAGCGCGAGGTGGGAGTCGATACCGATTCTTGGGAAGCCGCGCTCAAGAACACCCTGCGCCAGGCACCCGACGTGATCCTGATCGGCGAAATCCGCGATCGCGAAGTGATGGAGCACGCGATCGCGTTTGCCGAGACAGGGCACCTGTGCCTCGCCACCCTGCACGCCAATAACGCCAACCAGGCGATGGACCGGATCATCAACTTCTTCCCCGAGGACCGCCGCCAGCAGCTGCTGATGGACCTGTCGTTAAACCTCAAGGGCGTGATTTCGCAGCGCCTGATCCCGATCAAGGAAGGCAAGGGGCGCGCTGCGGCGGTCGAAGTGCTGCTCAACTCGCCGCTGATCTCCGACCTGATCTTCAAGGGCGAGGTGCACGAAATCAAGGAAGTGATGAAAAAATCGCGCGAGCTCGGGATGCAGACCTTCGACCAGGCGCTGTTCGACCTGTACGAGAAGGGGCGCATCGGCTACGAGGACGCGCTGCGCTTCGCCGATTCGACCAACGAGGTGCGCCTGGCGATCAAGCTGCACGGCAAGGAAGCCAAGGACCGCGACCTCACCAAGGGCATCGAGCACCTGGACATCGTGTAACGGGGCGGCTTCCGCTGCGAGAGCAAGACTTCCACGGCGTCTTTCCCTACCTGGTCTCGCCGCTCGACGCCGCCGGCGAGGTGAAGGCGCAGGTGCTGGGGCGCCTGTGCGACGACCTGATCGGGGCCGGCGTGCACGGCCTGACGCCGCTCGGCTCGACCGGGGAGTTCGCCTATCTCTCGTTCAGCCAGCGCCGCCGCGTGGTCGAAGTCGTGGTGCAGGCGGCGCGAAACAGAGTGCCCGTGGTCGCGGGTGTCGCCTCGACCACGATCGCCGACGCGGTGGCGCAGGCGCGCGAGTGGCAGCGCCTGGGCTGCGACGGCGTGCTGGCCATCCTCGAAGCCTATTTCCCGGTCGCGGACGAAGGGGTGTACGCCTACTTCGAAGCGATCGCGAGCGCGGTGTCGCTGCCGGTAGTGCTGTACACCAACCCCAACTTCCAGCGCTCGGATCTCAGCCTGCCGGTGATCGAGCGGCTGAGCCGGATTGCCAACATCCGCTACATCAAGGATGCTTCGTCCAACACCGGCCGGCTGCTTTCGATCATCGAGCGGATCGAAGGGCGCATGCAGGTCTTCGCCGCCTCGTCCCACATCCCGGCCTGTGTGATGCTGATCGGCGGCGTCGGCTGGATGGCGGGCCCGGCATGCGTCGCGCCGCGCCAGAGCGTCGCGCTCTACGAGCTATGCCGCAAGGGCGATTGGAGCGCGGCGATGAATCTTCAGCGCCGTTTGTGGAGCCTGAACGAGGCTTTCGCCAGGTACAACCTCGCGGCCTGCGTCAAGGGCGGCCTCGAGCTGCAGGGCTACGCGGTCGGCGCGCCGCTGCCGCCGCAGGCAGCGCTTTCCGCCCAGGGACGCGAGGAAGTGCGCCGCGCCCTCACCGATATCGGGGCCCTCTGAATGGCGCAGCGAGCGGCCGACCCTCCCATTCCTGCAGGCGAGGTCGAGCTGAGCGCGGTGCGCGCGCAGGGCGCCGGGGGGCAGAACGTCAACAAGGTCTCCAATGCGGTCCACCTGCGCTTCGCCATCCGCGCCTCGTCGCTGCCCGAGCCGGTCAAGCAGCGCCTGCTCGCCCTGCGCGACGCGCGTATCAGCGCCGACGGCGTGGTGGTGATCAAAGCCCAGCGCCACCGCAGCCTGGAATTGAACAAGGCCGAGGCGCTTGAGCGGCTGTACGAGCTGGTGCGGCGCGCGGCCCACACACCGCGCAAGCGCAGGCCCACCCGGCCAACGCGCAGCTCGCAAAGGAAGCGGATAGAGGGCAAGCTCAGGCGCGGCCGCATCAAGGCGCTGCGGGGCCGGGTAACGGACTGAGCGCGCCACGCCGGCGAGCGCCGGCGACGATGTCGAACTCGTACAGGCGGCACTCGATCGGCCCGTTGAAGAGCGGCGTGCGGCGCGAAGCTGCGAGCCGAATCAGCTTCTCGAGCCGGCGATCGGCGGTGAAGAAAAAGCAGCGCCAACCGGCAAAGCGCTGCTTGAGCGCGTCGCCCAGCCTGGGATAGAACGCCGCCAGCTGCTCGGACTCGCCGATCCGCTCGCCGTAGGGCGGATTGGCGAGCATTACCCCGGAGGGCGCGGGCGCCGCGCGCTCGAGCACGTCGCGCTGCTCGAGCGTCACCCAGCGCTCGACCCCGGCGGCCGCCAGGTTGCGCCGTGCGGCCGCGAGCGCCGCCGGGTCCGTGTCGCTGCCGTAAAGCGCCAGGTCCTGCGCGGCCTGCGCCGGCTCGGCACGGATGCGGCCCCATAGCGCGGGATCGAAGCCGCGCAATCTCTCGAAGCCGAAGCCGCGCTTGGCGCCCGGCGCTCGGCCGCGTGCCATTGCCGCGGCCTCGATAAGCAGCGTCCCGCCGCCGCACATCGGGTCGAGCAGCGCTTCGCCCGGCTTCCAGCCCGAGAGCATGACCAGGCCCGCGGCGAGATTCTCGCGCAGCGGTGCCTCGACCGTTTCCCCGCGCCAGCCGCGCTTGAACAGCGGCTCGCCGGAGGTGTCGAGATACAGGGCGCCGCGCCGCTGCTCGAGAAAGGCATGCACCCGCACGTCAGGGTGCGCGCGCTCTATGCTCGGGCGTCGCCCGAGCGCATCGCGAAAGCGGTCGCAGACCGCGTCCTTGATGCGCAGCGTGATGAATTCGAGGCTCTTGAGCGGGCTCTTCTGCGCCGTCACGTTCACCCGCAGCGTGCGCTCGACGGCGAACAGCGCGGGCCAGTCCACCTCGCGCGCGGCGGCGTAGACGTCGTCCTCGCGCTCATACGGGAACTCGGCGACTCGCCACAGCACGCGCGAAGCGAGGCGCGACCAGAGGTTGGCCCGGTAGCAGACGCGCCAGTCGCCGCTGAACCCGACCCCGCCGGGGACCGCGGCGGTGTCGCGTGCCCCCAACCTCGCAAGCTCGGCGGCGAGCAGCGCTTCGAGCCCGCGTGGGCAGGGGGCGAAGAACGCCTGCTCGCAGGGGCCTGCGGGCGCCGCGGCGTTCATGCGCCCCAGTTGTGCCGCACGATGCCGCGCAGCACCTGCAGCTTCCTGTGGAAGAAGTGGTCCGCTCCGGGCACCACGGTCACCGGCAGCTCCTGCGGCCGCGCCCAATCCAGCACCGCCGTGAGCGGCACGGTCTCGTCACGCTCGCCGTGGACCACCAGCGTGCCCTCGGGCACCGGCGGCACCTCGAAGCTGTCCACCGCGACGCCGACCAGCAGCAAGCGGTGCGGCGCGGTTCTCTGCGCCAGCCGGGCCTGCATCGCGGCCCCGAAAGAGAATCCGGCGAGCGCGAGCGGCAGCTGGCCGAACTCGCGCTGCCCCCAGGCGAGCGCCGCGGCGAGGTCGTCCACTTCGCCGCGACCTTGGTCGTGACTGCCTTCGCTTGCGCCGACTCCCCGGAAATTGGGCCGCAGCGCGACGTAGCTCTGCTCGAGCAGGGCGCGCGCCAGGGTCTGAACCACCTTGTTGTCGAGCGTGCCACCGAACAGCGGGTGCGGGTGCGCGATCAGCGCGAGGCCGCGCGGCGGCTCGGCCGGAATGTCGATCGCGCACTCGATCCGCCCGGCGGGTCCGGCGAGAGATTCGCGCCGGGTCGTCGGGCGCATCAGATCGTCAGCCGCTCGACGATGCGGCCGTGCCGGAGGTGTTCCTCGATGATCTCGTCGATGTCGCTGCGGTCGACGTAGGTGTACCAGACCGCCTCGGGGTAGACCACGATGCAGGGACCCTCTTCGCATCGATCGAGGCAACCGGCCTGGTTGATGCGCACCTTGCCTTCGCCTGCAAGGCCCAGCTCCTTGACGCGCTGCTTTGCGTACTCGCGCATTTCCGTCGCGCCCTTCGCGTTGCAGCTGACGCGCTCGGCGGGATCGCGCTGGTTGCAGCAGAAGAAAACGTGCCGTGCGTAGTAGGACATGGGGCAGGGATTCTACAGCCAACAGCCTAGTCGGCCGCCCGGGCGCGGCGCGCCGCGAGCCAGATCAGGTACGCGAGCGCGGCGAATGGCCAGGCCGAAGTGACCAGCTTGGTCAGGCCGTTGAAATTGAGGAAACGGCCGGGTTGCCACTCCCCCAGCGTCACCGCGAGATAAGGATTGGCGGGCGCGAGGTTGACCAGCACGGTGGCCGCCATCAGCAGGACCGCAGCGAGCACCAGCCGCCCGACCCGGGGCAGCGCGATCGCCGCGAAGGCCCCCAGAACCCCGGCGGCGAGGCCCTGCACCGCACCGGGGGTGAGCCAGTCGAACACATGCTCGGCGCGCATCAGGATCGCAAACGCGAGCGCCCTGATTGCCAGGGCACAGGCGAGCAGCGCCAGGACCATCAGGCGCGGCGACCGACCGGGGACGGCGATGACCGACACCAGCAGCGCAACCGCGATCAGGTTGGCGGCGGTCGTCAGTGCTTCGACCGAAATAAACAGTTGCGGCGGATGCGGCGCGCCGCCCGGCGCGCTTAGCAGGTCCCTGAGGTCGCCCGCGCCGAATAGCAGCATCGCCGGGTTGAGCTGGGTAAACAGCCACAGCGCGAGCAGCACCAAGCCCAGATCGGCGGCATGGCCGGGCAGGATATTTTGCGCGCGCAAGCGCTTGAGCGGGCCGCCGTCTAGCAGCCATGTCGCGAGCCGGACGCCGAGCGCCGCGCCGGCGAGCGCGCCGGTGAGATTACATGCGAGGTCGAGGTTGGAGGGAACGCGCGTCGGCAGGAAGCTCTGCGTCGCTTCCATCAGCAGGGAGAGCACGGCCCCGCTAAGCGCCGCCGCGGCCAGCGCATGGGTCCCGCGCAGCCTGGGATAGAGCGCCAGCACGCAGAAGAACCCATACGGCAGATAACCGACCAGATTCGCGACCACGTCGAACACGGTCACGTAGCGCGGCGGCGCTGCCGTCAGGTAGGCGAAGGGCGACAGGCCCGGATCGCGCCAGCCCGTCAGCGGATACAGCGAGGCATAAACGACCAGCAGCACGTAGACCACGAACAGCAAACGGGCGAGGGGCGACTCTCGCATGGGCGCTAGCGCCGTGCCGGACTTAGGGTTGCTTTGCGTGTGCGTGGCCAGCGGCGTGCTCGACGTGGCCTGGGTGCTGCGGCGGCAGGCGCCGCGCGGCGTAGGCGCCCATCAGCATGCCGAAGATCGCGGCCACGAGCCCGACCAGCTGCGGCGGCACCGTCGCCTCCGGCGCGGTAAACTCGGCCACCAGCCAGGCGAACAGCCCGAACACGATCGACAGGATCGCGCCCGGCATATTCGCGCGCTTCCAGTAAATGCCCGCGGCGAGTGGAATCAGGGCGCCCACCAGAGTCACCTTGTAGGCGTTCTGCACCATGTCGTACATCGTGCTCTTCGAGTTGAGCGCGAAGATGAGCGCCGCGAGCGCGAAGGCGACGAGCACGGTACGCAGCAGGAGCAAGAACTGGCGGTCCCCCATGCGCGGGAAGAACGGCCGGATAACGTTCTCGGTGCACAGCGCGGTCGGCGCGAGCAGCGCGCCGCTCGCGGTCGACAGGATCGCCGAGAGCAGCGCGCCGAAGAACAGGATCTGCGACCACATTGGCGTGTGCTCGAGGATGAAGCGCGGCAGGATCTGCTGCATGCGGCGCGCATCCTCGGCGTCGAGCAGCTTGCCGAGCGAGGGCTCGATCATGAGGCCCGCGTAGACAATGAATATCGGCACGAAGGTGAAGCAGAAGTAGATCACGCCGCCCAGCAGGGTGCCGCGGATCGCCGTCTTTTCGTTGCGCGCCGAGGTGACGCGCTGGAAGACGTCCTGCTGCGGGATCGACCCCACGGCGAGTGTCAGCCAGGCGGCGACGAACCCGAGCCACTCCTTGGCGCCGCCCTTGGGCCAGAACTCGAACTTGCCGGCATGCGCCGCAGCGGCGATCACTTTCGGCGCGCCGCCCGCCATGTCGCTCACCAGCCAGGCGATCAGCGCCACGCCGACGATGATCATGGTCGACTGGAAGAGGTCGGTGAAGGCCACCGACCACATGCCGCCCCAGATCGTATAGGCGAGCACCACGACCGCGCCGAGGACGATGCCCGTGTTGAGGGAAATGGCTCCCTGCGAAAGAGTCGAGAACGCCAGCCCGAGCGCGGTCATCTGCGCCGAGGTCCAGCCGAGGTAGGAAACGGTGATCAGCACGCTGGTGGCGATCTCGACCGTCCGACCATAGCGCTTGCGGTAGAAGTCGCCGATCGTGAGCAGGTCCATGCGGTAGAACGCCCGCGCGAAGAACAGCGCCACGATCACCAGGCACAGCGACGCGCCGAAGGGGTCCGCAATCACGCCGCCCAGGCCGTCCTTGGCGAACTCGGACGAGACCGAGAGCACGGATTCGGCGCCGAACCAGGTCGCAAAGACCGTCGCCGTGTTCATGTACAGCGGCAGGCTGCGCCCCGCGACGACGTAGTCCCTGGAGTTGCGCACCCGCTGCGCGGCCCACAGCCCGATTGCGATGGTGATCGCGAGGTAAAGGAGGACGAACGCGATAAGCATCTGGTTTGCGGTCGAGTGCAGCGCCGCGCCGATTATAGCGAGAGCGGCCCGCGGCGGCGCTAGATCAGCGCTACCGCTATGACGACGACGAAGGCGGCGAGCACGAGCAGCAGCGCGGAGATTAGGTCGTTGCGGCGCGCGTTCTCGTGCGCGAGGTCCTCGAGCGCGGCATGCATCGCGCCGAGTCGGTCCTCGGCGAGCGCACGGTGCAACAGCCGCGGCAGCTGGGGCAGCGTCGTGGCCCAGTACGGCGCCTCGTGCCTGAGCGCCTTGAGCAGGCCGCGCCAGCCTATCTGCTCGCTCATCCACCGCTCCAGGAAGGGCTTGGCCGTCTTCCACAGATCGAGCTCCGGATCGAGCTCGCGACCCAAGCCCTCGATATTGAGCAGCGTCTTCTGCAGCATCACCAGCTGCGGCTGGACCTCGACGCTGAAGCGGCGCGATGTCTGGAACAGACGCAGCAGGAGCTTGCCGAAGTAGATCTCCTTCAGCGGCCGGGCGAAGATCGGCTCGCACACGGCGCGAATCGCCGCCTCGAACTCGTCTACGCGCGTTTGCTCCGGCACCCAGCCGGCGTCCACGTGCGCCTGCGCCACGCGCCGGTAGTCGCGGTTGAAGAACGCGATGAAATTCTGCGCCAGGTAGTTCTTGTCGGTCTCGGTGAGCGCGCCCATGATCCCGAAATCGAGCGCTACGTAACGGCCGTCGTCGGCGACGAATATGTTGCCGGGATGCATGTCGGCGTGAAAAAAGCCGTCGCGAAACACCTGGGTGAAGAAGATCTCGACCCCGGCCCGCGCCAGGCGCGGGATGTCGATCCCCTTCGCGCGCAGGTTCGCGGTCTGCGAGACCGGGGTGCCGCGCATGCGTTGCATCACCATCACGCGCCGCGAGCACCAGTCCCAATAGATTTCCGGCACCAGCAGTAGCGTCGAATCGAGGAAGTTTCGCCGCAGCTGGCTTGCGTTCGATGCCTCGCGCATCAGGTCGAGCTCGTCCTCGAGGTGGCGCGCGAACTCTGCCACCACCTCGCGCGGCTTGAGCCGGCGGCCATCGGCCCACAAACGCTCGATCAGCCCGGCCGCGGTCTCGAGCAGTGCGAGGTCTTTGGCCACAGCTGCTTCGACGCCCGGGCGCAGCACCTTGACCGCGACTTCGCGCCCGTCGTGCAGAACCGCCAGATGGACCTGCGCGATCGAGGCGCTCGCAACCGGATCGCGCGCGAATTCGCTGAACACCTCGGCGATGCTCTTGCCCAGCGAGCGCTCGATCTCGGCCAGTGCCTGCGCGGACGGGAAAGGCGGCACCCGGTCCTGCAGCTTGGCCAATTCGTCGGCGATGTCCGGCGGCAGCAGGTCGCGCCGGGTCGACAGCACCTGGCCGAACTTGACGAAGATCGGTCCGAGCGTCTCCAGCGCGCGCCGCAGCCGCACCGCGCGCGGGCCGGCATCCGAGCGCGCAAAGAGCGCGATCACCCGGTTGTGCTCGAAGCGCGGCACGAGCTGATAGAGCCCGAAGCGCAGTCCGATCGAGATGATGCGCAGCAGGCGGAGCAGGCGGGACACGGGTCGACTCAGGCGATCCGCTCGATGCGCTTTTCCAGGCGCTCGATGGCGTCGCGCAGGCGCGCAATGCCTGCGGCGAGCGGCTCGAGCTCGGAGCGCGGCAACACGATGCGCTCTTCCTCGACGGCGTATTCGACCAGGCTGTGCGCAAGGCGCTGCGCCGCATCGGCCTGCCAGCCGAGGAAACCCCGCGCGAGAGCCACCAGCCGTCGCGCGGCAACCTCGCCGACCAGCCGCGACAGGTCCTCCTCGGGGTCCCAGCGCAGGTGGCGCACCAGCAACATCACCTCGCTCGCCAGGCGCGCGTTCCCCGTCACTTCGACGGCGCGCATCAGGTGCTCTTCGCCGCGGGCGAAGGCCGCGAGCGCTTCGCTCCCGAGCGTCAGAGTTAGCGACGGCCGGGCTGCGTCGTCCGCCGCCGGCGAGACGCGCCCGTCGGCAAGAATCGACAGCCGCAACTCCGGCAACGGCGGCGCGGCGAACGCTACGGTTTCGCCGCCGAAGGGAAGGAGGCGTGAGCGCGCCCACGGCTCGGCATCGAGCAGGTGGTTAAGCGCGGACGCGAACGGTTGATCGAGCAGCATCGGGCACTCAAAAAAAGCGAAGGCCACCTCGAGGTGGCCTCTACGCGCGTCTTGTCGTTTTCAGTGCATCTGCTGGATGCCGGCGAGCAGCCAGCCGGAAGCGCCATCGGCCGGCTTGGCGAGGCTCCACACCTCGACGAATCCGACCGGCGCGGCGCCGGGCGCCGCGCGCGCCATGCCGGAAAAGCGCACGCTCGCCAGCTGCCGTTCTCCCTCGCTGCCAATCTCCAGCAGATCGGCGTTAAGCGCGACGACGTCGGCCTGGTGCGGGCCGAGGCCCGCCTTGAGCTTGTCATACATCTCGGCCGTGGTGAACTCGCGCACCTGATCTAGTCGGCCGAGGTCGTGCGCCGTCTGGAGTTGCACGAAGTTGAGCTTCGCGCCGCGCAGAAACCCCGCGACGTCGAAGCCCGCCGGCGCCCGCGTCGCGCCTGGCGGCGGGGCGACGAGTTGCGGCGTCGCAGCCGGCTCGCGTCGCGGCTTGCTGAACACGTGCAACGCCACCACTGAAATGACCGCCAGCAGCGTGAGGATGAAAGCGGCACCGAACCCGCTGCCGCCGAAAAGCGAGCCGAGCAGGCCGCCGAGGGCGAGCGCGCCCAGCGTCGGCAGCCACCCGCCGTGCGCCGCGGCGGGGGTGGCGTCGGCGGCAAAGAGCGCTGCGCCGAATAGCGCCCAAGAGAGCCCGAACAGCAGTCTGCCCATGCCGAATTCCTCTTGCCTCTGCGCCGAGTGCATCCTACCGCAGCGGCCGCCTCAAACGCGATAGCCGCGGTGCACCGCGACGACGCCACCAGTGAGATTGAAGTATTCGACTTGGCTCAAGCCCGCGCGCTCCATCATCGCAGCGAGCGCCGCCTGATCGGGATGCATCCGAATCGATTCGGCGAGGTAACGATACGCCGCGGCGTCGCCGGCCACCCGCTCGCCCAGCCACGGCAGGAGCTTGAACGAATACAGGTCGTAGAGGCGCTCGAGCGGCTTCCAGACGTGCGAAAACTCCAGCACCAGCAAGCGGCCGCCAGGCTTGAGCACGCGCGCCATCTCGGCTAGCGCGGCGTCCTTGCGCGTCATGTTGCGCAGGCCGAAGCCCACCGTCACGCAATCGAACCAGGAGTCGGAAAACGGCAAGTGTTCGGCGTCGCATTGCACTGCCGCCGCAAGGCAGCCGGCGTCGAGCAGGCGGTCGCGCCCGCGCGCCAGCATACGGCCGTTGATATCGGTCAGCAGAACCTGGCCGCTCGGCCCGGCGCGACGCGCCATGGCGCGCGCGAGATCGCCGCTGCCGCACGCGACATCGAGCACCCGCTCGCCCGGGCGCACCCGCGCGAGCGCGACGGCGAAGGCCTTCCAGGCACGGTGCAGGCCGAGCGACATGAGGTCGTTCATCAGGTCGTAGCGGTCCGCCACGCGGTCGAACACCTGCGCCACCCGCGCGGCCTTCTCGCCCGCCGCGACGCGCTCAAAACCAAAGTCCGTTTCTTTTGATTCAGGCACTTTATTGGAATGTGGGCGCTTGCTCTTTTTTCCGCCCGGCCGGCGACGCTGATAACGCATGATACTACCGGTGCGGCGCAACAATTGCGTCATAAATCCTTCTTAGAATTGTCGCAAAGCCCGGTCGAGGTCAGTGCATGGCGGTAAACATTCTGGTGGTCGAGGACGAGCCGGCGATCCAGGAGCTGATCGCGGTCAACCTCGAGCACGCGGGTCATCATGTCATCCGCGCCAAGGATGCGGAAGCCGCGCTCGGCCTGGTAAAGAGCGCCCTGCCCGACCTGCTGCTCATCGACTGGATGCTGCCGGGCATGTCGGGCGCCTCGCTCGCCAAGGTCCTGCGCCAGGACGAGCGCACGCGCCAGATTCCAATCATCATGCTCACCGCGCGCGCCGCGGAGCAGGACAAGGTCGCTGGACTCGAAGCAGGGGCG
Organism: Burkholderiales bacterium; assembly: GCA_035517095.1. Taxonomy (GTDB): domain Bacteria; phylum Pseudomonadota; class Gammaproteobacteria; order Burkholderiales; family SG8-39; genus DAHVFK01. The sequence continues at coordinate 149,461 of DATIZK010000081.1, forward strand.
GACGATTACGTCACCAAGCCGTTTTCGCCCAAGGAACTGGTGGCGCGGATCAAGGCCGTGCTGCGGCGGCGCGCACCGCAGACCACCGATGATCCGGTCGAGGTCGCTGGTCTGCGCCTGGACCCGGCCACGCGGCGCGTGTTCGGCAACCGGACCGCGCTCGAAATCGGCCCGACCGAGTTTCGCCTGCTGCACTTCCTGATGACGCACCCGGAGCGCGTGCATTCGCGCGCTCAGCTGCTGGACAAAGTGTGGGGCGATCATGTGTTCATCGAGGAGCGCACGGTGGACGTCCACATCCGCCGGCTGCGCAAGTCGCTCGAGAGCACCAGCCACGACCGACTGATCGAGACCGTACGCGGCTCCGGCTACCGGTTCAGCGCCAGTCCGCTATAAGTTAAACTGGCCGCTCGAAGGCCAGCGTCGTTTTCGGAGGCCAAGCACTTGAACCCGGTCTGGGGCAGCACGCTCGGGGTCGCCATCGTAGCAGCGGGAGCTTGGCTGCTGGTCTGGCCGCTGGCCGGGCCCGAGTGGGCCTGGGCGGCGGCCGCGGCGATCCTCGCGCTTCGGATCAGCTACCATGCGCGGCACTTGGCGTCGTTCCTCGCCTGGCTCGAGCGCCCGGCGCGCGACACGCTTCCGGTCGGCAGCGGGATCTGGGAGGAGGCCTTCGCGCGCCTGCACCAGCACCTGAAAAAGCGCGACGACGAGCAGCAGGGCCTGCTGCGCGCACTCGGGCGGTTTCGCGCCGCCGGCCGGGCGCTGCCCGACGGGGTGGTCATCCTGGACGCGGAAGACCATATCGAATGGTCCAACCCTACCGCCGAGCGGCACTTCGGCATCGACGCGCGGCGCGATTTCGGCCAGACCATCACCAACCTCGTGCGCCAGCCCGATTTCGTCGCCTACCTGGAGCGCCACGAGTATCTCGAACCGCTCACCTTGCGCTCGGCGCGCAGCGACGCCGCCCTCTCGGTGCGCGTGATCGAGTTCGGCGCCGAGCAGAAGCTGCTCATGTCGCGCGATGTCACGATCGAGCAGCGGCTGGAAACCATGCGGCGCGATTTCGTCGCCAACGTTTCACACGAGCTTAAGACGCCGGTCACGGTGCTGTCCGGATTCGTCGACACCCTGGCCGACGAGTCGATCGAGCTGAGCAGCGCGCAACGCAAGCGCTTCCTGGCACTGATGGACGAGCAGGCGCGCCGCATGCGCCGGCTGATCGAGGACCTGCTCACACTGTCGGCGCTGGAATCGGGCGGCGCACCGGAGGACGAGCAGGCGATCGAGATAAGGCCGTTCGTTGAAAAGCTGGGCGAGGAGGCGCGCGCGCTGTCCGGCGGCCGCCATCGCATCATCGTGCTCGTCGAGCGCGACTGCCGCCTGACGGGGAGCGCGGAAGAGCTCAAGAGCGCGTTCTCGAATCTGGTCTCGAATGCGGTGCGCTATACGCCGCAGGGCGGAACGGTGCAGCTTTTTTGGCGCATCGAGGACGGGCGCGGGGTGTTCGGCGTCCAGGACAACGGCATAGGCATCGAGACGCGCCATATCGCAAGGCTCACCGAACGCTTCTACCGCGTCGACAGCAGCCGTTCGCGCGAGACGGGCGGTACCGGACTAGGCCTCGCGATCGTCAAGCACGTGCTCACGCGGCACCAGGCGATGCTTGACGTGCGCAGCGAACTCGGTCGCGGCTCGACTTTCAGCGCCGTATTCCCGCCGCAGCGGGTCGCGCTTCCCGGCCAGGCGCGCGCGGCCGCCTAGCGCGCCGCCTCAGGGCAGGATTTCGTAGGCAACGCGCTCGAAATCGCTGCCGCGCTCGATCAGCTCGGTAAGCCGCACCCGCACCGCCGAATCGACGTACACCTCGACCACGCGCTTGGGCTTGTACCAGCCCGACGGCAGCACCAGCGTCGGCGGCGCATCGAGCGCAGGCACGGCGGTCAGCGACAATGCCTGGACGTATTGGGCATCGATCGCGTTCAAACCGGTCGCCCGCACGGCGGTCTCTGCCGGCAGCCCGGGTAGCAGGCGCACGCCGGCATGCAGGTCGCCGTTGTCGGCGGTCATCAGCCAGCGAACCTGTCCGAGCATGAAGTTGGTGCTGTCGACGGGGCGTACGCTGACCAGCTGCCCGTGCGAGTAGCGCTTGCCGGGCTCGGCCGCGGCGCGCACCATGCGCAGCCCCTGGGCGCTGTCGTTTTCCAGCCGCCACTGTTCGAGCGCGAAGCCCTGTGCGGCGCCGTAATCGTCCTCGTGACTGGTCCTGATGCGCCCGAAAGTCGCGATCTCCTGACGCTGCTTCTGACTGAGCTCGCGCTGATCGCCGGGCTGGCGAAAGGCGCGCCCGCAGATGAAGTAATGGATCGCGGGCAGGCCCTGGGAGACGTGCGCCGCGTCTGCGATGCGGCGCCGCTCCTGGCCGCGACCCGGACGCGCCTGACACCATTGCCGATAAAGGAACACGAGCAGCTGCTCGCATGACGGTTGGACGCAATCCTCGCCCAGGGCCAGCTTGGCCGGGGATTCGCCCTTGCGCAGCAGGCCTATGCGGTTACGAAGGCTCTTGGCCAAGCGCTGAGTGCCCAGATAGCGCGGCTCCTCGATGCGGACATCCTCGTCTTCGGCCCTATCGGCGGTCCGGTCGCCCATCAGGTCGATCACCATTGGCGCCAGATCCTCCTCCTGGATCGGCCTGCGCGAGATATCGACCTTCTCGGCCCAGCGCTCGAGCAGGAACGCGACGAAGGTCAGCTGCCTCTGTCCGAGCTCGTTCGGGTTGCACGCTCCCATCATCACGGCGCGGATGTAGGCGATGCGCGGCGAGGTATCGTGCACGTCGCGATTCAGGTAGTCCTTGACCGGCTCGTCTTCCACCCCGAGCGTCTCGGCCTTCGCGTAGGCCTCGTGCAGCAGGCGCCAGTCGCGTCCCGGCACTTGGCGGTAAGCGCGGTAGTGGTGAAACATCTTCAGCCCGATATAGGCCAGCGCGCGCTGCGCGACCAGCGCCGCCTGGCCGCGCAATCCCGGCTCGCCCTCCGCAACCGGGTCGAGGCAGCGCATGTAGCCGACTCGCATTTCGTCCCAGAGCGCAATCGTCTCCTGGAAGATGCGCGCCTCCGCGTCCACCATCGGCAGCGCACGGTTGGTAAAGCGCTTGGCCTGCTCGATTTGCACGAAGTTGACCGCTTCGCGCAGCGTCTCCATCACGCCCAGGCGCACCAGCGCCTTGGTCGGGAAACGGTTGAATTCCCTCACCTGTTCGTACAGTTGGCGCTGAGCGGTCGCGACGTTCGCCAGCGGAACGTTCTCCAGCCAGCCCTTGCAGGCCGGTTCGTCGATGAATTCGGGCGACGCGTCCGCGACAAGTTCGGGCAGCTCGAGCTCGGTCATGGCTTGCGCCTCATGCATCTGTCGGCGCGAGCAGCGCGGCGAGCCTCGCGCCAAGCCGCGCATCCGTCACCGTGTCGCGCCGCTCGGCCGGCCCGCGGTCCACGCCTCGCGGCGCCGCCCAGATGGCATCCGGAAAATTGCGGTCGTCCGTGTGGCGCGCGATCACGTGCCAATGCAGGTGCGGCACCTGGTTGCCCAGGCTGGCGAGATTGATCTTGTCCGGCCGGAACAATTCGCGCAGGGCAGCTTCGCAGGCGAAGACCGTTCGCATCAGCCGCTCGCGTTCGCCGGCGTCGAGGTCGGTCATCTCACTCGCGTGTCGATTGAGTATCACGCGGCAATAGCCAGGATATTCGTGCGAGGTAACGCGCACGATGCGGCAGAATTCGTCGCGCCAAAGTATCGATCCTCCGTCGCGCTCGCACAGTTCGCAACCCATTAGTTCGGGGCTCGCTACAGCAGCACGCGCTCGATGCCGCCGAAATTCGCCTTGCGCACGAACTCCGCCAGCCAATCTTCGCCCAGCAGGCGCCGTGCCATCTCGACGACAATATAGTCGGCTTGCGCTCCGGTGTCATCCGAGAAGCGTGCCAGCCCCTGCAGGCAGGACGGGCAGGATGTGAGAATTTTCACACTTTGCCCGGCCTCCCCGCCGCCGCTGCGAGCGACGTCCTTCCTCAATTCCTGCTCCTTGCGCAGCCGCACCTGGGTCGAGACGTCCGGGCGAGTCAGCGCCAGGGTGCCGGACTCGCCGCAGCAGCGCGCCGACAGCGTCACTTGAGAGCCGGTAAGCGCGCGCGCCACTTCGAGCGGCTGGTAGACCTTGATCGGCGAGTGGCAGGGGTCGTGATAGACGTAGCGCAGCCCGGAAACGCTCTCGAGCCTGACGTCCTTCTCGAGCAGGTACTCGTGGATGTCGAGCAGCCGGCAGCCGGGAAAGATCTTGTCGAACTCGTATTTTTCGAGCTGATCCATGCACGTGCCGCATGACACGATCACGGTGCGGATGTCGAGATAGTTCAGCGTGGTCGCGAGGCGGTGGAACAGGACCCGGTTTTGCGTGATGATGCGCTCCCCGCGCTCGGCTTCTCCCGCCGCGGTCTGCGGATAGCCGCAACACAGATAACCGGGCGGCAGCACGCACTGGACGCCGACGCGGTAGAGCATCGCCTGGGTCGCCAGGCCGACCTGGGAGAACAGCCGTTCCGATCCGCAGCCGGGGAAATAGAACACCGCATCGGAATCCTCGCTCACCTGGGCCGGGTCGCGCACGATCGGCACGATTTTCGGATCCTCGATATCGAGCAGCGCGCGCGCGGTCTTCTTCGGCAGACCGCCCGGCATAGGCTTGTTGATGAAATGCACGACGCGGGCCGCCGCGCCTGGGCGGCCGGTGCTGGAGGGCGGGCGCGCGGTCTGCGCGCGGGCGAGCCCCAGTGCCCTGGCCGCGCGATACGCGGTGCGCTGCAGCCGGTAGCCCCAGTCGATCATCAGCTTGCGCGCGAGCTTGACCGTGCGCGGATCGGTGACGTTCAGGAACAGCATCGAGGCGCGGGTGCCGAGGTTCGCACGTCGCTTGCCGCTGCGGCGCAGGAGATTGCGCATGGCGATCGAGACATCGCCGAAGTCGATGTCCACCGGGCAGGGGTTCGCGCACTTGTGGCACACGGTGCAGTGATCGGCAACGTCGCCGAACTCGTCGTAGTGCGCGAGCGCAACGCCGTGGCGGGTTTGTTCCTCGTATAGGATCGCCTCGATGAGCAACGAGGTTGCCAGAATCTTGTTGCGCGGCGAATACAGCAGGTTCGCCGCCGGCACGTGCGTGGCGCACACGGGCTTGCACTTGCCGCAGCGCAGGCAGTCCTTGATCGAGTCGGACACTCCGCTCAGGTCGGACTGCTCCAGGATCAGCGACTCGGCGCCTATCAGCGAGAAGCTCGGGGTATAAGCGTTGGCGAGGTCTCCTCCGGCGAGCAGTTTGCCGGCGTTGAAACGACCCTCCGGGTCGACCGCCTGCTTGTAGGCGCGGAACGGCTCGATTTCCCCGCTATCGAGGAACTCCAACTTGGTGATGCCGATGCCGTGCTCGCCCGAGATCACCCCGCCGAGCGACCTTGCGAGCCGCATGATGCGCGCGACGGCCTGGTTCGCGCGCTGCAGCATCGTGTAGTCGTCTGAGTTGACCGGAATGTTGGTGTGCACGTTGCCGTCGCCGGCATGCATGTGCAGGGCGACGAATACCCGCCCGCGCAGCACCCGCCGGTGGACCTCCTCCGCCCCTTCCAGCACGGGGCCGAATGCGATTCCGGAAAAGATGCGACGCAGCTCCTCGCGCACCTCGGTCTTCCAGGACAATCTCACGGCGCGCGACTGAAGCGCCTCGAACTGTGTGTCCAGGTCCGCCGCCAGGCCCTGCCAGCGGGTGCGAACGGCGCGGATCAGCTCGAGCGCCTGCGCCGGCCGGTCGCCCAGCACCTCCTTCGCGGGCAGCCGTTCCTCGAGGTGGTAGAGCGGCAGCTCGCCCCCGAAGTATGCCTCCAGCTCGTCCAGCAACTCGAGCTTGTTGGCAAGCGAAAGCTCGATGTTGATGCGCTCGATGCCATCGGTATAGTCGCCCAGGCGCTCGAGCGGAATCACCACGTCCTCGTTGATCTTGAACGCGTTGGTATGCTTGGCGATCGCCGCGGTGCGCGCGCGGTCGAGCCAGAACTGCTTGCGCGCCTCCGGCGAAACCGCGACGAAGCCCTCGCCGCCGCGCGCGTTGGCGATCCGTACCACGGCCGATGCGGCGCTGGCGACCTCGTCCACCTGGTCGCCGACGATGTCGCCGATCAGCACCATGCGCGGACGCTGGCTGCGGCGCGACTTGGTCGCGTAGCCGACCGCCTTGACGTAGCGCTCGTCGAGATGCTCGAGCCCGGCCAGAGTGGCGTCCGGCTGGCCATCGAGATGACGCTTCACTTCGACGATCGCCGGCACCGCCTCGTGTGCCGTGCCGAAGAACTCCAGGCACACCGTGCGGGTGTGCGCCGGCATGCGGTGCAGGATGAAGCGCGCTGAAACGATGATTCCGTCGGTGCCCTCCTTCTGCACTCCGGGCAGCCCCGCAAGGAACTTGTCGGTGACGTCCTTGCCCAGGCCGGCCTTCCTGAAGCGCGCAGCGGGAATCTCGAGCACGCGCTCTTCGATCAGTTTCCTGCCGGCCGCGCCGTAGCGGCGCAGCCTGAAACGCGCCTCGGGCGCGTCGTGGATCTTGCCCAGGTTGTGACCGATGCGTTCGACCTCCAGCCATTCCGCGTCGGGCGTGACCATGCGCCACGAGGCAAGGTTGTCGATCGCGGTGCCCCACAGCACGGCCTTCTTGCCGCCCGCGTTCATCGCGACGTTGCCGCCGATGCAGGAGGCGTCGGCCGAGGTCGGGTCGACCGCGAACACGAGTCCCTCGGACTCGGCTGCCTCCATCACGCGGCGCGTGACGACGCCCGCGCCGCAGCGGATCGTGGGCACCGGGCGCGCCACGCCAGGCAGCTCGGCCCACTCGACCTCGCCCAGGGACTCGAGCTTCTCGGTATTGAGCACCGCGGAGCGCCGTGTCAGCGGCACCGCGCCGCCGGTGTAGCCGGTGCCGCCGCCGCGCGGGATGATCGTCAGCCCGAGCGCAATCAAGGCCTTCACTACCGGAAGCACCTCGTCCTCGCTGTCGGGCGAGACCACGACGAACGGGTATTCGACGCGCCAGTCGGTCGCGTCGGTGACATGCGAAACGCGCGCGAACCCGTCGAAGGCGATGTTGTCGCGGCGCGTGGCGCGCGTCAGCCGGCGCAGGACCTTGGTGCGCAGCTTGCGCGTGGCGTCGAACGAATCCGCGAAGCTGCTGAGCGCCGTGCGCGCGGCCTCCAGCAGGCGCGACACTTTATCGTTTTCGCCGCGCCGGCGCTCTATCTCGTCCAGCCGCCGGCGCATCCCGGCCAGAACCTTGCTGCGCCGCTTCGGATGCTCGAGCAGATCGTCCTCGAGATAGGGGTTCCTCAGGATGACCCACATCTCGCCGAGCACCTCGTACAGCATGCGCGCCGAGCGTCCGGTGCGCCGTTCGGTACGCAGCTGCGAGACCAACTCCCACCCCGACCGCCCAAGCAGGCGCAGCACGATCTCCCGGTCCGAGAACGAGGTGTAGTTGTACGGAATCTCGCGTAGCCGCGGCTGCATCGGCCGGATTCTAGTCTTTCGCTGCGGCGCAGCAACCATGCCGGGGAACGGGCTCAGCTCGGCTCGGTCGTGGCGAACACGTCGCGGTAGCTCACATAGAAGCTGGCGAAAAGAGTGGGCATGACCAGCAGCATGGGAATGATGAGATCCCCCGGGCCAACGAGACTACTACCCAGAACGACCACCTTTGCGCTCAGCGCGAGGAGCGACACGCCCATCGTCATCAAAATTGCCAGGGCGCCATAGACAAGGAATGCGCGCCAATTGAGCAGACAGGCCACGAAGCTGAAAAACAGCGCCTTCAGCGGAGTTACGCCGTGCCAAGCGACGAGAACTGGCGCAAACCAGAACATCATCATGACGGGCACGTAGAGCGCGGCCACGATCCACAGCGCTCCAAAAGCATCCTGGGTCAGTTTGCCGGCCAGAATCCACTGCTTTAGCGGGTCACCGGCCAGTAGCACGGCGGCAGCCAACACCAACGCGACGCTCGCCACGTACGCCCCGCCGAGCGCAAGCTGGCCACGTAGGCCTGCGCGAAAACCGGAGAACAACTGCTCCAGGGAGACCGGGTCCCGCCCCGCCGCCGCACGGCTCGCCGCCATGAAGCCCACCGAGAATGGCGGCATCAATGCCCAGATTGCGGCGCTGCCGACCAGCGGTATGAACGACACGACGATCATCAGAAGGTAGTAGGTGAAAACCAGCGCGATCCAAGACAGCGGCGCGGCGCGGAACAGGCGCCAGCCCGTTCCCAGCCAGCGCGCGCCGCGCCCTGCCGCCACGATCCGCGCGGGCGTCGCCATCAGTCCAGCCAGGGCGCATCGGACGCCGCGACGCGTAGCGCCAGGACGTCGCGGAAGTGCGCCGGATCGTGCGCGTGCACCAGCATCCCGGGGCGCGGCAGGTGCGCATCGTGCAGCCGCGAAAGCCAGAAGCGCAGCGCCGCCGCGCGCAGCATCACCGGCCACGCTCCGCGCTCAAGCGCGCTGAAAGGGCGCAGCGCGGCGTAGGCCGCGAGCAGCGCCCGCGCCCTGGCGGGATCCAGGCCGCGCTCGCGCGCGGGATCGATCAGGCACCAGTCGTTGGCGCACACGGCGAGATCGAACAGCAGGCAGTCGACCCCGGCAAAGTAAAAGTCGATCACGCCCGAGATGCGCCCGTTCTCAAACAGTGCGTTGTCGCGGAACAGGTCGCCGTGCACTGGGCCGCGCGGCAAGTCGGGGAACCGGTACAGCGACTGGAAGCGCAGCTCCGCGTCCAGCAGGGCCTGGGCCTCGGCATCGAGGAACGGCCGCACTTCGCGCGCCGTGGCGCGCCACCACCTGGGTCCGCGCGGGTTGTCGAGGTATTCGTGATAGGAGCGGCCCGCAAGGTGCATGCGCCCGAGCAGCGCGCCGAGCTCGGCACACTCGTGCGCGCCCGGGCGCTCGATCGAGCTGCCGCCGAGCCGTGTCACCAGCGCAGCGGGTTTGCCGTTCAGACTCGACAGGTAGCGGTCTGACAAATCGGCCATCGGCGCCGGACAGGGTATGCCGTGGCGCGCGAGGTGCGCCATCAATCCCAGATAGAACGGCAGCTGCGCCGCCGGCAGACGCTCGAACAGCGTGAGCACGTAGCGTCCCTGGCTGGTGGTCACGAAATAGTTGGTGTTCTCGATTCCGGCCGCGACCGGCTCGAGCGCGACGAGGCCGCCGACCGAATAGTCGCGCAGCCACTCGGCGAGCTGGGCTTCGGAAACAGGGGTGTAAACGGACATGGACCGCTGGCTGGGCTCCGCTTGATCAGGCGCCCGGCAGGGGCAGTGGAGCCGCGCTCACTCCCAGGTCTTGATCGGCCACATCGGGACGCGCACGCCGTCGTCGAGCGAGTCGCGGCGCATCCAAGTGCCGTAGCCGCTGGTGTCGATAAGGTAATAGACCGGGCCGTCCTTCGGCGTCACCTTCAGCATGATCACCTGGCCGCCCTGGCGGATCGGCTCTACCTTGTCGCCCTCTCGCACCGGAATGCGCACCTGCGGCTCCTGGATCGGGTTGCTCGCGCCGGGCGCCGGCGGCGGCGGGCCGGGCAGCGGCTCGAGCTTCGGCGGTGCCGACTGCTGAGCGAATGCCTGCAGCACGGCTGCAGCGAGTAGAGCTACGGGTAAGCGACGCATTGGGCAGGCGTTGAGCTTGGAATTCTAGCAGAGCGAGTCGGTTCGGAAATCGAGCTGGATCTCGCGCTGCGCCGGCACAACGCCCGCCAGCCGCTCGGTGCCGTCGACGAACTCTGCCATAATGCCCAATTGCCTGCGCGCCTCGCGCAAAGAGATCTCGCACGCCTGGTTGGCGAGCTTCGGCAGCTTCTCGTTCTTCATCGTGTCCGGGAATCATCCTGAAAAGACGCTCCTGCTCGTGGACGGGTCCTCGTACCTGTACCGGGCGTTCCACGCGCTGCCGGAGCTGAAGAGCCCGCAAAACGAGCCCACCGGCGCCATCTACGGCGTGCTGAACATGCTAAGGCGGCTGGGCGCCGACTACAAGGCGCAGGCGCGGGCCTGCGTATTCGACGCCAAGGGCAAGACTTTCCGCGACGACGCATACCCGGAGTACAAGGCGAACCGCCCGCCCATGCCGGACGAACTGGCGGCGCAGATCGAGCCGCTCAAGGAGGCGGTCGAAGCCCTCGGCTGGCCGACGCTGGCGATTGAGGGTGTCGAGGCCGACGACGTGATCGCGACGCTGGTCGCGCAGGCCAAGGCTCAAGGCTGGCGCTGCATCATCTCGACCGGCGACAAAGATCTCGCCCAGCTGGTCGACCCGAGCGTCACGCTGGTCAACACGATGTCCAACGAGACCCTTGACGTCGCGGGAGTGCACAGCAAGTTCGGGGTCGCCCCGGAGCGCATCGTCGACTACCTCGCCCTCGTGGGCGATGCGGTCGACAACGTTCCGGGCGTCGCCAAGGTCGGACCGAAGACTGCTGCCAAATGGATTTCGCAGTTCGGCTCGCTCGACCAGGTCATCGCGCACGCGGGCGAGATCGGCGGCGCGGTGGGCGAGAACCTGCGCAAGACGCTCGACTGGCTGCCTCAGGCGCGAATGCTGCTGAGCGTAAAGCGCGACGTGCCGCTGCGAATCACTCTGGCCGAGCTCGAAGGCGCCGCCGCGAACCTCGAGCGCCAGCGGGCGTTGTTCGAGCGCTTCGGCTTTCGCTCCTGGTTGAACGAGCTCGGGTCGCCGGCGTCCGCGGCCGCGCGCGCTCCCTCGCCCGACCGCGCCGCGCGCAGGCGCTACGTTTGCGTGCGCGACGAGCCGGCGCTGCGCGAGCTGCTCGGCGCACTGCAAGGCGCCGCGCTGACGGGCTTCGACACCGAGACCACCGGCCTCGAGCCGATGCTGGCCCGGCTGGTCGGAATGTCCTTTGCCTGCGGCGACACCGCCGCCTACCTGCCTCTCGCGCACGACTATCCCGGAGCCCCGGCGCAGCTCGACGTCGAGCGCGCGCTGGCGCTGTTGCGCCCCTGGCTGGAGGACGCAGGGCGCGCCAAGGTGGGGCAGAACGTCAAGTTCGACGCGCACATCCTCGCCAATCACGGCATCAGGCTTGCCGGAATCGCACACGACACGCTGCTCGAGTCCTACGTCTACGAAGTGCACGAGCGGCACGACCTCGATTCACTGGCGCAACGGCATCTGGGCTGGAAAACGATCTCCTACGACGAAGTCACCGGTAAGGGCGCGGCGCGGATTCCGTTTTCGGCGGTCGACATCCAGCGCGCGACCGACTACGCGGCCGAGGACGCGGACTGCGCGCTCGCGGTGCACGATGCGCTCTATCCGAAGATCGCCGCCGACCGCAAGCTGAGCTATGTCTACCGTGAAATCGAGATCCCGCTGCTGCCGGTGCTGCTGCGCATGGAGCGCAACGGCGTGCTGCTCGACAGCGTAAAGCTCGAGGCGCAAAGCCACGAGCTGGGCAGGGAAATGCTCGAAAAGGAACAGAACGCCTACCAGGCCGCCGGCCAACCCTTCAACCTGAACTCGCCGAAGCAGATCCAGGAGATCCTGTTCGAGCGCCAGGGCCTGCCGGTGAAGAAGAAGACGCCGTCGGGCGCGCCTTCGACCGACGAGGACGTGCTGGCCGAGCTGGCGCAGGACTACCCGCTGCCGAAGATCTTGCTCGAATACCGGGGGCTGGCGAAACTCAAATCGACCTACACCGACAAGCTGCCGCGCATGGTGAACGCGCACACCGGGCGCGTGCACACGACTTATTCGCAGGCGGTGGCGGTGACCGGTCGGCTGGCCTCGACCGAGCCCAACCTGCAGAACATCCCGATCCGCACTCCGCAGGGCCGGCGCATCCGCGAGGCTTTCATCGCGCCGCCGGACTGCCGGATCCTGAGCGCCGACTACTCGCAGATCGAGCTGCGCATCATGGCGCACCTGTCGGGCGACGAAGGCCTGCGCCACGCCTTCGCACAGGGCCACGACGTGCATCGCGCCACCGCAGCCGAGGTCTTCGGACGCCCGCTGAACGAAGTGACGGCAGACGAGCGCCGAACCGCCAAGGTGATCAACTTCGGTCTGATCTACGGCATGTCGTCGTTCGGCCTGGCGCAAAACCTCGGCGTCGAGCGCGCCACCGCCCAGGCCTACATCGATTCCTATTTCTCCCGCTATCCGGGGGTCAGGCGCTACATGGAGGAGACCCGCGAGCGCGCCCGCAAGCAAGGCTACGTCGAGACGGTGTTCGGCCGCCGCCTGTGGCTGGCCGAAATCAGGAGCGGCTCACCGCAACGCCGCCAAGCGGCCGAGCGCGCCGCGATCAACGCGCCGATGCAAGGCACGGCAGCGGACCTGATCAAGCTCGCTATGGTCACGGTGCAGAACTGGCTCGACGAGCGCGGCTTCGGCGCAAAGCTGATCATGCAGGTGCACGACGAGCTCGTGCTCGAAGTGCCGCAGGGCGAGCTGGACCAGGTGCGCGAGGGAGTGCGCACCCACATGCAGGACGTGACCCGGCTCGAGGTGCCGCTGATCGTCGACGTGGGTGTCGGCGATAACTGGGACGAAGCGCACTAGATTGCGGGACCGTTTGCACGGCAAAGCTGAACGCAGGCCGCGGCCTCACCCTGTTCCGGACCGTGCGCGCGCTTTAGGCGCAGTCGCTCAGCGCAGCGCGCCGAACACCTTCCTGATGATGCTCGAGGCCGAACCGACCGGATCCTGGCAGATCTTCTTTTCTTCCTCGCCCATCACCAGAAACAGGCCGTCGAGCGCCTTCTGCGTGACGTAAGCGTCCAGGTTCGCATCCTCCTTGCGCACCAGGCCGAAGCCCGCGCCCTTGTCCGCGTACTCGTTGTATTTCTCGGCCAGCTTCACCCTGGCGGTCGCCTTGCTCACGATCGGCAGGAACCTGGCCCGCAGCTGAACCTCGGTGGTGCGGCGAAAGTACGCGGTCCCGGCCGTGTCGCCGCCGGTGAGGATTGCCTTGGCGTCCTCGATGCTCATTTTCTTCACCGCTCCGACCAGCAGCGTCATCGCCTCGGGCACGGCGGCCTCGGCGGCGCGGTTCATGGTGAGCACCAGCTCGTCGGCGTACCTGCCCATGCCGAAGCGGCGCATCAGCCCCTCGGCGCGCCGCAGCGACTCGACCGCCGCGCGGGATCCCTTTTCGAGCGCGCTCCTCAGCGCCGCGACCGCATCCGCATTGCTGATCCGGTCGAGCTGTGCCGCTGCGGGCTGGCACGAAGCCAGGGCAGCGAGCAGAGCGATCCCGGCGATTCTCACCCCGCTAGCCGCGCCTGTAGACGATCTTCTTGGTTCCGCCGTCACAGGTTCCCACGACTTTTCCGTCCGCCGTCGCGTCCTTCGGCACGATTTCGAGCGTGTAGTTCTTCACCCCGTTGGCCTCGATCTTCGCTGCGATTTCCGACTTGAGCTCTTCACAGGGCTTTCTGGCCATCGCGGGCGCGGCGGCGAGCGCCAGCACCAGCAGTATTGCAAGTCTAGTCATGTCGTACTCCTTTCGCCTAAAGGCGTCATTATCCGACAACGACGAACAGGGCGGCGCACAATGCGATCACCGCGACCAGCATGGATGCTGCAGCCAGCAGGCGCAGTCTCCGCAGGGCCCGGTCGACGTTGGCCGCGCCTTGCTCGATCGCGCTCACCGTGCGCTGAAGCTGCTCGGCGAGCACCTTCACCGACTCGGCGTTGTGCGTGGCAGCGCCCTGCAGCTCGGCGATCTGCTGCGCCGTTACCTCGGCCGAACGATCCTGCCCCATGCGCGAGGTAAACGCCGGAATCGCGGCCGTCACGATGTTGGTCACGTACGGCAGGACGGCCTTCAGTGCGGATGCCCAGACGGCCATGCGCGCCGGCCTCAGTCAACGCCCGCGCCGTGCGCCTGCCGGTCGGCGTGATACGACGAGCGCACCATGGCGCCCACGGCGGCGTGGCGAAAGCCCATCGCGGAGGCCTCGCGCTCGAACATCGCGAAGGTCTCGGGATGGACGTAGCGCTCTACCGGCAGGTGGTGCGCCGACGGCTGCAGGTACTGGCCGATGGTGAGCATGTCGACCCCATGCGCCCGGAGATCGCGCATGACCTGCAATATTTCCTCGTCGCTCTCGCCCAGGCCGACCATCAGCCCGGACTTGGTCGGCACCGCCGGATGGCGGGCCCTGAACGAGCGCAGCAGCTCGAGCGAGTGAACGTAGTCGCCGCCGGGGCGCGCTTTGCGGTAAAGCCTCGGCACGGTTTCAAGGTTGTGATTCATGACGTCCGGCGGCGCCGCGCCCAGGATCTCGATCGCGCGCTCGATCCGCCCCCGAAAATCCGGCACCAGCACCTCGATGCGCGTGCGCGGCGAGCGCTCCCGCACCGAGCGGATGCATTCGACGAAATGCTGCGCGCCGCCGTCTTTCAGGTCGTCGCGGTCGACACTGGTGATCACGACGTAGGAGAGCTGGAGGCGCGCGATGGTCTCGGCCAAGTGCAGCGGCTCGTTCGCGTCGGGCGCAAGCGGCCGCCCGTGCGCGACGTCGCAGAACGGGCAGCGCCGGGTGCAGATGTCGCCCAGGATCATGAAGGTCGCGGTGCCCTTGCCGAAGCACTCGGCGATATTGGGGCAGGAGGCCTCTTCGCACACCGTGTGCAGCTGCTGCGCGCGCAGGATGTCCTTGATCTCGTAAAAGCGCGAGTTCGGGCTGGCCGCGCGCACTCGGATCCACGCGGGCTTGGGCAGCGCCTCGCGCGGAACGATCTTGACCGGGATGCGGGCGGTCTTTCGCTGCCCCTTCTCCTTGACGCCGGCATCACGCATGGCCGAGCCTCGCTGCCAGGATGTGCGCGAGCCGGCTCCCTAGCTCGCGCGGGGTGCCGGCGATGCCCAAGTCGCGCGTGCGGGTGACCGTCAGCCCCGGGTAGCCGCAGGGATCGATTGCGCCGAACGGGCCCAGCTCGAGGTCCACGTTCAGTGCCAGGCCGTGGAACGCGCGCCCGCGCGCAACGCGGATGCCGAGCGCCGCGATCTTGGCCCCGTCCACGTACACGCCGGGCGCGCCCGGCCGGCGCGCGGCGTCCACCCCGTGCTCGGCAAGCAGGTCGATCACCGATTGCTCGAGCACGGCGACGAACGCGCGCACCTTGAGCGCGCGCCGCGCCAGATCGACCAGGGTGTAGAGCACCACCTGTCCCGGGCCGTGATACGTGATGTCGCCGCCGCGCTCGACCTTCACCACGGGGATCCCGTTGTCGGCGCGCGGCCCATGCGCCGCATCCGCGCCGAGCCCGAGCGTGTAGACCGGTGGATGCTCGAGCAGCCACAGCTCGTCGTCGGTGGCATCGTTGCGTTGCGCGGTAAAGCTTCGCATCGCCTCTAGCGCGGCAAGGTAGTCCACTCTGCCGAGCTGCTTGACGCGGATCGCCGGGGCCAGCACGGCAGCCATCAGAGCACCATCACCACGGCCGGATGGTCGCACAGGTCGCGATACAGGGCATCGAGCTGCTCGCGCGAGCGCGCCCGGACGACCAGCGTGAGCCCGAGATACTTGCCCTGCCGGCTGGGTCGCATTTCGATCGTCGCGGGCTCGAAATCGGGTGCGTGCCTGAGGACGATTTGCATCACCTCCTGCGCGAAGCCACCCTCGCGCCGACCCATCACCTTGATCGGAAACTCGCACGGATAGGTGAGCGCTGATTCGCGCACCTCGCTCATCGGTCGCCTCCTAGGCCGCAACCGCCTGCTTGCCGGCGCGCATTACGCGCTGCTTGAATTCCTGATATAGCTCATACATGTGCCGGAACACCGGGCCGGGCTTGCCCTCGCCGATCGGCTTGCCGTCGAGCTGGACGATCGCCAGCACCTCCTTCGATGACGAGGTGACCCAAAGCTCGTCCGCGGCGCGCACCTCGGCTTCGGTGATTTCGTCGAACCGGACCGGGATGCCCGCAGACTGCGCCAATTCGACAATGACGTCGTAGGTGATGCCGGGCAGGATGAGGTTGGACTTCGCCGGCGAGCGGATAACGCCGGCCTTGACGATGAATACGTTGGAAGCGGAGGCCTCCGTCAGCTTGCCGTCGCGGAACATGATGGTTTCCGCCGCTCCGGCGTCGGCCGAGATCTGCCGCAGCAGGCAGTTGCCGATGAGCGATATCGACTTGATGTCGCAGCGCAGCCAGCGATTGTCGACCGCGCTTAGGGCGGCCGCGCCGCGCTCGACCAGCTCGCGCGGCGGATTGACCAGCGGGTTCGACATGATGAACACCGTCGGCGCGACGTCTTGCGGGAAGGCGTGGTCGCGCTTGGCCACGCCGCGCGTGACCTGGAAGTAGATTCCCTGGTCCTCGAAGGGCTGCTCGGAGATCAGGCGCGCGATGATTTCTTTCCACTGCGCCGCGCTGTACGGATTCCTGATGCGCACTTCGCTCAGGCTGCGCTCGAGCCTGCGCAGGTGCTCTTCGATCCGGAACGGCACGCGCGCATACACCGGCACCAGTTCGTAGACGCCGTCGCCGAAAATGAACCCCCGGTCGAGGACCGGGACCGTCGCCTGCTCGATGGGCAGGAACTTGCCGTTCAGAAAGACCATGGCAGCCTCTTTACTTCATCCACAGGCGCAGTGTATCCCACGCCCTGCCGAAGATGCCCGCAACACCCACCGGCTCGAGGGCGAGCAGCCGGTACTCGCGATAGGGCTTGCCGTACAGCGTGAGCCGCAGCATGCCCACGCGCTGGCCTTGCGCGACCGGCGCCACCAGCGGCTGCTGCGACAGCAGCTCGGCTTTCAGCTTGTCCGCGTCTCCCTTGGGCACGCTGATCATGATCGCGTGGTCGAATCCAGCCTTGACCGTGGGCGCGGCGCCCTTCCAGACCTCGAGCGACTTCACCGTCTGGTCCTTGTCGTACAGCTTGACGCTGTCGAAGAACTGATAGCCCCAGTTGAGCAGCTTGAGTGACTCCTGCGCGCGCATCTGCTCGGAAGTGGAGCCGAGCAGTACCGAGAGCAGCCGCCGCGGACCGTGCTTGGCCGACGCCACCAGGCAGTAGCCCGCGGCCTCGGTGTGCCCGGTCTTGACTCCGTCCACGCTCGGGTCGAGCCATAGCAGCCGGTTGCGGTTGCGTTGCGTAATGTTGTTGTAGGTGAACTCCTTCTGCGAGTAGTACTTCGCGTACTCGCCGGGGAAATCGCGAATGATCGCGCTCGCCAGAAGATAGATGTCGTGCGCGGTACTGTAGTGCTGCGGGTCGGGCAATCCGGTCGGATTCATGAAGTGGGTGTTGTTCATGCCGAGGCGCTCCGCCTCGCGGTTCATCATTTGCACGAAGACGTCCTCCGAGCCCGCGACCGCTTCGGCCAGCGCAATGCACGCGTCGTTGCCGGACTGAACTTCCATGCCCTCTATCAGCTGCTCGACGGTCACCGGCTTGCCGGGCTCGATGAACATGCGCGAGCCGGGCGCTTTCCAGGCGCGTTCCGACACGGGCACCTGTTGCTGGAGCGACAGCCTTTTCTCGCGCAAGGCGGTGAACACCAGGTAGGCGGTCATCAGCTTGGTGAGCGAGGCAGGCTCGAAGCGCTCGTCGGCCTTCTCGGCGCCCAGAATCTGGCCGCTCGACAAGTCGGCCACCAGCCACGCGTGGCCGACCACCGTAGGCGGCTGCGGCATGCTGGCGGCGGCAAGGGTGTACAGACCTGACAGCAAGAGCGCGAAGAGCGTGCGGAGCATGGAGTACCTTCCGAAAAGCGGCGGATTATAGGACAGCGGCGACGCCAGCGGCCCGCTATCGGACAATGAACACGGGCTTGAAGTTCAGCTCGCTCTCGATACGTTGCGCGACCGCGCGCGCCTCGTCCTGGCTGCGATACGGTCCCAGATGCAGCTTGTACAATCCGCCGCTGGCGAAGACGTGGATCGCGTCCGACAGCCAGGCCAGTTCGCGATAGACGTGCGCGCGAAAGCTCTCGGCGTTCTGGCGCGCGGAGAACGCCCCCAGCTGAAGGTACACGCCGCTCGGTTCGTCGGCCGCCGCCGGCTGCGGCTCGAGCGGGGCCAAGGCAGGCGCGGGCGCCGCCGCCACCTCGGCCGGCGCGCCCGGTACGATGCTGTCCACCTCCACCCGCGCGCTGCCGGCGGCGACGTAACCGAGCTTGTGCGCAGCCGCATACGACAGGTCGATGATGCGACCGGAATGGAATGGCCCGCGGTCGTTGATTCGCACCACCACGCTCCTACCGTTCGCGAGATTCGTGACGCGCGCGTAGCTCGGGATCGGCAGCACGGGGTGCGCGGCGGTCATCGCGTACATGTCATAGCGTTCCCCGCTAGAGGTCGGCTGGCCGTTGAAGCGCCGGCCGTACCAGCTCGCGATCCCGCGCTGGCGGAACGGCTGCAGCGAAGCAAGCGGCACGTACCTCTTGCCGAACACCTCGTAGGGGCGGTTGGCGGCGCTGTTGAGCGCCTCGGCGCGCGGCTGGGCGTCGGCGATCAGGTCCAGGTCGGGTGGCGGATTGGCGCCGGGTCCGTCGTCCTTGTAGTACGCGCCGCCGCGCGGCGGCGTGGTGCTGCAGGCCGCGAGCACGAGCGCGGCGAGCAGCGCGGCCGCAGCGCGCCCCGTCATGTCTGCTCGAACACCACGTTCCCCGCGACCAGCGTGTAGCGCACCCGTGCGCCGAGCTCGTAGCCGATATAGGGCGTGTTCTTGCCCTGGCTGCGCAGCGCCTCGGCACTCACCCGCCATGCCGCGTCGGGGTCGAACACGACCACGTCCGCCGGCGCACCCGCCTGCAGCCTGCCGGAATGAACGCCGAGCACGCGTGCCGCATCGCTCGTGACGCGCGCGAGCACCGTCGCCAGCGGCAGCTTCTGCTGCGCGCCCCACTTCAGGACGAGCGGCAGGAGCAGCTCGAGTCCGGTGGCGCCGGGCTCGGCCTCGGAGAACGGCATCTGCTTCTGGTCCTCGTCTACCGGCGTATGGTCCGAGCACACGCAATCGATCGTGCCGTCCGCGAGCCCGGCGGCGAGCGCGTCGCGGTCGCGCTGGCTCCTGAGCGGCGGTACCAGCCGGCAATGCGCATCGAAGTAGCCTAGATCGAGATCGGACAAGTGCAGGTGGTGAATGCCGACGTCGCAACTGATCGGCAAACCCTCGGTCTTCGCCCTGCGCACCAGTTCGACCGCTCCGGCGCTCGAAAGCCGGCACAGGTGCACCCGCGTGCCGGTGGCGCGCACCAGCTCGAGCAACACGCCGAGCGCGACCGTTTCGGCGAACACCGGAATCCCCGGCAGCCCGAGGCGCGTCGCCAGCTCGCCGTCGTGCGCCACGCCGCCGCGCGCGAGCCAGTGATCCTCGACCCGCAACCAGACCGGAAAACCGAAGGTGGCGGCGTACTGCAGCGCGCGCCACAGCACCTGCGTGTCGGGAATCGGCTCATCCGCCTGCGAGAACGCCACGCAGCCCGCCTCCGCGAGCTCGGCCATCTCGGTCAGGCGCTCGCCCGCGAGCTTCACCGTCAGCGCGCCGATCGGGTAAACGCGCGCGCGCGACAGCACCTTGGCGCGCCGGCGCAGCATGTCCACCAGCCCGGGCTCATCGAGCGGCGGGTCGGTGTCGGGTGGACAGGCCAGGCTGGTCACTCCCCCCGCGACCGCGGCGTCCATCTCCGATTCGAGCGTTGCCTTGTACTCGTAGCCCGGCTCGCGCAGGCGCGCCGCGATATCTATCAGCCCCGGCGCGACCACCAATCCGGTCGCGTCTATGACCCGGTCGGGCTTCCCGCTCAGCGCCTCGCACAGGCGGCCGTCCGCGATCGCCAGGTCGCCCGCGGCGTCGCGCCCGCTCGCCGGGTCGATCACGCGTCCGTTGCGGATCAGTATCTTCATCAGTTGCCCGCAACGATCGACATGACCGCCATTCTCACGGCGATGCCGAAGGTGACCTGGGGCAGGATGACGGAGTGCGGGCCGTCGGCGACCGACGAATCGATTTCGACGCCGCGGTTCATCGGCCCGGGGTGCATGACGATCGCGTCCGGCTTCGCCAGGGCGAGCTTCTGCGCGGTGAGGCCGTAGTGCTTGAAGAACTCCTGGGCGCTGGGCAGCAATGCGCCGCGCATGCGCTCGTTCTGCAGCCTGAGCATCACCACCACGTCGGCGCCCAGCAGTCCTTCCCGCATGTCATTGAACACCTTTACGCCCAGCGCCTCGACGCCGGCCGGGAGCAGCGTTTTCGGGCCGATCACGCGCACTTCGGGCGTGCCGAGCGTGGTCAGGCCGTGGATGAGCGAACGCGCGACGCGCGAATGCAGTATGTCGCCGACGATCGCCACGCGCAGCGCGCCGAAGTCCTGCTTGTAGTGCCGGATCGTGTACAAGTCGAGCAGGCCCTGCGTCGGGTGCGCGTGCCGCCCGTCGCCCGCGTTGATCACGTGCTCGTGCGGCTTGACGTGCTGCGCGATCAGGTAAGGCGCGCCTGAGGAGCCGTGGCGCACGACGAACAGGTCGGCTTGCATCGCGGACAGATTGGATACCGTGTCGAGCAAGGACTCACCCTTGGTTTGCGAGCTGACCGCGACGTTCAAGTTGATGACGTCCGCCGACAATCGCTTGGCCGCGATCTCGAACGTGGTTCGAGTGCGGGTCGAGGGCTCGAAGAAGAGGTTGAACACGCTCTTGCCGCGCAGCAGCGGCACCTTTTTCACCTCGCGTTCGGTGACGCCGACGAACGAGGCGGCAGTGTCCAGAATGCCCGTCAGCACGTCGCGCGGCAGGCCCTCGATCGAGAGCAGGTGACGCAACTCCCCGTTCTCGTTCAGTTGCGGATTACTTTGCATCTTGCAGCGCGAGCTTGAGCTTGCCCATGTCGTCGCGCAGCAGGCGCAGCCGCATGCCTTTCGCCACCTCGACCGTGCAGCCGCAGTATTGCGCACAGATCGGCAGCTCGCGGCCGCCCCGGTCGGCCAGCACCACCAGCGAAATGCTCGCCGGGCGGCCGTAATCGAACAGTTCGTTCATCGCGGCGCGCACCGTGCGCCCGGTGTACAGCACGTCATCCACCAGCAGCAGGTCGCGGCCCTCCACCGCAAACGGGATCTGGGTGCGCTTGGGGTCGCGCGCGAGTCCCTGCTGGTGGTAGTCGTCGCGGTAGAACGCGATGTCCATGGTGCCGAGCGGCTCGGCGATCGCGAGGGTGGCGTGAAGCCTCTCGGCAAGCCACACCCCGCCGGTATACAGGCCAATCATGGCCGTGCTCGGCTTGACCGCCGGCTTGAGCTTGGCGGCGAGCTGTGCGCACAGCTTCTCGGCGTCAGGCAGAGGATTCATCGAAGTACTGCTGTAGGATGAGTTGTGCGGCATACGAGTCTAGCTTGCGCTCCCTCGACGCTTGCGCCGCACGGCGCGCGCCGACGGCTTCGCGCATGCGCGATTCCGCCTCGCTCGAGGTGTAGCGCTCGTCGACCTGCGCCACCGGCAGGCAAAAGTGCGCCTCGAGCTCGCGCGCGAAGCGCGCCACCTTCTGGCCGAGGCGATGCTTGCCGCCGTCGCTGCCCAGCGGCAAACCCAGCACCAGGCGCTCGGGGCGCCATTCGTGCACCAGCTTGGCGATCGCCGCCATGCGCGCTGCGCCCGCGGCGGCAATGGCCGGCAGCGGATGCGCCGTGCGCAGGCGCGCGTCGCCGACCGCGACGCCGGTGCGCCGCTCGCCGTAGTCGAACGCGAGCACAGTGCCGAAATTTGCCGCTGGAGAAGGCGAATGAGAAATGGCTTGGGCGGGAGCCGGGCGGGGCAGCTGCCGCTCAGGCATGGCCGGCTTCGTCCTGCAAGCGCCCGAAATCGATGCCGAGCAGCTCCATCGCAGCCGGCAGACGCTCTTCCACCGGCGTGTCGAAGATGATTCCGCCCTGTGCCTCGACCGTGAGCCATGCGTTCTGCGACAGTTCGTGCTCGAGCTGCCCGGGCGACCAGCCCGCGTAGCCGAGCGTCACGAGCAGCTTCGCGGGCCCTTCGCCGCGACCGACTGCCTCGAGGATGTCCTTCGAGGTCGTCAAGCCGATTGCCTCGCGCACTTTGAGTGTCGATTGCCAGTGGCCCGCAGGGGCATGCAGCACGAAGCCTCGGTCGGTCTGCACCGGACCGCCGAAGAATATCGGCGCGTCCGCCAGCTCGTTGTCCCTCAGCGACAGCGACAGGCGCTCGAAAAGCGTCTGCAGAGTCAGGTCGATCGGCCGGTTCACCACCACGCCGAGCGCACCCTGGTCGTTGTGCTCGCAGACGTAGGTCAGCGTCCTCGCAAAATACGGATCTGCCATGTTGGGCATGGCGATCAGGAAGTGGTGCGTAAGATTGATCGAGGTCACGCTTGCCGCTATTTTACCGTTTCCACCTTCCCGCTAGAGATCTTTTTTCCGGGATGGTTCCCGCCTCCGGCGCCTCAGTGTGCTTGGGCCGCGACCTGCGCGCCAGCTACAAGCACGGTCACTCGCCATTCAGCCTGCGTCCGACAAAGCTCGCGATGTGCCCGAGCAGCTGTTCCTCCTGGTAGGGCTTGCCGAGAAACGCATTGGCGCCAACTTCCTGCGCGTAGGCGCGATGCTTGTCGGCGGTGCGCGACGTAATCACGATGATCGGCACGGACTTCAGGCGCGGATCGGCGCGTACATTGCGCGTCAGATCGAAGCCGTCCATGCGCGGCATCTCGATATCGACCAGCATGACATCGGGCACCGTCTCCGACAATTGCTCCAGCGCTTCGACCCCGTCCTTGGCCGCGAGTACCTGGTAGCCCTCGCGTTCGAGCAGCCTGCCGGTGATTTTGCGCACGGTGAGCGAGTCGTCCACCACCATTACCTTCAAGCGCGCGGCGGCGGGCGCAGGAACCTGAGTGGTGACGTGCGCCTGCTGCGGCCGCGGCCGCTGCACCAGCGCGACCGGGTTAAGAATCAGGACAATCTCGCCGCTGCCGAGCACCGTCACCCCCGCGACGCCGGGGACGCGGGCGAGCTGTGGCCCCAGGTCCTTCACCACGACTTCCTGATTGCCGATCATCTCGTCGACCAGTACCGCCGCGGCCTCCGCGCCCGACCGCAACAGCAACACGGGTGAGTAGCGGCGTCCGGCGTCGCCCTGCGCGGCCGGCGCCTCGCCTAGCAGCTCGTGCATGGCGGCAAACGAATAGTGGCGCCCCGCCCACTCCACGTGTCCGGCCGCGCGTACTTGTTCGAGCTGCTCCGGGCGAAGCTGCTGCACCTGCTCGATCATGACCGCAGGCAGCGCGCAGGTGCGCGCGCCCGACTTCACGAGCACGGCCTGCGTGACTGCGGTGGTGAGCGGCAGACGGACGGTAAAGCGCGTTCCGCGCCGCGGCGCCGACTCCAGCTCGATGCGCCCGCCCAGCCCGCCGACCTCGTCTTTCACCACGTCCATGCCGACGCCACGTCCGGCAATTTCGGTCACCTGCTCGACAGTCGAGAAGCCGGGCACGAATATGAGCTCTGCCAGGCGTTGCTCGCTGATCTGCTCCGCCGCGTCGATCAGTCCTCGCTGCAGCGCCTTGTCGCGGATCCTGCCCAAGTCGAGGCCGGCTCCATCGTCGGCGAGCGAGAGAACGATCTCGTTGCCCTCCTGGCGCACGTCCAGCCGTATCTCCCCCGCCTCGGGCTTTCCCGCGGCGGCGCGTTCTTCCGCCGGCTCGATGCCATGCGTTAGCGCGTTGCGCACCAGGTGCTCGAGCGGACCGGTGATGCGCTCGAGCACGGAGCGATCGAGTTCGACGCTCGCACCGCGCAGCTCGAGGCCTGCGCGCTTGCCAAGCTCCTTTGCGGTCTGCCGCACCAGCCGGTGCAGCCGCTCGGCCAGCGTCCCGAACGGGACCATGCGCACGCGCATCAAATCCTGCTGCAGCTCCCGGTTAAGTCGCGCCTGGGCCGAGAGCGCGGCGTCGGTGTTGTCCACCATGCGTGTCAGGCTCTGCTGCACTGTCGAGACGTCGTTCACGCTCTCGGCCATCATGCGCGTCAGCTCCTGGAAGCGGGTAAAGCGGTCGAATTCGAGCGGATCGAACTCGCGCGCGGAGGCCTCGGCTTCGCGCTCCCGCGCCTGCATTTGCGACTCGGCGTGGATCTCGATTTCGCGCAGCTGGCCCCGCAGCCGCAGCACGTTCTCGGTCAAGTCTGCGAGCGCGTTCTTGAGCACGCGCATTTCGACCTCGATTCGCGAGCGCGTGATCGCGACCTCGCCGGCCTCGTTGACCAGCTTCTCCAGCACCTCGGAGCGCACCCGAAGCATGCCGCGCGACGGCGCGCGCTTGGGCGGCGCCGCAACCGACGCAGGCGCCTCGGCCTGCGGCGCCGGCGTCTTTTGCAGACCCTCGAGCAGCATGCCAAGACGATCGAAGGCGACGTCCAGCTCGTCCAGAAGCTGGGGCGAGGCCCGCTCCAGCGCCGCGGTGTTCTCGACCCGCGCCTCCATGTTGTGGGTGAGCTCGCCGACGCTCATCACCCCGGCCATGCGGGCGCTGCCTTTTAGGGTGTGCAGCGCGCGCTGCAATGCGGTCGCGTGCTCCATCTTGGCCGGCTCCTTGCGCCAGGCGCGCAACAGCTCGCCGGCCTGTGGCACGAGCTCTCCCGCCTCCTCGAGAAATAGCGGCAGCAGCTGTCCGTCCAGGTCGTCGTCGACGCGGCGCCGGCGCCGCTCGGCCGGGCCCTCGGCGGGCGGTGCGACGAGCGGCTCGGCGCGGCCGGGTAGCGCTTCCAGCGCCCGCGCGAGATCGGTTTGAGCCGCGGGCGCGCGGCGCGCAGCCACTTCGGCGTGCATGTCGCGCAAGGCTGCGGCGCTGCGCGCGAGCAACGCGACCTCCGCGGTCTCGACCGGCGTGCCGCGGCTGCGCAAGCGCAGCAATGCCCCTTCGAGCGCGTAGCCGAGCGCGTGCATCGGCTCCATCTGTACGGTGCCGCAGATACCAGCCAGCGTATGCGCCGCACGCACCAGGTCGTCGTGCACCGATCCCGACGCGGCGACGGCAGCGAGTTCGCGCTCCAGCGTTTCGAGGTGCTGCTGGGCCTCGTTCACGAACACCGCATACAGGGAGGGCGACAGCATCGCTGTGCCGACGGCCACCGGGGTCTCGCCGCGCCCGAGCCGCTCCGCGGCGGCGAGCAGGCCTTCCGCGTCGGGCTGCGGCTCGCCCCGTTGCAGCCGGCCGACCCAATCGGCAAAGGTCTCGCGCGCGACCTCGATGACCTCGTGCAGCGCCGGGGTCGCGGCACGCTCCTCGTGCAGCCAGAGGTTGAGCAGCTGTTCGAGCGCCCACGCCGTGTCGGCCAGGCGCGCCAGGCCAACCATGCGGCCGCTGCCCTTCAGGGTGTGAAAAGCGCGCCGGATCGCGGCAAGCTCGGGCATCGCGCCCGGGCGGACGCGACTCGCGGCGAGGTTCTCGGCGATCGCGGCCAACACGCCGTCTGCCTCTTCGAGAAAGATCGCGAGCAACTCCTGGTCAAATGCCTCGTTGCTCGCCTTTAGCAGGCGTTGCGCGTCCGGCGAGGCCGACTCGGAAGGAGGTGCTAGCTGCGCCATGGATCTCGCCAACGGACTCTCGCGCGCGAGGCTCTCGGGCGTGTCAAGTTGCGAGAGCGCGTCGCGCGCGTGCGATCCGAGCGAGGCGTCCGCTACCAGCTGGGCATCGTCCTTGATTTCACTCAGCTTGCCCCGCAGCCGCGTCCTGATTTCCTGGTCCTGCGGCGACCGGCGCAAGGCCTCGTACAGGGCCTGGGTATCGCGTCTCTTTTGCCTCAGCTCCTTCTCCACGCTCGGTGCCGCGACGGATTGCGCCGCACCAACGGGCCGCATCGCCGCGGCGAAATCCGCCTTGCCGTGGCGCAATGCATCGATGTAGAAGCCGAGGCCCGAGAGAATCTGCGCCACCGCCTCGAACTCCTCGAGCGCAGGGCGTGTCGTGGCGCCCGCGAACGCGCGTATGCGCTCGGCGCAGCGCTCCAATGCGCCCTGCGCCTCCTCCTCGCCCAACAGTCCGAGCGCTCCTGCGACCTGATGAATCAACGGATCCAGCGCCGCGAGCTCCGCCGCACGCGTGGGATCGCGGAAATAGACGTCCAGCGTCTGTTCGATTCGGTGCAAATTCGCCTGCATTTCCGCTAGGGCACTGCCGAGCGCGAGCTTTTCCTGGGCGCGCAGCATCATTGCGTCGATCAGGTCGGCATCCGGCAGCTCCCCGGCAGCCTCGGCGTTGAACACCGCCACCGCCAGGCGCGACAGCATCACTTTCACCTGGCGGTCGAAATCGGGTGGCAGTTGGCGGTAGTTCTCCGCTGCGTTCTCTGCCACCAGCAGCGCGGTCGCCACTTCCATGGCCGCCGAGTCGGACAGCCGCCTCGGCGCAGCCTCGAGCTCGGCGGCGATGCGCGCGATTTCGCGCGTAAGCGTCGCGAGGTCGAGGTTGCCGAGACGCCAGCCGCGCTCGGCGACCGCGCTTGCGTGCTGGGAAAACGCCGCGAGCGCGCTATCGATGCCCGCTACGTACTTGTTCCAGGCCTCCTTCGCGTGGCCGATCGCCTCCCGCAGGGCCAATGCCATCGGCACGCGCTGCGAGATATCGGGTTCTGCGGAATCTGACGGCAGGCTGCCATCAAGCCGGTAGGCCTGGCGCGCCGCCCGCGCCCGGGCACTCGACACCTCCGGGTCCGCGCGGACCTTGCCGCTGCGCGCCAGCCAATAGAGCACCTCGCGCTGCAGCTGCTCCGCGACCGACGCCGATGCGCCCTCGACCATGCGCCGCAATTGTTGCTCGATGCGCGCTGCGACCTGGCGTAGCGCCGGCTCCGGCGCAAGATCGCCGTGTGCCAGCGCATCGATCAGCGCGCCAGCGGTCCACCAAAACGCGCGCTGGGGAGGCAGGGCCTGAGTCGCCTCCACCGCGTCGACCGCAGCCAGCATCTCGCCGAGCGCCGGGCGATCTTCGGCGTCGCGCAGCCACTTCACGAAACCGCGCTGGTAGCGCAGGCGCTGCGTACGCAGAAACGTCTCCGACTCTTCGTGCGGCAGGCGCAGCGCGGGGTGCTCCCGCGCTGGCGGCGCAAGAGAAAGATCGGGAAAGTACAAATCCGCTTCCGACGGCGGCGGCGCGCCGCGCGCTTCGAGCAGCGCCCGATACGCCGGAAACATCCGCAGGGGCTGGTCGGCCGCGCCGTCCAGCAGGTCGGCGAGATATTTCCCGATCGTACCGATCGCCCGTTCGAGGGCTTGCACTGTCGCCGCATCTCCGCTCACCTTGCCGGCCTGGAGATCGGCCAACAGCGCTTCAGCCTGTTCGAAGAACCTCGTTACGCCCTCGAGCCCAACGATTTGTACCGCGCCGCTTGCCTGATGCAGATGCCCTTCGCAGGCCTTCAGCTCGGCTTGCGCCTCGGCTTTCCCGCCATAGGCCCGCAGCGCCGCGCGGGCGCGCTCGAGCGATGAATCAATCTCGCTCTTGACCCAACCCAGCGGGCCTATGTCAAACGCGGCGCTCATCGTCCTGCCTGCGTGCAATCGCTCCGAATCAAAGCTTGAAGTTCGCGACCGAGCCGCTCAGGCCGCGCGCCAGACCGGCGATCTGGCCGACCGAAGCCGCAGTCCGCTTGGTGCCTTCGGTCGTCTGCTCGGTGATACCCAGGATGTTTCGCATGCTCACGGCAACTGCGCCCGCCGCCCTCGCCTGACTCTGGGTGGTGCGCGAGATGTTCTCGATCAGCGCCGCCAGATTGCGCGACACCTCGCCGATCTCGGACAGCGCCTGGCCGGCCGCGTCCGACAGCCGCGCACCCTCGACCACTCCCTGCGTGCTCTTTTCCATCGCACTTACGGCATCCTGCGTGTCGGTCTGAATCGTCTTCACGATCGCACCGATCTGCTTGGTCGCCTCGCCCGAGCGCTCGGCCAGTCGCTGCACCTCTTCCGCCACCACGGTGAAGCCCCGCCCGGCCTCACCCGCAGACGCCGCCTGGATCGCGGCGTTCAGCGCCAGCACGTTCGTCTGCTCGGTAATGTCCGATATCAGCTCGACGATCTCGCCGATCTCCTGCGAGGATTCTCCCAGCCGCTTGATGCGCTTCGCCGTTTCCTGGATGTGGTCGCGAATCTCGTTCATGCCCGCTATCGCGTTGTGCACCGCCTGCTGCCCCTTCTCGGCCGCGGCGAGCGAGGCACGCGCCACGCTGGCGGACTCCGTGGCGCTCGCAGAAACTTGATTGATCGCGCGCGCCATTCCGAGTACTTGAGTGCCGGTATTGCGAATTTCCTGCGACTGGCGCTCCGCCGCGGCCAGTAGCTGGGTCGAGGTGTGCTGTGCTGACTCGGTCGCGGAGGTCACCTGCGCGACGGCCGTGTTGATCCTGCCGACCAGCGTGCGCAATTCTTCCACCGCGAAGTTCACCGAATCTGCGATCGCTCCCGTGATCTCCTCGGTCACCGTGGCGTGCACCGTCAGATCACCCTCGGCAAACGGCTGCATCTCGTTCATCAGGCGCAGGATTGCCTCCTGATTCTGGTCGTTCTGGCGCTTGACCGTCGCTTCCTGGGCCTCTGCCTGCTCGCGGCGCACGCGTTCGTCCTGCACAAAGGCGTATGCCATCAGCGCAAGAACGATCACCATGCCGACAACCAGCGTCGCTATCAGGTAGATCGTCTTGTCTCCGGCGAGTTGCGCGGCGTACTCGTTGGCCAGCCGCTCGCTTGAATCAAGCAGCTTCTCGGAGTCGCCGAACACGGAGTGCGCGGCACGCTTAGCCGCCACCAAGCGTTGCATGTTGCCGAGAATCGAGGCCACGGCCTCGCGGTAGCCCTTGAACGCCTGCGCCAACTCGTCCAGTTTGGCCGCGGTCTCCGCGTTGCGCGCCGCCGGCAGCCGCAGCGCGGCGCTGCCATTGCGCAGCCCGTCGAGCGTGGTGCGGAACACGTTGGTGTCCTTGCCAAGCAGGAATGCCACCTCCGGATCGATCGTTTCGCCCGCCAGCAGCGCGTTGGCGTTTTTCGCCAATCGCTGCGTGAGCATCACCAGCTCCCCGGCGGCGGAGATCTCGCGCGTCGAGGCGCCGGAGCGCAATTCGTTGGTCTGCACCTGCTCGGCAAGGTCGAGCAGCTGGGGGTTCGATTCGTTCACTTGCGCGACCGCGGTGCCAAGGCCTATCAGATTGGCCTGGTCGCGCAACAGGACGCTCGCGCTGCGCTGGGTACCCTGCCACTGCGCAGCCAGCGTTTGCAGTGCCGGGCGCGCGCGCTCCGGGCTCGGCGGCACCGTTACGCCTTGGACGGTACCGCCGTTCTGCAGCCGTTGCAGGATCTCGGCGAACGCGTCCCGGCTGGAGCGGACCTGTTTGAAGGCCTCCGGGTTTCCCAACAGGCCCTGCAGCGACGCCTTGCCCAGACGCTGCGACAGCATGCGTAGCTGGCCCGCGTCGGCGATGTATTGCGCGCCGTACGTCGAGCTACGGTAGTTGGCCCAGACGAAGTATGCGGTTGCAACCAGCAGCGCCAGGAACAGCGGAAGCAAAACGGTAAGCGGACGCCTGCGTTTGCCGAGTGTGCCGAATAAGTTCAGTTTCGATGCCATGAAGCCTCCGTCGTGCCGCGCTCAATGCAGCGCGACGTCAAGAAAATCGCGCTGAGCGAGCAATCTGGCGCAATCGAGCTCACGCCACGTTCGCCCTTCGCCATCGCGCCATACCTCGGCCGCCCACGGCAACGCGGCACCCGAGTCCTCGAGCGGCTCCAGCTCGCTCAGGTTGCGAAGACCTGCAAGGCGCGTCACGAGCAGCGCGACATTCACCCCGTGCGGCTGGCCGATGAGAAGCAGGCGATTTTCCGCACCGCGCACCGTGGCCGCAGCCCCGGTGAAGGCCGCGAAGTCGGAAACGCCGTACAGCAGGCCGCGCACATTGGCCACGCCAAGGAACCAATCCTTGGTCAGGGGCACCCGCGACACCTCGGGCACGGTAAGCACCTCGCCCGAGCTGTCCAGTCGCAGCAGCCAGCGGCTATCGCCTGCTTCGAAGGACAGGCGTGCGCTCGGCGCAGCTTCGCCCGCCGCCGCCTTTAGCCGGGTCGCCAGGCTTTCCTGAAAATCCCTCAGACTGGCCCGCTTCGACACGCGATCATCCCAGCGCCGCGATCTTGGTCGCGAGTTCGTTCACGTTGACGGGCTTGACGACGTAGTCGCGGGCGCCCTGTCGCATGCCCCAGATGCGATCGGTCTCCTGTGACTTCGAGGTGCACATGATCACCGGAATGTGCTTGGTGGCCTCGTCGCGGGTGATCTGGCGCGTAGCCTGGAAGCCGTTGGTCCCGGGCATCACGACGTCCATGATCACCAGATCCGGCAGCTCCGAGCGCGCCTTGTCGACCGCCTGCTCGCCGCTCTCTGCAAGGACGACCTGATAGCCGAGCTTGGACAGGCTTTCGAGCAGGAACTGGCGATCTGTCGCCGAGTCGTCTGCAACCAGGATCTTCTTTACAGGCATGATGATTTCTCCGTGGACCTTCAGTTGCTGCCGCCGCACGCGGCCCGCGCGCCTCCGCGTGCGGCCGCGTGCGCAGCGACCGCCCCGATCAGGCTTTCCCTGGTGAACGGCTTAGTCAGGTACTCGTCGGAGCCGACCATCCGGCCGCGCGCGCGGTCGAACAGGCCATCCTTCGACGACAGCATGACGACAGGCGTCGCGGCGAACCTGGCGTTCTTCTTGATCAGGGCGCAGGTCTGGTAGCCGTCGAGGCGCGGCATCATGATGTCGACCAGCACCAGATCGGGCTGATGGTCGGCGATCTTGGCCAGCGCGTCGAAGCCGTCTTCGGCCAGGATCACGGTGCAGCCGGCTTGCAGCAGGAAGATTTCCGCGCTGCGGCGAATGGTGTTCGAATCGTCGATCACCATGACCTTGATGCCGGCCAGTTCCGCCGTGTCCATCTGCCAGGAGCCCCCGTGCGCCCGTCAGGACGAGCGTGAACCCGCGGCGCAACGCGTCGGCGGGTTGAAAAACAATGCAAAGTCAGACACTACGCCTTTCACGTGTGGCACGACGCGCAAAAAATCACGCTGGGTCAAATTTCGACCATTTCGAAGTCGTCCTTGCGCGCGCCGCATTCCGGGCAAGTCCAGTTTATCGGAACGTCCTCCCAGCGGGTGCCCGGTGCAATTCCTTCGTCGGGTAGCCCCGCGGCTTCGTCGTACACGTAGCCGCAGATAAGGCACATCCAGGTTCGGTAGGATTTTTCTTCAGGCATGGGCCCGTGCAAGGTAGGTTAAAATGGCTGGGAATCTTAGCGTATTCCGCGGCGGCTCTTGATCGCCGCGCCTGCCCGCTGAGCGCGAGCTGCCCCGAATGCCTTCCCTACCGCCGATCGTGCTCACGTTTGCCGCGTCCGATCCGACCGGGGGCGCCGGGCTACAAGCCGATCTGCTCACCCTTGCGAGCATGGGCTGCCATCCCTTGTCGGTTGTCACGGCGCTCACGGTGCAGGACACACGCGGGGTGGAGGGCGTTCTCGCGATCGACCCCGAATGGGTCGCCGACCAGGCCCGCCGCCTGCTGGAGGATATGCCGGTTTCGGCGTTCAAGCTCGGCGTTCTCGGCTCTACCGAGAACGTCACCGCGGTGGCCGAGATCGTGTCCGACTACCCCGACGTTCCGCTGATCCTCGATCCGGTCCTCGCCTCGGGGCGTGGCGACGCGCTCGCCACCGACGAAGTGGTCGAGGCGTTGCGCGAGCTGCTGGTACCGCAGGCGTCGATCGTCACGCCAAACAGCATCGAGGCCAGGCGCCTGGCCGAAGAGGACGACGACGCGCAGGAACCGGGGGCGGACGAGTGCGCCCGTCGCCTGCTGGCCCTCGGCTGCGAATTCGTCCTCGTGACGGGGACACACGACGCGACGGTCGATGTGATCAACAGGCTCTACGGCGAGCGGGGCGTGCTGCGCGAAGACCGCTGGCAGCGCTTGCCGGGCAGTTATCACGGCTCCGGCTGCACGCTCGCCTCGGCGATCGCCGCAGCGCTCGCAAATGGCCTGGAGATGGCCGAGGCGGTTCGCGAAGCGCAGCAGTACACCTGGCAGGCGCTCGCCGGCGGCTTTCGCCCCGGCATGGGCCAGCTGCTACCCGACCGCTTCTTCTGGGCGCGCGAGGTCGACACAGAGTCCGAGCAGGACAAGCCATGAGGCTCGCCGGCCTCTACGCCATCACGCCGGATGCGGTAGACAGCCACATACTCATCGAGCGGGTGCGCGCGGCAATGAAGGGCGGCGCGCCGAACGGTTGGGCGGCCGTGCAATACCGCAACAAGCTTGCCGGCGCCGAACAGCGCGCAGCCGAAGCCCGCGCTCTGGCCTCGCTTTGCGCGGGGTACGGCGTTCCGCTGATCGTGAATGACGACGTCGAGCTCGCACTTGCCGTAGGTGCCGAAGGCGCACACCTTGGCAGCAACGACGGCGACATGGTGGCGGCACGCGCACGACTCGGCACTCGCCTCCTCGGCACGTCCTGCTACGACCGACTGGATGTCGCGCGCCGCGCTGTAGCGGCCGGCACGGACTACGTCGCCTTCGGCAGCGTGTTTCCTTCGCCGACAAAGCCCGGCGCGGTGCGTGCTCCGCTTGCGCTGTTCGCGCACGCGCGCGCGCTCGGCGTACCACTGGTCGCGATCGGCGGCATTACGCTCGAAAACGCCGCCGAAGTCGTTCGTGCCGGCGCCGATTGCGTCGCGGTGATTTCGGGACTGTTCGATGCGCCCGACCCTGCCGCTCGCGCGCGCGCCTTCACCGCAGTCTTTTCAAATCGCATGAGCCCTACCGCATGACCAGCAGAAACGAGAGCCTGTTCGTACGCGCCCAGCAGCGATTGCCCGCCGGGGTCAACTCGCCGGTGCGCGCATTCCGCGCGGTCGGCGGCACGCCGCCGTTCCTCGAGCGCGCCTTGGGCGCCTACCTATGGGATGCGGACGGAAACCGCTACATCGACTACGTCGGCTCCTGGGGTCCGATGCTAGCCGGGCACAGCCACCCTAAGGTGGTCGAAGCAGTCCAGAGGGCTGCCGCGCGAGCGCTGTCGTTCGGCGCGCCGACCGAGAGCGAAATCGAGCTCGCCGAGACGATCTGCCGCCTGGTCCCGTCGGTCGAGATGGTACGACTGGTTTCTTCCGGTACCGAAGCGACCATGACCGCGATCCGCCTCGCGCGCGGCTTCAGCGGGCGCGACGCGATCGTCAAGTTCGAGGGCTGCTACCACGGCCACGCCGACAGCCTGCTGGTCAAGGCGGGCTCGGGCGCGCTTACCTTCGGTAACCCGAGTTCGGCTGGCGTTCCGGCGGCGACTGCGGCGCAGACAATGGTGCTCGGATACAACGACGTGACGGCGGTGCGCGAGCTCTTCGCCGCGCGCGGCGCCGAAATCGCGGGCGTGATCGTCGAGCCGGTAGCCGGCAACATGAACCTTGTGCTTCCCGCGCCCGGATTTCTCGAGACGCTGCGTGAAGAGTGCACGCGTCACGGCGCCGTGCTGATATTCGACGAAGTGATGACGGGCTTTCGAGTCGCCACCGGCGGCGCGCAGCAGCGTTTCGGCATTCGACCGGATCTGACCACGCTCGGCAAAGTGATCGGCGGAGGCATGCCTGTCGGCGCGTTCGGCGGCCGGCGGGAGATCATGCAGCGTATCGCACCGTTGGGCCCGGTGTATCAGGCAGGCACACTCTCGGGCAATCCGGTCGCGGTGGCTGCGGGCCTCGCTACGCTCGCGCTCGTCGAGGCGCCGGGATTTCAGCAAGCCATAGAGGCTACCGCAAAGGCGCTTGTCTCGGGACTAGCGACGGAAGCGAAGAAAGCGGGTGTCGCCTTCTCGGCGCAGTCGATCGGCAGCATGTTCGGTCTGTACTTTCGCGCTACCCCGCCGACGATGTTCGCCGAGGTCATGCAATGCGACCAAAAGCGCTTCAACCGCTTCTTTCACGAGATGCTGGCGCGCGGCATATATCTCGCGCCGTCGGCGTACGAAGCGGGCTTCGTTTCCGCCGCGCACGGAGCGGCGGAAGTCGAAGCCACGCTCGCGGCGGCGCGCGCGGCCTTTGCCGCCGTTGCCTGAGGGCACAGCCACGAACTTTGCGTGGCTTTCGCTGTCAAATTTGTTTGATATGTCAATTGCCACACGCGAATTGTCACGGCTGGAGCGGGAAGCGCTCGAGCGCCATTTGCTCGCGCTCGGCGACGAGGACAGACGCCTGCGCTTCGGCATCGCCCTGCCCGACCAGGCGATCCACGACTACGTTGCGCGCATCGACTTCGAGCGCGACGCGGTGTTCGGGGCCTTCGACGATGCGCTGCAGCTGGTCGCGGCGGCTCATCTCGCGCGCTGCGACGGCTACGCCGAGCTCGGCGTTTCGGTGCTGCCCGGCTGGCGCGGGCGCGGCGCAGGCGCGGCGCTGCTCGCGCGCAGTCATACGCATGCGCGAAACTGGGGCATCCGCGCTCTGTTCATGCACTGCCTAAGCGAAAATGGCGCGATGATGCACTTAGCCCGCAAGCAGGGCATGCGCATCGCTACCGAGCAGGGCGAATCCAACGCTTGGCTCGAGCTGCCGCCGGCCGATGTCTCGAGCTACACCGATCAGCTCCTTGCCGAACGGGTAGGACTGTTCGATTTCGCGCTCAAGCGCCAGCTGCAGGCGGTGCGTAGCATCGCCGGAGCCCTGCGTCTCAGACCAGAAACAGGCTAGCCAGGCCAAGAAAGATGAAAAAACCGCCCGAGTCGGTGCACGCGGTGATCAGCACCGAAGAACCGACGGCGGGATCTTGACGGAAACGAGAGCGCAGCCACGGGATCGCAACTCCCATCAATGCGGCGAGAATCAGGTTGAGCACCGTGGCGAGCGCCATGACCCCGCCCAGCGCGACATTGCCGTAGAGCACGTATGCGATGACCCCGAGCAGCGTTCCCCAAACAACACCGTTGATCAGCGCCACGCCGAGCTCCTTGACGAGCAGCTTGCGCCAATATTGCGCCTGAATCTGGCCAAGCGCCAGGGCGCGCACGATCATGGTGATGGTCTGGTTCCCGGAGTTGCCGCCGATGCCGGCGACGATCGGCATCAGCGCTGCGAGCGCGACCAGTAAGCAGTTCGGGCATGTCGCCTGCGCGCTGCGCCGGCCGGCGGCCGGCCCGAGGCCATTGTATTGAATCGATGCGACGGGCGGAACCGTCGTCCGCGAGGCTAGCCTGTCACGGGATCTGCGCCATCGGCATGCGCGCCCGAATGGTCGCGATGCGATCCGCAAGGTACGCCGTGATGTGGCCGCGATCATAGCGACGCGGACTCGGCAGAATGGCGGCGAGCCAGGCGGCCTGCTCCGGCCCGAGCTCGGCCGCCGAGACGCCAAAGTGATGTCGTGCCGCCGCCTCGGCGCCGAAGATCCCGTCGCCCCACTCTGCCACGTTCAAGTACAGCTCGAGGATACGGCGCTTGGACATGGTCGATTCAAGCATCCAGGTGATTGCGGCCTCCTCTCCCTTTCTCAGCCACGTGCGCTCGCCGGACAGCAGCAGGTTTTTCGCCAGCTGCTGGCTTATGGTCGATGCGCCAGCGACTACCTTGCCCCGTCTCTCGTTCTTCTCGATCGCCTTTTCGATCGCCTCCCAGTCGAAGCCGGCGTGATCGATGAACTTCGCGTCCTCGGAGGCCACGACCGCGCGCTTGAGATTGACCGAGATGCGCGCATAGGGCACCCAGCGCTGCTGCAAGTGCGCGGCGGGATCTCTCTCCCTCATCCGCTCGAGTTGCTCGCGCATAAACGCGGTGCTAGTCGGATTATGGGTATTCCACCACAGCACGTGGGCGTAGAACCACGCCTGGGCCAGAAGCGTGACGAGCATCAGCGCCGCCAGGCCGTAGCGCAACGCCTTCCACCCCAGCCGCAGCGAGCGCATCAGCCTCGCCGCAGCGCGGCGAGCACGGTCCGGGTGTCGGGGCGCACGCCGCGCCATATGAGGAACGATTCCGCCGCCTGCTCGACGAGCATTCCGGCACCGTCGCTGGTGCGCACGCCCGCGCCCCGCGCGAGAGCGAGAAACGGGGTATCGCGTCCGTAAACCATGTCGTAGGCGAGCGCACCGGGCGCGAGCAGTGTCTCAAGCGGCGGCAGCGGGGGCAACTTGCCCGCCAGGCCGGCAGACGTCGCATTGACGACCAGATCGAACTTCGCCCCCTCGAGTTCGGCGTACCCGAAGCCTGCCGTGCCTTCGAACCGCGCTGCAAGCGCACGCGCCTTCTCTGGGGTACGGTTGACCACCACGAGGCGCCCGAGACCTTGCGCGTGCAGACACGGCACGACCCCTTGCGCTGCACCGCCCGCGCCCATCACGAGCACGCGGCGGCCGCGCAGCGCAAAGCCAAGGTTGATTTCCAGGTCACGCACTAGTCCGACGCCGTCCGTGTTGTCGCCCCGCGGCGCACCGCGATCGAGCACCAGTGTGTTGACCGCCTGAGCAGCGCGCGCCCGCTCGCTCGCGGTTGGGCAAAAGCGAAACGCCTCCTGCTTGAACGGAAGTGTGACGTTAGCGCCGCGGCCGCCTGCGGCGCGAAACGCCTCAACGGTTGCGCCGAAGGCGTCGAGCGGAGCCTCGATGCGCAGGTATTCGAGATCCTGCCCGCAGGCGCGCGCGAATTCGGCGTGAATCCACGGCGATTTCGAGTGCGCGACGGGGTTGCCGATCACCGCATAGCGATCAGGCATGCGCTATTTCGTCCAAATCTTGTCGCCCGGACCGAAGAACCAGGTCCGAGTGATTACCAGCAGGTCGGTGTCCTTGCGGATATCCGGCGGAAACGGCGCGAACGGCGACGCCATGCGAACGATCTTGAACGCGGCCGCGTCGAGCACCTTGAGCCCTGACGACCGGTCCAGATCCACCGACTGAACGCTGCCGTCGGGTCGGATGGTCACGGTGAGCCGCAGGTCGCCGTAAAGCTTGCCGCGCGCCTCCGAGGGATAATTCAGGGTGCCGATCCGCTCGATCTTCTGGCGCCAGTCCTCCTCGTACTGCGCGAAGCGGTACTCCGTGGCGCGCGCGCCAATGAATTTCTTGCGCGGGCGCTTCTGATACTCGTCGACGCGCCGGTCGATCTGCGCCTGTAGCTGCATCGCGGCAAGCGACAGGTCGGCCAGGTCGCGCCCAGAAATCTGCGGTTTGGTTTGCTCGGCGGGCGCCTTGCGTTCGGTATCCGGCGCCACGGCCAAGCGCGATTCGGTCGCCTTGGCGAGCAAGCGCCGTTGCTGTTCCTCAAGCCGATGCACGCGCCGCTGTGCCTGCGCGAGATCCCTGCCGGGATTGTTCGGCCTGGTGACGGGAAGCGGCGTCCTGGCGCGCCTGGGCTCGTCCGTGTTGCCGCCGCGATCGAGATTCGCTTGCGCCAAGGCGTCGGCTTGGGCAGGCTTCTGCTCCGTCTTTGCGTTTACCAGCACAACTTCCAGTGCTTGGTTGGCCGAATTCCAGCGCAGTGCGTCGGGATAGCGAAAGTGCACTGCGAGCAGCACAGCATGCAGTAGAACCGACAGCGCAATCGCGCTATAGAGCGCCCGGCTCTGACGGTCGAGGCCGACCCAGAAGTCGGGCCGTCGCATCCAGTTAGTCGCGATTGCTACCTGCAAAATCCCCTCACGCACACGGGTGGCAGGTATTTTAGGCCTTTAGGCGTCGCTCGGGAGCGTTGCCCGTTCGCCCGGCTCGTTCCCGCTGTCGATCGTCTCGCGATAAACGCAGGCCGCAGTTCGCTCGACCAGGTCGATCTCCCCCACTTCGATTCGTACCCGGGTTCCGGGCTCGAAAATCGGCAGCGAGGGAACACGCACCGTGAGCGGCATGCCGTCCAGACGCACCGTTCCTTCGCGCACCACCATGCCCTCGGCAGCATCTATCCGCTCCTGAACCAGCCATCGCAGGCACCAGTAATGCTCCATCGCGCGCTGGTGCTCGTCGTAGCGCGCGTGGGTTACCTCGTATGCGCGCATGGCCGTAAGCAGTGCCTCCGCGTTGCGTGTGAACGGCGGCCGGCGGCCTTCCAGCGACGCCACCAGCTGCCACTGGTTGATCAGGTCGATGTAGCGCCGCAGCGGCGAGGTCATCCACGCGTAGCATGAGACGCCGAGCCCGTCGTGCGCCTCCGGGTGGACGCTCATCCTGACTTTGCCGGAGGACTGAACGCGGTAGATGGCAGCGACGTCGCGCTCGGCAAGCAGGTTGCCCCAGGTCGTGTTGGCCAGAATCATCAGTTCGGAGACGAGCTTGTCCAGCGGCGCGCCGCGGCGGCGCGGGTCAATTGACACGCGCCCTTGCTCGACGCGAAACGAATAATCCACCATGCCCGCATTTACGCTCGGCTTGCCGCGCTGCGCTTCCAGAGCTAGCGCAAAGCGCCACAGCGTACGAAGCTCCTCCTCGTGGGCGAGCCCGGTAGCCGCGCCCGACTCGAATGCGGCATTCAGGATCCCGTAGTCCGCGTGGCGCAAGTTCGCCGCGATGCTTACCCGCTCAAGTCGGGAATGGTGACCGCGCAGCGAAAGGTCCTCGGCCGAAACGTTCAGGTAGAGGGAAACTGCGGGCCGTGCGTCGCCGGCGTCGAGCGAGAAGCACTCGACCACGTCCTCGGGAAGCATGGTGTACTTGAGGCCAGGCATGTAGGCGGTAGATAGGCGCTCGCGTGCGATCGCGTCCAGCTGTGACCCGGGCGCGAATCCCAAGGCCGGCGCCGCGATGTGGATGCCAATGCGCAACTCGCGCTCTGAGACGCGGGTCACGGAGAACGCATCGTCGATCTCGGTGGTGCCGACGTCGTCCAGGCTTATTGCCTTCACCTCGGCCAGCGGCAGCTCTTCGAGTGGCGCAGGCACCTCGTGTGCGGGGAAGCGCGTGCCCTTGGGAAAGAATTCGAACAGGAACCGGTTGAGGTGAAAGTCGTGACTGTCAGAGAGCAGGCCGCAGCGCTCGAAGAAGCGTGCCGGTGCTAGCCCGGCCTGCTTGCACGCCTGTTCAAAGGCCTTGGTCTCCGGTTTGGAGCGGTCCGGCGCGTACAGCAGCTCCTCGCGCAGGGCGGCGATCTCGGCCGGGCATTCGAAACGACCGAGCAGCGCCGCCCACTCGGCAATCTTCTCCTGCACGCGCTTCTTTTTCTGCAGGCCCGCCAGCGCCAGTTTGAGTGTCTCCGCAGGCGCCGCCTGGAAGCGACCGCGCGCGCGCCGATAAAAGTAGATCGGGGCCGAATGCAGCTTTAGCAGGATCCCTGCCGACTCGACCGGGGTCGGCTCGCGCCCCACGTATTCGCGCGCGAGGTCGCGGAATTCGAATTCGCTCTCCGCGCAGCACTGCCACAGAAAGTCGGTCTCTAGCCGCTCCGCATAGACCTGAGCCGCCGCGAGCAGTTCGCTGCCGGACGGCCGCTCGAAACTCAGCAGCACGTTCGCCGCCTTGACCTTCGTGCGGCGGCCGTGCGGACTCTCGACCTGGAACGAAGCCGGCGCTTGCGCCAGGACCGAACCCACCTTGAACTCACCGTCTTCTTCGTAGAGTAGTTGCATCGCCCGCGAATTATAGGCGGCGTGCTGCGGCGAGCGCCGCGGAGCACTGTCTATGGAAGCGTGATACCCGCGAAAGCCAAGATGCGCGCCAGGTGCTCCGGAAAGCTCTGCAGCGTGTGGTCGCCGCCGTCGCGGATTACCGTGCGCGCGCCCTCGTACTTGCGCGCTGCTTCGCGCCAGTCGAGGACCTCGTCGCCTGTTTCCAGCAGTAATAGGTAACGCTCGGGATCGGGCCGCTCGACCGCGAGCGCTCGCCAGGCATCAAGGTCGGCGCGGGTAAGCTGGTAGGACTCGCCGGTGTAGAGATTCTTCTGCGTGCCAAGGTAGGCCTCTAGGCCGAGGTAAGGCGTGATTGCCGGATTGATCAGAACCGCCCGTAGGCCGAGACGCTCGGCGAAATGGGTTGCGTAAAAGCCCCCCAGCGAGCTGCCGACAAAGGCGGGCGTCGAAGCGTGCCGCGAGAGTTCCGCTTCGACCACACGCACCGCATCCCGCGGACCCGGCGGCAGCGTCGGGCAGACGAAGAGGTGGCCGAGCCCCCGTGCGCGCATGTAGGCATACATGGTTCGCGCCTTGTGCGACGCCGGCGAACTGTTGAACCCGTGCAGGTAGATGAGCATGGCACTCAGCTGTCGGGCCGTAGTCGCTCGAGCAGCTTGCCGTGCAGTCCGCCGAAGCCGCCATTCGACATGATCACGACGTGGTCGCCTGGACGGGCGTCCTCGGCAAGCATGGCGACGAGTGTCTCGAGGTCGCCCACGCAACGGGCACGGCGACCGAGCGGACGCAGTGCCTCGGCCACGTCCCAGCCGAGCTGGGCATCGTAGACGTAGGCTGCATCGGCTGTCGCCAGGCTCGAAGCGAGTGCGTCCTTCATGGCCCCGAGCTTCATGGTGTTCGAGCGTGGCTCGAGTACCGCCACGATGCGTGCCCCGCTCACGCGCTGCCGCAGCCCCTCCAGCGTCACCCGGATCGCAGTCGGATGATGCGCGAAATCGTCGTACACCGTCACCCCGCGCGCCTGGCCGCGCAGCTCCATGCGACGCTTGACACCGGCAAATTCGCTTAGCGCAGCGGTCGCCCGTGCTGGTGCGACCCCTGCATGGCGGGCCGCTGCGACCGCGGCGAGCGCATTCAGCCGGTTGTGCGCGCCAAGCTGGGTCCAGGCGACTCGGCCCACGGTCCTACCCTGCCACGCAATCTCGAACCCGCCATCGGCGTCGGCTTCGCCCGCCATCCAGCCCGCCTCGTCGCCGAAGACCTCCACCGGCGTCCAGCAGCCCATAGCGATGACCCGCCGCAGCGAATCGTCAGCGCCATTCGCAACGATTAGACCGGATCGAGGCACGATACGCACCAGATGATGAAATTGCCGCTCGATGGCTGCAAGATCGGAGAATATGTCTGCGTGATCAAATTCCAAATTGTTCAGGATCGTTGTTCGGGGGTGGTAGTGTACGAACTTGGAACGCTTGTCGAAGAAAGCGGTGTCATATTCGTCTGCCTCGATTACGAAATGCTGCGCTGTGGTGAGGCGCGCCGAAACCGTGAAATCAAGCGGGATGCCCCCGATCAGGAATCCTGGCTTCCACCCCGCATGCTCGAGGATCCAGGCCAGCATAGACGCAACCGTCGTCTTGCCGTGCGTTCCGGCTACAGCGAGTACCCACTTACCCTGAAGTACTTCTTCCGCCAGCCACTGCGGCCCAGAGATGAATCGGTCGCCGCGATCCAGTATGGCCTCCATCAGCGGGTTTCCGCGAGTAACGACATTGCCCACCACCCATATGTCTGGGGCAAGCGCGATCTGGCTGCTGTCGTAGCCCTCGATCAACTCGATTCCGAGCGCGGCCAACTGCTCGCTCATTGGCGGATATACATTCACGTCGCAGCCCGTGACGCGGTAACCGGCGGCTTTGGCGATGGCGGCGATTCCGCCCATGAATGTGCCGCAGACGCCAAGGATGTGCAGATGAGCAGACATATGGCCACGGCGAAAAGGCGCCGATTCTACGCGATATGGGTTCCGGGCCGGCCTAAGCTATCATGTACCGCGATGGGGGCCTGATCGTGACGCTCCCCGATCCAATCGAGGCACTGCAATGGGCCGCAAGGGATCGCGGCAAAATGGAACGCGCGCGCGGATTGCCGCGGCCGCGGCGCGCATCATGGCGGAGGACGGCATCGATGACTTCGCGCTCGCCAAACGAAAGGCGGCGCGTCAAGTCGGCGCCGAAGAAACCCAGGCCTTGCCGGCGAACAACGAGATCGAGGCCGAGTT
Source organism: Burkholderiales bacterium (assembly GCA_035517095.1). GTDB lineage: Bacteria > Pseudomonadota > Gammaproteobacteria > Burkholderiales > SG8-39 > DAHVFK01. The sequence goes on from DATIZK010000081.1 coordinate 191,436, forward strand.
GCGCGCCTACCACGCGCTATATCAGCCGGCCGAGCACTCCGAACGCATCGCAGAGCTGAGGCGAGTTGCGCTTGACGCTATGCGCGAGTTGCAGGGTTTTAATCCCTACCTTACCGGCGCAGTACTGACAGGCCTCGCCGGACGCTATGCGGAAATCGACCTGCAATTGTTTCCGGAGAGCGCCAAGGAAGTGGAGATCTTCCTGCTCGATCGCAACATGGTCTATTCGACCTCGGAGGCGCGCCGCTATTGCGGCGACCGGGTCCGCTCCGTAACGCTCCTTTCTCTCACTTGGCAAGGCGCGCCGTTGCGGCTTTCGATATTCGATCCGCGCGACGAGCGACTGGCACTGAAGACCACGCAGGCAGGCAGGGTGGCCGAACGCGCAGGCATCGCCGAGGTTGGTGCGTTGATCGCCGCCGGATTGCAAGCAAAGCATGGCGCTCGGCCGGCGTAAGGCGCTGATCGTCGGCGCGGTAGGCGTCGCAGCGGCGGGCGCCGGTGCATTGGCTGGAATCGGATTGCTGCGGCCAGATGGTGGCAGCGCCGTGCTGCGGGCAGCCCGATTTACGGACCTGGAAGGCAAAAGTCGTCGGCTAGAGGAGTGGCGAGGCAAGATCGTGCTATGCAATTTCTGGGCGACCTGGTGCGCGCCATGCCGTCAGGAGATTCCGATGCTGGTCGCCCTGAGCAATGAAATGTCGGCGAACGGGGTGGAAGTTGTCGGGATCGCGCTGGATCTTGCCGCTAAAGTTGCTCATTTTGCCGTGGACTACAAGGTCACTTATCCGCTCTTGATTGCAGGTCCCGATGGCATCAATCTGATGCGTGCGGCTGGCAATCGTGTAGGGGGTCTGCCCTACACCGTCTTTCTGGACCGCCGAGGCGTGATCGCGCACCGAGTGCTCGGTGCGCTGAAACAGCCCGAGGTGCGAAGCCGGCTAGCCGAAATGCTTCGCGCCTGACTCGGAAGGCATCGTCACCGTCGCGGGAACAGGTCCTCTAAGTGCGGTAAGATGCTGCGTTCTGCGGCGAAAATGAGCAAAAAACCGAAACTAGTCCGACATGGGGTGCTAGTTCTGCATGGGCCGAACCTGAATCTGCTCGGTGGCAGGCAGCCGGAGATCTACGGACGTGAGACATTGGGCGAGATAGACCGTCGTCTCGCGGCGACCGCACGCGCAGCCGGACAGCAGTGCAGCTCATTCCAGAGTAACCACGAGGGGGCTCTGGTCGACCGCATTCATCGGGCCGGCAGGGAAGGTATCGGATTCATCGTTTTCAACCCTGCCGCGTTCACCCACACCAGCGTTGCTTTGCGCGATGCGCTCGCAGCGGTCGATATCCCATTCATCGAAGTTCATCTATCGAACGTCCATGCGCGGGAACCCTTCCGTGGCCATTCGTACTTCGCCCAAACGGCCGTCGGGACCATAACGGGGCTCGGCAGTCAAGGCTACGACCTGGCACTCTCTTACGCGCTCGCGAAACTTACTTCAGGGGGCCGCGGGGCATAAGGCCTGGCGGTGCCGATCCGCCGGGCGGGTCCCGGCCAAGGGGATTGTTATGGATCTACGCAAGTTGAAGAAGTTGATCGACCTGGTCGAGGAATCGGGCATCTCCGAACTCGAAATCACCGAAGGGGAAGAGAAGGTCAAGATTGTCAAGGGCGGCGTCACCACCCCGCTCTCGGCGCAGGTCAGCGCCGCGCGCGCGGTGGGCACACCGGCCCAGGCGCCCGCCACGGCCGCGGCTGCACCGGCAGCGGCGCCGGCCACATCCGCCGAGGTGCAGCAGGAAGGGCACATTCTAAAGTCCCCGATGGTCGGTACGTTCTACCGCTCACCCTCGCCCGACGCAAAGGCATTCGTCGAGCTCGGTCAGACGGTCAAGGAGGGACAAACGATCTGCATCATCGAGGCGATGAAGCTAATGAACGAGATTGAGGCCGACGCCTCTGGTGTTGTCAAGGCAATCCTGGTCGAAAACGGCCAGCCGGTCGAGTACGGCCAACCACTGTTCGTCATCGGCTAGATGTTCGAGAAGATCCTCATCGCCAATCGCGGGGAGATTGCGCTGCGCATCCAGCGCGCCTGCCGCGAACTCGGAATCCGAACCGTCGTCGTGCATTCGGAGGCTGACACGGAGGCGAAGTACGTCAAGCTGGCCGACGAGTCGGTCTGCATCGGTCCCGCTCCGGCGGCGCAGAGCTACCTCAATATTCCGGCCATCATCAGCGCGGCGGAGGTTACCGACGCCGAGGCGATCCACCCCGGCTACGGCTTCCTGTCCGAGAACGCCGACTTCGCCGAGAAGGTCGAGCGCTCGGGATTCGTATTCATCGGGCCGCGACCCGAGAACATCCGCCTGATGGGCGACAAAGTGACCGCCAAGCAGGCGATGCTCAAGGCCGGGGTACCCTGCGTTCCCGGCTCCGAGGGCGCGCTGCCCGAAGATTCGAAGGAGATCGTGCGCATCGCGCGCAAGGTTGGCTATCCCGTCATCATCAAGGCCGCGGGCGGTGGAGGCGGGCGGGGTATGCGGGTGGTACACACAGAGGCCGCATTGCTGAACGCGGTATCCATGACTCGCGGCGAAGCGCAAGCGGCGTTCTCGAACCCGATGGTCTATCTGGAGAAATTCCTGGAGAATCCTCGCCACATCGAGATCCAAGTTCTGGCCGACAGCCACAAGGGCGCTGTGTATCTCGGTGACCGGGACTGCTCACTTCAGCGGCGGCATCAGAAGGTCATCGAGGAGGCGCCGGCGCCGGAGCTCACCGCCAAGGTGCGCGAAAAAATCGGCGAGCGTTGCGTCGAGGCATGTCGCAAGATCGCCTACCGTGGCGCGGGAACTTTCGAATTCCTCTACGAAAACGGCGAGTTCTACTTCATTGAAATGAACACGCGCGTGCAGGTCGAGCACCCGGTCACCGAAATGATCACCGGGATAGACATCGTCCAGGAGCAGATCCGCGTCGCGGCAGGCGAGAAACTGCAATTCCGCCAGAAGGACATTCAGGTCCGGGGCCACGCGATCGAGTGCCGGATCAATGCTGAGGATCCTTACCGCTTTACTCCCTCGCCGGGCCGCATTACTTCGTATCACGCGCCCGGCGGGCCCGGGATCCGCGTCGACTCGCATGTCTACCAGGGCTACGCCGTTCCGCCAAATTACGATTCAATGGTCGGCAAGGTCATCGCGTATGGCGCGACGCGCGAGCAGGCGATCCGCCGTATGAGGGTGGCGCTGTCCGAAATGGTCGTCGAGGGCATCCAGACCAATATTCCGCTGCACCGCGACCTGCTGCACGATATCCGCTTCCTGCGCGGCGGGGTGTCGATCCACTACCTGGAGCAAAAGCTCGCTCAGGAGCAGCAACCCAAAGCGAAGTAGCCCGATGGCGTGGCAGTCGCTCACCCTGGAGGTCGAGGCGGGGCAGTCCGAGGCGATGTCCGACGCCTTGCTTGAGCATGGTGCGGAGTCAGTTTGCGTGGAAGATGCGGACGCAGGCACCGACACGGAAGTGCCGCGCTACGCAGAGCCGTCCTGGGAAGCGCCGGTTGGTTGGCGACGCCATCGCCTGAGCGCGCTGCTCGCGCCTGCGATGGAGCCCGACGAGATTGTCGAGCGTGCGGCGCGAGCGGCGGGACTCGCCCAGCCGCCCGCTTACTGCATCGGCCGCATTGCGGGAGACGACTGGGTACGGCGCACGCAATCGCAATTCGCTCCCTTGTCCATCGATGGGCGGCTCTGGATCGTACCGAGCTGGCACGAGCCTCCGGTTCCGGGCGCGCCGTTGGTACGGCTCGATCCTGGAATGGCATTCGGCACCGGAACGCACCCAAGCACCCGGCTGGTGCTGCAGTTCCTCGCGCGCGAGATTCGCGGCGGCGAGCACGTGCTGGACTACGGTTGCGGTTCCGGTATATTGGGAATCGCTGCCGCCAAGCTGGGTGCAGCCCGGGTCTGCGCTGTCGATGTCGATCCGCAGGCGCTCCAGGTCACGGCGGAAAACGCGCACGTAAACGAAGTCGACCTGGACGTCCGCGGGCCGGACGCGCTGCCGCCTGGTGACTACGACGTGGTTGTGGCCAACATTCTTTCCAATCCTCTAATGCTGCTTGCGCCGCTGATTTGTTCGCTCACGCGGGCCGCAGGTCGCGTGGCATTATCGGGCATCCTCGAGACACAGGCCCAGGAGGTGATCGCCGCCTATGCGCCGGAGGTCTCCCTCTCGGCCAGCGGGCAGGAAGGCGGGTGGATCCTGCTCGAAGGCATACGCCGGTGAACTTGGTCACGCGCTGTCCAACCTGTGGCACGGCGTTTCGCATTCAGCCAGCGCAGCTGGCGGCGCGCGGGGGGAGGGTGCGATGCGGCAAGTGTTCGGCTGTCTTCGACGCTGTTGCCGCACTGCAGGAGCACGGCAGCGCGCCGGCCAGCCTCGAGCGATCGCCGCAGCTTGGGCTTTTCGACCCATCTCGCCGCCAGGCGCGTTCGTCGCCCGACCTGACCGTCGAGCTTGACATGACTGCGGTCGAGCCGGCGAGCCGCCCGCCGGCCAAGCCCCTCGCGCAGTCGGCGCGACCGTTGCCGCGTGAGCCGAGCAAGCCCGCGCCGGCGCCAGCGTTCTTGGAAGACGAGTCGCCGCGATCACGGCTGCGCTTGCTGTGGGGATTTCTTGCGCTGCTAGCTCTGCTAAGCCTCGCGGGGCAGTTCGTACTGTATTTCCGTACCGAGGTCGCGCTGCTAGTGCCGGAGCTGCGGCCCTACCTGGTCGCGACCTGCAGGGTCTACGGTTGCAGCGTCAGACTGCCGCGCCGCCCGGAGCTGATGAGCATTGAGTCGTCCGACCTCCAGGCCGATCCCGGTCACGAGAATCTGATCGTTCTCAACGCCGTAATCCGCAATCGCGCTCCATTCCCGCAGGAATACCCCGACCTGGAGCTCACACTGACCGATGAAAACGACAAGGCCGTGGTGCGGCGCGTGCTGGCGCCGGCCGACTACGTTGTCGCCCCCCGCCGTGCCGGCGCGTTGAGCGGCATCGGACCTGGGGCAGAGGCGGCGGTGAGGCTGTATTTCGACACCAGCCATGTGCGCGCCACGGGATATCGTTTATACCTTTTCTTTCCCTGAACCGCGGAGCCCGCTTGCCGATACTCGTCACCGGCTCGATCGCATACGACACCATCATGGTGTTTCCAGATCGATTCAAGAACCACCTGCTCGCCGATCAGCTGCACATCCTGAACGTTTGCTTCCTCACCCCCGAAATGCGGCGCGAGTTCGGCGGAACGGCGGGCAACATCTGCTACAACCTGAGGCTGCTGGGCACGAACCCGCTGCTCATGGCAACCGTGGGCGAGGACATCGATCCCTACCTTGTGCGCCTGGAGCGGCTCGGCATCGGCACGCAATTGCTCAAGCGCATCCCGAGCCAGTTCACGGCGCAGGCTTTCATCACCACCGACCTCGACGACAATCAAATCACCGCCTTTCATCCGGGGGCGATGAATCACTCGCACCAAAACCATATCGACGCGCGAGCGGGCGCCCGGCTTGCGATCATCGGCCCGGACGGCAAACAGGGCATGCAGCAGCACGCGCGTGAATGCGCCCAGCACGGCATCCCGTTCATATTTGATCCCGGACAGGGACTGCCGATGTTCTCGGCCGAGGAATTGGAAGAGCTCATTGCGCTCGCGGATTACGTCGCGGTGAACGACTATGAAGGCAAGCTTCTGCAGGAAAGGACCGGCCGAACGCTCGAGGCGATATCCCGCGACGTCAAGGCGCTGGTGGTGACTCTTGGCGCCAAGGGCTCGATAGTGCACGCTTCAAGCAGGCGATACGAGATACCGAGCGTCAAGGTCGAGGCGCTGGTCGATCCGACTGGCTGCGGCGACGCCTATCGGGCAGGAATGCTTTACGGCCTAATGAACGACTGGGACTGGCCCGGCATTGGACGCCTCGGTGCGGTGATGGGGGCCATCAAGATCGCGCACCGCGGGGCGCAAAATCACAGCCCTTCGCGCGACGAGATCGAAGATCGCTACAGGAGCGCGTTCGGATTCAGTCCCTGGCACTAGCGGTCGGGGGATCCACGCACGGCGCGGACAACGACCGCGGCGAATCACTCCTCGATGACCGCGTGGTAGCGCCTGCAGGGAAGCTGCGCCAGCGCACCGTCCTCGAGCCTGAGCGCGGCAAGCGAACCACCCCATACACACCCGGCGTCGAGGACGCTGACGCGCGCGCTCAGTTTCAGACCGAGAGCCGACCAGTGGCCACAGACGATGTTCACCTCGTCGCGCGGCGGTCGTGCTTCGAACCACGGCAGGAAGCCTGCGGGAGCCTTGTCGCACTTGACGTGAAAGTCCATCTCACCCTCGGGCGAGCAGAAGCGCATACGCGTCATCGCGTTGACGATGACGCGCAAGCGATCCCAGCCTTCGAGCGCATCGCTCCAGCGCGCCGGCTTGCTGCCGTATAGTTCGGCGAGAAATTCACGGTAATTCGGCGCGCGCAGCGCGACCTCCACCTCGCCGGCGAGGGTAAGCGCCTGCTCGATGTCCCACTGGGGAAGCAAGCCAGCGTGCACCATGGCGTGGCCGCCTTCGCGATGCATCAGCGGCCGTCCGCGCAGCCAGCCAAGCAAGTCCGCCGCGTCCACCGCGGCTAGCACCGCTTCCAGCGTGTCATCTTCGCGCCGCTTTGCAAAGCCCTCGGCAAGGCAGAGTAGATGCAAATCGTGGTTTCCCAGCACCGTCACCGCTGTACGGTCTCCCAGCGAACGCACGAAGCGCAGCACTTCGAGCGATTTCGGTCCACGGTTTACAAGGTCGCCCACGAACCACAGGCGGTCGCGCGCGGAATCAAACCCGACTTGCGCGAGAAGTGCCCGCAATTCATCGTAACAGCCCTGAACGTCGCCGATCGCGTAAGTGGCCATGCGAGGCAAAACTCTAGCAGACCATCTCAGAAGCTGGCGTCGAGGCGGCGGTACTGGATCGCCTCGGCGATGTGCTCGGCGGCGATGGTGCCGCGGCCGGCCAGATCGGCGATACTGCGCGCGACGCGTAGCACGCGGTGATAGGCTCGGGCCGAAAGCAGCAATCGGGCGAGAGCGTGCCGTAGCAGCTGGTCGCCGTCGCGATCGGTGCCACAGTGGCGGTCGATCTCGCGCGTCTCTAGCAGAGCATTGGGCTTACCTTGGCGCGCGATCTGCGCCTCGCGCGCCCGCACTACTCGCTGGCGAATCGTCGCCGTCGTCTCGCCAGCGACCGGCGCTACCAGCTCTGTCTCGCGCGGCGCGGGAACTTCAAGCTTGATATCGATCCGATCCGCGAGAGGTCCCGAAACGCGCCCGCGGTAGCGCGCGATGCGCTCGGGGGTGCAGCGGCAGCGCCCGCCGGGAGAGCCGCAGTGGCCGCAGGGACAGGGATTCATCGCCGCAACGAGCTGGAAGCGTGCGGGAAACTGCGCCTGGCGCGCGGCACGCACGATCGATATCTTGCCCGATTCGAGCGGCTCACGCAGCGCCTCGAGCACGTCGCGGTCGAACTCCGGCAACTCGTCTAGGAACAGCACCCCGTGATGCGCAAGCGATATCTCCCCCGGGCGCGGCATGTTGCCGCCTCCCACGAGAGCCGCGCCCGAGGCGCTGTGGTGGGGCGCACGAAACGGCCGCGCACCCCAGCGGGCGGCGTCAAACCCGGCGCTCGAAACGGACTGGATGGCGGCAACCTCCAGGGCCTCCACCTCCGAAAGCGGGGGCAGAATACCTGGAAACCGGGCCGCCAGCATCGACTTACCGGTCCCAGGTGGGCCGACCATAAGCACGCTGTGATTTCCGGCGGCGGCAACCTCCAGTGCGCGCTTCACCTGCTGCTGCCCCTTGACCTCGTCGAAATCGGGATAGTGCGGTAGCGACGGTTGGGATGCGGCGCAATACTCGCTGATCGGCACCTCCCCGGTAAGGTGCGCGACCACCTCGAGTAACGACTTAACGGGCAGGATGCGAGCCCCGTCGGCCAGCGCCGCTTGTGGCGCATTGCCGGCCGGCAGTACGAATGCCCGACCTGCGGCCCGGGCCTGCAACGCCATCGCGAGCGCGCCGCGAACTTCGCGCACCTCCCCGGTAAGTGAAAGCTCGCCGGCAAATTCGTGGCCCGCGAGCGCCTCGGGCGCCATTTGCCCACTCGCGGCGAGAACGCCCAGTGCGATCGGCAAGTCAAGACGGCTCGAATCTTTGGGCAGGTCGGCCGGCGCCAAGTTGACCGTTATGCGTCGGGCCGGGAACTCGAACCGGGCGTGATTAAGCGCGGCGCGCACGCGGTCCTTGGCCTCACGCACTTCGGCGTCGGGCAACCCGACGATGTGGAAAGCAGGCAACCCAGGCCCGAGATGAACCTCCACGGTCACTTCGGGCGCGTCAATTCCGGCCAGCGCGCGGCTGGCGACGACCGCAAGCGGCATACGAATACCCCTTCCGTCAGCGCGACGTTGTCGCTTGCGGAGCAACGCTTGCGGAGGTGGAAAGGTTTACGTCGCGGGTGGCCTGGCGCCCGACTCTAGCTCGGAAACCCGTGCCTCAAGCGTTTCGAGCTTGGCCTGGGCGCGCTCCAACAGCCTCTTTTGGACCTCGAAGTCCTCGCGTGCGACCAGATCGAAACGATCGAAAAACGCGAGCAGCAAGGCGCGCAGGTTCTTCTTCAGGTCCTGCGCCGGCGATTCGCGCATCGCCTGCGTAACTCGGTCTCCAAGCTCTTCCAAGACGCGCTTGTCGATCATGTGCATGGCCCCAACAGCGGCGGCCGAGTCTAGCACGCGACTGCACCGGGTTCGGGCAATGCCAAAGGATTACGCCCCAAATGGGTGCGCAGCCTGTTCGCAATTTTTGTGCAAATGCACAAACTCACTGAATAAATTAGGAAAAATGTCTGGCACAGGAGGTGCTAAGGGCAATAGGCACCTTTTTTCTTTTGGAGACTCAGCCATGCGCAAGACCCTACTCATCCTTTCGGTCGGGGCAGCCCTTGCAACCCCCATGTTCGCTTCTGCCGACGAACCCGGCGTCACCGCGAACGTGACCCTGGCCTCGGAATACCTATACCGCGGCATCGCCCAGACCCGCGGTAAGCCGGCCATCCAAGGCGGTTTCGACTATGCGGCCAGCAATGGCCTATACATCGGCACGTGGGGCTCGAACATTAGTTGGCTCAGCGATGCGGGCGCAGCTTCGGGCACCAGCGCCAGTCTGGAGTGGGACGTCTACGGCGGCTACCGGGGAACCATCTCGAAGGATCTCGGCTACGACGTCGGCATTCTTACCTACAACTACCCCGGCACCAACCTCCCGACTGGCAACGCCGACCCGAACACAACCGAGATCTACGGCGCGCTTACGTACAAGTGGCTCACCGCCAAGTACTCGGTGACGACCGGCAGCCTGTTCGGTTGGACTAACCCCACTGACGGCTCGAAGACCACCGGAAGCGGGTACCTCGACTTGACCGGCACGTATGACATGGGCAACGGCCTGTCGCTGGTCGCCCACATAGGCAACCAGAGCGTCCATGGTTACAGCGACGCAAGTTACTCCGACTACAAGATCGGCATAAGCAAGGATGTCGCCAAGGTAGGCACCTTCAGTGCTGCGGTGATCGGCACCGACGCAAACGGCGATTGCGCGGTTGGCGGGGTTGCCAACCCGTATTGCTTCGGCACGTACGACGCCGGCAAGAGCCGCCTGCTCGTAACTTTCGGCAAAACGTTCTAAAGGCACGGCGCGGGCGGCGTGAGCCGCCTGTCCGGCCAGGGAGCCAAGACATGAAATTCGTTACCGCAATCATCAAGCCGTTCAAGCTCGACGAGGTGCGTGAAGCCCTATCGGGAATCGGCGTGCAGGGTATTACCGTGACCGAGGTCAAGGGATTCGGTCGGCAGAAAGGCCATACCGAGCTCTACCGCGGTGCTGAGTACGTAGTCGATTTCCTGCCCAAAGTGAAGATCGAGGCCGCGGTCAAGACCGAAATCCTCGAGCAGGTAATCGAGGCGATTGAAAAGGCCGCCAATACCGGAAAGATCGGCGACGGCAAGATCTTCGTCTTTGACCTGGAAAAAGTCATCCGCATCCGCACCGGCGAGACCGATGTGGCGGCGCTATAGGGAGATGGATATGAAAAGACTCATTACACTCCTCGCGTTCGCGGCCTCGCTCGCTATTGCGGGCGTCAGCCACGCGCAGGACAAGCCCACCGCGCCCGCTGCAGCACCCGCTGCGGCCGCGGCACCTGCAGCAGCGCCCGCGCCGGCCGCTGCGCCAGCCCCGAAAGAGGCGGTGTCGGCAGATGCGGATCCCGCCATTAACTCAGGCGACACGGCGTGGATGCTGACCTCCATGGCACTGGTGCTGATGATGACGGTGCCCGGGTTAGGACTGTTCTACGCCGGCATGGTGCGCAAGAAGAACGTGCTCGCAACATTGGCACAAAGTTTTCTCGTCACATGCCTAGTCACAGTGTTGTGGTACATGATCGGCTATACGCTGGCGTTTACCAACGGCGGTTCCTTTATCGGGGACCTGTCGCGGGTCTTTTTGCACGGTATGGGCAAGAACACAGTTAGCGGCCTGTCCGGGGCGGTGCCCGAGTCGGTGTACATGAGCTTTCAAATGACCTTTGCGATCATTACGCCGGCACTGATTGCAGGTGCATTTGCCGATCGCATGAAGTTCTCTGCAGTTGTGTGGTTCATGGGCTTGTGGCTCATATTCGTGTACTCGCCAATCGCCCACTGGGTATGGTCGGCAAACGGCTGGCTCGCCAAGTTCGGTGAGCTAGACTTCGCCGGCGGTACGGTTGTGCACCTCAACGCCGGTGTGGCTGGGCTTGTGTGCGCGTTGGTGCTGGGCAAGCGGCTTGGCTACGGCAAAGAGCCGATGGCACCCCACAATTTGGCGCTGACGATGATCGGTGCCTCGTTGCTCTGGGTGGGTTGGTTCGGCTTCAATGCCGGCTCTGCGGTCAGTTCGGGTGGGCGCGCTGGCATGGCAATGGCAGTCACCCAGATCGCCACCGCCACTGCGGCTCTCGCCTGGATGTTTGCCGAGTGGATGGCGAAGGGCAAGCCGAGCCTACTGGGCATGTGCTCGGGCGCAGTAGCCGGCTTGGTCGCCATTACTCCCGCCTCGGGGTTCGTCGACCCGACCGGCGCATTTATCATCGGCATCGCGGGTGGAGCTGGCTGCTTCTGGACCGCGACCTACATGAAGAATATGTTCGGATATGACGACTCGCTGGACTGCTTCGGTGTGCACGGCATCGGCGGTACCATAGGCGCGCTCTTGACCGGAGTATTTGCGGTCGAGGCGATCGGTGGTACCAAAGGGGTGCTGGAAGGAAATACCCACCAGCTGCTAATCCAGATAGTCGCCGTGGGCGCGGTCGCGGCTTACGACGCGATCGTCACCTACGTTATCCTCAAAGTAGTCGACATGTTCGTCGGGCTACGCGTGACGGAAGAGCAGGAGCGCGAAGGTCTGGACATCACTCAGCATGGCGAACAGGTAATTTGACTTGCGTCTGCTGCGGCGCCGTTCCCAACCGGCGCCGCGGCGGCGGATGAGCTGCGATGAGCGCGGGCCCAATCGGGCCCGTTTTTTTATCCCAAGCGTCATATAAGATTCCACGAGTTGGAACAACTCCGCGTCTTCTCGACCAGCACCTCCGCGGAGTATGCTGACCGCCCATGAACGGGGTGGACCACCTGCTCGGGGCCGAGGCGCTGACACGCCATGGCCGACGCGTAGCTCTGATTTCCGGCACCGAACGGATCACCTACTCGGAATTGGCGGAACGCGTGCGGCGCGCCTCCGGGGCGCTCGCAACGTTCGGAGTCGAGCCTGGCGATCGCGTGATGCTGCTCATGCGCGACACCCCGGATCTTGCCGTCGCGTGGCTAGGCTGCCTGTGGCACGGCGCAGTCGCGATCGCTCTCAACAGCCAGCTCGACGAGGACGACTACCGATTCGTGCGCTCCGACAGTGGCGCGCGCCTGGCGATCGTCGAGGACGCGCTTGCGGCCCGATTGCCCGGGCTGGTCCAAGCCCTCGCACGTGAACAGCGCATTGTGATCGCCGGCGGTGCGCCCGACGGCCTTCCGTCCTGGTGCGCGGGAATTCAGTGCGCCATCGCGGCTCCGGTTCCGTTCGCGGCCAAAGCGGAAGATCCAGCATTCTGGCTGTACTCGTCGGGTACCACGGGCCGGCCGAAAGGCATTATCCACACGCACAAGGATGTCCTGCCCGCGGGGCAGACGCTGCGTGACACTATCGCCCTGGCACCGGGCGACAAGGTGATCGCAACCTCGCGGCTGTTCTTTGCCTACGGGCTCGAGAACGGCCTGCTCGGTCCGCTCTCGATCGGCGCGGCCTCCGTGCTATGTGCCGACTGGTCCGACGTCGGGCAGGTATGTACGCTGGTTGCGGAGCATCGGCCGGCTGCATTCTTTAGTGTCCCATCGTTCTATCGCCGCCTGCTCGCACTTGACGAACAGGCGCTCGCGCCGTTCCGGTCCGTCCGCTTTTTCTTCGCTGCCGGCGAGCGCCTTCCCGAGTCCGTCGTCACGCAATGGCGCAATGCAGTGGGAGGTGAAATCCTGTCGGTGTACGGAATGTCGGAGACCTTCTGCGTCGCTATCGTAACGCCGCCGGGTACGTCTACCGGCAGGCACACCGGCAGACCGCTGGCTGGCGTCGAGACCCGACTCATGGCGCTCGACGGTCACCCGGCAGAGATTGGGGAGCCCGGCGTGCTCTGGCTGCGCCACCCTGCGCTCGCCCTTGGGTACGCAAACCGCAAGGAGCAGACGCGCGAGCAGTTCCTCGACGGCTGGTTCTGCACCAAGGACGTGTTCGTGCGCGACGCCGAGGGGTTCTACGCACATCAGGGCCGCTCCGACGACTTGGTCAAGGTGGCGGGCCAGTGGGTAAAACCGAGCGAACTCGAGGAGGCCGTACTGGGGGAAGATGCCATCACGGAAGCGGTCTGCGTGCCCTTGGCGGACTCGGACGGCTTCGAGCGACTGGCACTGTTTCTCGCCACGGACGGCGAGCCGCAGGAAGCGATAGACGCGGCGGCCAGGGCCTGCGAGGCGAGGCTGCCACGTCACAAGCGCCCTAAGTGGATCCGAACCGTGGATACCCTGCCGCGCACCGCGACAGGAAAGGTTCAGCGCTTCAAGCTACGTGAAATCCTGCAACGCGAATTCGGCAGCAAGGAATAGAATTCGCTCCTTCTCTCGAACGCTTCCTGCCACTTAGAGGACCGCATGGCCTACGCGATTCCGCTTTGGACTCCTCCCTCGCTTCCGGTTTCCGGCTCGGGCGACAGCTTTCCCGTGCGGCGCATCTTCTGCGTCGGGCGCAATTACGTAGAGCACCAGAAGGAGATGGGTGGCGACGGCCGCGAGGCACCGTTCTTCTTCATCAAAGCGGCGCATTCGCTCGTTCCGTTGGGCGGTGATGTGCACTATCCACCGAAGACGGCCAACTACCACTACGAGACCGAAATGGTGGTCGCGATCGGTAAGGGAGGGCGCCGCATCGATGCCGGCAGGGCAAATGAGCACGTCTTCGGCTATGGCGTCGGACTCGATATGACGCGCCGAGATCTGCAGCAATGGGGCAAAGACCACGGCAGGCCGTGGGATTTTGGCAAGGACTTCGACGAGGCAGCGCCCTGCAGCGCGCTCGCGCCCGCCTCAAGAATCGGGCACCCGTCCAAGGGCGCGATCGTGCTCGTGGTCAACGGCAAGGAGCGCCAGAAGGCCGATCTTTCGGACATGATCTGGTCGGTGCCGGAACAGATCGCCTACCTTTCGGAGTACTACACGCTCGAGCCGGGCGACCTGATCTTTTCCGGCACACCGGCGGGGGTCGGACCGGTGAAACCGGGCGACGAGCTCGAGGCGCGCGTCGAAGGAGTCGGGGATCTTAAGGCGAGAATCGTTCCCCCCTTGTGAAGCTTTATACCTACTTTCGCAGCTCGGCAGCGTTCAGGGTACGAATTGCGCTGAACCTGAAGGGTTTGAGCTACGAGTCCCGATTCGTGCATCTGGCGCGCGGCGAACATCGGCGACCCGAATACAGCGCGCTTAATCCGCAGGCGCTGGTGCCCGCGCTGGCCGACGACGGAGGCCTACTTACGCAGTCGCTCGCCATCATCGAGTACGTCGAGGAAAAGTACCCGAGCCCGGCGCTGCTGCCAGAGGACCTTCTGGGCCGCGCACGAGTGAGGTCGCTCGCGCTGTTGGTCGCGTGTGAGATCCATCCGCTGAACAACCTGCGTGCGCTGCAGTATCTTGTAAACGAGCTCGGCCGCAGCGAACAGGAAAAGAACAACTGGTACCAACACTGGATTCACGACGGCATGGCGAAGCTCGAGGCCGACTTGGCGCGCGGGCCGGGAACTGGGCAGTTCTGCCACGGTGACACACCTACTTTAGCTGATTGCTGCCTGGTCCCCCAGGTTTTCAACGCGCAGCGTTTCAAGTGCGACCTATCGCATGCCCCGACCGCACTGCGTGTATTCGACGAGTGCATGAAGCTCGACGCCTTCCAGCGCGCCCAGCCGTCGAGGCAGCCGGACGCGGAGTGACGCGGGATCAGGAATCGATCGCGTCTTGGGCGCGCCCCTTGTCGGTCAGGAACGGCTCGACCAGAATCCGCAGTCCTTCGCGCACGTACTGCTCGAGTGAATAGCGCCCGCCAAGGGCCCAGTGCTTGAGCGCCCAGGCGTGGCAGAACATTACGTGGGAGTACGCGAGCAGCTGTGCATCGACCGGTCGCATGTGGCCGGCCTCGACACAGGCGCTGATGCAGGCCTCGATTATCCGGTTGGTGCGGGTTTCTCCGTCCATGATGAGGGCGCGGCGGTCGGCGCGCAGAGACTTGGTCGAGCGGTAGGTAAGCAGCGTCGCGTCACGCCAGCGATCGACGATGGCGCAATAGCTCCGGATCGCCGCGCACAGCCGCTCGATTGGATGTTCGACTCCCTCCAGCTGGCGCGGAATCTCCTGCTCGTAGCTATCGAGCACCAGCATCAGCGCGAGTAGTAGAACGTCGTCCTTGTCACGAAAGTACTGATACACCAGACCGGTGCTTACGCCAGCTTCGCGCGCGATCTGCTGGATCGTCGTGGTGTAGTAGCCCTGCGCCGAAAAGAGCGTCACCGCAGCGCGCACGATCTGGCTACGCCGCTCCTCGACGAGGCGTGGATCCGAAACCAGGCTTTCGACGTGGCCCGGGGAACGGGCTTCAGCTGCGAAAGCGCGTGCGCCTGCCGGGCGGGCGTGCGCGCCTGCCGCATTAGCGTCGCGCATCAGTTGCCCTCGAATACAGGCTTCTGCTTGTTGACGAACGCGTTGTAGGCGCGCTCGAAGTCGCCGGTTTGCATGCAGATTGCCTGCGCCTCCGCCTCGGTCTCAAGTGCCTGTTCAATCGACAAGCTCCATTCCTGGTGCAGGCACTTCTTGGTCATCGAGTGTGCGAACGCCGGCCCGTGGGCAAGCGTGCGCGCCACGTCCTGCGCCTTTTCGAGCAGCTTGGGGCCGGGGGCGATCTCGTTGTAGTAGCCCCAGGCGAGCCCTTCCTCGGCGCTCATGCTGCGGCCCGTGTAAAGCAGCTCCGCGGCACGCCCCTGGCCGATGATGCGCGGCAGAATCGCGCAGGCGCCCATGTCACAGCCGGCGAGGCCAACGCGCACGAACAGAAAGGCTGTCTTGCACTCCGGCGTGCCGTATCGCAGGTCGCTCGCCATCGTAATGATGGCGCCTGCGCCAGCGCAGATGCCGTCCACCGCGGCGATGATCGGCTGCGGGCAGGTTCGCATTTCCTTCACAAGGTTTCCGGTCATCCGGGTGAAGTTCATGAGACCTGGCATGTCCATTTTGACGAGCGGCCCAATGATGTCGTGGACGTCGCCACCGGAGCAGAAATTGCCTCCTTCGCCCGTAAACACGACGGCCCGCACATCGTCCGCATATTGCAGTTTGTGAAACGTATCCCTCAGCTCGGCATAGCTCTCGAATGTGAGCGGGTTCTTGCGCTCGGGCCGATTGAGGGTGATGGTCGCCACGCGGTCCGCGACCTCCCACTTAAAGTGCTGCGGACGCCACTCGGCGGCTTTGAGCTTATACATGTTGGCCTCTCGCGGTTAATGGAATTAGCGGTCAGCCGACCATGGTCAGGCCGCCGCTTACCGACAGCACCTGGCCGGTAATGAAATCTGCGCGCGCGCTGGCGAAAAACAGCACCGCGTCCGCGATTTCGGAGGGTCTGGCGAGGCGTTGCATCGGGGTCGCACGCACGAATGCTTCCCGGTGGCGCTCAGGCACGGCCGCCAGCAGCGGCGTATCCGTCGGTCCGGGGCAAACGCAGTTGACGTTGATATTGAAGCGCGCCATCTCGCGCGCCAGCGACTTGGTGAAGGCAATCGTGCCGCCCTTGGCGCCCGCATACACACTCTCACCGAGGCTACCGACGCGCCCAGCGTCGCTCGAGACGGTCACCACTTTGCCGGCCTTTCTCTCGATCATGGAATCGAGGAAGGCGCGCGTCACGGCGATTGGCCCGAGCAGGTTCAGATCGATCACCTTGCGCCAGAAGTCGGGCGAGTTCTTCACAAACGGCTCGATCTTGCCCCACCCGGCGACGTTCACCACGATATCGACCTGCCTGCCGCGCGCGGCTATTGAGGCGCGGAAGGCCTCGATGGAGGCGAGGTCGGTAACGTCCAAGCGAACGAAGTCGGCGCCAGCGCCGCTAGCGCGGATCGCTTCGGCCGCGTGGTTGCCTCTGTCCTCGACGATATCGCCCAACACCACGTGTGCGCCAGCCGCCGCGAGCAATTCCGCCGTCGCTCGGCCGATACCGGATGCAGCGCCGGTAATGACCGCTGTTTTTCCATCCAATCGCATTTGATACACTTTGAATTTGTTGTTGAATGATTGTTCATTCAGTATACGTCGTCAAGTGCCCGGCATTCCTGTCTGTTGCGCTCTATTGTTGGCCGCGGCTGCGCAGCAGGGCGCCAAACGGACGGTCCACCTCGTCGATGTGCCTGAAAAGCCAATCCTGCAGGAAGTGTGAGCTCTCACTAACACTCGCGGTGTCTAGCCTTACGGTGAAACGCATGAGCCCTTCGAGCAGGTGTTGATGCTCGCCGCGGTGGCGCTCCGCGCTCGCGCCTACTTCGTCCATCAACCGCTCCTCGGTGGCGAAATGGTGCTCCGTATAGCGCACCAGTTCTCTGAGCGATTCGACCAGCTGCTCAATCTCGCTGCCGGCGCACAGGGCGTCCTGCAGGCGGTTGATGAGCTCAAGCAGGTGCCGATGCTGTCCGTCGATCACTTCGATCCCGACCTCGTAGCGTGGACCCCATTGCACGCGGACGGGCGACGTGCACGTCTGGGGCGGCGGCACGGCGCGCCTGTGCCCGTGTCCAGTGATGTCGAACAGCGCGACCACAATTGCGGGCCCGTCCGGCAACGTTGCGCGCGTGGCCGACAGCTCGGCGTCGAAGCGGTTGCCGTCGCCGCGCAATGCCCGTAGCCCGATCGCGACTTCCCCGGGGGCCGCAAGCGCCTGCGCGACCAGATCGCGGTCGCGCTCGTCGATCAGCGCAAAGAAGGATGCCGGCGTCGCGTCCCGATTCAGCCCGAACATGCGTACAAACCCAGGACTCGCATGCAATAATTGGTCGTTTCGCACCACGGCGACTGCGAGCAGATTCGCGCCCACAAGCGCCTCGACGCAAGCGCTCTGAATCGCCACTTGCGCCGACTCGGAATCGCGCGGTTTGCGTTCGCTCACGGCCAATCCCTAGGGACGGGCGCGAAATAGCATCTTCAGCTCCTCGCCGATCGGTTGGCCCTTCATCGGGCCTCCCGGACCGCCGACGCGCCGCGTCCAGACCCGGGTCTCGGCACCCTCGGCGAGTAGGGTACCGTCGTCGCGAATCACGCGATGCGATAGCACGAACGACTTGCCACCCCAGCGCAGCACTCGCGATAGGACTTCGCAGCGGTCGCCGTGCACCGGTGAAGCCCGGAACTCGCAATTCGCCGCAACCAGCGGCATTGCCAGGTCCTCGGCGCGCATGCGCTTCACGTCATAGCCTGCCCGCGCGAAGAAGTTCCAGGTGGCGGCGTCGAACCAGCGGAAGTAGGTTGGATAGAAGATGATGCCTGCGGGGTCGCAATCGCCCCAGTGGACTTCGCAGGCAAACTTGCCTTCGATCGACTTGAATTCGGCTTCGATCGTCGTCACGAGATTAGCATTGCTCCCATGGCAGGCCCTCGAAGCGCCAGCCTGCGGTCACGTTTCGCTGGTGGCGATCGTTGAGCTCGCCCTCGAACCCGTGCACGACGTTGTAGATCTTGGTGAAGCCGGCCCGTTCGAGAGCCTCGCCGGCCTCCAGCGAGCGGTTTCCGCTGCGGCATATGAGCAGGATCGGGCGCGTCGTATGGTTGGTGCCGGCGAGCTTCTTCACCTGACCGACGAAGTGCGGATTGACCTCCCAATCCGGCCCGTCGTTCCAGGCGACGTGTAGTGCCCCGACCGGATGGCCGACGAACAGGTATTCCATTTCGCTGCGGCAATCGATGAACAGCGCATCGGAATTTCGATGCAGGAATTCGTAGGCTTGCTTGGGTTCGAGGTGCTGCATGGTCGGTGCTCGTTCGCAGAATGAAGATTATACGCCCGCACTCGCAAGTGGTTGACATATCAGGGGTTCGCCAGGCAGACTAGCGGCCAGCGCCGATTTGATGCTCAGCTTGCGGGCGCCGAATCGCCGTACGGCGACGACAAAGAAATGCCGCTAAAGAGACGCGTGCCGCCCCGACGCCGAAGGCCCGTTTCCTGCGAAAGCTGAGCGGGCTTTTTGTTTTTCCGGACAGGACATGAACCAGCGTTCCCAGGTTGCAATACTCGAGTCCCTTCTCGCTGCACGCATCCTCCTGCTCGACGGCGCAATGGGTACGATGATCCAGCGCGAAAAGTTGTCCGAGGCGCAATACCGCGGGACGCGCTTTCGCGACTGGCCACGCGAGATCCGGGGCAACAACGATTTGTTGAGCTTGACGCAGCCGGATTTGATCCGGCGCATCCATTGCGACTACCTAGCCGCCGGCGCGGACATCATAGAAACGAACACGTTCAATTCCACCTCGGTCTCGATGGCGGACTACGGAATGGAGACTCTGGTGCGCGAGATCAACCTCGCCGCTGCGACGATCGCGCGCAACGCGGCGGCGGAGTGGGAAGCAAAGGATGTGTCGCGTCCGCGCTTTGTTGCCGGCGTGTTGGGACCGACAAGCAAGACCGCTTCGCTCTCGCCCGACGTGAACGACCCGGCGTTCCGCAACATCTCGTTCGACCAGCTAGCGTCCGCCTACAGCGAGGCGCTAGACGCGCTGATGGACGGCGGCGTCGACTTGGTCCTGGTCGAAACGGTGTTCGACACGCTCAACGCGAAGGCAGCGCTGTTCGCGATCGAATCCTGCTTCGAGCGCCGCGGTGCGCGGCTGCCCGTGATCGTCTCGGGCACCATTACGGATGCATCCGGGCGCACGCTTTCCGGCCAGACCACGGAGGCGTTCTACAATTCGGTGCGCCACCTTCGCCCGCTCGCGGTGGGACTGAATTGCGCGCTCGGGGCGAAGGAACTGCGGCCTTACGTCGAAGAGCTCTCCGGCGTGGCCGAAGCCTATGTTTCCTGCCATCCCAACGCCGGCCTTCCCAACGCATTTGGGGAATATGACGACACTCCGGAGTCGATGGCGCGCCAGATGGGCGAATGGGCCAGGAGCGGCTGGCTTAACATCGCCGGCGGATGTTGCGGAACGACGCCCGCACACATCGAGGCGATCGCGGAAGCTGTGCGCGGCGTGGCGCCGCGCGTTATCCCGGCACTGCCGAGGAAGCTCCGCCTCGCCGGCCTCGAGCCGCTCAACGTCGGCGACGATTCGCTGTTCGTGAACGTCGGCGAGCGCACCAACGTCACCGGTTCAAAGGCGTTCGCCCGCCTCATTCTGGCCGGGGACTATGCATCGGCGCTCTCGGTGGCGCGGCAGCAGGTCGAGAGCGGGGCGCAGATGATCGACGTCAACATGGACGAGGCGATGCTCGATTCCGAGAAGGCGATGACGACCTTTCTCAGCCTCATCGCCTCCGAGCCGGACATTGCGCGCGTGCCGGTGATGATCGACTCATCCAAGTGGAGCGTGATCGAGGCGGGGCTGAAGTGCGTGCAAGGCAAGGGCGTCGTCAATTCGATAAGCCTGAAGGAGGGCGAGGCGGAGTTTGTGCGGCAGGCGCGTTTGGTCCGTAAGTACGGGGCCGCGGCGATCGTGATGGCGTTCGACGAAAGGGGTCAGGCCGACACGCTCGAGCGCCGAGAGGCTATCTGCCAGCGCTGCTACGATCTGCTTACGCACGGAGCCGACTTCCCGCCCGAGGACATCATATTCGACCCGAATATTTTCGCGATCGCAACAGGGCTCGAGGAACATGCCCGGTACGGCATCGATTATCTGGAAGCGGTGGCCTGGATCCGCAAGAACCTCCCCTACGCCAAGGTCTCGGGCGGCGTCTCCAACCTGTCGTTTTCGTTCCGCGGCAACGACGCGGTGCGCGAGGCGATGCACACCGCGTTTTTGTATCACGCGGTACGGGCGGGCATGTCGATGGGAATCGTGAACGCCGGACAACTCGGCGTGTACGAGGAAATCGAACCCCAGCTTCTGGAACACGTCGAAGATGTCATTTTCAGCCGGCGCGAGGACGCGACCGAACGCATGATCGAGTTCGCCAACTCGGTCAAGTCAGGGGCTAAGGAAACTGTCAAGGACGAGGCTTGGCGCAACGGCAGCGTCGAGCAGCGGCTTGCGCACGCACTGGTAAGCGGCATTGCCACGCACGTGGTGGAGGACACGGAAGAGGCGCGCCTGAAATTCGCGCACCCGATCGAGGTGATCGAGGGCCCCCTGATGGACGGCATGAACGTCGTAGGCGACCTGTTCGGCGCCGGCAAGATGTTCCTGCCGCAGGTCGTGAAATCGGCGCGCGTCATGAAGCTGGCGGTCGCGCATCTGATTCCGTTCATCGAGGCGGAAAAGGAGAAAGGCGGCGGTGCGGGGCGAGCCAAAGGCAAGGTCGTTATCGCGACGGTCAAAGGCGACGTGCACGACATAGGCAAGAATATCGTCGCGGTAGTGCTTCAGTGCAACAACTACGACGTGGTCAATCTCGGCGTCATGGTGCCGGCACAGAAGATTCTCGAGATTGCGCGACGCGAGAACGCCGATGCGATCGGACTCTCAGGCCTGATTACCCCATCGCTCGAAGAGATGGCTCATGTGGCGCGCGAGATGCGGCGCGAGGGCTTCAGCGTGCCCTTGCTGATCGGCGGCGCGACCACCTCGCGGGCGCACACCGCGGTAAAAATCGCGCCGAACTACCCCGGTCCGGTGGTTTACGTTCCGGACGCCTCGCGCAGCGTCACAGTGGTGAGCAGCCTGCTGTCGACTGAGCAGCGCGAGACATTCGTTACCGAGGTACGCGCCGACTACGAGCGCATTCGCGCACAGCATCGGGAGAAGAAGGGGCCGGGACCTCTGCACCCGATCGCCGAAGCACGCAGGCTCGGGCTGAAGACCGATTGGACGACGTATCGTCCCCCGGTGCCGCACAGGCTTGGCGTCACCGCGCTGCGCGAGTACCCGCTCGAGGAGCTGGTGCCCTACATCGACTGGACGCCGTTCTTCCACACTTGGGAGCTGTCGGGCTCATATCCGAAGATCCTTCAGGATCCGGTGGTCGGCGAAGCGGCGCGCAAGCTATTCGCGGACGCGCGGATAGAGCTCAAGCGCCTCGTGGAGGAGAAGTGGATCACCGCCAACGGGGTCGTCGGCCTGTTTCCGGCCGCACGGGTAGGGAGCGACGACATCGAGCTTTTCGCCGACGAGCAGCGGGTCGACGTGCTGATGACCTGGCACAACTTGCGGCAGCAGAATCACAAGCCGGCGGGGCGGCCGAACCTGTGTCTAGCCGATTTCGTCGCGCCGAAAGACTCCGGGGCGCCCGATTACGTCGGCGCATTCGCCGTGACGGCAGGCGGCGGCATCGACGCCCGGATTGCCGAGTTCGAGGCGCGCCACGACGATTACGGCGCTATCATGCTCAAGTCGCTCGCCGACCGCTTGGCCGAGGCGCTCGCCGAGCGTCTGCACGAACGTGTCCGGCGCGAATTCTGGGGCTACGCTGCCGAGGAAAGGCTCGCCCCAGAGGACCTCATAGCCGAAAAGTATCGCGGTATTCGGCCGGCGCCTGGCTACCCCGCCTGCCCCGATCACACCGAGAAGCGAGCCCTATTTGACCTGCTGGAGGCCGAGCGCAACGCGGACATGGTTCTGACCGAATCGTGCGCAATGCTGCCCGCCGCGTCGGTATCGGGCTTCTACCTGTCGCACGTCGAATCGAGCTACTTCGCGGTAGGCAAGATCGGGCGCGACCAGCTCGAGGACTATGCGAGGCGCAAGGGCATGCCTATCGCGGAAGCCGAACGCTGGCTCGCGCCGTATCTGGCCTACGAACCTGAGAGGCCGGCTGCAGCGGACGCGGCGGCTTAGCTATAATCCGGCAGCGCAAACTTCATCATCGCGGAGCAACACTATGGGCAAGGGCGACAAGCGCACGCGGCGCGGCAAGATATACAAGGGCAGCTACGGCAAGAGGCGCCCGCAGCGTACGAAGAAGAAGAGCAGCTAAGTCCGCAGCATGAGCGCATGAGCGGCGGCGCCAAGCTGTTCATCGCAGTCGGGGCCGCGATGGCGGCGCTGGCGGTGGCATTGGGAGCGTTCGGGGCGCACGCGTTGAACGCACGGCTGCCCGCCGACGTGCTCGAGGTCTACCACACCGCAGTGCAGTACCACTTCTTGCACGCACTCGGATTGCTCGCCGTAGGCCTCGCCTTGCAACTTTCTCCGGAAGCCACCTGGCTGCGTGCGGCGGGCTGGCTGCTGACCGCGGGTATCGTTCTATTCTGTGGCAGCCTCTACTTACTGGCGCTCACCGGTTCAAAGTTGCTTGGGGCTGTAACGCCGCTAGGCGGCGTGGCATTCATCCTCGGCTGGCTAGCGGTGGTAGTCGGAGCGCTACGCGCCTAGCGCCTCGGGCGCAATCTCGCTGTCGCGCGGTAAGCGAATTAGGCTTGCTCGTTCGACGTACCGGGCGAGCGTCCACTCGCCCAGCGTCCGCTGCAACGCCGCAAGGTGCCATTCGTCCGCCAGTTCGAGCAGCACGCGTCCGGGTCTGGCATCGCGTAGCAGGCGCGCCAGCTCGATTTGAGTCTGCACGCGGCATGCGCAGCAAGGACATCCGACCGGAGCCAGCGTTGCCCATCCGGTTCGCGCAGCGAGTAGCCGCTCGACGAGCGCGCGCGTTTCACTCGGCGCGCCCATTACGATATGAAGCGGCGTGCGGGTCACTTGCGCCAGAACGCGGGCGTGAACAGAACCAGTACCGTGAGCAGCTCGAGCCGCCCCAGCAGCATGGCCGCCGAGCACAACCAGGTCTGAAAGTCATCCAGCAGGGCGAAGTTGGTTGCCGGGCCGACCTGCCCAAGACCTGGGCCGAGGTTGTTTATGCAGGCGACCACCGCGGAAAAGGCGGTAACAAAATCCAGCCCCGTAGCCGCGAGGAGCATCGTTATCACGCTTATCGTGCCGCCGTAAACCAGCATGAATGCGAGCACTGAAAAGATAATGTTGTTTTCGATCGGGTGACCGCCGAGCTTGACCGGGATGTAGGCGCGCGGATGGACAATGCGCGCAAGCTCGCGGAACGCCTGTTTGAACATCAGCATCGCGCGTACTAGCTTGATGCCACCGCCGGTCGACCCGGAGCAGCTGACGAAGGAAGCCAGAAACAGCATCCACAACGGCGCGAACAGCGGCCAGACTCCGAAATTGGTGTCGGAGTAGCCGGTCGACGTGGCGACCGATACCAGATTGAACGCCGTATATCGCAGCGCCACCCAGAAATCTTGGTAAACGCCTTTTGCCAACAGAAACAGCGTGATTCCGACGATGCTGGCGACGATCACCGCTAGGAACACGCCGACCTCCGGATCCTCGCGATATGGCTTCAGGCTGCGCTTTCGAAGCACCTGGAAGTGAGTTGCGAAATTGATCCCGGCGATCAGCATGAAGAAGATCGTCACAGCCTCTATCGCGGGCGAGTTCCAGTGCGCGAAATTGGCATCGTAGGGCGAGAAGCCGCCCGTGCTCATGGTGGTGAAGGCGTGCATCACCGCATCGAGCCAGCTCATCCCCGCCCAGCGCATAGCGAGCGCGCACGCGATCGTAAGCAGGCCGTATACGCCCCACAGCCCCTTGGCGGTCCCGGTGATGCGGGGCGTGAGCTTGGTGTCCTTCATCGGCCCGGGAGTCTCGGCCTTCAGGATCTGCCGTCCACCGACGCCCAAAAGTGGCAGGATTGCGACTACCAACACGAGGATCCCCATCCCGCCCAACCACTGCAACTCGCAGCGCCAAAAATTGATCGACGGCGGCAAGCGGTCGAGGCCGGTAAGTACCGTCGCCCCCGTGGTCGTGAGGCCCGACATGGCTTCGAAATACGCCTCGGTGAATGAAAGCTTCTGCAGGTAGGACAACAACGGCAGTGCGCCGAAGGCTGGCAGTACCGTCCATGCGAGCGTTACGAGCAAGAAGCCGTCGCGCGCCTGCAGCTCGCGCTTCCGGCCGCGCGTTACGAGCCAGCTCAGTCCACCGGCGAGCGCCGTAGTCAGAATAGCGCTGTCATACGCCTGTTCCGCTCCGTCCGCGAGATGCAGCGACAGGCCAAGCGGCACGAGCATCGTGGCAGCGAAGATAATCACCACAATGGAAAGCAGGTTCAGGACGGCGTTGAACCTTTCCATCGCCGCGCGCCCGGTGTTAGAGAAACCGGACGCCGACCTGGAACAACTTCTCCACGCGCGGCAGCGTCTTCTTGTCGGCTACGAACACGATCACGTGGTCCTCAGCCTGGATGACGGAGTCGTGGTGGGCCATAATGACTTCGTCGCCGCGCACTAGTGCACCTATAGTCGTGCCGGCGGGAAGATCGATTTCGTCGATCCGCCGACCGGTGACGCGGCAGGATTCGCGGTCGCCGTGCACCACAGCCTCGAGCGCCTCGGCCGCGCCTCGCCGTAGGCTGTGGACCGACACCACGTCGCCGCGACGTACGTGCGCCAGCAGCTTGCCAATGGTCGCCTGGGCCGGCGATATAGCGATGTCGATCTCGCCGCTTTGCAGGAGATCAACATACGAACGGCGATTGATTAGCGCCACAACGCGCCGTGCACCCATGCGTTTGGCCAGCAGCGCGCTCATGATGTTGTGCTCATCGTCGTTGGTGACTGCCACGAACATGTCCATCTCGGCGATGTTCTCCTGCTCGAGCAGCTCTTCGTCGGTGGCGTCGCCGTTGAGCACCAGTGCCCGATTGACTTTGGCCGCCAGCATCTCGCAGCGACGCTTATTATGCTCGACGACGCGCACCGAATAGTCGTTTTCGAGCGCTCGTGCGAGGCGCAGGCCGATGTTGCCACCGCCTGCGACCATCACGCGTTTGACCGGACGGTCCATGCGGCGCAATTCACGCATGACTCGGCGAATGTGCTTCTCCGGTGCGAGGCAGAACACTTCATCGCCAACCTCGATTACGGTGTCGCCGTCGGGAACGATGGCGCGGTCGCGGCGGAAGATAGCAACCACGCGCGTATCGACACCGGGGATATGTTGGCGCAAATCCTTTAATTGTCGCCCGACCAGCGGCCCACCCATGTAGGAGCGAACCGCGACGAGGCTTACGCGGCCATCCGCGAAATCCAGCACCTGCAATGCCTCGGGAAACTCGACCAGCTTGACGATGTATTCAGTAAGGACTTGCTCGGGACATATCGACAGGTCAACCTCGAATCCCTCTGGACCCAGCACCTTCTCGTCGTTCAAAAAGTCGGTCGCGCGGATGCGTGCCACGCGGCGCGGCACGTTGAACATCCGCGCAGCCACCTTGCAGGCAACCAGGTTGGTCTCGTCCGACTGCGTAACCGCGATCAACAGGTCGGCGTCTGCGGCGCCCGCCTCGGCCAGGACGGAGGGATGCGAGGCACTACCGACCAGAGTGCGCAGATCGAACCGATCCTGCAGCGCCCGCAAGCGCGCCGAATCTATGTCGACGATCGTAATGTCGTTTTGCTCGGAAACAAGGCTTTCGGCAACCGACGCGCCGACCTGTCCAGCGCCGAGTATGATGATTTTCAAGGTCGCAATTTCCCGTGCGCAAGGCGCGCCATTGTAGAGCTCTTGCGGCCGCGCTTCAGGCTCAGGATCCATTCTCCTCGCGTCGCCCCACCGGCAGCCCGAGTGCTCTGAGCTTGCGGTAAAGATGCGTGCGTTCTAGTCCCGAGCGCTCCGCGACGCGCGACATACTGCCTTGCTCCCTCCCTAGTAGGCGCTCGAAATAGAGCCGCTCGAAGGCCTCGCGCGCCTCGCGATAGGGTCGATCGAGCCCCAGTTCCGGCGCATCGGGTGCGCCGGTTCGAGTCGCAAGCACGCGCTCCACGTCGGCCAGCGCGATTTCCTCGTCGAGCACCGTATGCGCGAGGTCCGTGATCACGCTCTCCAGTTCGGCGAGGTTGCCGGGCCAAAGATGATGGCGCAGCGTGTTGAGAGCGGCGACAGAGAGCCGGCGCGGCGGACAGGCCCGCGCCTCCACCAGCTGCGCGAGCATAAGCGCCGCAAGGTCCGGTATATCCTCGGCGATCTCGCGCAGCGCCGGCAGCCTGAGGGTCACCTGCGCGAGCCTAGCCACCAACTCGGCGTCGAAGTCGTGCTTCTCAGCCAGAGTTGTCGCATCCGCCGACGAGAAAGACACGACGCGCGCCTTGTGCTTGTCTGCGCGTGACAGCAAGAAATCGAGGCTCCTTTGTTCGTTGCGGTCGAGCCGCACCAAATCCGGAATGAACAGAATACCGCCCGCTGCACGGGTAAGCAGCTCGCTACTGGGCTCCGCTAGCAGAGACCCGCCCGCGATGAATGGCGCACTTGGCGCAGCAAGCAGCCGCGCAAAAAGGTCGGCGCGCATTCCGCGCTCGCCGCGTAGCATCAGTGGCGCGGGCGTTTGGGCCACTTGACCGAGGCGTTTCTTCGCTTCGGCGAGCGTCGCCGAACGACCAAGCGCGGCCAGCGAGATTTCATGCGGCGTAGCGGCCTCCTGACTGCGCAATGCGCGCTTCACTGTAGCCAGGAGCCGCTGCAGCGCGATCGGTTTCTCAAGAAAATCGAGTGCGCCTATGCGCGTCGCCTCTACCGCAGTTTCTATCGTCCCATGCCCGGACATCATAACTACGGGCATCGTTAGCAGTCCGGTCGCCGCCCACTCCTTGAGCAGCGTAATACCATCGGTATCCGGCATCCAAATATCCAGCAGTACCAGGTCGGGCCGCTGTCGCTCGCGTAGAGCACGTGCTGCCCCGGCGCTTTCAGCGAGCAGAACCTGATGACCTTCGTCCGCGAGTATCTCCGAGAGAAGTTCGCGAATACCAATTTCGTCGTCGACAATCAGGATTTGCGCCATGGGCAATTCATATCTCGATGACGTGTCGAGCTCAGGCCGCCTTGCTCGCGGCCCCTTGCTCGTCCATCACCGGCAGCAACACGCTCACGCACGCGCCCCGCTGAGGGCGGTTCTCGATTGCGATGCTGCCGTGGTGCTCGTCGACAATTTTCTTCACGACGGCTAGCCCGAGCCCCGTGCCGCGCGGCTTGGTTGTGACGTATGGCTCGAATATGCGGGTCATCATCTCTTCCGGGAATCCTGGCCCGTTGTCACTCACCGCGAGCTTCACTCGATCACCCTGCATCTCCGTGCGGACCTCTATTGTCGGTTTGTTCACCTCGCCGCCTTGCTCGAGCGCGTCCTGTGCGTTCTGAATCAGGTTGTGTATTACCTGCCGGATTTGCGCTGAATCGGCACGCACCGGCCTCAGCGCCGGAGACAGCTGTCTTGCAATCGGGACGCTCGAGTTCTCGTAGAGCGCGAGTACCTCCTTCACCAGAACGTTCAGATCGAGTCCAGCGAGCGACGGGGCAGGAAGCTTCGCATAGTCGCGGAACGCATCTACCATTTCCTTAAGGGCCGCCACTTGGTTGACGATCGTTTGCGTGGCCCGTCTGAGCGTTTCTGCCTCCTGCGAAGGAAGCCGACCGGCGAGCTTCATTTCCAGCCGCTCGGCCGATAGTTGGATCGGCGTAAGGGGGTTCTTTATTTCATGTGCGAGACGCCGCCCGACCTCAGCCCAAGCCGTCGCACGCTGAGCCTGAATCAGCTGCGTTATGTCGTCAAACACCAAGACGTACCCGCCCTCGCTCGCCGCACGAAGTGCGGTACCGCGCAGTAGCAGGGTTTTGCCCGTGCCCTTGAGAGCAAGCTCGAGTTGCCAAGTGCGCTGACCGTGGATCAGGAATCCCTCGCGTACCGGGTTTGCGAAAGCATCCAGGCCGGCGTGCCATCCGTCCAGCGCCTTGCCCGACATCCCGCGCAGTTCGTCGCCCAGAATGGCCGCCGCTCCGTGATTGAAGATCGACAGGCGCAGGTCGCGGTCGAATACCAACACGCCGGCAGAAAGATTGGCCAGGATGTTCTCGAGGTGTGCCTTCGCGGTTTCTAGCGCGACTCGGTTCGTTTCGACCACGTGTCGCGCTTCGTCGAGTTGGCGGGTCATAGAATTGAAGGACTCCGTCAGCACGCCAAGCTCGTCGCGACTTGTAACCGGCGCCCGGCGCGAGAAATCGCCCCTCGCCACAGCCTGCGTTGCCTGCGCCAAATTCGCGAGCGGAGCGGTCAACCTATCGGACAGGATCACCGCCAGAGCGATGGCGAAGAACAGCCCCATCAACAGCGTCAACGTGAGCGTGACGATGTATATACGCTTGAGCCCTTGCCGCGACAGAGCCAGTTCCCGGTAGTCGCGGTAGGCTGTCTCGACAGCCTCCGCGCTGCGCGTGAAAGACTCAGGAAGGGTCTGCCGCAACTGAAGATATCGAGTTTCATCTGTGAGGGCGAGCGCGTTGATCGGGACTACTACACGCAATGCGAGCGGTTTGCCGGGAGGCGAGTCGATCGCGGTATAGCCACGGTTTACACGCGCCTGGCGCAGCGCCTGGGCGCTCGGAACCTCAGGATAGAGCTTGGTTACATCTTCGCTCGCCGTTGCTACGATTCGACCGTTACCGGCCACGATCACTGCTTCCTGCACGCCAGCCTGTTCGCGCAACCTATTGAGAAGCACGACTTGATCGGCCTGCTGCCGGTCGGCGAGTTCCAGAGCCATAGCGCGCCCCTTGACGTTCATCTCCGTGAGCATCTGGTCGATTGCTCCCTGCGCGAGGGTGATCCCCCCCTCCAGCGCTGCATCCACCTTAACGTCGAACCACGATTCGATGCTCTTGCTCAGAAACTGTACCGACACTGTATAGACCAGCAATCCTGGGGCGACAGCCATCATCGCGAATAGAACCAGAAAGCGCAGCGTCAATCTCGATCCAAAGACACGCCGGCGATACTTGCGCACGAGTGCGACCAGCTGATAGGTAACCAGTATTGCCAGCAGACCTGCTAGTGCTGCGTTTAGGGCCAGCAATATCGGGTAGTGCTGCTCGAACAGCGACGTATTCGCGCTTGCGGTGGCAAGCAGGAACATCAGCACCCCGGCCAATGCCGCCCCGATTATCAACAACGCTTTCATCGTGCCGGCGCCTCCGTCGGCTGACGACTCTCGACCGGCGCCGGTGGTTGCTGCGGCGGGCGAAAGCTGAATCGCTTCCACGCGGACTCGAGATTCCATTCCCGATTGGTTAGTGCACTGAGCTGAAATGGTTTCGGCAACAGTGTAGTGTCCAGTCGCATGCGTACGGCCGCTTCGTAATTCGCGTCAGCTAGCGCAACGGTGCGGTCGACCACGAGCCAGTTGCGCAGTTGCCTGAGTACGTCTAGTGCCTCCTCCAAGGTGCCGAAGCTTTGCTGCAGCAATCCGGTCGACAAGCGGTACTGGCGCGACAAGGCGTGATAGGACAATCGGACCTGCATGCGCTTTGCGACAGCTTTCTCGTCGAACCAGTACCACCGCGAGCGAGTCAATTCGAACTCAAGCTCGAAATAAAGCGGCACACCGTTCTCGACAGCCTCCGTAAGCCTGGGGGTAATTTGAAAGCTGAATTCCGCGTTGAGCACCAATCCCTCGTCGGTCGCGCGTAGGTTTGCGTCACGCACGAAAATCTCGTCGGCACGAGTGGTTCCGCTCATGGCGAGCACGAACACCAGCAGGAGGAGCTTGAGCAGGGGGGCGATGCAGCGCATCGCGTCTTCAGTTCCGCTTCGCTAACAAGGCAAAATAGAACCCATCGTGTTCCGGCCCGGGCAGCAGCGTGGACGCTCTGCCTTGCGGCAGCGGTAGGCGAAGCCCGTTCGGCGTGCGCGCGACGAAGCTTTCGACGACGGCGTCATTTTCCTCGGAGAACACCGAGCATGTGACATACAGCAATTTACCACCCGCGGCGAGCGCTGGCCAAAGCGCGTCCAGAATCCTGCTTTGGCGCGCAGCGAATGCACCAAGGTCGATCGCTCTGCGCAGCCACTTGATGTCCGGATGGCGGCGCACCACGCCGGACGCCGAGCAGGGCACATCGGCCAATATTCGGTCGAACGTTCTTTGGTCCCACCAAGTCTCGAGCCGAGTGCAATCCGCGATCTGTATTCGAGCCGCCAAGTTCAGCCGCGCAAGGTTACGCTCGATCAGCGAGCAGCGCGCAACGTTCGCGTCCAACGCGGTGAGCGCAATATCCTCCATCTCGAGCATGTGCGCGCTCTTCCCCCCAGGAGCGGCGCAGGCGTCAAGCACGCGCTGTCCGGCGGCCAGGTCGAGACAGGCGGCTGCCTGCTGCGCACCCGCGTCCTGCACGGAAACCTCTCCCTGCGCGAACCCGGGCAGGCGCGAGACGGGCACCGGCTTGCCCAGCAGCAATGTACAGCTGCCTATGCGCCTGGCGGCGATTCCCTCTGATTGAAGCCGTACGTGATAGTCCTGTGTAGTAATCCGGCGCAGATTCACCCTTAGGCACATGGGCGGATGGGTATTGCCGGCCTGAAGCACTTCTTGCCAGACATCCGGATGAGCGCACTTAACCGCGCTTATCCACCACGCGGGATGTTGCCAGCGCGCCTCCGGATCCGCAGAGAGCTCCGCCTGAATGGCGGCGCGGTTGCGCAGCAAAGTGCGCAACACACCATTTACAAATCCCTTCGCCGGGTGCTGCCCAACCAGCATGCACGCGCGCACCGCCTGATCGACGATTGTGTACTCGGCGTATCTGGTGGAATCAATGATGTAGAACGCACACCACAGCAATGCCTCGACAATAGGTTCAGTTCCACCGCGTTCGCTGAGGATCCGCGAAAGCGCCTGAACGCGACCGTAGCGGCGCAAGGTCCCGTGAGTGAGGTCTAACAGCGATGCTCGCGAAGCATCTCCCTCTTCGGCCGCACGTTCTAGCTCCGCCGAAAGACTGCGTCCGGCGGCGACGCCCGCAATAATCTGGGCAGCTTGCGCCATAGAACTGGCGAGGGACGGCCCGGCCCCCGCAGCTGTTGCCAGTTTGCGCGATGCCATACTCTAGCCCCGTTCAGCCGGCTGACCGAATCGCGTGCCGGGCGCTATCGCATGACCCCGTAGAAACTCCCCGGCCGTGAGGCGCTTGCCGCCCGCGCGCTGAAGGCGGGTCACGACGAGTGCCCCCTGACCGCATGCAATCACGATCCCGTTTTGGTCTACCGCGAGCGCACGCCCCGGCTCGCCTGAGCCTTCCACGACACTTGCCTCCCAGATCTTGACGTTCGCACCTTCGAGCGTACTTGATGCCCCAGGAATCGGTCGGAATGCGCGCACCGCGCGCGCGAGCTCTTGTGCCGGCCGCGACCAGTCGAGTGTTAACTCGGACTTGTCGATCTTGCGTGCATACGTCACACCCGCGGCGGGCTGCGGCGTATAGCTAGCACGGCCCGTCTCCAATGCGCTGAGTGCTGCGACGATCATCTCGGCGCCCTGGACGGCGAGGCGGTCATGTAGGGTTCCCGCGTCGTCATTCTCCATGATCGGGACCGCGCGCTGCGCGAGTATCGGTCCGGTGTCAAGGCCGGCATCCATCTTCATGATCGTAATGCCGCTCTCGCGATCACCGGCGAGAATGGCGCGCTGGATCGGCGCCGCGCCCCTCCAGCGCGGAAGCAACGACGCATGAACGTTCAGAGCTCCCAGCGGCGCACAGTCGAGCACTGATTGAGGCAAGATCAGGCCATATGCGGCAACCACCAACAGCTCCGCGCGGGCTCCGACGATTCGGTCCAAGCTTGCCGGGCTGTTTAAGCTTGTGGGCTGAAATACATCAAGCTCGTGCTGCAACGCCAAGCGTTTGACGGCGCTCTGCAACGGTCGCATCCCGCGTCCCGCGGGCCGATCCGGTTGCGTCAGCACGAGCGCGACCTGGTGGTCAGCGCCCAGGAGAGCAGCAAGCGAGCGCTCAGCGAACTCCGGGGTGCCTGCGAAGGCCAGACGCATGGCGAGTTGTCACCGACCTCGCGGTTTCCGCGCTAGCGTCGGTGCCACGGGCACCGCCATCAATCATGCTTCGCTAGGCGCTCTTCCTGAGCTGCTTTGCGAGTCTGGCGCGTATACGCTGCTGCTTAAGCTGCGAAAGGTACTCTACGAAGACCTTGCCCTGCAGGTGGTCCATCTCGTGCTGGATACACACAGCCAGTAAACCCTGCGCCTCAAGGGTAAACGCGTTCCCGTTCTGGTCGTACGCGCGCACTTTGACGCGCTCCGCGCGCTCGACCAGCTCGTAAATTCCCGGAACCGAAAGGCATCCCTCCTCGATATCGGAAATGCCCGTAGCCTCGACAATCTCGGGATTGACGAGCACGATCAGCGAATCGCGCCGTTCGGAGGCATCGATGACAATTACCTGCTTGTGCACGTCCACCTGAGTGGCCGCAAGGCCGATCCCGGGTGCCGTGTACATGGTCTCGGTCATGTCGCGGACCAGCCTCTTCAGGATGTCGTCGAAGACGTTCACTGGTGCGGCTGCCTTGTGGAGCCGTGCGTCTGGGTATCGGAGGATGTTCAGGTGGGCCATTGAAATCAGGAAATCACTTGCTGTGTGAATTAATTACATGCACAATTTCAGGCAGTATGTAAGCTAAATGGGCTTTTATGCCAATTTTCGGCGAACAATCGGCACTTCAAGCCGGCCCGAAGAGCCAAGAAAGAATCGAGGGCCCTATGTACTGTCACTTGCGTAAGTCTATCACAACGCTGGTTTTTGTCGCTGCTAGCTTGGCATCGGCGGGGGTGGCGGCCGACGCATCCAAGAGCACGGGCGCAATCAAGCCGGACGCCCCGGACCGCTATGTTGTCGTCCCCGGCGACACCCTTTGGGGCATCGCCCAACGGTTCACCGATTCGCCCTGGCGTTGGCCGGACTTGTGGAATCTGAACCGGGATCAGATCAAGAATCCGCATCGGATTTATCCCGGCAACGTTATCGTGCTCGACCGGGTGCATGGGCGCCTTACGATCTCGGGTTCCGAGAGTTCCCCGGGCGCCTCGAGTTCCTCCGGTTCCTCCAGTCTCTCCGGTACTGAAGCGCTTCATCCGCGAGTTAGGGTGCTCGGCAGCACCGATGCGCCAATTCCGAGCATTCCGCCGTCGGTGATTGAGCCATTCCTTTCCCAGCCGCTGGTAATCGAGCCCGGCGGACTAGACAATGCGCCGACCATTGTCGCGACTCAGCAGGACCGCGTCATTCTGGAGTCCGGCAATTCGGCCTACGTGCGCGGCATTGGAAGTTCGAAAGAAAAGACTTGGAATGTCTACCGAGCCGGAAGCGCGCTGGTAGACCCGGATACCGATCGGACTCTTGGCTATGAAGCCATCTTCCTTGGCACTGCGCAGGTCACTAGGGCAGGAGACCCAACGACCGTGCGCCTGGCGAGTGTGAAGCAGGAAGTCGGAGTGGGTGACAAGCTGATTCCGGCCGGCCCACCACAAACCGTGAACTATGCGCCGCACTCGCCGAGCGTTTTTATCAAGGGCCGTGTAATGTCGATATACGGTGGTGTTCAAGGGGTAGACGAAACGGGCACTGGTTCAATCGTCACCATCAATCGTGGCAAATCCGACGGCATCGACGTCGGCACCGTGTTGGCCGTCTACACCCACGGCCAGACGGTGACCGATACCTCCAAACCGACGGGGGCACGCGATGCCCAGATTGACTTGCCCGACGAACCCAACGGGCACGTGTTTGTCTTCCGCGTGTTCGACCGCGTATCTTATGCACTGGTTATGCGTATCGAGAGGCCCGTCCAGGCATTGGATGTGGTGGAAACACCCTAATCCCAGGTCTCGCGCGAGGTGCCGTCGAAGGGCGGCGCCGCGCGTGCAGGCGCGATTCCTGCTCTTGCCACGGCCATGACGACGGATCCGGGGCCGGCGAGTTGGCTGCAACTTACCCTTACGCCAGGTCTCGGCCCCGCGACGGTTCGCCAGTTGCTCAAGCACTATGGCCTACCTGAGCAGATTTTGGCTCGTTCCCGCTCCGAGCTGGTCCACTTCGCTCCTCGAGCCGCGGTAGACGCGCTTGATTCTGCCGAAGTTGCTGCAGCAGTTGCAGCGGCGAGTGAGTGGGCCGCGCAGCCGGGCCACGCTGTCGTTACCTTGGCCGATGAAGCTTACCCGAAGCCACTGCTTGAGATTCCGGATCCCCCCACGCTGCTCTATGCGCATGGTCGCCTCGACCTGCTGGCTCGACCAGCCCTGGCTGTGGTCGGCAGTCGGAATGCAACTGCTCAAGGTGAACGCAACGCGGAAGCGTTCGCGCGTGCATTCAGTGAAGCGGGGCTAACGATCGTCTCGGGTCTCGCCCTCGGCATCGATGCGGCGGCCCATCGTGGCGGATTGGCCGGCTCCGGGTCAACGATCGCCGTGCTCGGAACGGGCATCGATGTAACCTACCCTGAACGTAACGCATCGCTCGCAAGCGAGATCGCACGGCGTGGCTTGCTGCTATCCGAGTTCGCGCTCGGCACGCCGGCGGCTGCGCACAACTTTCCGCGCCGCAATCGCCTTATCTGCGGATTGGCGCAGGGCTGTCTGGTCGTCGAGGCAGCGCTCGCTTCGGGGTCGCTCATCACGGCGCGCGCGGCCGCCGAGCAGGGGCGTGAGGTCTTTGCCATTCCGGGCTCGATTCACTCCCCGCTCTCTAAGGGGTGCCACGCACTGATCAAGTCGGGTGCCAAGCTGGTTGAATCCGCGGAAGACGTGCTGACCGAGCTTGGCGGCTTCAGGCCCAGCGGGTATGCGACGACCCGCCCTGTGCGTAGGCCGTCGCTCCACGAAAATCCGCTTCTGGCGCACATGGGATTCGACCCCATAGACGTCGATTCGCTGTGCACGCGTGCGGGATTGTCAGTCGAGCAGGTATCCTCGGAGCTACTGCGGCTCGAACTCGCCGGAGAGGTAGCGGTGCTGCCCGGCGGGCTATATCAACGCCTAAATTGCTGAGGAGAACAATAATATGTACGAAATCCTCGTCTACCTGTTTGAGCACTGCCAGCAAGCAGATCTCGCGCAAGACAGTGAATTGGTGGCGAAGAAGCTCTCGGCCGCAGGATTCGAGGACACCGAAATCAGCGAAGCGTTGTCTTGGCTGGCGGGCGTGCTTCGCGTCCCTCACCGCAACTTCGCGCCGATTCCCGACTCGCGTAACACTTTCCGCGCGTATGCACCGAAGGAGCTAGCCAAGCTCGACACTGATTGCCGCGGTTTTCTGCTGACGTTGGAGCAATCTGGCATCCTGAGCCCACAGGTCCGTGAACACGTGATCGAGCGAGCGCTCGCTGCGACCGGGTCCACGTTGTCGCTCGAGCAACTCAAGCTGATCGTGCTGATGGTGCTCTGGAACCAGCAAACACCCACCAGCCGTCTGCTCGCAGAGGACCTGTTCACGGTTCAGCACGAGCGTTTGCCAAGCTAAGGCTCGCGCGCGAGGCAGCGCCCTCGCGGCTTTTTCACACCCGGGTTGCCGCCCCGGCGCGTTTGCACTTATCATCTGCCGCCTTTCGACGCCCGTAGCACCCCGCCCGGCCTTCCATGAGCAAAACGCTGATAATCGCCGAGAAACCCTCCGTTGCTGCGGACATTGCGCGTTCGCTCGGCAGCTTCGCCCGCAAAGGAGATTACTTCGAGAGCGACGAATACGTGCTGTCATCGGCGGTGGGCCATCTGCTGGCCCTTTCCCTGCCGGAGGAATACGACCTCAAGAAGGGCAAGTGGTCGTTCGCTAGGCTTCCGGTCATTCCGCCGCATTTCGAACTAACGCCGATTGAGCGAAGTCAGGACCGGCTCAATCTGCTTCTGCGGCTAATGAAGCGGAAGGACGTCGAGGCCCTAATCAATGCCTGTGACGCCGGTCGCGAGGGCGAACTCATATTCCGTTATCTCGTGAACTATGCGCGCATCAAGAAGCCCATCGAGCGCCTGTGGCTGCAATCGATGACACCGCAGGCGATCCGAGACGGATTCGGTGCCTTGCGTCCCGACAAGGAGCTCCTTCCTCTGGCCGACGCGGCGCGCTGCCGCTCAGAGGCGGACTGGCTGGTAGGGATAAACGGGACGCGCGCGATGACCGCCTTCAATTCCAAGGAAGGCGGGTTCTACCTCACCACTGTGGGTCGAGTTCAAACCCCGACACTTGCCGTGCTGGTCGAACGAGAGGAGCGTATTCGGGCGTTCACCCCGCGAGACTTCTGGGAAGTTCACGCCCGCTTTGCCGCCGCTGCAGGGGAATACTCTGGACGCTGGTTCGATCCTGCGTTCAAAAAGGACGATGACACCGAGCGAAAACCGGAGCGGCTATGGAGCGCCAAGGAGGCTGATGCAATCGTCGCCGCGTGCCGCAATGGCAAGGGCGCGGTTACGGAGGAGAGTAAGCCTTCGACTCAGCTTTCGCCACTGCTGTTCGATCTCACGAGCTTGCAACGCGAGGCCAATGGCCGCTTCGGATTTCCCGCCAAGATGACCTTATCGATCGCGCAGGCGCTCTACGAGCGGCACAAAGTACTGACCTACCCGCGCACGGATGCGCGCGCGCTTCCAGAGGACTATCTAGGGACGGTGAAGAAGACCATTGAGGTTCTGGGCACCACGAAAGAGTACGGTGCCTTGGCCAAGAGCGTGTTGAAACAACGCTGGGTAAAGCCGAACCGGAGAGTCTTCGACAACACCAAGATATCCGACCACTTCGCGATCATTCCTACGCAACAGGCGCCAAAGCAATTGAACGACGCCGAACAGAAACTCTACGACATGGTTGTGCGGCGATTTTTGGCAGTGTTCCACCCGGCCGCCGAGTACTTGCAGACGACCCGAATTACGAAAGTCGGTGAACACCAATTCAAGACTGAGGGCCGGGTCTTGCGCCAACCGGGCTGGCTAGTCGTATATGGCCGGGCCGCCCAGTCTGAGAGCGATAACTTACCGGTGGTCGCTGTCGACGAGCAGGTGCGCGTTTCCGAGGTCGACGCGCAGGCGAATCAGACGAAGCCGCCCCCAAGGTACACGGAGGCGACGCTGTTGTCGGCGATGGAAGGCGCTGGCAAGCTGGTCGAGGACGACGAACTGCGCGCGGCAATGGAGGCGAAAGGACTAGGCACGCCGGCCACTCGTGCGGCGGTCATCGAGGGGTTGATCCAGGAGGAATACGTTCACCGCAGCGGCAGAGAACTGGTGCCCACGCCAAAAGCGTTTTCGCTCCTGTTTGCCTTGCGCCATTTCGGCGTCAGCGAGATCACTTCGCCTGAGCTAACAGGAGATTGGGAATTCAAGCTTAAGTTGATGGAAGCAGGCAAGCTGCGCCGTGAAGAGTTCATGGAACATATCGAGCAGGCTACACGCGATATGGTGGAGAGGATCAGAAACGGGGACATTCCGGACACTGCGTTCGCTACGGTAGATGCCCCGTGTCCCAAGTGTGGCGGCAAAGTGCAAGAGAACTACCGCAAGTTTCAATGTCAGAAGTGCGACTTCTCCATCTGGAAAGTGACTTCAGGCCGCGAGTGGTCACCGGAAGAAATCAGTGAACTGATCCAAAAACGCTTCTTAGGTCCTCTGACGGGCTTCCGCAGCCGGATGGGGAAACCCTTCGCGGCCGCCGTCAGGCTGAACGACGAGTTCCGGGTTGAATTCGACTTTGGTCAGGGAACCGCTGCATCGGATGCCGAAGAGGCGCCGGACTTTTCCAATCAGGAAAGCCTTGGCTCCTGTCCCAAGTGCGGTGGGCGCGTTTTCGAACATGGGGTCGCCTACGTCTGCGAGAGAGCCGTCGGGCCATCGCGCAGCTGCGACTTCCGCTCTGGTAAGATGATCCTCCAGCAGCCCGTCGAGCGGGCCCAAATGGCAAAACTGCTCGCGACTGGAAAGACCGACTTACTTCAGCGCTTCATCTCGAAGAAAGGTCGTCCCTTCAAGGCCTATCTGGTCAAGAACCCTGATGGCCGCGTTGGATTCGAGTTCGAGCCGCGTAAGCCCAAAGCCGCTCCGGCTGCGACGCTCGTGGCGACCGCAACGAAGAAGACCGCCGTCACCACGCGCAAGCCAGCCAAGAAGACCGCCAAGCCAGCTAGCAAGAAGAAGCGCCGCTAGATATCCAGATTGCGCACTCCGAGCGCATTTGACTCTATGAATGCGCGTCTTGGTTCTACTTCGTCACCCATCAGCTTAGTGAAAATCTCGTCCGCCGCAATCCCGTCCTCTATCTGCACCCGCAACAGCCGGCGCATCTCCGGATCCATGGTCGTTTCCCAGAGCTGAGACGGATTCATTTCGCCCAGGCCCTTGTAGCGCTGCAGGCTCATCGACTTCTGCACCTCTGCGAGCAACCAGCGCATGGCTTCGGGGAAGTCCTTCACCGGATGCTTCTTCTCTCCGCGCTGCACATAGGCGCCGGCGCCCACTAGTCCGCGCAACAGCTCCGCAGTCTGTTGAATTTGCAGGTAATCCCCGGACAGCAGAAACTCGGAGTCGATATGGCTAGTCCGAATGTTTCCATGGCGCGTGCGTTCCACCCTCACCTGGTAGCGTTCCGTCTTCGCGTCAAAATGGGCGCTGATGTGGATGCCGTTGCCTGGAATGGATGCCATGAGCGCATTGGCAGACGCTTGCGCGGTTTCGTGTCGCGACAGATCAACCTGAACCCCTCGCAACATTGCCGCCAGAACGTCTCTGTCCACCCAGCGGGAAACCCGCTCGATAACCGCTTCGGAGAGGAGGTACGACTTTGCCAGCTCCGCCAGCGCGTCGCCAACGATCGGCTCGCGTTGCGCCGAAGGGTATAGGGCAGCATCGACAAGGGCCTGTCTGAGCATAAACGCGTTCAACTCGTGCTCGTCCTTCAAGTAGCGCTCGTCTTTTCCCAGTTTGGCCTTGTACAGAGGCGGCTGAGCTATGTAGATGTACCCACGCTCGACCAGTTCAGGCATCTGGCGATAGAAGAAGGTAAGGAGAAGAGTCCGTATGTGGGATCCATCCACGTCAGCGTCTGTCATTATGATGATGCGGTGGTAGCGAAGCTTTTCCGGATTGTATTCTTCCTTGCCGATGCCGCATCCCAGCGCGGTAATGAGTGTCGCGATTTCCGCCGAAGAAAGTAGCTTGTCGAAGCGCGCCTTCTCCACATTTAGGATTTTGCCCTTCAGCGGAAGTATCGCCTGAAATTTTCTGTCGCGTCCTTGCTTTGCGGAGCCGCCGGCCGAATCTCCTTCGACCAAATAGAGTTCGCACTGAGCCGGGTCTCGCTCCTGGCAGTCCGCCAGTTTGCCAGGCAAGCCGACGCCGTCCAGGACACCCTTTCTGCGCGTCATCTCTCTAGCCCGTCGTGCCGCCTCCCTCGCGCGTGCCGCGTCGACGATCTTACCCGTGATCACGCGTGCGTCGGTCGGCCTCTCATCAAGATACTGGCGCAGCTTCTCGGCTATTACCTCCTCCACAGCCGGCCTAACCTCGGAGGAGACAAGCTTCTCCTTTGTCTGCGAAGAGAACTTGGGCTCAGGAACTTTCACTGAGAGAACGCACGCGAGTCCCTCTCGCATATCGTCGCCGGTGGTCTCAACCCTGGCCTTTTTCGCCAGCTCGTTCTCCTCGATGTACTTGTTCAGCACGCGGGTCATCGCGGCCCGTAGCCCGGTGAGGTGCGTTCCGCCGTCCTTCTGTGGAATGTTGTTGGTGAAGCACAACACGGACTCTTGGTAGGAATCGTTCCACTGCATCGCCACCTCGACCGTAATGCCCTCCCTTTCTCCCTTTGCCGCAAAAACGTTGGGGTGCAGCACAGTCTTCGAGCGGTTCATGTACTCCACGAAACCTCTCACGCCACCTGAAAACGCGAAGTTTTCCTCCTTGCCGGCGCGCTGATCAATTAGAACGATCTTAGCGCCATTATTCAGGAAGGAAAGCTCTCTCAACCTGCGAGCGAGGATGTCGTAGTGATAGTCCACATTGCCGAACACGTCATGCGAGGCTAGGAAGTGAACTTCCGTACCGCGCTTTTCGGTGCTCCCAGTCGCTTTCAAAGGCTCGACAGGAACGCCGTCGCGAAACTCCATCTGATGGACACTGCCATCGCGCCAAACGGTAAGGCGAAGCCACTCCGAAAGCGCGTTGACTACGGATACCCCGACTCCATGCAAGCCGCCGGCCACCTTGTACGTGTTGCTGTCGAACTTACCGCCCGCATGTAGTTCGGTCATTACGATCTCGGCCGCGGAACGTTTTAGTTCGTCATCCTCCTTGATGCCGGTCGGAATCCCGCGTCCGTTGTCAAGAACGGATATTGAGTTGTCAGTGTGGATAGTTACTAGGATCTCATCACAATAGCCGGCCAAAGCTTCGTCGACGGCATTGTCGACGACCTCGAATACCATGTGGTGCAGTCCGGTTCCGTCGGACGTATCACCGATATACATACCGGGGCGTTTGCGAACGGCTTCCAGTCCCTTCAATACCTTGATGCTGTCGGAGCTGTATTCGCTCGCATCAGGCAGTAGTCTTTCGGCTTCTCCCACCTTGCCTTTCCTTGTGATTCGTTCGCTAGCTATCAGATGCGCATCGGCATCACGACGTACTTGAAATTCTGTTCGGAAGCGTATGTAACCAGGGCACTAGAAGAGGAATCACCAAAAGTACACTCGACCGATGCGCCAGGAACATTGTTTAGCACGTCGAGTAGGTAATTGACATTGAAACCGATGTCGAGCGCATCTCCGGAATACGCTACCTCAAGCTCCTCCTGCGCTTCTTCCTGCTCCGCATTGGAGGATACGATCTTGAGACTTCCGTCGCTGAGCACCCATCGCACACCGCGAAATTTTTCGTTCGACAGAATTGCCGCCCTAAGCAGGGCTTGCCGCAAAACCTCACGATCGAGCGTAAGAGTGTTCTTATGCTGGGTTGGAATTACCCGGGTGTAGTCCGGAAACTTCCCGTCCACCAATTTAGAAACCAGTTCAACGTTTCCGAAAGTGAAGGCAGCCTGAGTCGCCGAAAGTTCAATCTTGACTTCTTCCTCGGCGTCAGACAGGAGCTTGCTCAGTTCGAGCACGGTCTTGCGGGGTACGATCACCTCCTGCCGCGGCAAATCGACTTCCAGCGCCATCGACGCAAACGCGAGGCGATGGCCGTCAGTAGCGACTACCTTGAGCTGCCTATGCTCCACAAGCATGAGCAGCCCGTTTAGGTAATAGCGAATGTCCTGCTGTGCCATAGCGTACTGCACCAAGCCAAGCAACCGTCGCAACGCCCTTTGCGCAAGACCGAAACGAGCCACGTCGCCGGCTGGCTTGGAAAGGCGTGGAAAATCTTCCGCAGGCAAAGTCTGCAAACTGAAACGGCTCTTGCCTGCCTTGACTAGCATTCGCTTGTCCTGCTGCTGAAGCGTCACCTCGGTGCCGTCCGGCAGTGCACGCAGAATTTCGACCAGTTTTCGCGCGCCGACTGTAACCGTATGCGCCTCTCCGGCTTGTTCAAGCGGCATACTCGACGTAATCTGAATCTCGATGTCCGTCGCAAGGAAGGAGAGCACTTTCGAGCTACGATCTATGAGCACGTTGGATAGGATCGGAAGCGTGTGACGGCGCTCGATGATCCCGCTCACAGCAGAGAGCGGGCCAAGGAGTTCGCCTTGCTTCGCTTTAACTAGAACCATATTCTTACCTTAGTAATAGTTAATAGGTTGGCCTGGACCTGGGGATAGCGGGGAAAATCCATTGCTCGCCGAGAGTTGCGGAATATATTCGGCGTGAACAAGCTGTGGAATGATGGTGCAGCGATGTGGA
Source organism: Burkholderiales bacterium (assembly GCA_035517095.1). Classification (GTDB taxonomy): domain Bacteria; phylum Pseudomonadota; class Gammaproteobacteria; order Burkholderiales; family SG8-39; genus DAHVFK01. Next base: position 234,016 of record DATIZK010000081.1, read on the forward strand.
CAGTTTTACGCGGCCTGGCTTGCCGGTCGGCTTATGCACAATTTGAACCGCATTCGTGCACAGCTTGTTCATCCCTTCAACACCTGTTCGAGCACCAGGTAGTCGCGATTGATCACGGAGTCCTTCTTGCGTAGCGTCGCGATGGTGCGGCAGGCGTGGAGCACGGTAGTGTGGTCACGATTGCCGAACGCTTCTCCGATCTCCGGAAGACTCATCTGTGTGAGGTCCTTGGCAAGCGCCATTGCGACTTGCCTAGGCCTGGCCACATTTCGGCTCCGCTTCTTGGAATGCATGTCGGATATCCTGATCTTAAAGTACTCTGCGACCGTTTTTTGGATTCCGTCGACGGTGATCTGCCGGTTCGCGACGTTTAAGATATCGCGTAGTGCCTCCTTCGCCAGGTCAAGGGAGAGCTCCCTAGCGGTAAAGCGCGAATACGCGAGAACCTTCTTCAATGCACCCTCAAGCTCTCTCACATTGGATCGGATGTGTTTGGCGATGAAGAAGGCGATTTCCTCGGAGAGTGCGAGCGATTCGGCTTCGGCCTTCTTCAGCACAATCGCGACTCGCATCTCCAGTTCGGGCGGCTCAATTGCAACTGTGAGACCCCAACCAAAGCGCGATATCAGCCGCTCCTCCATTCCCGCAATTTCCTTCGGGTAGGTGTCGCAGGTGATTACGATCTGCTTATGGGCTTCGACTAGCGCGTTAAAGGCGTAGAAGAACTCTTCCTGCGTGCGTCCCTTGTTGGAGAAGAACTGGATGTCATCGATTAGCAGCAAATCGAGCGAATGGTAGTAGCGTTTAAATTCATCGAATGATCGTTGCTGGTATGCACGGACCACATCCGTGACGTATTGTTCGGCGTGAGTGTACCGAATGCGTGCCTGGGCGCGCTGCTCCGCAAGGTGGTTACCAATGGCCTGAAGAAGGTGCGTCTTGCCGAGCCCGACGCCACCGTAGATGAACAGCGGGTTGTAGGAAATTCCTGGGTTCTCGGCGACCTGAATTGCGGCGGCACGGGCAAGTTGATTTGCTTTGCCCGTGACGAAGCTGTCGAAGGTGAATCCACGGTTGAGCCGAGCGCGCTCTAGAGTAGTTGGCACCTCGTTGCTCTCCCGAACAGCCGTAGGACTGCTGCGTGAGCTCGGATCGGCCTCGCGGGCGAGGACGAAGCGTAAACCCAGATCTCGCCCGCTCGCCTCCGAGGCAAGTTTCTCTATGCGCGTGGCGAATCGCTCCCGCACGAGCTCGAGAACGAATCGGTTCGGGGCCGCCAAGGTAAGCGTGTCTGACTCCGCTGCGCCCTCGGGTGAAAGCGGTCGGATCCAGGTATTGAATTGTTGCGCGGGGAGTTCCTGCTCCAATCGCCGCAGGCAGGCGTCCCACAGGTTCTGCATTGTGCTGTCGGCCTCGTTTTTGCGATTGTCGCGGCGGGCTCGGAGGCGAGCGAGAGAAGCTCGCCGTCGAATTCAGAATGTTACCTTTTTCGCGATGAGTTATCCACAGGGATGTCATTCGGAAATGGTGATTTGACAATGTCCATATGCGCACGCTCTAATACCCGCCTTTTTCGGGTTGGTGCAGCGATGAAGCGTACTTATCAACCATCCAAGACGCGCCGCGCGCGACGCCACGGGTTCCTGGTCCGCAGTCGCACGGCGGGGGGGCGCGCGGTGCTGCGGGCACGGCGGGCGCGGGGTCGCAAGCGCCTGGGACTCTAGGCTCCGCCTCGGGCGTGCTCGGTGGGCCTAAGCGGGCACGGCGTTACGGACTCGGACCAGAGAGGCGCCTGACGCGGAGCGCGGTATTTGTGCAGCTCCTGCAGCATGGCAAGCGCCGCAGTATCAGCGGTTACACGTTTTACCTTGGACGGCGCGAGAGCGGCCCGCCGCGTCTCGGTATTCTGGTGACTCGAAAGCATTCGGCGCGAGCAGTTGAACGCAATCGCATCAAGCGCTGCATCCGGGAGGCCTTCCGCCTTGAGCAGGAGAGCCTCGGTGCGTTGGATGTGCTGGTGCGGCCACCGTACGGCGCCAAACCGTCTTCGCAGATGATGCTGCAACTGCGAGAACTTTTTAGCAGGCTGAACCGATGATCTCCTCGCTGTTGCGCGTCGCTGTCAGGGGCTACCGCTACTTTATAAGTCCCCTATTTGCACCTGCGTGCCGTTTTTACCCGACTTGTTCGGAGTATGCAGAGGAAGCGCTTGCTCGTCACGGCGCATTGCTAGGCGGATGGCTGGCTGCGCGGCGCGTCTGCCGTTGCGGGCCTTGGAGCTCCGGCGGCCACGACCCGGTTCCCGGGCCCCGACGCTGAATCGGACGGCGCGCATCTTATGGACACGCAACGACTGGTTCTGTTGGTGATCTTCAGCTTTTCCCTGGTCCTATTGTGGGACGCGTGGGAGAAGGCGAGCCAACTGCCGCCGATTGCCGTTCCGACCGCGCAGCACCAAGGCATTCCTACGCCTACTCCACGGCCGTCCACGGACAACGGCGCTGCCCCGTTGTCTTCCGTCGCTCGCGTCGCCGGCGTCCCGGGCGCCGAAACCTCCGCGGCTCAGGGAACGATGGTTCAGGTGCGCACCGACCTTGTCGTGGCCACGATCAACACGCTTGGCGGCACCCTGCAGCGGCTGGAATTGCTCAAGCACAAAGCCCAGGCCGACGAAAACAAGGACTTCGTGCTTCTCGGGCAGAACTTCGACTACGAGGCTGAGAGCGGCCTCATCGGCGACGGGCTGCCGAACCATCGTACGATTTGGCGCGTTCTGCCAGGACCGCGCGAACTCGCAGCAGGGGCCGACAAGCTAGAGGTGCGGCTCGTCGCAGACGGGCCAAATGGCCTCTCGGTGGAGAAGGTATACACCTTCTATCGCGACCGCTACCTGATCGACGTCGCGTTCGAAATAGACAATCGGGGTACGGCGCCGGTGACGGCTGACGCATACTTCCAATTGGTGCGCGACGACAAGGATCCGCCTGGTCAGACTCACACGTCGCGCACCTACTTCGGCCCTGTAATGTACACCGCCGAGTCGAAGTACAAGAAGATCAGCTTCTCCGACATCGCAGAGGGTAAGGCGGACTATCCGAAGCATGCGGATGACGGGTGGATCGGCATCGTACAGCACTACTTCGTGTCGGCCTGGGTGCCCAGCGGAAAACTGCCGCGGGAGTTCTACCTGAAGAAGCTCCCCGACGGGCTATTTGCCGCTGGGCTCATTGTTTCGGCCCCGCGCTTGGCGCCGGGGGCGAGCGCTCGCGTTGACGTACCGCTGTTCGCCGGGCCGCAGGAGCAAAAGCGCCTCAAGGCCGTGGCGCCGGGATTCGATCTCGTGGTCGATTATGGCTGGCTCAGCATAATCGCTTGGCCGCTATTCTGGCTGCTGGAGAAGTATCACGGCCTGACTGGCAACTGGGGAGTGGCGATCATCTTGCTCACTATTACCGTCAAGCTGGTGTTCTTTCCGCTCTCGGCTGCGAGCTACAAGTCGATGGCAAAGATGAAGCTCGTCACGCCCCGCATGACGAAGCTGCGCGAGATGTACGGTAACGATCGAGCCAAGCTCAATCAGGCGATGATGGAGTTGTACAAGACGGAGAAGATTAATCCGCTTGGAGGCTGCTTTCCCATCCTGGTGCAAATACCGGTTTTCATCGCTCTTTACTGGGTGCTGCTCGCGGCGATCGAGCTGCGCCATGCGCCGTTCATATTCTGGATCAAAGACCTCTCGGCCCTTGATCCCTACTATGTGCTGCCGATCCTGATGACGATAAGCATGGTGATTCAGACGCGCATGAATCCAAAGCCTCCCGACCCGGTGCAGGCGAAGGTGATGACCTTCATGCCGTTCGTGTTCAGCGTGTTCTTCTTCTTCTTCCCTGCCGGACTGGTTCTCTACTGGCTGGTGAACAATATCCTTTCCATCCTTCAGCAGTGGCAGATCCAGCGGATGTTCACCCGCGACAAGCCTGCCCATGGCAAGCGTTGATGACAGGTCTGGGCGAGACTCCGGGCGCGATACCATAGCCGCGATCGCCACACCGTCAGGTCGAGGCGGTATTGGGGTGGTGCGCATCTCCGGCCCCGGTGTGGCGAAGATTGCCCGGTCCCTCTTGGGCGAGCTTCCTGCGCCGCGGCGCGCGGTGTACCGCGGGTTTGCGGATTCCCGGGGCGAGACGATCGACCGCGGCATTGCCATATATTTTTCCGCGCCGCACTCGTACACCGGCGAACCGGTGCTCGAGCTCCATGGCCACGGCGGGCCCGTTGTTATGCGAACGCTGCTCAATGCTTGCCTCGACGCGGGAGCCCGGATCGCACATCCTGGGGAATTTACTCGGCGCGCTTATCTCGAAGGCAAGCTTGATCTTGCCCAGGCGGAAGCGGTTGCGGACCTCATCGATGCGGCGAGTCAAGAAGCCGCAAAGTCGGCGCTACGCTCTTTGGCGGGCGAGTTCTCAGCAGCTATCAATGGCCTTGCGGCACAGCTTACAGAGCTTCGGGCCCTGACCGAGGCGGTGCTCGATTTCCCGCAGGAGGAAGTGGAGGAGCTGCACCTCGAAGACGCGCGGGCGCGCTTGGCTGGAGTTCGGGCGGCACTCGAGTTCGTGCTGGCACAGAGTCGGCAGGGCAGCCTGCTTCGCACCGGCATACACGTTGTGTTCGCCGGTCGTCCGAATGTCGGAAAGTCGAGCTTGCTCAATAGGCTTGCCGGAGAGGAGCGAGCGATCGTTACGCCGGTCGCGGGCACGACGCGCGACGCGCTGCGCGAACCGATTCAGATCGATGGAGTTCCGATCATCGTCGTCGACACCGCGGGGCTGCGCGAGTCGCCCGACGAGGTGGAACGCATCGGGGTAGAACGCGCCTGGCACGAGCTTGCCCGCGCGGACATAGCGCTGGTGGTACTCGAGACGCATATCGGGGTTGGACGAGAAGAGAACGAGATGCTTGCGCGGCTTCCCGAAACGAGCGTACGTATCCTGGTGTACAACAAGGTCGACCTCGTGCCGGGCGTGGCGGCTGGGCGACGTCACGGGACGTCGAACGAAGTTTGGGTCTCCGCCAAGACCGGCGCGGGACTTGAGGACCTGCGACGGATGCTTCTGGAATCGGCGGGGTGGGTCAGTACCGGGGAGTCGACTTTTCTCGCGCGCGAGCGGCACTTGCGCGCTTTAGCGCGTGCAAGGAAGCACCTGGAGGAAGCGAGTTTACAGCTGGAGCACTGGGAGTTCTTTGCCGAGGAGCTGCGTCTCGCGCATATCGCACTGACGGAAATTATCGGCGAATTCACACCAGACGACCTGCTCGGAGAGATCTTCTCGCGGTTCTGTATCGGAAAATAGCGCCGGAGGCGAGTGATACAATCAACTTAGCAGTCTAAAGAACTATAAGATGCCGGCCCAGGATAGTCAGGGCCGTTTTGCTTTTAGGAGACGCGCAAATGACCAATCCTCAGCCTGCTCAAGCCGACGCTTCGCGCGCTCCCGATTGGATCCGTCACGCGAAGCTTCGCGAATGGGTAGGTGACATGGTGCGCCTAACAAGGCCGGCGCGCGTGGTCTGGTGCGACGGGTCCCAGCCTGAGTACGATCGCCTGTGCGCTGAGCTTGTCAACACTGGTACGTTCATCAAGCTCAATCCGAAGCTGCGCCCAAACAGCTATCTGGCGCGTTCCCACCCGACGGATGTAGCGCGAATGGAGGACCGTACCTTCATTTGCAGCGCGCGCAAGGAGCAAGCGGGCCCGACAAATAACTGGGTCGATCCGCTGGAAATGCGCGGCACGATGAATCGGCTGTTCGACGGCTGCATGCGCGGGCGCACGATGTATGTGATGCCGTTCTCGATGGGGCCAATCGGCTCGCACATCGCCCAGATCGGGGTGCAGCTGAGCGACTCGGCGTACGTCGTTGTCAATATGCGCATCATGACGCGAATGGGACGGGCAGTCGGCGAGTGGCTCGGCGAGGATGGCGATTTCGTGCCATGTATGCATTCCGTCGGCGCGCCGCTCGCGCCGGGTATGAAGGACGTGGCGTGGCCGTGCAACGACACGGAAAAATGGATCGTTCACTTTCCGGAGTCGCGAGAGATCTGGTCCTTTGGCTCCGGCTACGGCGGCAACGCGCTTCTGGGAAAGAAATGTCTAGCCCTGCGCATAGCGTCGGTGATGGCGCGCGACGAGGGTTGGCTCGCGGAGCACATGCTCATTCTCGGGGTCGAATCGCCGCAGGGCGAAAAGTCGTACATATCTGCCGCGTTCCCAAGCGCCTGCGGCAAGACCAACCTGGCGATGCTAATTCCGCCCGCTGCGTTCAAAGGCTGGAAGGTAACGACAATCGGTGAAGACATTGCATGGATCAAACCGGGACATGACGGCCGCTTCTATGCCATCAATCCCGAAGCGGGTTTCTTCGGCGTCGCGCCCGGTACCTCTGAGACAACGAATCCGAACGCGATGAAGATGCTGGGCGAGAACGTGATCTTCACCAACGTCGCGCTGACGCTCGAGGGTGACGTTTGGTGGGAGGGCATGAGCGCGGAGCCACCGCTGCGCCTCATCGATTGGCAGGGCAAGGAATGGACCCCGAATTGCGGCCGTACGGCAGCGCATCCCAACGCGCGCTTCACGGTTGCGGCCGCGCAGTGCCCCTCGATGGATCCGAAATGGGAGGACACGTCCGGGGTGCCGATATCTGCCTTCATCTTTGGCGGCCGAAGGTCTACGACGGTCCCATTAGTGGTCCAGGCGCCTACTTGGGAGGAAGGCGTGTACATGGGGGCGACGCTCGGTTCCGAAACAACCGCGGCAATTACCGGCAAGGTCGGCGTGGTGCGACGCGATCCGATGGCGATGCTCGCGTTTTGTGGTTACAACATGGGCGACTACTTCGCGCATTGGCTGAAGATGGGTAAGGCCGTGCACCATCCGCCGAAGATCTTCCTGGTCAACTGGTTCCGTCGCGATGCAAATGGCAAATTCATTTGGCCCGGCTTTTCGGAGAACATGCGGGTGATAGCCTGGATTGTCGAGCGCTGCCACGGGCGCGCACAGGGGGTGGAGACGCCGTTGGGTGTGATGCCACGCTTCGAAGATATCGCGTGGACGGGACTCGAGAAATTTGGCAGTGACAAGTACGCCGAGATACTGAGTGTGGATCGCGCAGTCTGGCGCAATGAGCTTGGTTCGCATGACGCCTTGCTCGCAAAGATGGGTGGGCATTTGCCGCGCGAGTTGGCATTAAGACGCGACAAGCTGCACGAAACGCTCGCCGTTTAGCGCTCTCTCAGACCTCAGCGCGTAACCGGCGCGCGCGGCTCGACTGTGGTGCGGTCTGGCGCAGTCCTGGTGACTTTGGCCGGCGCCTGGTAAATGTCGATTCGCTTGTCGTACAGCGGTATGGTGGTCCCGTCCAGCCGGGTCTCGAAGAGTATTAGTTCGAGGTCCACGTCGGCGATAAAGATTTGCTCGGTGTTTGTGATTCCTTCCGTCGCTATGCTGTCGCGAGAAGGGAAAGTTCGAGTGCGTGAGGATGCTCGCCTGGCCGTAGTGCAAGCCCGAGGCCCTCCTCTGGAAGGGCGCCTACCGTGCTGGCCATTGCGACATAAACCTGATTCTCGACAGCCCGAGCGTGGTGGCAGTAGCGCACCTGCCAGAGTGCCGCTGCGCGTGACCTCCTTCCACGTGTGCTGCTACACACCATAGTCGTCCCAGCGCTCGATGAGCGAGCTAGCAACGCCGACGACTCGATCGCCAACCTCTAGCGCAATCCAGCCATCTTCGGATAGACCTGCGCCTGGATGTCGATAATCTGGGGAATATCCGCGGGGCGGGCATGGCGGACGATTAGCGTAACACCGATAATGTACTGTGATAACAAGAACTTACTATACAGCCGGTACGTGAAACTCGCACCGCTTCGGGACGAGCGCGAATCATGCCTCAAATAGCCGGTGCATGGAGCTTCCTGTCGGCCCATGCCGCGGAAGCTAGGGAGCATGCGACGGCAACTGCCATGACATGAGACGCGGTCCCATACTCGAGCAGTACGCCACCCAAGGCCAAACCGACCGCGACGCCACAAAGTAGCGCGGTTGCCGACCAGGTGAACCCTTCTGTGATCTGGTCCACGGCTACGGTTTTGGCGATGTATGTTGATTGGATAATTAGTGGCGGTGCCATCGTCGCACCGGCCAGTGCGCTGCAGACCGTGAACACTCGAGGGTCGTTGATCAGCACCAGGGGAACTAGTCCCAATCCCATGAGTAGCAGCGAGCCGGACATTCGATGGCCAAGGGGGCGATGCCAGTGCCGGCTGCCGTACGCTAGGCCCGCCGCAGCGCTACCTACACTCATCAGTCCCAATAGGACGCCAGCGAGTGCTGGCTTGCCGATACTCTTTGCGTATGCGGCGAGCGCAATTTCGACCAAGCCGAACACAGTCGCATAGGCGAACGCCGCGACAAGCAGATAAGGGAGTCCTGGCGTGCGCAATGCTCCGAGGAAAGGCGCAGACGGATCGGGCAGCTGCCGACTGTCCCAGTCGCCGAGGGATGCCGAGCGAAGATATAGCGTGGAACCGGCTAGCGCGCTGACAGCGGCGGCGAGAAGGGCGGCGGCAGGGGACGCCAAGGCAACAAGCGAGGCGACCAGCAGGGGCCCGGTCACGAAGATGAGCTCAATAACAACGGCATCGAGAGTCAGGGCCGTAGTTAGAAGCTGATCGTCATTCAGCTTGCGTCTCAAAAGCGCGCGCTGACTGACAGTAATCGGCGGTAGGCTCGCGCCTGCGCAAGCCGCGATCGGGGCAACACCCCAAAGAGACAGATGTTGCAGTACGGCGATAGTGAGCAACACGAGCGCGGTGGGATAAGCGATGCTGCAAATGCGCAGGACGGGGCGCGGTCCGAGCCGATCGATGAGGCGGCCAAGAAGCGGAGCAATTATCGCCAGACCGGTCACGTACGCGCCTGTGACCAGGCCCGAGGAGGCATAGGTGCCGCCCGCCGCCTGTGTGAGTAATAAGAGCGCCAGCCCGCACATGCCGATCGGCAGTCGGCCAAGGAGAGAGGCCCAGAATGACTCCTTGACGCCGGGGACGGCGAGGACGACCGCGTAACGGGAGAAGGAGAACATTGGCTGTAGGGCTGGCGATTCTCGCATAGGCGCTATGCGCCATTCGTGTTCCACGTGAAACTTCGGCGCTGCCGACGTTTCACGTGGAACATCGGGCTGCGCCTAGTTTCACGTCTTGCCTTCGCGTATCATTGCGCCTCTGCTGGATCCTGCCGGAATCGAAGGTCCCTGACCCGATCGCGCGTCATGCTGTACCCAACCGAGTTCGAAGTAATCGTAGTTGGCGGAGGTCACGCCGGCACCGAGGCGGCGCTCGCGGCTGCCCGTATGGGCCGGCGAACGCTGCTTCTCACGCACAGCATCGAGACGCTCGGCCAAATGTCGTGCAATCCGTCGATCGGTGGGATCGGCAAGGGACATCTTGTGAGGGAAATTGACGCCCTCGGCGGTGCTATGGCGCTCGCGACAGACGAGGCGGGAATCCAGTTCCGCACCCTGAATTCGTCAAAAGGCCCGGCGGTGCGCGCTACTCGTGCTCAGGCCGATCGAGTGCTCTACCGCGGAGCGATTCGGCGCCGACTCGAGAGTCAGCCAAACCTGACCGTCTTCCAGCAAGGGGTCGACGATATTCTGCTCGTCGGAGACAAAGCCGTTGGCGTCGTCACCCAACTCGGGATTCGATTCCTGGGCGGAGCGGTGGTGCTCACAACCGGCACATTCCTGTCCGGGTTGGTCCACGTTGGCCTGCAACACTATCAAGCGGGTCGCGCTGGGGACCCTGCATCGCTTACCCTTGCTGCCCGCCTGCGCGAGATGAAGCTTCCGGTCGGTCGACTGAAGACCGGAACGCCGCCGCGGCTTGATGGTCGCAGCATCGATTTTTCGGTCACGGTCGCGCAACCGGGCGACTCACCCGAGCCCATCTTCTCGTTTCTCGGCAGCCGTGCAATGCACCCCGAGCAGCGGCCTTGCTGGATAACGCACACCAACGAGCGTACGCACGAAATTATCCGCCGGGGGCTCGACCGGTCGCCGATGTATACGGGCGTGATCCAAGGCGTCGGCCCGCGCTACTGCCCCTCGATCGAGGACAAGATTCAGCGCTTTGCTGACAAGTCGAGCCACCAGATCTTCCTCGAGCCCGAGGGCCTCGATACGCACGAAATCTATCCGAACGGCATCTCTACTAGTCTGCCGTTCGATGTTCAGCTCGAGTTGGTCCGCTCGATTCAGGGTTTAGAGCAGGCGCAGATTACCCGGCCGGGCTACGCCATCGAATACGACTACTTCGATCCGCGCAACCTGAAGGCTTCGCTCGAAACGAAAACCGTGCACGGCTTGTTCTTTGCTGGGCAGATCAATGGCACGACGGGGTACGAAGAAGCCGCCGCGCAGGGGTTGCTCGCGGGCATCAACGCCGGTTTGCAGGTCGTGGGGCGCAACTCTTGGTGCCCGCGACGCGACGAAGCGTACATCGGGGTGCTAGTGGATGACTTGATCACGCGCGGAGTGTCCGAGCCGTACCGTATGTTCACCAGCCGTGCCGAGTACCGCCTGATGCTGCGCGAGGACAATGCCGATCTGCGGCTAACGGGAATGGGCCGCGATCTCGGTCTCGTAAGCGATGAGCGCTGGGAACGGTTCAGCCGCAAGCGCGAAGCGATTGCGCAGGAGTGCGACCGGCTGCGCTCGACCTGGTTCACGCCACGTAGCCTGCCTGCTGCGGAAGCCGCGCGGGTACTGGGGAAAGGTATTGAAGGTGAGTACTCGCTTACGGAGCTTTTGTCCCGCCCCGGTGTTACGTATCGCGCGCTGATGTCGCTGCCTGGCGCCGGCCCCGGGGTACCGGAGGCGGAGGTGGCCGAGCAAGTGGAGATTCAAACCAAGTACCAGGGATACATTGATCGCCAGCGCGATGAGGTTGCGCGCAGCGAAAGCTTCGAAGAAGTGCCCCTGCCGGTCGACCTTGACTACCTACAGGTGCGGGGGTTGTCGATTGAGGCCAGGCAAAGGCTGGCTAGCCAGCGGCCGGAAACAATCGGCCAGGCGTCGCGCATCTCCGGCATTACGCCCGCGGCCATCTCGTTACTGCTGGTCCATTTGAAGCGAGCCGCGGTCCAGATCCGGCACAAGCAAAGCGCATGAAGCCCGAGGTCGCCCTCGACCGTGGGTTGGCGGCGCTGACACTCGGACTTGCGCCTGGTGCGCGCGACAAGCTACTTGCGTTTGTCGAATTGCTCGCGAAATGGAACAGGACTTACAACCTGACCGCGATCCGTGATCCGTTGAAGATGGTGAGCCACCACCTGCTCGACTCGCTGGCGGTGCTGCCCCATCTGCCGATGTCCACTGGCGGCGCGCTCGCGGATGTCGGCTCCGGTGGTGGGTTGCCTGGCATTCCGCTTGCCATCGCACGCCCGGAATGGCAAGTAACCTTGAACGACAGCAATCGGAACAAGACGGCCTTCCTGCGCCAAGCCGCAATAGAACTTGGACTTGCCAACGCGAAAGTTCACCTGGGAAGGGTAGAGGACTGGCGGCCGGCAAGACGGTTTGCGGTAGTGATATCGCGCGGATTCGCGGAACTAGCCGACTTCCTTTCCGCATGCGGCCGACTGGTTGTTCCGGGTGGCGTCCTGGCGGCTATGAAGGGCGTGTATCCGCACGAGGAGTTGGCACGAACGCCAGCCGGCACGACCTGTGATCGGGTTGTGCGCCTCGACGTGCCGTTTGTCCAGGCCGAGCGGCACCTGGTACTGTGCCGATCGGCGAGTGCGCCATGACACGCGTACTCGCCGTTACCAACCAGAAAGGTGGGGTTGGCAAAACTACCACTAGCGTGAATCTTGCCGCCGCCTTCGCGCGCGCCGGCAAGCGAGTGTTGCTGATCGATCTCGACCCGCAAGGCAATGCGACGATGGGCAGCGGCGTCGAGAAGCGAAATGCGCACCGCACGATCTATCACGTGCTGCTCGGCCTGGCCGACGCAGCGGTCGCGCGTACGCGCTCGCAAAGCGGCGGCTATGACTTGCTGCCCGCGAACCGGGATCTTGCCGGTGCGGAAATCGAGCTGGTCGGCCTCGACAACCGCGAAGGGCGCTTGCGCGAGGCGCTCGCCACAGTGGCATCGGAATATGACTTCATCATCATCGATTGCCCTCCGTCCCTGTCGCTGCTCACGATAAATGGGCTGGTCGCGGCTCAGGCGGTACTGATACCGATGCAATGCGAGTATTACGCGCTCGAAGGGCTTTCGGATCTGGTCGGCACGATCAAACGCGTACGCGCCCACCTCAACCCCGGCCTCGACATTGCCGGCTTGCTGCGAACGATGTACGACCCGCGAAACACGCTTTCGCTGCAAGTATCGCAGCAACTCGAATCGCACTTCGGCGACAAGGTGTATCAGACGATGGTGCCAAGAAATGTCCGGCTGGCAGAAGCGCCAAGCTACGGGGCGCCGGCGGTCGTGTGGGACGACACATCCAAAGGCGCTCAGGCCTATCTCGCGCTTGCGCAGGAGATTCTGGCGCGCGCCAGGAGCGACATCGGCGGTGGCGGACGAACGATGGAAGCAACATGAGCAAACCAAAGGGACTCGGACGCGGGCTCGATGCATTGCTGGGCCGCGAAGAGGCGCCGAAAGATGCGCTCGCGACACTACCGGTGGGCCGCATTCGGCCAGGCAAATACCAGCCGCGAACGCGCATGGACCAGGAGGCGCTGGCCGAGCTTGCGGCGTCGATCAAGTCGCAAGGTCTGATGCAGCCACTCCTGGTGCGAAGAGTGGAGCGCGATCGCTATGAGTTGATCGCAGGGGAACGCCGCTGGCGCGCCGCGCAGATGGCCGGACTGGAAGAAGTGCCGGCGCTGGTGCGAGAAGTTCCGGACGAAGCCGCGCTGGCAATGTCGCTGATCGAGAACATCCAGCGCGAGAACTTGAATCCGATGGAGGAGGCCGCGGGACTGCAGCGACTCATCGACGAATTCAAGATGACGCATGAGCAGGCCGCCGACGCAGTCGGCCGCTCGCGCAGCGCGACCACCAATTTGCTACGCCTACTCAAATTGCCAAAACCGGTCCAGGCGATGGTAATGGAGGGCGTACTTGAGATGGGCCATGCACGTGCGCTGCTGGCGCTGGACGGCGCGCGCCAGATCGAGTCCGCCAATCGCGTGGCAGGCCGCGGGCTGTCTGTGCGCGAGACCGAAGCGCTTGTGGCAAAGCAGCTCCGCGGCGGCAGCACGCGCAAGAAGCGCAAGGCGGATCGCGACTTGCTCAGGCTGGAGCAGGAGGCCTCGGAGCGCCTCGGCACGACAGTGGAGATTCGACCGGGCAAGAAGGGCGCTGGTAAGGTAATCGTGTACTACGCGGGACTTGACCACCTCGAGACCCTGCTGCGCAAATTGCGCTAGTCCGCTTTTAGCCCGATGCTGCGGCGCAACGCGTTGACCAGATATCCCCGCGAACGATATACTCCGCCGGCTTTGCCGGAGGCGGGTCCGACGAACGCCATGCTTCGCCGTCTGAGCAAGCCGGTACGCACAGTTTTAAGGTGGCAGTTGATCGTCACCGCTGCGCTGGCGCTGATCGCAGCGACCGTGGTCGGGGCTGACGGCGCGTTGTCCGCCGCGCTGGGCGGCCTGATCAGCGTGCTTGCCGGGCTGGTATCGGCTTTGGTTGCAGCGAGTGGTAAGGCTGGGTCTGCAGGGGGGGTCCTGCTCGGCGCCTTGAGGGCCGAAGGTATCAAGATCGGACTCATGGTGATCCTGTTGTGGCTGGTACTGGCGGCATACAGGAACGTCGTAGCGCTCGCCTTGCTCGGATCGTTTGCGGCGACCATGCTGATCTTCACCATGGCGTTTATTGTGCGCGATCATTAGAGCGCTCTGAGTCGAAAGTCGAATACACGGTTTAGCGATGTCCGCCGGCACTGAACTCACACCGACCGAATACATCGGACACCACCTCACGTTCCTCGCCGAGCCGATTGGCGCAGGCGGATTTTGGACGCTCCATGTCGATTCGATCGTCACCGCCGCGATCCTCGGTGTTATCGGAGTGGGGTTTCTCTGGTGGATCGTTCGCGGTGCCACCTCGGGCGTGCCGAACAAACGCCAGGCGCTGGTGGAGCTGGCGTTCGAATTCGTCGACGAGCAGGTAAAGGGAATCTTCACCCACGGCGACCGCAGCAAGTTCGTCGCCCCCGCGGCCCTCACCGTCTTCGTCTGGGTGCTACTGATGAACGCCATGGACTGGCTGCCCGTCGATTTCATTTCGAAGGGCATGGGTACCCTCGGGTTCCACGAGTGGCGCCCCGTTCCAACCGCCGACGTGAACACGACCTTCGCGCTCGCGCTTTCGGTCTGGGTGCTCATGATCTACTTCGCCATCAAGTCGAAAGGCCTGGCCGGCTGGATCCATGAGCTGTTCTGCGCTCCGTTTGGCTCCAATCCACTGCTGTGGCTGCCGAACATTTTGTTCAACATCGTCGAATACGTATCCAAACCGCTCTCGCACTCACTGCGCCTGTTCGGCAATATGTTCGCCGGCGAAATTATCTTCATCCTGCTCTGGGTGTGGGGCTCGACAGGATTTACCGGGGCCGCGGCGGGTACGGTACTCGGTCTCGGCTGGGCCATCTTCCACATCCTGATTGTCGTGATTCAGGCCTTCATTTTCATGATGCTCACCGTAGCGTATATCTCGATGGCGCACGAGCACCACTGATTCCCCTCTTAACCGCCTTTTTGCCCTGGAAAAGGAAACCGAAATGGAAAAACTTCAAATGCTGGCCATGATCCAGGCCTACACCGGGATCGGTATCGGCCTCATGATCGGCCTCGGCGCCGCTGGTGCGTGTATCGGCATCGGGATCATGTGCAGCCGCTTCTTGGAAGCCGCGGCGCGTCAGCCGGAGCTGACCGCTTCGCTGCAGGCCAAGGTGTTCCTGCTGCTCGGCCTGATCGACGCCTCATTCATCATCGGGGTCGGGCTCGCGATGCTGTTCGCGTTCGGCAACCCCCTACTCGCCGTCATCAAGTAGCCCGAGTCGGGTCCAACCGGGAAGTAGGGGGCAGGCATGAACATCAATCTGACGCTGTTTACGCAGGCTGCCGCCTTTGCGCTGTTCATCTGGTTCACGGTCAAGTTCGTCTGGCCACCGTTGCTGCGCGCAATTGAGAACCGGCAAAAGCAGATTGCCGACGGCCTCGCCGCGGGCGAGCAGGGCAGGAAGTCGCTCGAGATCTCCACGCGAGAGGCCGAGCAGGTCGTTCAAGGAGCACGCGAGCGTGCTGCCGAAATCATTTCCCAGGCCGAAAAGCGCGGCTCCCAGATTATCGAATCGGCGCGCAATTCCGCACGCGAGGAAGGCGAGCGCGAAGTCGCCGCTGCCAAGGCCGAGATCGAGCAGGAAGTCACGCGCGCCCGCGAACAGCTGCGCGATCAGGTCGCGCAATTGGCGATCGCCGGCGCGGAGAAGATTCTGCGGCGCGAAGTCGACGCCAATGTGCACGCCCAACTGCTCGATTCGATCAAGGCGCAGCTTTAGCCGATCATGGCCGAACCGATCACCATCGCGCGCCCTTACGCGGAGGCGGTTTTCCGCTTAGCCGACGGCGCCGGCAAGCTCGCGGAGTGGTCGATCATGCTTGCGGAGTTGGCGCAGATGTCCGAAGACGAGCGCGTGCGCAGCGCGATGGGAGACCCGAACTTATCCGCGGCAAAGGTGGCCGGATTGTTTATTTCGATTCTTAGCGGCCACCTTACGGGCCAGTGCGAGAATCTGGTGCGCGTGCTGGCAGACAATCACCGACTCGCGCTGCTGGTGGAGATCCGAACCCAGTACGAAGCGTTGAAGAACGAGCGCGAAGGGGTGGTCGAGGCTGCGATCCAGTCCGCGTTCGCGCTCGAACCGGCACAGCTTGCCGATCTAACGGCGCGACTGGAGAAGCACACCGGCCGCAAGGTCCGCGTACACGTGGACATAGACACGGAACTGATCGGTGGCGTGCGTATCCTAATCGGCGACCAAGTTATTGACGCTTCGGCGCGCGCGCAGCTCGCGGCGTTGGAGAGCGCACTGAAGGCCTAAAGACCAAGGAATCCTATGCAACTCAATCCGTCCGAAATTTCGGAACTGATCAAGAGCCGCATCCAAAATCTCGATGCCGGCGCCGAAAAGCGCACCCAGGGTACCGTGGTGTCGGTGACCGATGGAATCGTGCGCATCCACGGCCTGTCCGACGTCATGCAGGGCGAGATGCTCGAGTTCCCGAAGAGCACTTACGGTCTCGCGCTGAACCTCGAACGTGACTCGGTCGGCGCCGTGATTCTGGGCGAATACGAGCATATCTCGGAGGGCGACACCGTAAAGTGCACCGGCCGTATTCTGGAGGTGCCTATCGGCCCCGAACTGCTCGGGCGCGTTGTCAACTCCCTCGGCCAGCCAATCGACGGGAAGGGGCCGGTAGATGCCAAGGAGCGTGACGTTATCGAGAAGGTAGCGCCAGGCGTGATCTGGCGCAAATCGGTTTCGCAGCCGGTTCAGACCGGACTCAAGGCGATCGATGCCATGGTACCCGTCGGACGTGGCCAACGCGAACTGATCATCGGCGACCGCCAGACCGGCAAGACCGCGGTCGCAGTCGACACGATCATCAATCAGAAGGGCAAGGATCTGTTTTGCGTCTACGTGGCGATCGGTCAGAAGGCTTCGACCATCGCCAACGTCGTGCGCAAGCTCGAGGAGCACGGCGCGATGGACTACACCATCGTAGTCGCCGCATCAGCCTCGGAATCCGCGGCGATGCAGTACATCGCTCCCTATTCCGGCTGCACCATGGGCGAGTACTTCCGCGACCGGGGCCAGGACGCGCTGATCATCTACGACGACTTGACCAAGCAGGCCTGGGCCTACCGGCAAATCTCGCTTCTGCTGCGTCGCCCGCCGGGACGCGAGGCCTACCCAGGGGACGTGTTCTATCTGCATAGCCGTCTGCTCGAGCGCGCTGCGCGCGTCAACGATGCGTGGGTCGAACGCTTTACCAAGGGTAAGGTCAAGGCCAAGACCGGTTCGCTTACTGCTTTGCCGATCATCGAGACGCAAGCCGGTGACGTCACTGCGTTCGTGCCGACCAACGTGATTTCGATCACCGACGGCCAGATCTTCCTGGAGACCGACCTTTTCAACGCCGGCATACGTCCGGCGATCAACGCCGGTATTTCGGTGTCGCGGGTCGGTGGCGCGGCGCAGACCAAGATCATGAAGCGTCGCGACACCGGTGGCGGCGTGCGTCTGGCGCTCGCGCAGTACCGCGAGCTGGCGGCCTTCGCGCAGTTCGCTTCCGATCTCGATGAGGCGACCCGCAAGCAGCTGGAACGCGGCCGCTTGGTGACCGAGCTGATGAAGCAGCCGCAGTACATGCCGCTGCAGGTATGGGAGATGGCGCTCACACTGTTTGCGGTCAACAATGGCCATTTCGACGACATCGAAGTGAAAAGAGCCCTCGCGGCGGAGAAGTCGATGCGCGACTACGTGAAGGAAAAGTACGCTGACCTGGTCGGCCGCATGGAGGACAAGAAGGACCTCTCGGCTGATGACGAAAAGGCTCTAAAGGGCGCGGTCGAGGACTGGAAGAAGAACGTTTCATTCTGAGCTAAGCCCGGGCCATGCCAGGCACGAAAGAAATCCGCAACAAGATCAAGAGCGTGCAAAACACGCGCAAGATCACTAAGGCGATGGAAATGGTCGCCGCGTCGAAGATGCGCAAGGCGCAGGAGCGCATGCGCTCGACCCGGCCCTACGGCGAGAAGATCCGCAACGTGGCCGCGCACATCAGCCACGCGAACCCGGAGTATCGCCACCCGTTCCTGGTCTCGCGCGACTCGGTGAAACGCGCCGGCTTGATCGTGATAACGACCGACAAGGGATTGTGCGGCGGCCTGAACACCAACGTGCTGCGCATGGTCCTCGGGCAGTATAAGGAATGGCAGGCGCAAGGCGAGGATATCGAAGTCTGCTGCTTCGGCAACAAGGGTCTAGGCTTCTTGCAGCGCCTCGGCGCAAACATCGTGTCGCAGGTGGTTCAGCTGGGGGATAGGCCTCAGCTAGACAAGCTGATCGGTGCCGTGAAGGTGATGCTCGATGGCTACATCGAGGACCGCTTCGACCGCCTGATGCTGGTCTACACCCGCTTCATCAACACCATGAAGCAGGAGCCGGTGATGGAACAGCTGCTGCCGCTTTCCGGCGAGCGCCTGGGCGCGCCGGAAGGCAGCTGGGACTACCTTTATGAGCCGGAAGCAAAGGCAGTGCTCGACCAGGTGCTCACGCGCTACGTCGAAACGATCATCTTCCAGGCGGTGGCGGAAAACATGGCCTCGGAGCAGTCGGCGCGGATGGTCGCGATGAAGGCGGCGTCCGACAATGCGGGCACTCTGATCGACGAGCTGACTCTGGTGTACAACAAGAACCGTCAGGCCGCGATCACCAAGGAGCTCTCGGAAATCGTCGGCGGCGCCGCCGCCGTGTAACGGAATATTGGGCTAGGAAAACGTCATGGCACAATCAGAAGGCAGCATCGTCCAGTGCATCGGCGCGGTGGTTGACATCGAATTTCCGCGCGAATCGATGCCCGGCATCTACGAGGCGCTGGTCCTGTCCGACACCGGCGAGGCCGGGCTGGCGGAAAAGGGGCTTACGTTCGAGGTCGAACAGCAACTCGGCGACGGCGTCGTGCGCTGCATCGCGATGGGCTCGGGGGATGGCTTGCGCCGCGGCATGAAGGTGAAAAGTACCGGCTTGCCGATCTCGGTGCCGGTGGGCAAGGGCACGCTGGGACGCATCATGGATGTGCTCGGCCGGCCGATCGACGAAGCCGGGCCCATCAAGACCGACGAGCGCCGCTCGATTCACCAGCAAGCGCCCAAGTTCGACGAACTTTCTCCGTCGGTCGAGCTGCTCGAGACCGGCATCAAGGTTATCGACCTCATCTGTCCGTTCGCCAAGGGCGGCAAAATCGGGCTGTTCGGCGGCGCGGGAGTCGGCAAGACGGTCAACATGCTCGAGCTGATCAACAATATCGCGACGCAGCACTCGGGTCTGTCGGTCTTCGCGGGTGTAGGCGAGCGCACCCGCGAGGGCAACGACTTCTACCACGAGATGGCGGAAGCGGGTGTGATCAAGCTGGACAATATCTCCGAGTCCAAGGTGTCGATGGTGTTCGGGCAGATGAACGAGCCGCCGGGCAACCGCCTGCGCGTGGCGCTCACCGGCCTCACTATGGCGGAAAGCTTCCGCGACGAGGGCCGCGACATCCTGTTCTTCGTCGATAACATCTACCGTTTCACGCTTGCGGGAACCGAGGTCTCCGCCCTGCTAGGGCGCATGCCATCGGCCGTGGGCTACCAGCCCACGCTGGCGGAGGAGATGGGACGCTTGCAAGAGCGCATCACTTCCACCAAGACCGGTTCGATCACGTCGATCCAGGCTGTCTACGTGCCGGCGGACGACCTAACCGACCCCTCGCCCGCCACCACCTTCGGCCATCTCGACGCGACCGTAGTGCTCTCGCGCGACATCGCCTCGCTCGGCATCTACCCGGCGGTGGATCCGCTCGACTCGACCTCGCGCCAGGTCGACCCGAACACCATCGGCGAGGAGCACTACAACACCACCCGCGCGGTCCAGGCGACGCTGCAGCGCTACAAGGAATTACGCGACATCATCGCGATCCTCGGTATGGACGAACTCTCGCCGGAAGACAAGTTAGCGGTGGCGCGCGCGCGCAAGATCCAGCGCTTCCTATCGCAGCCCTTTACGGTGGCGCAGAACTTCACCGGCACGCCGGGCAAGTACGTGACGCTCAAGGACACCATCAAGGGCTTCAACATGATCGTCAACGGCGAGTGCGACAGCCTCCCGGAGCAGGCCTTCTACATGGTCGGTCCGATCGAGGAAGCGTTCGAGAAGGCGAAGACCCTACAGTAGGGCGCGTTCATGACCAACACGATCCACGTCGACGTGGTCAGTGCAGAGGAGTCGATCTTCTCCGGCGAGGCCGAGTTCGTCGTCCTGCCGGGCGAGGTAGGCGAGCTCGGCATCTATCCCCAGCACACGCCGCTGATCACGCGCATCAGGCCGGGCGCGGTGCGCATTACCCCGGCCGGCGGCGGCGAGGAGCACTTGATCTTCGTCGCGGGCGGCATCCTCGAGGTGCAGCCCAAGGTGATCACCGTGCTGGCCGACACCGCGATCCGCGGTGCTGACCTCGACGAAGCAAAAGCCAACGAGGCGCTGAAGAAGGCCGAGGAGGCGCGCCGCAGCGCGCGCGACAAGCAGGAGATCGCTTCGGTCGAGAGTGAGCTCGCAATGCTGGCGGCGCAGCTGGCCGCGATCAGAAGGCTTCGCAAGCGCTAGCGAAGGGCTGGTTCGCCAGGGATCGCACGCACGCTCGACGTTAGCGTGCGACCGTCATCAAGCAGCCGGCAATAACCGCTCCGGCGAGAGCCACAACCAGCGTGAAAAATATTGCGGGCGACAGGCCATAACCCGGGTCGGTGTCGCCCGACTGCCGATATCGCCAAGCAAAGTGCGTGTATCGCACCGCCGCGACCACCGCCATTAACGCCCCGAGAATCACCAGGCCGGCTCTCGCCAGGAACGACAACGCGGAAGTCTGGATGACTTTGCCTGGCTGCAATGCCATCGCACGCACCACCAGTCCAAACCGGTCAATGACAAACCCCAGGGCCATGAGCCCGAGGGCAGCCCGAATCCACGCCATCAAGCTGCGTTCGGCCGCAAAATAGACTAGATACTGACCGGTCCGAAAAGTGGCAGCCCCATCCTTGTCCGATTCGCTGCCACCGCCGATAACATTCGGCATCAGACTCTCCTGCCTAGACGCAACAAGACCTAGAGACAGTATAGGACAGGCAATCGGGAGCGTTACGAATCACGCCACCGCACGGGCAATATGCTTGAGGCGGATTCTTTAGCGCGCTGGAAAAGCACTAATAGTGAAACAAGATCAACCAGGCTGCCCTCCCCGCCGCACGCTCATGCATCGCCTGCTGCGCGAGCGCCCGCCGCTCGCACGCCTGAAGGAGCGAGCCGCCTACCCGTGGGTGATCGTCGGTACCGTTTGCATCGGCGCCTTCATGGGCCAGCTCGACACCAGCATCGTCAGCTTGGTGCTGCCGGAGCTCGAGCTTCAATTCAACGCCAGCCTGAACAACGTGCAGTGGGTGGCGATCATCTACCTGCTAGTGCTGACCGCGCTGCTCACTCCGCTCGGGCGCATCGCCGACGAGCTGGGCCGCAAGGCGCTGTACACGGGGGGCTTCTTGTTCATTGTCGGCTCGGCGCTGTGCGGCTTCGCGCCCAAGCTGTGGACGTGGGTCGCGGCGCGCGCCGTGCAGGCGCTCGGCGGTGCGATGTTGCAGGCGAACAGCGTCGCGCTCATCACCACCGCCGTGCAGCGCGAGAAGCTCGGCCGCGCCATCGGCGTGCAGGCCACGGCGCAGGCTCTAGGGCTCGCCATTCGGCGTTGGTGTGGGGCTGTTCATCCCATCGAACAATGCCAGCATCATGGCGGCAGCGCCGTCCACGCGCCTCGGTGTCGCAGGCGGGCTGCTCAACATGATGCGCGGCCTCGGGGCGAGTCTTGGCGTCGCGCTGGTGGGGGCCGCCATGACGTTGCACGTGGGCGGGCCCACGCACCTGGGACCACACACGCGCGTGCTGCGGGGCTTTCGCCTTGCGATCGCGGTCCTGCTGTTGTCGGCGATCGTCGCCGGCGCGCTGTCGCTGGGCCGTCGCGCGAGGCGCAGAGGCAATCATGCGGCGGACACGGGCCTGTGTAGATCGTCGACTTCGCAAGCGCTAACGAAGGGCTGCTCAACCAGGGTTCGGTTGATCTGCGTCAATGGTGGCCACGAGCTCGGGCGCAAGATTCGACATAAGGGGAAAACGGAGGCTTCCGGAATGGCCGCTCAACCGACAAAGAGCGTGGTCGACAAGCGTTTTCCTAGAGGGCTCGACCTGCTGCACGACCCGCTGCTCAACAAAGGGACCGCGTTCAGCGATGCGGAGCGCGCGGCGTTCGGTTTGCGCGGCCTGCTGCCTCCGGCGGTGCTCACTCAGGACCAGCAGGCGACGCGGGTGCTCGAGAACCTGCGCCGGTTGCCGACCGATCTCGACAAGTTCATCAGCCTGAACGCGCTGCATGACCGCAACGAGGCTCTGTTCTTCCGCGTGGTGACGGACCATCCGGACGAGATGATGCCGCTAATCTATACGCCTACGGTGGGCTTGGCCTGCCAGCGCTTCGCGCAAATCTTCCAGCGTCCGCGCGGGATTTGGGTGTCGGCCGCCGACCGCGGCCGCGTCGCCGCGCTGCTGCGCAACTGGCGCAATCAACAAGTGAAGATCATCGTCGTCACCGACGGCGAACGCATCCTTGGACTAGGCGATTTGGGCGCGAACGGCATGGGCATCCCGGTGGGCAAGCTTTCGCTCTACACCGCTTGCGCCGGGATCGATCCGGCCTCGACGCTGCCGGTAATGCTGGACGTAGGCACCAACAACGCAGCGTTTCTGCAGGACCCGCTTTACATCGGGCTCAAGCAACCACGGCTGCGTGGCGCCGAATACGACGCCCTGGTCGAGGAGTTCATCAGCGCGGCGCAGGAGGTGTTCCCGGGCGTAGTGATCCAGTTCGAGGATTTCGCCAACCTCAATGCGTTTCGGCTGCTGCAGGCTTGGCGCAACCGCGTATGCTGCTTCAACGACGACATCCAGGGAACGGCCAGCGTCGCGCTGGCGGGGCTTTACTCGGCGTTGCGCGTCACCGGTGGCAAGCTCGCCGCGCAGCGGCTGCTGTTCCTCGGCGCGGGCGAGGCGGCTACCGGCATTTGCGATCTCGCTGTCGCGGCGATGGTTGGCGAGGGCCTGCCGCAGGCCGAGGCGCGCAGGCGCTGCTGGTTGGTCGATTCCAGGGGCTTGGTGGTGAAATCGCGCACTGACCTCGGCGGACACAAGCGGCCCTACGCGCACGAGTACCCGCAGCTGGCGGACTTTCCTTCTGCGGTGAAGGCGCTCGAGCCGACCGCCATAATTGGCGTCGCTGCGGTCGGCAAGACCTTCACGCGCGAGGTCCTGGAGGAAATGGCGCGCCTGAACGAGCGGCCGATTGTGTTCGCGCTGTCCAACCCGACTTCGCAGGCGGAGTGCACCGCGCAGGAAGCGTACCTGTGGACCGGCGGCCGCGCGCTGTTCGCCTGCGGCAGCCCGTTCGATCCGGTCATTCTCGAGGGTAGGACGCACGTGCCGCGCCAAGGCAACAACTCGTATATCTTCCCGGGGGTCGGGCTGGGGCTGATCGCTTGCGGCGGGCGCCGCGTGACCGACGAGATGTTCCTCGCCGCGGCACGCTCGCTCGCCGACCTGGTCACGGCGCAGGACCTGGAACAGGGCAGCCTGTATCCACCGTTGGTCCGCGTGCGAGAGATCTCGGCCCGTATCGCGGCGGCGGTGGTTAAAGTGGCGTTCGCTCGCGGCCTCGCGACGATGCCACGGACCGAGGATCCGCTCGCACTCGTCAGGTCGAAGATGTACGAGCCGACCTATCGCAGCTACGTCTAGGCTCCGTGGGCGGCGCGTTGACGGCAGCGAGCTGACAGAATGTGTCAGGCAGTTAGTTTGTTATCCTCGCGAGTTGAGGGTCCAGATCCGCGCGCGCAGGCGGCGCGACGCGGGACAGGTTTATAACCGTTCACGCCGCGTCCTTGGCCTTCACTTCTTTCATGCTGCAGGAAGGTTTGGCATGACGCGCCCGGGTGACGGCGAGTTGTCCGATTGGTCCCTCGAATCCGACACTGCGGAGCGCCTGCGCGCGCTGCTGCGCCGCCGCAGGGCGGGGCCCGTGTGGTTCAGCGAACATTCACCCAGCCGTCTGGTTCTGCTCGCGGTACTGGTAGGTATTGCGGGCGGGTTCGGCGCGGTGCTGTTCCGCGACCTGATCGGTCTGGTGCATAACCTGGCGTTCCTCGGCAAGTGGTCGCTGAGCTACGACGCAAACCTGCACACGTCCGAATCGCCCTGGGGGGCGTGGATCATCGGGATGCCTGTCATCGGCGCGTTGGTGGTCGCGTTCATCGTCAAGAATTTCGCCCCCGAGGCGAAAGGCCACGGCGTCCCGGAGGTGGTAGACGCGATTTACTACCGCGGCGGCATCATCCGGCCGGTGGTGACGCTGATCAAGGCGCTCGCCTCCGGGATATCAATCGGCACCGGCGGCTCGGTGGGTCGCGAAGGACCGATCATCCAGATCGCTTGCGCCTTCGGCTCGACGGTAGCGCGCTTGACGCGGCTGCCCGAATGGCAGCGCATCACGCTGGTGGCCTGCGGCGGGGCGGCGGGTATCGCTGCGACCTTCAATACGCCGATCGGAGGTCTGCTGTTTGCGATCGAGATCATTCTGCCGGAAATCAGCGCGCGCACCGTGATCCCGGTGGCACTCGCCGCCGGTGCCGCGACCTTCGTCGGGCGCGCGTTCTTCGGCGACTACCCGGCATTCGACATCCCGGCACTCGCGCTGCCGGCGTCGTACCACCTGTCGCTGGGGCCGATCGCCGCCTACGTCGCGCTCGGTGCGCTGTTCGGGGTCATGTCGGTCGTCTTCATTCGCTCCATCTACGCTTCTGAGGACCGGTTCGAAAAGCTGCCAGGCGGCTATTACGGCCAGCACGTGCTCGGTATGGCGCTGGTCGGAGTACTGTTTTACCTCTGCCAGCGGTACCTGGGACACTACTATGTCGCGGGCATCGGCTACGCCACGGTGCAGGACACGCTCACCCACGCACTCACCGATCCCTACGTCCTGCTGCTGCTGTGCTTTCTCAAGCTGCTCGCGACTTCGCTCACCCTGGGCTCGGGTGGGTCGGGCGGCATCTTCTCGCCGTCGCTGTTCATGGGCGCTACTTTCGGCGCCGGGTTCGCGCTGCTCGGCAACGCGCTCGTGCCTGGACTGCAACTTGATGTCGCCGGCACCGCAGTGATCGGCATGGCGGCGGTGGTCGGCGCGGCGACCGGGGCGGTGGTGACCGCGATCGTCATGATCTTCGAGATGACGCGCGACTACAACGTCATCGTGCCGCTCATGATTACCGTGTCGGTCGCCTACGGCGTACGCCGTTTGCTGATGACCGACAGCATCTACACCATGAAGCTGACGCGCCGCGGGCACGTCATCCCTGATGCATTCCATACCAACCTCTACATGCTGCGCACGGTGGCGGACTTCATCCACACGCCGATGCAAATCGCGGACGCCGACTTGCCTGTGTCGACGCTGTTCGACGGCCTCGCGCGGCAGACCTTCGTGCCGCACGTTCTGGTGACACACGAGGGAAAAGTTTACGGCGTACTTTCCTCGCGCCGAATTCTAAACATGCTCAGGCGCGGCAATCGCTCGGGCACGGTAGGAGAGCACGCGCGCACGGGCTACGCGGTAGTACATTCCCGGGACCTGATCTTCGACGTGCTTGCACGGCTGCGCGAGAAGGGTGGCGACATCGCGCTGCTCACGCGCGAAGGCGAGCTCGAATCTCCGGACGACGTCACCGGGATCGTGACCTGGAGCGACATTCTGCTGCACGGAAATATCCCGCTGCCGCTGCGCCGGCGCCGGCGACCCGAGGCTCAGAGCGCGGGTTAGGTTTGGCTCCCATAGTTCGAGATAGCGTGCGCCTGGTGGCGGGGACGGTATGTGTGGGGCAGAATACCGTTTGTCATTGTCGACGCGCGCGATGGGGACGGGTGACATGAGCTACGAATTCGATCAGTTCATCTCGGATCTGCGCGCGACCTTGCGGCGCGGAAGCGGACGCGCCGAGCTGGAGGAAGTTCGCCAGCGGCTTGCGAAGCTGCTCGCCAACCGCACTTTCGTCCAGCGGACCTGTGGCCCGGCCGCCGCGGGCGGGCTGCATCGTCTGCACGTCGACGACCAGCTCGGGTTCGAGGTGCTCGCGCACGTCAACGAGAAGGCGCGCAAGTCCCCGCCGCACGATCACGGCGAGTCATGGGCGATCTATGGCCAGGCCATCGGCTACACCGATATGACCGAGTACCGCCGCGTCGACGACGGCAGCGATCCCGAGCAGGCCAAGCTGGAGCAGACCCGGCGCTACCGACTGAACCCCGGCGAGGTAGGCGTCTTCGCGGGCAGCGCGATCCACGCGATTGATTATCCGGACAAGTCGCGCTTCATCCGCGTGACCGGAACCAACCTCGATGCGATCGAGCGCGTCGCCTACGATGAACAGACCGGACGCATCAAGCGAATGGGCGCACAGCAAGCCACCTAATGAGCGACGCTTTCGGCATCCTTTCGTACGGCGCCTACCTTCCTAGGCGCCGCCTGCAGCGCAAGGTCATCGCGGCGGCGAACGGCTGGTTCAACCCCGGCTTGCGCGGCTTGGCCAAGGGCGAGCGCGCGATGGCGAACTGGGACGAGGACTCGGTCACGATGGCGGTCGAGGCTGCGCGCGATTGCCTGACGGGCGTGCGCCCGACCGCGATCGGGCAGCTCGTGCTTGCCTCGACGACGCACCCCTACGATGATCGACAGAATGCCGGGATCGTAGCAACCGCGCTGCATCTTGGATCCGCCCTGCGGGTACTCGACGTCACTGGCAGCCTGCGCGCGGGCACTTCGGCGCTGGCGACGGCGCTCGCGGCGGGCGGCAGCGCGCTGGTAACGGCCGGCGAGCATCGTCTCGCCAAGGCGGCGAGTCCGCAGGAAATGCACTATGGCGACGGCGCCGCGGCGCTGCTGATCGGACGCGGCACGCCGATCGCGCGCCTGGTCGCGGCGCACAGCGAGACCGTCGACTTCGTGCACCAGTATCGCGGCCACGACCGCCCCCACGACTACGCCTGGGAGGAGCGCTGGATCCGCGACGAGGGCTATATGAAGATTGTACCGGCTGCGCTCGCGGCGCTGTTCCGGGCCTCGGACACCCCGGCGTCCTCGGTGACGCACTTCTGCATGCCGTGTACGCTGCCGCGGGTGGCGGCGGCACTCGCAAAGCGCGTCGGCTTTGCCGAGCGCGCGCTGCGCGATAGTCTTGCCGCAGTCTGCGGCGACACTGGCACTGCGCACCCGCTGCTGATGCTGGCGCATGCGCTGCAGGACGCCAAGCCCGGCGACCGGATTCTGGTCGCGGCGTTCGGCCAGGGATGCGACGCACTGCTGTTCGAAGTTACCGATGCCATCACCAGGCTGCCGCCGCGGGCGGGCGTAAGTGGTGCGCTCGCGCGGCGCGTGGAAGAATCGAATTACGCGCGCTTCCTCGCTTTTAACGACCACATTACGCTCGAACGCGGCATGCGCGCGGAAACCGATCACGGAACGCCGTTGTCTACCTTGTACCGTAACCGGGACATGGTGACCGGGCTTATAGGCGGGCGCTGCCGCAACTGCGGCACGCTCCAATTCCCGCGCGGGCGTTATTGCGTCAACCCGAAATGCAACGCACTCGACTCGCAGGACGACCAGCCGTTTTCGGACCTTGGTGCAAAGGTAATGTCCTACACTGCCGACGTGCTGACATACAGCCCGGATCCGCCGGCGTATTACGGCATGGTGCAGTTCGACGGCGGCGGGCGCATGATGGCTGACTTCGCCGACGTCGACGATGGCAAGGTCGAAGTCGGCATGCCGATGCGCATGATGTTCCGCATCAAGGAAAACGACGCGGCGCGAGGCTTCGTGCGCTATTTCTGGAAGGCTGCGCCGGCGGCAAATTGACAGGAGGTCCGATATGGCAAGCGGAATCCGCGACAAGGTAGCGATCCTGGGCATGGGGTGCTCGAAGTTCGGCGAGCGCTGGGATCGCAACGCGGAAGACCTGATGGTCGAGGCGTTCGAAGAGGGCTTGAAGGACGCCGGGGTCGAGCGCGATCAGATCGAGGCGGCCTGGTTCGGCACGGCGATCGAAGAGCAGCACGTGGGCAAATCGGGCATTCCGCTCGCGATGACGCTTCGCCTGCCCTATATCCCCGTCACGCGGGTTGAGAACTACTGCGCCACCGGAACCGAAGCGTTCCGCGGCGCGGTCTACGCGGTGGCCTCGGGAGCGGTCGACATCGCACTCGCGCTCGGGGTGGAAAAACTCAAGGACACCGGCTACGGCGGCCTGCCGCAGCGCGGCCGCGGAGGCTTGAACAACCTCTTCTGGGCCAATATCTCGGCCCCGGGGTCGTTCGCGCAGCTCGCGGCGGCCTACCGCGCTAAGCACCGGGTCGACGCCAAGGACCTCAAGCGCGCTATGGCGCATATCTCGGTCAAGAGCCATGACAACGGCGCCAAGAACCCCAAGGCGCATCTGAGGAACCGAATTACCGAGGACGACGTCATGAATGCGCCGATGATCGCCGACCCGCTTGGGTTGTACGACTGCTGCGGCGTGTCAGACGGCTCGGCTTGCGCGATCGTCACCACGCCCGAGATCGCGCGCGGGCTGGGCAAGAAGGACCTGGTCACGGTCAAGGCGCTGCAGCTCGCCGTGTCCAACGGTCAGGAGGTGCAGTTCGGCGACTGGGACGGCTCGTATTTCGCGACTACCCGGGTTGCAGCGAAGCGCGCCTACCGCGAGGCGGGAATCGACGATCCGCGCAAGCGCATCTCAATGTTCGACGTTCACGACTGCTTCTCGATTACCGAGCTGGTGACCATGGAGGACCTTGGCATTTCCGAGGAAGGCATGGCGATCAACGACGTTCTGGACGGCTTCTACGACGCTTCCGGCGGGGTCCCTTGCCAGATCGACGGCGGCCTAAAGTGCTTCGGCCACCCTATCGGCGCCTCCGGGCTGCGCATGCTGTACGAGATGTACCTGCAGCTCTCGGGACGCGCCGGCGAGCGTCAGCGCCCCGACCCGGTGCTCGGCATGACCCATAACCTCGGGGGCTTCCCGAGCCAGAACGTCTCCTCGGTCACCATCGTCGGCAGCTACGGCGCCTAACGCCGCGCCGTAGCCGGCGAGCGGCGAGCCGAAGCCAGGGAGGAGGGCTAGCTTCGATTCGCGCGCTCGCCGCCGCGGTTCAAGTGTGTGCTTACTCACGGACTGTTCAGCCGAGGCAATGAGCGCGGGCCAAGCGCATTCGACGCCGAGGGGAACCTCGCCGTAGGTGCTCACAGCGAGCCTTGACTGGCGAGCAGCAGTGCCACGCCCGCAAGCGCGATTCCGGCAGCGAGGCCCAGTGCCGCGGCAAGCGTCACGAAGGCGACCATGTCGACGGCGATGAGTCGTGCCCGGCTAGCGTGTTTGGTGTTGTGCATGTTTGCATTAAAACCTTGCTTTAGGGCACGCCGGCGGGCCGGCACGGGCAGGTCGGAGAACAATTCTGGCAATCCGGTGGCAGCGCACACTGACGGGGGACCGATCGGCTATATTCGTCGCATGGCCCGCCGCATCGCGATCGTCGAGGACGATCCCGCCATCCGCGCAAACTATGCCGACGCGCTTCGCAAGCACGGCTTCGACATCGCGGCCTACGGCAGCCGGCCGGAGGCGCTCGCGGCGATGAAAGCCAGGCTGCCCGATCTTGCCATCATCGACATCGGGCTCGGCCCCGACGTCGATGGCGGCTTCGAGCTGTGCCGCGAGCTGCGCGCCTTGTCGGCCGCGTTGCCGATCATCTTTCTCACCGCGCGCGACAGCGACTTCGACGTGGTATCGGGGCTGCGCCTGGGCGCCGATGACTATCTCACCAAGGACATCAGCCTGCCGCACCTCATCGCGCGCATCGCCGCCCTGTTTCGCCGAGCGGAGCTGGCGCGCGCACCGCAATCGAGCGAGGAAACGCTCGAGCGAGGGCCACTGAAGCTCGACCTGAAGCGCTTCAGCGTCACGTGGAACGGCAGGCCGGTGGCGCTCACGCTGACCGAGTTTTGGATGGTGCATGCGCTAGCGAAATTCCCGGGCCACGTGAAAAGCCGCGAGCAACTCATGCGCGAGGCGCAGCTGGTGGTCGACGACAGCACCGTGACGTCCCACATCAAGCGCATTCGCCGCAAGTTCCTCGCCGTCGACGAGGCATTCGACCAGGTCGACACCGCCTACGGCATGGGCTATCGCTGGAAGGCGTAGGGGCCGTAATGCGCCTGCGGATCAGCCTGCGCGCCAAACTCGCGCTGGTGTCCCTTGCGCTTCTCGCACTGCCGCTTGCGGGCGTGCTTTACGTCAACGAAATGGAGCGCTTTCTGCTCGAGGGCGAGGAGCGGGCGCTGCTCGCCACCGCGCGCGCGGTGGCGACTGCCCTGCATGATCGGCCCCAACTGCTCGCCGCGGTCCCCGAGCGCGACGACGACGCGCTGCGCAAGGAGGCGGAGAACGAGTTGCGCAGCCTCGCCCAGCGCGAGGGCAAAGGCGCAGAGCAGGCGCCGAGCGTCGCGCTGGCGCGCGAGGCGGCGGTCGACGCCGCGCCCGCGCAGCAGGAGATTGCTGCCATCCTGCGCGGGGTACAGCACTCGAGCTCGCGCATCTGGGTTGTCAACAGCCGCTACCAGGTACTGGCGCTCGCCGGCAGCCTGCGCCGGCCTTCGCCGCCCGACGGTTCGGATGCGCTGCAGGCCCTCTGGCGGCATGCCATCGGCTGGCTTATTCAGCGCCCGACCGAAAACTTTGCCGAAGCCCTGCCCGACGACGTGCTGGCCACCGGGCGCGACATCACTGCGGCGCTGCAGGGCACGCCCGGCACGCGCATGCGGCGTACCCCGGACGGTCGCGCGGTGGTGTTGTCAGCCGCCTACCCGATCTGGAACGGTGACGATGTCGCGGGCGCGGTGGTGGTGGAGGAATCGACCAACCCGATCGTGTCGCTGCGCAGTGCCGCGCTCGAGCGCTTGCTGCTGCTCACGCTCGCCACCTTTGCCGGCGCGGGCGGGATCCTGATCGCGTACGCGACGCACCTTTCGCACCGCATTCGCCGGCTGCGCGACGAAGCGGAGTCGGCGATAGACACCCGAGGCCGCATAACCCGCCTTGCCGCGGGTTCCGACGCGGGGGACGAGATCGGTGATCTGTCGCGCAGCTTCTCCGCCATGCTGTCGCGGCTTGCACAGCACCATGCCTACCTCGAGAGCATGGCGGACCGGCTGTCGCACGAGCTGCGCACGCCGATCGCGGTCGTGCGCTCGTCGCTGGAAAATCTGCAGCTCGCACCCTCGCAGCAGGAATCGCGCCTGTACATCGCCCGCGCCGAGGAAGGCCTGGCGCGACTCAATACGATCCTGCAGCGCATGACCGAGGCTTCGCGCCTCGAGCAGGGCCTGCGCATCGCGGAACGCGAACGCTACGACCTCGTGCCGGTGGTGCGCGGCTGCGTCGAGGGTTACCGCCTTGCATACCCCAATGCGCGCATCGCCCTCGCGCTGCCCGACCGGCGCGTCGACGTCGAGGGCTCTCCCGACCTTGCGGCCCAGTTGCTCGACAAACTGGTGGAGAACGCGGTGGACTTCAGCCGCCCCGGCGAGCCGATTCGGGTCGGGCTCGAGGAGCAGGGCGGCGAGGCGGTGCTGAGCGTGGAAAACAAGGGGCCGCTGCTGCCCGAGGAAATGCAGGGCAGGCTGTTCGAGTCGATGGTCTCGGTGCGCGGCGAGCGGCGTCCGGGCGCGCCGCATCTCGGCCTCGGGCTGTACGTGGCGCGTCTGATCGTCGAGTTCCACGGCGGCTCGATCGCCGCCGCGAACCTGCTCTCGGCAGACGGGGTCGCGGTGCGCGCGCGCTTTCCCGTTGCCTGGCGCTAGAATCCTACGTCCGCGCTTCCGGCTCATCCCATTGGAAAACTTCGATCTGCTGGTAATCGGCGGCGGTATCAACGGCGCAGGCGTCGCCCGTGACGCCGCCGGGCGCGGGCTTTCGGTATTGCTGGCCGAAAAAGGCGACCTCGGCAGCGCGACTTCGTCCTGGTCCTCGAAGCTGATCCATGGTGGGCTGCGCTACCTGGAGTACTACGAATTTCGCCTGGTGGCCGAGTCGCTCGCCGAGCGCGAGGTGCTGCTCAGGGCCGCGGGACACCTGGTGTCGCCGTTGCGGTTCGTCATGCCTCACGTCCCGGAGCTCAGGCCGCGCTGGATGATCCGCGCCGGGCTTTTCCTCTATGACCACCTCGGACGGCGAACCACGCTGCCTGGATCGCAGGCGGTGCGCCTCGACCGCACGATCTACGGCGCGGGCCTCAAGCCGGCGTTCAGGCACGGCTTCGTGTATTCCGACTGCCGGGTGGACGACGCCAGGTTGGTGATCGTCAACGCTCTGGCCGCTCGGGCGCTCGGCGCCGATATCCGCCCCTGCACCGAATGCGTTTGGGCGCGGCGCGAAGGAGTCGCCTGGCGCGCGAAGCTGCGCTCGGCCGATGGCGCCGAGCACGAGGTCGGCGCGCGCGCGATCGTCAACGCCTCGGGCCCATGGGTCAAGCGGGTGCTCAACGACCGTCTCGGACAGCCGAGCAGGGACGACGTGCGCCTCGTGCGGGGGAGCCACCTGGTTCTGCCGCGGCTCTACGATGCCGACCACGCCTATATCCTGCAGAACGACGACCGGCGCGTGGTCTTCATGATCCCATTCGAGCAGCGCTATACCCTGGTCGGCACCACCGACGTCGCGCATCAGGGCGATCCGTCGCGCCCCGAGGCAAGCGCCGACGAGGTCGATTACCTGTGCCGCGCGATCAATCGCTACCTCGCGCGGCCGACCGCGCCGGCGCAGGCCGTCTGGCGCTACGCCGGGGTGCGACCGCTGTATGACGACGGCACCAGCGACCCCTCGGCGGTCACCCGCGACTACACGCTGCGGGTGGACGACCTGGACGGGATGACGCCCGTGCTATCGGTCTTCGGCGGCAAGATCACCACCTACCGCAGGCTCGCCGAGCGCGTGCTGCAGAAGCTCGAGCCGTACTTTCCGGCCATGAAGGCAGCATGGACTGCCGAGGCGCCGCTGCCCGGCGGCGACTTCGGCGACCGCACCCCGGCGCAAGCCCTGGCCGCGCTCGCCGCGCGCTACGCCGGCCTGCCGCAGGAAACGCGCGACGGCGTGCTGCGCCGGCACGGCACTCTGGCGGCAGAGGTGCTGGGCGAGGCGCGCTCGGCGTCCGACCTGGGCGAGGACTTCGGCGCCGGGCTGTGCGAGCGCGAGCTCTCCTATCTGCAGCAGCGCGAGTGGGCCCAGTCGGCCGAAGACGTGCTGTGGCGGCGAACCAAGTGCGGCTTGGCAATGAGCGCAGCGCAGCGCGCACGGGTTGTCGAGCGCGTCGGCCGATGAAGCCTCTAGCCGAGCTGCGCGATCCGCGGCGCATTCGCGGCCTGCTGTTCGACATCGACGACACCCTCACCACCGAAGGGCGGCTTACGGCCCATGCCTATGCCGCAATGGAGCGCCTGAAGGGCGCGGGCAAGCTGGTGTTGCCTATCACCGGGCGACCTGCTGGATGGTGCGATCACATCGCCCGCATGTGGCCGGTCGACGCGGTGGTGGGCGAGAACGGCGCGTTCTACTTCTGGCACGACACGTCCGCCCGAAGGCTGCACAAGCGCTACGTCGACAGTGACGAGGCGCGTGCACGCCACCGCGCGCGCTTCGAGGCGATCGCGCGCCGAATCGTGGCGGAAGTCCCAGGCTGCGCCGTGGCCTCTGATCAGGCCTACCGCGAGAACGATCTGGCAATCGACTATTGCGAAGACGTCGCGCCCCTCCCGCTCGAAGCGGCCGAGCGGATCGCAGGCCTGATGCGCGATGAGGGTCTGAACGCAAAAATCAGCTCGATCCATGTCAACGGCTGGTTCGGTCGTTACGACAAGCTCGCGACCACGCGGTTGCTGCTTGAGGAGCGCTTCGGCCTGCGGCTCGACGCCGCCAACGCCGAGCTCGCGTTCCTCGGCGATTCGCCGAACGACGCGCCGATGTTCGAGTTCTTCGACAATTCGGTCGGCGTGGCAAACGTGGCGCGCTTCGCCGGCCGGCTCGCGGCGTTGCCGAAGTACGTGACGCACGCCGCAGCCGGCGCGGGCTTCGCCGAGCTCGTTTCCCTTCTGCTCGGACACGGCTGATGGAGTGGTGGGTCATCTACCTCGTCATTGGGGCTGCGGTCGGGTTCCTGGCCGGCCTGCTCGGCATCGGCGGCGGCATGGTCATGGTGCCGGTGCTGGTGTTCGTTTTTACCGCCAAGGGTTTCTCATCGGACAACCTGATGCACTTGTCCCTCGCCACGGCAATGGCCACCATTCCGTTTACCTCGGCCTCGAGCGTGCGCGCGCACCACGTGCGCGACGGCGTCGACTGGGGCGTAGTTCTCGGCATGCTGCCGGGGCTGGCGCTGGGCGCGCTGCTCGGTGCGCTGGTCGCCGGCGCAATACCATCGCGTCCGCTGGCGATCTTTTTTACCGTGTTCATTTTCTACGCGGCGTTCAACATGTTCCGCAATGTGCGGCCAAAGGCGACGCGCCAGTTACCCGGTCGCCTAGGCCTGGGCCTCGCAGGCGGAGTGGTCAGCTTTCTCGCCAGCTTCGTGGCCGCGGGCGCAGCCTTCATGACCATCCCGTTTATGACCTGGTGCAACGTGCCCTTGAAGCGGGCGATCGGCACTGCGGCGGCGCTCGGTTTCCCGCTCGCGCTCGCTTCTACCGCGGGCTACGTCTACGCGGGCTGGCGAGCGCCGGGACTGCCCGATGGAACCCTCGGTTTCGTCTACCTGCCGGCGCTCGGTCTGATTGTCGCGACGAGCGTGCTGACCGCACCCTTGGGGGCGCGCCTGTCGCACCGGCTGCCGGTGCACAGGCTGCGAGTGGTATTCGGTTTGCTGCTTCTCGCCCTCGCCCTGCGCATGCTGTCTTCGCTGTGGTAAATAGGATGGTTGCTGGCTACATTTAAGGATAGATGCATGGCGGGTCCTCTATCGCATATTCGCGTACTCGACCTTTCGCGCGTGCTCGCCGCGCCGTGGACCGGGCAGAACCTGGCCGATCTCGGTGCCGAGGTGATCAAGGTCGAGCGGCCGCTCAAGGGCGACGATTCGCGCGCCTTCGGTCCGCCCTGGTTGAAGGATGCCGCGGGCAAGGACACGAGCGAGTCGGCCTACTTTGCCTGCGCCAACCGCGGCAAGAAGTCGATCACCGTCAATCTGGCGGTTCCCCTGGGCCAGCGTATCGTTCGCGAGCTGGCGGCGAAATGCGACGTGCTGCTGGAGAACTACAAGCCCGGCGACCTGGCGCGCTATGGCCTCGGCTACGACGACCTGAAAGAAGTGAATCCGGCGCTAGTGTATTGCTCGGTCACCGGCTTCGGCCACAGTGGGCCCTACCGCGACCGGCCCGGCTACGACTTCATGATCCAGGGCATGGGCGGGCTGATGAGCGTCACCGGCGAGCGCGACGACCTGCCGGGCGGCGGGCCGCAGAAGGCGGGCATCCCGATCGCCGACGTCATGACCGGGATGTACGCGACGATTGCCGTCTGTGCGGCGCTCGCGCACCGAGCCGAAACCGGAATCGGCCAGCAGCTGGACCTGGCCCTGCTCGACTGCCAGGTCGCGGTACTGGCGAACCAGGGCGCCAACTACCTTGCGACGGGGGTCTCGCCCCGGCGGCTGGGAAACGCGCATCCGAACATCGTTCCCTACCAGACTTTCAAGACCGCCGACGGGGACGTAATCCTGGCCTGCGGCAACGACAACCTGTTCCGCAAGTTCTGCGAGGTGGCTCAGTGTCAGCACCTAACCGCCGACGCGCGCTTCGCAACCAACGGCAAGCGGGTCGAGAACCGCACCGAGTTGACGGCAATTCTGGATGGCGTCTTTCGATCCCGTACGACGCGCGACTGGACCGAGACCCTCGAAGCGGCGGGCGTGCCGAACGGTCCGATCAATACCCTCGAGCAGGTCTTCCGCGAGCCGCAGGCAATCGCGCGCGGGCTCAGGATCGAGATTCCCCACCCGCTCGCCGGAAAAGTGGCGCTGACACGAAGCCCGATGCGCTTTTCGGAAACACCGCTCGAGCATAACGTCCCTCCGCCCCTGCTCGGCGAGCACACCGACGAAATCCTGCGCGGGCTGCTCGGCAGGAGCGAGTCCGACATCGCTCAGCTGCACGCCGACGGCGCGGTTTGAGCTGTCGCCGGCGGGCTAAGCCGCGGCACCGCTTGCGAGCAGGGCGCCGATTTCAGGCGCGCTGAAGCCGAATTCGCCCAACACCTCGCGTGTATGCTCGCCGAAACACGGCGCCGGGCGCGCCACGCGGCCGGGCGTGGCCGAGAATTTGATCGGCAGCCCGAGCGCGCGGGTGCGGCCGGCGCGGGGGTGCTCGAGCTCGACCACCATTTCGCGCGCGAGCGCTTGCGGATCCGCGACCATGTCGCCGATCGAATTGATCGGCCCGCAAGGCACGCCCTCGGCCTCGAGCAACCCGATCCACTCGCGCATCGTCTTGTGCGCGAGCTTAGCGTTGATGAGCCGCACCAATGCACCGAGGTTTTTCATCCGCTCGGCGTTGGTGCCGAAGCGCTCGTCTGCGAGCCACTCGGGGGCGCCGAGCACGCGCGCAAGGCGCTCCCAGTTCGCCTGGTTCGCGCCGCCAATCGTGAGCCAGCCGTCCCTGGCGCGGAATGCCTGATAGGGTGCCGACAGGACATGCGCCGAGCCGCTCGGTCCGGGTGAGCGCCCGGTGGCGAAGTAGATCGCCGCCTGCCAGTAGGTCTGCTGGATGCCGGCCTCGAACAGCGAAGTATCGACCAGCTGACCGTGTCCGCTCTTGAGCCGATGAACGTAGGCCGAGACGATTCCTAGCGCGCCCAGGATGCCGGCGTTGATGTCGCAGATAGGACTGCCGGCCTTGACCGGCTCGCCACCCGGCTCGCCGGTGATTGCCATCAGTCCGGACATGCCCTGGGCGATCAGATCGAAGCCGCCTTTGTCCGCGTAGGGGCCGCTGCGGCCGTAGCCCGAGATCGAGCAATAGATGAGTCCTGGGTTGACCTGCATGAGCGCGTCGTAGCCAAGGCCGAGCTTTTCCATAGTGCCCTGACGGTAGTTCTCGGTCAGCACGTCGCACTGCGCGACCATGCGCTTGAGCGCTTCGCGTGCGGCGGGCAGCTTGAGGTTGAGCGCGATGCCTCGCTTGTTGCGGTTCACGGCCATGAACGCTGCGGATTCGCCGTTGATTTCGGGCCGGTTCATGCGCCGCGTATCGTCTCCGCCCGGAATGCGCTCGATCTTGATCACGTCGGCGCCCATGTCCGCGAGCAGCATGCCGCAGGTCGGGCCCGCCATGATCTGGGCGAGCTCGATCACCTTCACGCCGGCAAGCGGTCCCATGTCCAGGCTCCGGCGGCTCAGGCGGCGGCGCGCTGCCCGCTCGCGTGGCACTCGGCAAGGTACGCCATCGCCGCGAGCACGCCCTCCTTCTTGACGCCGACGCCCGCGAGCTCGAGCCCCATTTCGACCCCGGCCAGGGTACCCATCAGAGCAAGGTCGTTGAAGTCGCCTAGGTGACCGATGCGAAACACCTTGCCGGCCAGTTTGCCCAACCCGGTGCCGAGCGACATGTCGAAGTGCTCGAGCACGACTTTGCGCACGCGGTCGGCATCCTGACCGGCGGGCAGCAGCACCGCGGTGAGCGAGGCGGAGTACTCGGACGGATCGAGCGCGAGCACTTCGAGCCCCCAGGCGCGCACCGCGCGCCGCGTCGCCTCGGCGTGGCGCCGATGGCGCGCGAACACGTTTACGAGCCCCTCCTCCTCCAGCATCGCGATCGCTTCGCGCAGGCCATAGAGCAGGTTGGTCGCCGGGGTATACGGAAAGAAGCCGCTCTTGCCGCTCGCCAGCATTTCGTCCCAGGCCCAGTAGCTGCGCGGCAAGGCGGCGTTCTTGGCGGCGGCGAGCGCCTTGGGCGAGATGCAGTTGAAGGACAGTCCCGGCGGCAGCATCAGCCCCTTCTGCGACCCCGCCACGGTGACGTCCACCCCCCACTCGTCGTGGCGATAGTCGATCGAGGCGAGCGACGAAATGGTGTCGACCATGAATAGCGCCGGGTGGCCGGATGCGTCGATCGCCTTGCGCACTTCGGCGATGCGCGAGGCGACGCCGGTCGAGGTCTCGTTTTGCACCACGCACACGGCCTTGAGCGCGTGCTGCGCGTCGGCGCGCAGGCGCTTTTCGATCGCGCCCGGATCCGCGCCGTGGCGCCAGTCGCCGGGAAGGAACTCCACCTGCAGCCCCAGGCGCGTCGCAAGCCGCTGCCACAGCGCGGCGAAGTGGCCGGTTTCGACCATCAATACACGGTCGCCAGGCGATAGGGTGTTCACCAGTGCGGCTTCCCACGCGCCGGTGCCGGAGGCCGGGTAGATCACCACTTCGCCCTGCTCGGTCCTGAAGATGCGCTTCATCCCGGCCAGGACCGCCTTGCCCAGTTGGGCGAACTCCGGGCCGCGGTGGTCCATGGTCGGCAGGTCGATCGCACGCAACACCCGGTCCGGAACGTTGGTTGGCCCCGGGATCTGCAGAAAGTGACGACCGGCGATGCGAGACATAGACCCTCCAGTTTGCATGCAGAATTAAATTCTCTGCGCAACAAAGGCTAATTTAGGGAAAAACTAACATTGTATTTTGCATGCAAAATACCTTAGAATGCAAGCATGGGATCGATTGCGCCCCTCGCCGTGTCCAGCTCCCGACGGCCGCTGCACGAAGAGGCGATCGATCAGCTGCGCGACTTGATCATCCGCGGGGAACTGGCGCCCGGGGCGAGGCTCAACGAGCGCGTGCTGACCACGCGTCTGGGCGTTTCGCGCACGCCGCTGCGCGAAGCGATCAAGCTGCTCGCCTCCGAAGGCCTGGTTGAATTGTTACCCAACCGCGGCGCCGTCGTCGCGCTGATCGAGCCGGCGCGCATCGCCGAGACGCTTGCCGTGATGGGGGCACTCGAGAGTCTGGCCGGAGAGCTCGCCTGCGCCCACGCAAGCGAGCGGGACGTCGCCGAAATCCGGGCCCTGCACTACGAAATGCTGGCCATGCACGCGCGCGGTGA
Source organism: Burkholderiales bacterium (assembly GCA_035517095.1). GTDB lineage: Bacteria > Pseudomonadota > Gammaproteobacteria > Burkholderiales > SG8-39 > DAHVFK01. Next base: position 273,194 of record DATIZK010000081.1, read on the forward strand.
TCTGGATGGATATTTCCGCTGCAACCAGGCCATTCACCTGAGGCTGGTCGAGGCCTCGGGCAACGCGGTGCTGCAGCAGACCTACCGTCAGCTGAACGCGAACGTGCGCCGCGTGCGCTACATGGCGAACCTGTCGCCTGAGCGCTGGGACGCAGCGGTGCAGGAGCATGAAGCGATCCTCGCCGCATTGGCCGCGCGTGACGCGGCGCGCTTGAAGCAGCTGCTGCGCGACCACCTCTCGGCCAAGCTCGCCACCGTGCTCGAGGCAATCGCCAAGAAGCAGGCCGCGTGAGCTCCCTCGCGGCGCGGCTGCGCAAGGAGGTCGACGGCGAAGTGCTATTCGATGCGGCCAGCCGCGGCCGCTATTCGACCGATGCGTCGATCTACCAGATCGAGCCGGTCGGCGTCGTGGTGCCGCGCTCGGAGGAGGCCGCGCGCACGGCGGTCGCGATCGCGCTTGAGCAGGGCGTGCCCATCCTGCCGCGCGGCGCGGGCACCTCGCAATGCGGTCAGACGGTCGGCGCCGCGCTGGTGGTCGACCACTCGAAATACCTCAACGGGCTCGTCGAGTTCGACCTTGAAGCGCGGACCGTGCTGGTGCAGCCGGGCTTGGTGCTCGACCAGCTGAACGCCCGCCTGCGCCCGCATGGGCTGTGGTACCCGGTGGACGTCTCGACCAGCGCCCAGGCCACCCTCGGCGGCATGGCGGGCAACAACTCCTGCGGGTCGCGTTCGATCGCCTACGGCAACATGGTCCACAACGTGCTCGCGATTGACGCCTTCACGCCGACCGGCGAGCAATGGCGCTTCGGACCGATTGAGGGCGCGACCGGGCCGAGGGGATACATGGACTTCGTGGCCAAGCTGCGCACCCTTTACGCGCGCGAGCGCGATGAGATCGCGGCGCGCTTTCCCAACGTACTGCGCAAGGTCGCGGGCTACAACCTAGATCATCTCGGTCCGCCGCACGCCAACGCGGCGCACCTGCTGGTGGGGTCCGAGGGCACGCTCGCGTTTTTCGAGCGGCTGCGGCTCAAGCTTTCGCCCTTGCCGCCGGCGCGCGCGCTCGGCGTTTGCCACTTTCCGAAGTTCTATACCGCGATGGACTTGGCGCGGCACATCGTCGAGCTGGGACCGTCCGCGGTCGAGCTGGTCGATCGCACCATGATCGACCTGGCGCGCGATATCGGGGCGTTTCGCCGCACGGTCGAGGCCTTCATCCGCGGCGAGCCCGAAGCGATCCTGCTGGTCGAATTTTCCGGTGAGGAGCGCAGCGCACAGCACGAGAAGCTCGGCCGCCTGGTGCAGCTGATGGCCGACCTTGGCCTGCCCGGCAGCGTGGTCGAAGTGACCGACGCGAAACTGCAGAAAGACATCTGGGAAGTGCGCAAGGCGGGCCTCAACATCATGATGTCGATGAAGGGCGACGGCAAGCCGGTGTCGTTCATCGAAGACTGCGCGGTGCCGCTGGAACATCTTGCCGAATACACGGACCGGCTGACGCAGGTGTTCGCCAAGCACGGCACCCGCGGCACCTGGTACGCGCACGCGTCGGTCGGCACGCTGCACGTGCGCCCGGTGCTCGACATGCGGCGCGACGGGGCGGCCAAGATGCGCGCCATCGCCGAGGAGGCGAGCGCGCTGGTGAAGCAGTACAAGGGCGCCTACTCCGGCGAACACGGCGATGGGCTGGTGCGCTCGGAGTGGATCGCGCCGTTCTTCGGCCCGCGGCTTACCGCCTGCCTGGCGCAGATCAAGGGCTGGCTCGATCCGAAGGGGCTGATGAATCCCGGCAAGATCGTCGCTCCGTCACGAATGGACGACGCGCGGCTTTTGCGCCATCCGCCGGGCTATACCACCCAGGTGCCGGCGACCGTTCTGGACTGGAGGGAATGGGGCGGCTGGGACAAGGCGGTCGAGATGTGCAACAACAACGGCCATTGCCGTAAGTTCGACGCCGGCACCATGTGCCCGTCGTACCGCGCCACGCGCGACGAGGTCCACCTGACGCGCGGCCGCGCCAACACCCTGCGCCTTGCGCTCTCGGGTCAGCTGCCCTTCGACCAAGCAAAGGACGCGCTCGAGCTGTGCGTCTCGTGCAAGGGCTGCAAGCGCGAATGCCCGACCGGGGTCGACATGGCGCGCATGAAAATCGAATACCTGGCGCATTACAACGCCCGCCATGGCATGAAGCTGCGCGACCGCTTGGTCGCTTACCTGCCGCGCTACGCACCCTGGCTCGCGCGCGTCGCGCCGCTTGCCAACGCGGCCCAGGCGCTGGGCAAGCGGTTCGTCGGGTTCGCTGCCGAACGCCCGCTCCCCACCTGGCGGCACGAAACGTTCAGTGCTCACGCAGCTCCTGCCACGGGCGGACGCGAGGTGGTTCTCCTGGTCGATACGTTCAACCGCTACTTCGAACCCGAGAACGCCCGTGCCGCGCTGCGCGTGCTGCAAGCGGGAGGCTACCGAGTGCACGAAGCGCGTCCGGCCGGCGACGGCCGGCCGCTGTGCTGCGGGCGCACTTTCCTGTCCGCAGGGCTGGTGGACGAAGCAAAGCGCGAGGCGCGCCGCATGGTCGATGCGCTCGCGCCCTGGGTCGAGCGCGGCATGCCGGTCGTCGGGCTGGAGCCCTCGTGCCTGTTCTCGCTGCGCGACGAATTCACGGTGATGCTGCCCGGCACCGAGGCGCTGGCGAAGCACGCTTTGCTGTTCGAAGAGTTCCTCGCGCACGAGGCCGATGCGGGAACGCTGCAGCTGAAGCTCAAGCCGCTGCCGCGCGAGGCGCTGCTGCACGGCCATTGCCACCAGAAAGCATTCGGTGCGATGGAGGCGGTGGAGAGGGTGCTGGCGCTGGTACCCGCGCTTCGCGTCACGCCGCTCGAGAGCAGTTGCTGCGGCATGGCGGGCAGCTTCGGTTACGAGGCCGAGCACCACGCGATCTCGTTAAAGATGGCCGAGGCGAACTTGCTGCCGGCGGTGCGCGGCGCGCGCGCGGACGCCCTGATCGTCGCCGACGGCACCAGCTGCCGCCGCCAGATCGCCGACGGCGCGCAGCGCGAGGCGCTGCACGTCGCGCGCGTTCTCGAGGCGGCGCTCGAGTGAAGCCCTTCCGCCTCGCCGTCGCCGATGCCGCGCTCACGGATCTTCGCGAGCGGCTCGCTCGCACGCGCTGGCCGGATGAGCCGCCGCTCGCGCCGTGGTCGACCGGGACGAGCCTCGCGTATATGCGAGACCTGTGCGAGTACTGGCGCACGCGCTTCGATTGGCGAGAGCAGGAAGCGCGTCTGAACGCGTTCGCGCAGTACACCGTCCCCGTTCACGGCATCGAGCTGCACTTTGTTCTCGTCAAAGGCAAGCGCAAGGAGGCGCGGCCGCTCCTCGTTTCGCACGGTTGGCCAGGCTCGGTGTTCGAGTTTCTGCGCCTCATCCCGCTACTTAGCGAGGACTTCACGGTCGTGGCGCCTTCGCTGCCGGGATACGGACTCTCGTTCAAGCCGGGGCAAAGGCGCCTTTCGGTGGAGGAGATCGCGGACCTCTACGCCGAACTGATGGGCCTGCTTGGGTACACCCGCTTCGGCGCCCAAGGCGGAGACTGGGGTGCATTCGTTGCCTCCTGCCTCGGGCACCGTCACCCCCAGCGCATGATCGGAATTCACTTGAACCTCCTCGCCGTGCGCCGTGACCCGAAAGAGCCCGCAAGCGCGCCCGAGGAGGCGGCCTACCTCGGCGAGCTCCGACGCTGGCTGAAGGAGGAGACCGGGTATCAGGCGATCCAGGGCACGCGGCCGCAGACTCTCGCCTACGGTCTGAGCGACTCGCCCGCTGGGCTGGCGGGGTGGATGGCGGAGAAATTCCGCGCCTGGAGCGACTGCGGCGGCGTGATCGAGAACGCGATCCCGAGGGACGAGATGCTCGCCAACGTCTCGCTTTACTGGTTCACCGGCGCGATCGGCTCATCGTTCTGGCCCTACTATGCGCGCATGCACGGGCCCTGGCCGATTCCCGAGGGCGAGACCGTCGCGGTGCCAACGGGCTACGCCGAATTCCCCAGAGAGATCCTCAAGCCGCCGCGCTCGCTGGCGGCGAGAACCTATGCCGACATCCGCAGGTGGACCGTCATGCCGAAAGGCGGGCACTTCGCGGCGATGGAGCAGCCGCAGGCGCTGGCCGACGAGATCAAGGCCTTCTTTGAGGGACTCAGCTGACGTGGTGCCGCGCGCTCCAGAGGAAGAGCCCGACGCCGGCGAGGATCATCGGCAGGCTCAGCCACTGGCCCATGGTCAAGTGCAGCGCGAGGTAGCCAAGGAAGTTGTCGGGCTCGCGCGCGAATTCGCAGATGAAGCGGAAGCAGCCGTAACCGATCAGGAACAGGGCCGACACCTGTCCGCGCGGGCGCGGCCTGGACGAAAACCACCACAGGATCGCGAACAGGACCACACCTTCGAGCGCGAACTCGTAAAGCTCCGAGGGGTGGCGGGGCAATGGGCCTGCGCCGGGGAACACCATGCCCCACGGCAGCGTGGTGACGCGGCCCCACAATTCGCCATTAATGAAATTGCCCAGCCGTCCGGCCGCGAGTCCGATCGGACAGAGCGGGGCGACGAAGTCCATCAGGGCCCACCAGTCGACATGAAGCTTGCGCGCGGCGAACCCCATCGCGGCCAGCACCCCGAGGAAGCCGCCGTGAAACGACATGCCGCCGTGCCACACCTCGAGGATCTCAAGCGGGTGCGCGAAGTAGTACTCGGGCTTGTAGAACAGAACGTAACCCAGCCGCCCGCCCAGGATCACTCCGAGCACAGCGTAAAAGACGAGGTCGTCCAGCTGCTCGCGGGTCACCGGCGCCAGGCCCGCGCGGATCCGGCTTACCCCGAGCCACCAGCCGGCTGCAAAGCCGGCGAGATACATCAGGCCATACCAGCGCACGGCGAGCGGTCCGATCGAGATCGCGACCGGGTCGAAATTTGGGTGGATCAGCACGGTAGAATTCGATTCTATCGTTCGGAGGCGGAACATGGCTGACAATCGCAGGAGCCGGATCATCACGCAGGGCGTCGCGCGCTCGCCCAATCGCGCAATGTTGCGCGCGGTGGGTTTCAAGGACGGCGACTTCGACAAGCCGATCATCGGGGTCGCCAACGGGCACTCCACCATGAACCCCTGCAACGCCGGGATCCAGCCCCTGGTCGACCGCGCGATGGTCGCGCTCGAGGCCGCTGGAACCAAGCCGCAGGTGTTCGGCTTTCCCACCGTCACCGACGGCATCGGCATGGGCACCGAGGGCATGAAGTTCTCGCTCGTGTCGCGCGAGGTGATCGCCGACTCGATCGAAGTGGCGGTGAACGGTCAGCTGATGGACGGTGTGCTGTGCGTCGGCGGCTGCGACAAGAACATGCCCGGCAGCATGATGGCGATGGCGCGCATCAACGTGCCCGGCATCTTCGTTTACGCCGGCACGATCAAGCCCGGATTCTGGAAGGGCCAGAAGCTGACGATCGTCAGCCCGTTCGAGGCGGTGGGCGCCTTGACGGCGGGCAAGATGTCGCAGGAGGACTTCGACGGCATCGAGCGCAACGCCTGTCCCAGCGTCGGCGCCTGCGGCGGCCAATACACGGCAAACACCATGAGCTCGTCGTTCGAGGCACTCGGCATGAGCCTGCTCGGATCCTCGCAGATGGCATCGCCCGACGCGGAGAAAGCGGATTCCGCCGCCGAATCGGCGCGCGTGCTGGCGCAGGCGGTGCATGCCAACCTGCGGCCGCGCGACATCATCACCCGCAAGTCGATCGAGAATGCGATCGCGCTGGTGATGGCCACCGGCGGCTCGACCAACGCGGTGCTGCACTACCTCGCGATCGCGAGCGCCGCCGGCGTGAAGTGGACGATAGACGACTTCGAGCGTGTGCGGAGGAAAGTGCCGGTGCTGTGCGAGCTCAAACCGTCCGGGCGCTTCGTCGCCACCGATTTTCACGCCGCCGGCGGCGTGCCGCAGGTGCTCAGGATCCTGCTGGAGCACGGCGTGCTGCACGGCGAGTGCATGACGATCCACGGCAAGACCATGGCTGAGATGCTCAAGGATGTGCCCGTCGAGCCCCGCGCCGACCAGGAAGTGATCCGCCCATGGTCCAGGCCGATGTACAAGCAGGGCCACCTCGCGATCCTCAAGGGCAACCTTGCGACCGAAGGCTGCGTCGCAAAGATTACGGGGCTGAAAAAGACGTCGATCACCGGGCTGGCGCGCGTGTTCGACTCGGAGCCCGCATGCATGAAGGCGATCCTGTCCAAGAAGATCAAGGGCGGCGACGTGATCGTGATCCGCTACGAGGGTCCGAAGGGCGGTCCCGGGATGCAGGAGATGCTCGCGCCGACATCGGCCCTGACGGGCCAGGGGCTCGGCGGATCGGTGGGGCTGATCACCGACGGGCGCTTCTCGGGCGGCACCTGGGGCATGGTGGTCGGCCACGTGGCGCCCGAAGCCTATGTCGGCGGAACGATCGCTCTGGTGAAGGACGGCGACTCGATCACGATCGACGCGGCCAGGCGCCTCATCCAGTTGAACGTCCCGGCCAAGGAGCTCGCCGCGCGGCGCAGGAAGTGGAAGGCACCCAAGCCGCGCTATACGCGCGGCGTCATGGCGAAGTACATGCGCTTGGTGTCGACCGCCTCCAAGGGTGCGGTGACCGACGTCGAGGACTAGAAGCCCGAGCCGGGCAGCTTCAGGAACTCGACTTCCTCGGGCGCGCTCGCGCGCCCGAGCGCGGCGTTGCGATGCGGAAATCGACCGAATCGACGCACGATGTCCCAGTGCCGTACCGCGTAGGAGAACGCGTCCGCCGTCTCGGGCCAGGGCGCGAGCCGGCCGATCAGGGCCAGCGCGCGCCACTGGTCGTCGAGCGACTCGCTGTGTTCGAACGGCAGGTACAGGAACAGTCTTTCGACCGGCAGCATGTCCCTGTCATATCCGGCCTCGACCGCATCCCGCGCCGCTGCGCACGCGCGCGCGTCCGAAGCGTAGGCTTTCGCGTCACCGCGAAACAGATTGCGCGGAAACTGGTCGAGCGCGATCACCAACGCGAGGCAATTGCCGGGCTGAGCCTGCCATCCGTCCAGCGCGCTCGAGGCGGCCAGCTCGTAGAGCGGTGAAAACCGCGCGCGGATTTCGCAGTCGAACTCGGGGTTCTTTTCGAACCACGCCTTGCGCGACTTGCCGTAGCCGGCGTCCCCGCCGAACCAGAAGCGCAAGACCTCTGCTGCGCGAGGGTCTTTGGCGTTTACCATTGGCGCATGCTGCATGAGCCGAAGGCCTCGAGCAACGTCATGTCCAACCGCCTAGCGAACGAAACCTCTCCATATCTGCGGCAGCACGCCGCCAACCCCGTGGACTGGTACCCCTGGGGCGCCGAGGCGCTCGAGCGCGCGCGCCGAGAGGACAAGCCGCTGCTGCTCTCGATCGGCTATTCGGCCTGCCACTGGTGCCACGTTATGGCGCAGGAGAGCTTCGAGGATCCCGCGGTCGCGGAGCAGATGAACCGGCTGTTCGTCAACGTCAAAGTCGACCGCGAGGAACGTCCGGACATCGACCAGATTTATCAGACGGCGCACCAGATGCTCGCGCAGCGGCCCGGCGGCTGGCCGCTGACGATGTTTCTCTCGCCGGACGGCACGCCGTTCTTCGGCGGCACCTATTTTCCCAAGACCGCGCGCTACGGCCTGCCCGGTTTCGCCGACTTGCTGGAACGAATTGCCGCGATCTGGCAGGAAAAGCGCGCCGAGATCGGGCAGCAGAACGCACAGCTGCGCAGCGCCTTCGCGCGCACTCTGCCCGGCGGCGGGGGCCATCGCTCGGAGTTCAGCGCTGCGCCGATCAAGGCCGCGCTCGACAGCCTGCGCGCAAATTTCGACCCGCGCTTCGGCGGCTTCGGCGGCGCGCCCAAGTTTCCGCATTCGACCGACCTCGAGCTTTGCCTGCGCGCGTGGGCGATCCACGGCGACCGCGGCGCGCTCGACATGGCGCGCGTGACGCTCTCACGCATGTGCGACGGCGGCATCTACGACCAGCTGGGCGGCGGCTTTTGCCGCTACAGCGTCGACGCGCAGTGGGCGATCCCGCACTTCGAGAAGATGCTGTACGACAACGGGCCGCTGCTTGGGCTGCTGGCCGACACCTGGCTCGCCACCGGCGACGCGCGTTTCGCGCAGTGCGCCGAGGAGACCGCCGGCTGGATCATGCGCGAAATGCAGTCGCCCGAGGGCGGCTACTACTCGTCGCTCGACGCCGACTCGGAGCACGAGGAGGGCAAGTTCTACGTCTGGAGTAGGGAGGAGGCGCAAGCATTACTGCGCGCAGACGAGTATGCGATCGTCGAATCGCACTACGGCCTCGGGGGGCCGCCGAACTTCGAACATCGTCACTGGCATCTTCATGTCGCGCAGCCGCTTGCTTTGGAAGACGGCGCATTGCTCGGGTCAGCGCGCGCGAAGTTGTTCGCCGCGCGCGAAAAGCGCGTGCGGCCGGGTCGCGACGAGAAGGTGCTGGTGTCGTGGAACGCGCTTGCGATCCGCGGCCTCGCGCACGCGGGTCGCGTTTTCGGCCGCCAGGCGTGGCTCGGGTCCGCCTTCCATGCCCTGAATTTCATCCGCGCTCACATGTGGCGGGACGGGCGGCTGCTTGCGACTTACAAGGACGGCAGGGCGCACCTGAACGCGTACCTCGACGACTACGCCTTCCTGATCGCCGCGCTGATCGAGCTGCTGCAGGCGCGCTTTTCCCTGGCCGAGCTGGAATTCGCCGAAGAACTGGCCGACGTTCTGCTCGATCAGTTCGAGGACCGGGAGGCGGGCGGGTTCTATTTCACCGCCCGTGACCACGAGCAACTGATCCACCGGCCGAAGCCGGGACACGACAACGCCACACCGGCCGGCAACGGGGTTGCGGCCTGGGCGCTCGGCAGGCTCGCGGCGCTCACCGGGGAGGACCGCTACGCGCGCGCCGCCGAGCGCACGCTCGAGCTCTATCTGCCGACTCTGCGCGACCACCCGGCCGGGTTCGGCGCCATGGCGCTGGCACTCGAGGAGGCGGTCGTCCCGCCGGCGCTGCTGGTGCTGCGGGGAGAGCCGGAAGCTCTCGCGCACTGGTCGGCGCAGTTGGCCCAGGAGCTTCTGCCGGACGCGCAAATAGTCGCAATCCACAATGGCGTCAGCGGCTTGCCGCCGGCACTGGACAAGCCGCGGCGCCCCGAGCCGGTCAACGGATGGCTCTGCCGCGGCGTTACTTGTCTGGCCCCGCTGAGCGACCTTGCGAGCATCAGACAGGCTTGCAAACAACCCGCATTCGGGTAGCATGGCGCCCTCCCTTGGCGCCGATGTTGCAGCGCAGTGCTGGTTATCTCTTTGTTGCATAAGGAGCCTGTGATGAAACGCGTCGTACTCTCGCTTGCCCTGGCCAGCTTGGCCTGTGCCGCTGCGCCGGCCCGTGCGGACCTCGCGATGGCCAAGAAGTACAACTGCCTCGCATGTCATGCGGTGGACCACAAGGTCCTCGGGCCGGCCTACAAGGATGTCGCCAAGAAATATGCCGGGCAGAAGGACGCCGAGGCGAAGCTGGTGCAAAAGGTCGAGAAGGGCGGCTCGGGCGTGTGGGGCAATATCCCGATGCCCCCGAACTCCAGCGTTCCCGACGCGGATGTCAAGGCGCTGGTGAAATGGATTCTGTCGCTTAAGTAGTCAAGCATCGTTTGTTGCGCAAGGGCCGGCCTCACCGGCCCTTTTCATTTATCATCACAGGCGCGCGATTCGTAAAGCGTAACTAACCGGAGGTCGTATGCAGCACGCCAAGCATGTTTTCACCCTTCTCGCCGCCGTGGCCGCGATCGGTCTGAGCGGTTGCGGAGAAGAAAAGAAACCCGAGGCGCCCAAGCCGCAGGCTTCGGCCGCACCAGCGCCGGCGGCCACCCTAGAGATCACGATTGGCACCGTCGGGCCGCTTACCGGAAGCATCGCCCACCTCGGCAAGGACAATGAGAATGGCGTGGTGCTGGCGATCGACCAGGCGAATGCGGCGAAGATGACGATCGACGGCAAGCCTGCGCACTTCACGTTGATTTCCGAAGACGACCAGGCTGATCCGAAGGTCGGCACCACCGTGGCGCAGAAGCTGGTTGACGACAAGGTGGCGGGCGTGGTCGGGCACCTCAATTCCGGCGTCACGATCCCGGCGTCGGCGATCTACCACCAGGCCGGCATTCCGATGATCACCGGCTCGGCGACGAACCCGCAGCTCACCGAACAGGGCTTCGACAACATATTTCGCGTGGTGGGCCGCGACGACCAGCAGGGCCCGGCGATCGCCAGCTACCTTGCGGCGACCGAGAAGCCCAAAGTGGTGGCGGTGATCGACGACTCGACGGCTTACGGTGAAGGCCTCGCGGACCAGGTCGCAAAGACGCTCAAGGGCGAA